>NZ_JXJW01000014.1 GCF_002441695.1 Pseudolactococcus piscium
CTAATTTTTCAGGACTTGGTAGCTGAAAGGCAAGCACTTCCTTCTCCTGCTTGTAAGGTCTTGTGATTTCCCCGACAGCCGTAACGAGGTAGTGCAAATCATTTTCTTTTTCCTCAATAGCGCTTAGCTTATTTGCCTTCTTCTCAGTAAAAAATTGAGAGACGGTAAATGTCGTCGTAAGTAAACTCGCACCTCCCATGCCTAACATCATCAAGGCATCTCGACCACTTAAGAGTGTCGTGACCCCTGTCATCCCAATCATCATAAGCGGTGGCAGTATCATCTTTAAAAGACTATGCCCTTTATTTTCTTGATGTTTGCTTGACCCTTGTAATTTGAATTTATCTGTTGGGACTTCTAGATTCAGTCTAGGACTTCGCCGATAGTCTGGAAAGTCTTTTGGAAACTCACTTTTTCTTTTTTGTAGTAAAACATGACTCGGCTCAAAGGTAAAATCATCTGAGAAAACCGTTATTTTCCATTGACTTGGGCATTTTTCAAGTAGATAATGGGGTGTTAAAAAACTTGCCCCTTCAAAAACCGAGAAAACATGGTGTCCAACGATTTTTTGATTATTATAGTAGACATCTGGTTCTTTTACATCAACGATCAATCGATCTCGATCTAAGATGAGTCGCGTCTTACCTGGTGATTTTATACCCGCAAACGCATCTGAACTGATCACCAATTTTTTATAGGTATTGAAAATAAAAAAATAAGTCTGGGCATTGTCTCTTGATAGGATTAAAAAACGCGTCCCCTTTATTTCCTGATAGCCTAGCTCAGTTGACCACCCGTCAATATGTAATTTGTTATTCACAACACCAAAGAGTGACCCTAAACACTTAGCTGAAGGTGACGTCTGCGTTAAACTAATTTTCTTTAAACGATCTCCTAATAAATAGACGACAAAAATCAAATCACTCGGATTTAAGCGATTATCTATAAAAAAATGGTCCCTTGTCTCTATCTCATTTGCTTCAAAAATGCCCATGTTACTACTTTCCTAATTTTTTCGTCAGTTCATCTATTTGTTTTATGAAAAAAGCACCTTAAAAGGCGCTCATTTTTAAAAACCAAAACTTTGCGCATCTTGTGCATCGCGTTCAGCAATCGTATCAGCATATCTCGTCAACTGCTGGTTAATATCCGCAAGTAAGTCCTCAAATTTTTGAACGTTTACATACAATTGGTTGTATTGCTCAAGGTAGGCTTCAAACGCTGCACCTTTCCATTCTTGGGCTATCGTATCGTTCATACGGTTCACATTTTGAATCGCTACCTCAATCTCTTCCTTTGAACGCACATAGACTTGCGCTTGTTCTTTTAGTTCTTCTGGGGTTACACTGATTTGTGCCATGATGGTCTCCTTAACCTCTATACATCGAAAGCGTTATCTTATATATACTGACAGTTTAACAAAATAAAAAGAAATTGTCAAGTAATTTAATTAACTTTATCTGTTATTTTTATTTTGCTTCCAAAATAAAAATTTAAAAACAAAAAAGACCAAGTATACAATACCTGATCTTTAAAGATTTATAATAGCTTATTTTTGGACGTTTAATGACGGATAAAAGGATGGTCAACGCCCTGCTTTCAATAATCGTCACATCTATTTTCAAGTCTCTAAATACTTGTGTTACTTTTTTGATAAACAATACTTCAATATGATGACCAGGATCTATAGCCGTCAAGCCAGAGTATAGCATGTCATGTGCCGTATGATAATAGATATCTCTAGTGACATAGACATCAGCTTTTTTTGCCAAGGCATCTGGATAAAATTTACCACCGCTTCCCCCACAAATGGTGACACGCTTAGGGATTGATCATAATACACAATATTCAATATAATAATCACTTCTCTTTGCCCATTATGGGGGAAGTGATGTATTTTATTAAAAAAACTAAGGCACTTGTAATTGTAGTCGCATCAGTGAACAGCTGCCAGAAAAAACGAAAGATATCTCAGAAGAATCTTATCAAAACTAAGATTGAAAAGCAAATGCCACTTAATAAAAGTGTAACGCATACCTTTTTTAGAACATGTTCAATTTCGCTTAACACGCATACTATAATAAAGTACAAGACCACTGACTAAAATGAGCATCGACACGATGAGATAAATGATCCCATTTGATCCTGTTAGTCCACCGTATAAAATCAGCAGAGCACCTGCTAATGCTAATAACGGACAAACAAAACCGACAAGTTTGTTCTTAATCAAGCCTTTAGCAGCTCGAATCATGATGCCAATATATAAAAGCCCATAGAATAAATACATTATCACAATCGGAATACTAGAAATATCGATACCAAATCGGCGAACACTGGGAAATGATATTGACATAAAATGGATACCTAGCCAAACCAAGACCATGGCGAAACTGAGCATCACTGATAAAAGAGAGATATTAAATCTAGGGTGAAGATGGCTTATTTTTTTACTATAAGGCAACTCTTTTCTCAACGCTAAAAAATAAGGGGCACGGATATTGGCGACTACTAAGCCATTAAGGGTACCTAAGACAGAGATGATAACTGTAATCAGCATCAATTTTTGCCCTACAGGGCCAAATAATTTCTCTGCTGCAGCTGAGAAGGCCAAGTCCCCCATTTGCATAATTTCTTTTGGCCCAATCAGTAAAGAAATCCCAACAAAATAACTGACATACACAATCAAAATAATCAGTGGACTGATAATCAAGGCAATCGGTAAATTTCGTTTTGAATTTTTTATTTCATGACCAATAGCTGGTGCAATCGCCCAGCCATCATAGGAAAAGGCAACCGCAACAATGGCACCCGTCGATGACATCATAACCGGTAAGGTAATAGCATGTGACGATAACCCACCTGGATCACCAAAAATCAAGCCGAAAATTGCAATTAAAAATAAGGGGATTAACTTAATAAACATGGAGGATGTCTGAAAAAACTCAGATAGTTTACTAGACATGATATTCATGATATAAATCAAAAGCAAATAAATCAAGCTAACTAACCAGACGCCACTACCTGAAAAATTGAGTTGCGGAAAAAGTGCCACCGTATAATTTGACGCAACAAAAGCAACAATAGCAACCAAGGCTGGAAAATAAACTGTGCTTTGAAACCAACCTAATAAAAAGGCAAATACACGACCAAATGCTTTCTCAGCATAAACGATCAAGCCGCCCGCATCATCTGTCAATTTGGCCCACTCTGAAATGGTAATACCGCCAAAAATAATGCCTATTGCGCCAAATAATAGCACCAGACAGCCCATCAGGACATTGCCATTCGTTTGAATCAGAATGTCATCCGCTTTAAAAAATATACCTGACCCTATCACAATACCAACAATCATTGCAATTGACATTAATAAGCCAAATCTACGCGTTTTTTCTTGTTTCATCTCTCACCATTTTTTCTGAAATACGATATTTAAAAATTTGTGCTAATAAGCTATTATAAACGATTATTTGCATTTAAACAATTGTATAAAAATGCGAGAAATAAAAGCATAAAATTTGTTAAAAAAAATATAGTTTACTCTCTCACAAGACGTACAGCTTATCTAGCAAGAGGCGAGAGCAATTTAACTGTTTTATCATCTAAATCAAGGGTTACCGACTGGCCGATAGGTAAGATACACCTGGGATGAGCATGACCAAAATTCACATTATATAAAAGGGGTAACTGATATTTTTCTGCTAAGGCTTGATAGATGCTACGATAGTCGTCATAATAGGCCTCGTCCTGTGGTTTACCAACGATCAGCCCTTTAGCGTGCCTGAAAAAATCAACCTGTTCTAGTGCAGCCAATAATAGCTTAACACGCTCTGGTGTTGGTTTTTCTTCACTTGTCTCAAGAAATAGTAGCTTATCACGCGTATCACGACAAAGCAGTTGATAGGTCTCATTTACCATAACTTCATCGCCATAGCGACCACCTAGTAGCAACTCTCCTAAGCTTTCCAAACACCCACCATATAACTTGCCACTTATCTTGCCACTACCAAAAAGAACCTCATAGCCATGCCTTTCTGGAGATGACTTTCTGTCCGTACCAAAGGCTTCTGGACCAAAGGCAGTTCTTTCATGATACCAAGTTGGACTAGACACAATTTCTGGTGCATCTCTTGAAAATAAGTGGTGTATACATGCCTCAGTATAGGCCAACATATCCGGTGCAAACTCTCCAAAATCAACGATAGCAGCTGGACCATAGTAGGTTGCAAGCCCTAATTTTTGGAACATCAAATGATTAATGCTGGTATCCGAGTAGCCCATGAAAAGCTTGGGATTTTCAGATACCAGTTTTTTAAACTCGCCATCTTCAAGTAGATAGGAGACTGTTTGATAAGTATCATCTCCACCGATAGCACTTAAAATCAGCTGGACTTCCTGTTGGGCAAAGGCCCACTTTAGGTCTGCTGCACGCGCCTGAGGATTGGCTTTAATAAAATCAAGTCCTTTTAGTGCATGTGGTGTATAGATAACCTTTAGCCCAAACGCTTTTATTCTTTTTTCGATTAAGCTTTTTTGTTGTGCCATAAAGGACTCACCTAGTATGCCACTAGATAAGGAAATAATGGCAACTGTGTCACCTTTTTTTAATCTCTGTGCTATTTGCATATGCATCTCCTTTTTATAGTCATCGCGCTAGGCGATCGTCAGTTCTAGAAATCGGCTGGACTATCAGTTTGTCAGTATAAAGTATTAAAAAGACACTTCTTTCGAAGTGTACTTTTAGTCATAACATTATAGTTCTTGATAAAGTTTAACCGCATGATCAACTGTAAAGCCATATTCGCTAAAGACTTTATCACCTGGTGCTGAAGCGCCCCATGTGTCTATTGTCAATGTTTTACCAGTTAAGCCAACGTATTTACCCCAACCAAAGCTAGTACCTGCTTCAATTGCCAAACGTTTTGTAACAGTAAGTGGTAAGACTTCTGCTTGATACTCAGCTGATTGTTCATCAAAGATATTTTGGGCTGGCATCGATACAACGCGTACATTTGTACCAGATGCTGCAAGAGCTGCTTGTGTATCGATCGCAAGTTTCACTTCGCTACCAGTTGCGATGATAATACCTTCAAGTTCTGAGCCTGATGCTTCTGGTGAAATCACATAGGCACCATGATTAACACCAGCTTCTGCCAATTCAGCTGTGTTGTCTAAAACAGGTAAGTTTTGACGTGTCAAAATCAAAGCGGTTGGTCGTTTGGTTTCTGTTACAGCACGACGCCAAGCAGCGATCACTTCGTTACCATCTGCTGGACGAATGACATTTAAGTTAGGCATGGCACGAACACTTGCCAGTTGTTCTACTGGCTCATGCGTTGGGCCATCTTCCCCAACAGCGATAGAATCATGTGTGAACACATAGACTGTCGGTACTTCTTGGAGGGCTGCCATACGAACTGCAGGTAACATATAGTTTGAGAAGACAAAGAATGTCCCACCATATACACGTGTCCCACCATGTAGCGCAATCCCGTTCATTGCTGCTGCCATCGCAAATTCACGGACACCAAACCAGATGTTACGGCCTGCGTAGTTGCCAACTTCAAAGTCTGTTTCTACTTTAACCATGGTATTGTTCGAAGCAGAAAGGTCTGCTGAACCACCCCATAAATTAGGCATTTGTTGTGAGAGTTGTTGGATTGTTTCTTGTGATGTCACACGGCTAGCAGCTGACGTGCCAAGCTCATACTTAGCCAATTCAAGCTCTGGTGTCACATTGTTAAAAGCATCTGCGTATTGCTTAGCCAATTCAGGGTAGGCTTTTGCATAAGCATCAAATGTTTTACGCCAGTCAAGCTCTAAAGTTTCTCCGCGATCGCCAAGTGTTTCTTTGAAGCGAGTCGCCACTTCTTCAGGCACTGTAAATTCAGGATAGTCCCAGCCGTATGCTTTTTTAGCAAAGGCAACGCCTTCAGCACCTAATGGTGCACCGTGAACGCCAGATGTACCTTGTTTTTCAGCACCAAACCCAATGATTGTTTTCACTTCGATAATCGTTGGTTGGTCTAAGTTAGCTTTGGCAGCAGTAATCGCTGCTTCGATGGCTGCTAAATCGTTACCATCTGTCACTAGGATATGTTGCCAACCGTAAGACTCAAACCGCATTTTGATGTCATCTGGGAAAGATTTTGAGATTGGGCCATCTAAAGAGATATCATTACTATCATAAAAGAGAACAAGTTTACCAAGTTTAAGTTGTGATGCAAGTGATGCCGCTTCTTGAGAAACACCTTCCATCAAGTCACCATCACCATTTAAGGCATAAGTATAATGGTCAACAATCTCATAACCAGGACGGTTATATGTCGCAGCTAAATGCGCTTCAGCCATAGCAAGGCCGACTGCATTGGCAATCCCTTGTCCAAGCGGCCCTGTTGTCGCTTCAACACCATCAGTCCAATCAACTTCTGGATGACCTGGTGTTTTACTGTTCCATTGGCGGAAGTTTTTGAGATCATCGATCGATAGCTCATAACCAGCCAAATGAAGGAGCGAGTAAAGCATGGCAGACCCATGACCTGCTGATAAAACGAAACGGTCACGATTTGACCACTCGCGATGTGTTGCTGGGTTAACATTTAGGAAGTTGCGCCAAAGCACATAAGCCATAGGTGCAGCACCCATAGGAAGCCCCGGGTGACCAGAGTTTGCCTTTTGGATGGCGTCAATAGATAGCGTACGGATCGTATTGACCGCGAGTTGATCTGTGTTGTCAAATGTCATGTTTTGATAGCCTTTCAAATTTTTAATGCTAAGAAAATTATACCATATTTTTGGCTATAAATTTCACAAGAAAGCCTATATAAGCTAAAAATATGATATCGCTTACATTTTTATGAACAATTTCGTATAATTTACTATAAATAGGCATATATGGTAATAAGTATATGCCTATTGATAAGCTGTCATCCTATCTTAAGTACATCTACCATCTTACAAAATAAAAAAGTACTAGCCATGTAGGCCAGTACTTTTATAAGTCGTGTTTATAGGGTATCACGTAAGCCTTTATCAAATTGGGCTTTTTTCGCCTTTTCAGGTGTGATATCATTGCCGTCAGGATCGACGACCTTGATTGATTCTACATGATGGCGCAAACTTGATTTGACACCAGAGATGTAGGCTTGTCGTAGTTCAGCCTGTTCTACTTTTTCATCAGCTGTTAGACCGACCGTTTTTTTCTTTCGTGCCAATTCATTAATGCGTTCTATATCTTGAGGGGTTACCATCTTTTTCCTCCTATTTTCTTTACCTTATTTTGTAAGGATCCGTCTGAAATCTGCAAGTTGACCAGCCTTAGCGGCAATGTCAGCTAATAGACTCAAGCGATTATGTTTCAACGCTTCATCATCGATCATGACCATGGTATTATCAAAGAATGCTGTGATCAAATCGGATAGTGAGAACAAGGCTGTAAGCTTTTCTGCGCTAGTCCCAGTTAAGACTAGCTTCTGCTCAGCTGTAAATAGAGCCTTTTCAAACTCATTTTCAAGTGTCGCTTCAGTTACAGATGGTGCTGTTGTTAATTTACTTGCTAGGTTAACAACACGCGCCAAGTTCTCGACTGATGTTTTAAAATCAGCATCAGATACTTTATTGTATAAGGCTTTAGCAGTCTCAATCAAGTAAGTGACGTCTAGTGACCCTGTCGCAAGCACTGCTTCTATCAAGTCATAACGGGCAACACCCTCGAGCATTTTAGCCACACGACCATTAATAAACTGCATGACCTCATCTTGTTTCCCGTAAGTAAAGCCAGCTACATCAAGCGTATAAAGCTCACTAATCAGGCTAGCTAGGGCCATATCCCAATTTTGGCTCTCGATAATACGTAAGATACCAGCTGTGGCACGACGTAAGGCATAAGGATCGTTTGACCCACTCGGGATTAAGCCAACAGTAAAGAAGGAAAGGATAGTGTCCAACTTATCTGCCATGGCAAGCACAGCACCCATCTCAGTTTCTGGTAGGGCACCATCAGCTGATGTTGGGAGATAGTGTTCCCGAATACTAGTCGCTACTTTGGCATCTTCACCTGCTAATAAAGCATATTTTTCACCCATCACGCCTTGTAGCTCATCAAATTCACCGACCATGCCTGTTAAGAGGTCAAATTTATAAATGTCAGCAGCACGTTCTAGTTTTGCATCATAGTCGGCTGATAAGTTAGCAGCCTGACGAATTTTCTTAGCAATGGTCTTAACGCGATGCATATGTGCATGAACAGACCCAATTTTTTCATGGAAGGTTACTTTTTTCAGTTTTTCAACTAAATCAGCGATCTTAAGCTTTTGATCTTCTTTCCAGAAAAATTCTGCATCTTCAAGACGGGCAACTAATACTTTTTGATTCCCTTTAGCGACATTGTCGATATGAACTGCATTCCCATTTCTGACTGAAATGAAGTTTGGTTGTAATTGCCCTGCAAGATCACGCACTTCAAAGTAACGTTGGTGCTCACGCATCGAGGTAACTAGTACTTCTTCAGGGACATCCAGATATTTCGCATCAAACTCGCCAACAAATGCTGTCGGGTATTCCACAAGATTTGTCACTTCTTCAAGTAAACTAGGTAAGAGATAAATCGTCCAGTTATTATCTTTGGCGATTTTTGCAATTTGTGCTTCAATCTGCGCTTTTCTTGCTGCGGCATCTGCAACGACAAATGCCTCCTTAAGACGTGGTGCGTAGTCTAGGGCATCATCAAGCGTGATATGACCGTCAAATAAGAAACGATGGCCATAAGTGATTTTATCTGCTGTCACATCAAGTAAGTCAAAGGGGATAATTTGTGCATCAAGTAAACTAACGTTCCATTGGATTGGACGAACAAACAAGAAACTATTATTGGCCCATTTCATGTAAGTTGAAAACTGCATCTTGCTGATGACATCACGCCCAACTGTCGTTAAAATATCAGCAGTCGCAATACCTGCGATATGTTTATTGGCATAGTAATAGTCGCCTTGTAATACAAGGTCGTCTGGTGTGACACCTTGTCCACGGGAAAAGCCTTGAATCGCTTTTGACCAGTTCCCTTCGGCATCTTTGGCAATCTTAGCAGAAGGCCCCTTGACTTCTTCATCGATAGCTGCTGAAGCGTCTTCTAAGCCTTTGACCAAAACAGCTAAACGACGTGGTGTCGAAAACTGAGTCATCGTCTCAAATGCCACACGATTTTCTGATAAAAAGTCTGTCATACGGGTTTCAAGTTGCGTAGCTGCTGCACTGACAAGATGTGCTGGCATCTCTTCCAAACCAATTTCAAGTAGATAATTTGCCATTATTTGTCACCTCCAGCAACTTCAGTGTATTTACCGTTTTCTCCGAGATATTTATCGCGTAAGTCAGCATCTTTTAACAATGGGAAGCCAAATTTTGCACGTTCATTAATAAACGTCCGTGCGACTTTTCTAGCCATAGTCCGCACGCGATGTAAATAACCAGCACGTTCTGTTACAGAAACTGCACCACTCGCGTCAAGTAAGTTAAAAGTATGACTTGATTTCAAAATAAAGTCATAGGCTGGATGTACCAAACCTAAATCAAGTAACTTAATGGCCTGTGCTTCATAGGTATCAAAGAGATTTAGGAAGACATCTGTATCGATTTCCTCAAAGGCAAATTTAGAGTGTTCATACTCTGGCTCAGTAAAGATATCCCCATAGAGCACGCCATTTCCCCACTCAAGATCATAGACAGATTCCACTTCCTGGATATATGAAGCTAATCGTTCAAGACCATAGGTAATTTCTGATGTCACAGAATCAACTTCTATCCCACCAACTTGTTGGAAATAAGTAAACTGTGTCACTTCCATACCATCAAGCCAAACTTCCCAGCCGATACCAGCAGCACCCATAGACGGGTTTTCCCAGTTATCTTCAACAAAGCGAATATCATGTTCCAGTGCATTAATGCCTAAGGCAGCCAAACTATCTAAATAGAGTTGTTGGATGTTCTTAGGGCTCGGTTTCATGACAACTTGAAACTGGTGATGTTGAAACAGGCGGTTTGGATTTTCACCATAACGCCCATCTGCTGGACGACGTGATGGTTGCACATAAGCCGCATGCCATGGTTCTGGACCATTGGCACGTAAAAAAGTATAAGGTGACATCGTGCCAGCACCGACCTCATTATCGTAGGCTTGCATGAGGTTTGCCCCTTGCTCGCTCCAAAAGTTTTGAAGCGTTAGAATAATTTCTTGAAATGATAATTTTTTAGACATTATTTCCTCCATCGTATACGTCTCATAGCGAGTTAACGTTTTGGTGCTAATAGCATTCAGAATACAAAAAAAGTCCTGATGCTTCAACACAAAGTGTGATCACATCAGGACGCCTTATAGACGCGGTTCCACCTGAATTCTTGGTTAGACAACCAAGCGCTTATATTAACTTTAAGCTCCACCGCGCCACCGGATTCATTGCTTTTTTATAGTATACCTTATTTTGTAATGTTTGACAACTTTCTTTTATAAAAGTTGAGTTGCTATACATGCAAGTCATTCCCAAGTTTTTTTAACAGTGAAAAAGCATTTTCCACATAATAGGCAACTGCTATCGGTATCGTTTCATCTTTGATGACCATATCTGAAAAGTGAAGTCCCGGACTTCCTGGTCCGTTACTACCTATAAAAGCAAATACGCCTGGTATCTGTTCTTGGTAGCTAGCAAAATCTTCTCCCGCATTTGAGGGAACTGGCACGACAACATCCTCATGCCAGTTTTGCATATCATCAAACATGAATGCTGATAATTCTGGATCATTGTAGGTAACGTTTGAGCCAAAAATCCAGTCTATTGTCACACTAACACCGTGGGCTGCTGCTACATTTTCTACGACTTCATAAAATCTTTTTTTAGCAAGGATACGATCTTCTGGAGCAAAGGTTCGGATTGTCCCCTCAAATATGGCCTTATCTGGCAGGACATTCCAGGTATTTCCGGCATCTACATGCGTGACCGAAACGACGACAGCATGTTGGGGATCGATGTTCCGCGAGACAAGTTGCTGAAGACTTGTGATGATGCTTGATGTGGCAAGAATGCTGTCTACACCTTGATTAGGATAGCCCGCATGGGAGCCAGTTCCATTAACTGTCACATAAAACTGATCGACTGCTGCCATAATCCCTTTGCTACGAAGCCCTATTTGTCCTACAGGTAGATCAGGCATATTATGGAAACCAATAATTGCTTGTACATCAGATAACACCCCTGTTTCAAGCACTTCATTTGCGCCTATGTGTGTTTCTTCTGCTTGTTGGAAGATTAATTTGATCGTGCCTTGAATCTCAGCTTCCCGCTGTTTTAGGAGTTTTGCAGCACCAAGTAGACTCGTCTGATGTAAATCATGACCACAAGCATGCATGACACCCGCATTCTTGGACGCAAACGCTAGTCCTGTATTCTCTATAATGGGGAGCGCATCGATGTCAGCCCGTAAAGCAATGACTGGTTGTCCTGAACCAATTTGGGCAACTAATCCCGTCTTTAACCCCGTCGCTAATACGGTAATGTCTAGATCCTGTAAGTAATCTGTTAAAAACTGGGTTGTCTTGAATTCCTGCCCTGATAATTCTGGATGCTCATGGATATAGTGGCGTATCATCACTAACTCATCATAATGCTCTGGTAAAAGTCTCATGTTTTTCTCCTTTAGCGTTAATCACGTTTTAAAAATGCATGCTGTAGACAAGGGTTGATGACAAAAAAGATCGGCATGCCACTAGGTAAACACGATCTTATCGTCAACTGATGCCGGATAATCTAATTAAGACCATGTCCATTAAAAATTTTTTATCCGCCTGACCAGATTTGATTTTAAAATCTGTGTCTATCAGATAACGCATTGCTGCTGCTAAAAATCCCTTACTTCGACTACGTGCAGGCGCTACTAAGAATTTCAAGCGATAAGGATTAATTTTTAGGTAATCTATCAACTGACGTTCCGTATACTGCTTATCCAGTAACAGTTTGATTTGATAGTATAAGCGAAAATTACTCGTTAAGATGGCTAGTAACTTGATTTCGTCTTCTCCTTGCAAGACGAGATCTGTCACTAAGCTTCTTGCTTCTGCAATTTTACCTTTTAAAATCAGGTCGGTTAAATCAAAGATATTATCCGCTAATGATTTAGGCACAGCCTTTTCTACATCCTCAAGTGTCACCTGTCTACCATCAGCATAAGTCGTGACTAAGGCTATATTTTGGCCTACTGTCGCAAAATGACTATTTGATTTCTCGATGATGAGGTTAACAATATTCGCTTGTAAGCTGGACTTGTTAACAAAATACTGACTTAATTCATTTGGCTTTAAAGGCGTTGCTTCTAAATGAAGGGCAATCTGTTTTAACTTCTTGACAATACGCCGTTTGCCGTCTAGTTTGCCGTGACAAATGATGATCAGTCTCGTCGATGCTAAGGGATTGTCTAAAAACTGTTCAAGTCTCAGTAACTGATTTTCCGTCAATAATGATTTCTTGACTGTTGTTAACTCCCATACATTTTCAAATATAACCAGCATCTCATCACCAAAGAATGGTAAGCTCTCAAGCTCTTCTAAGGCCAAATCGGGATCAGCCTCAGACAAATCAAAATAGGCTTGTGACAGGTCAGATGGGTCAAAATTTACTTTTGCCATCAGTTGAAGCTTCAAGGCCGAAATAATATCGTCATCTTCACCTGATATCATGACAAATTGCGGTAGGGTAGCTGGGGATAACTGGGTAAGGGTATCAAATACTGTCATCTAGTTCACCACTTTCGCTTGCCGTTTCAGTTGCTGCATCATCTAAATGGGTAAGGAGTACCTTGCGAGGTTTTGTCCCTTCAGCAGGGCCAATAATTCCTGCGGCTTCCAACTCTTCCATAATCCGTGTTGCACGATTAAATCCTGTAGATAGGCGACGTTGGAGCATCGATGCTGATGCTTTTTGATATTCTACGACAAGTTGCTTGGCCTGTTCAAATAAGGGATCTCCTGAGTCAGTTACCGCAGCTGCACTATTACTATCAAATGAGCGGGCATCATCCTCAGCTACCTCACCTGGATCGAACGTCTCATCATAATCAGCGCTCGCTTGGTCTTTGATGAAGCTCACAACACTTGCCACATCTTCATCTGATAAAAAGGCGCCTTGCAAGCGTAGGGCATGATTTTCATCGATTGGTTTAAAGAGCATGTCACCACGACCTAGTAGTTTTTCAGCACCATTACTATCTAGGATGGTCCGGGAATCTGTCCCTGATGATACCGCAAAGGCAACACGACTTGGGACATTGGCTTTAATCAAACCACTGATGACATCGACAGATGGTCTTTGTGTCGCAAGGATCATATGAATCCCTGCCGCCCGTGCTTTTTGACCAATCCGGATAATGGCATCCTCTACTTCTTTTGATGCAACCATCATCAAGTCAGCAAGTTCATCAACAATGACAACGATCAATGGTAAAGTTTGCTGTTTCTCTTGACTTTCGGCATTGAACATTTCAACTTTTGCATTATAGCCTTCAATATTTCTTGAGCCAACTCGACGAAATAGTTCGTAGCGGCTTTCCATTTCATCGACTATTTTTTGTAACGCACGCGCCGCCTTACGTGGATTCGTGACAACTGGAATCAGTAGATGTGGAATATCATTATAGACATCTAGCTCGACCATTTTGGGGTCAATCATCAAAAACTTGACTTGACTCGGTAAGGCTTTCATCAAAATACTTGCGATAATCCCATTCACCGCAACAGATTTACCTGATCCTGTAGATCCTGCAACCAGTATATGCGGCATTTTTGCTAAGTTAAAGGTCTTGATAGAACCATCAACTGCTTTACCTAAGGGGACTTCTAATAGATTTTCAGGACTAGTCTGGGCACTTTCCCACATTTCACGGAAACCGACCATGGCCACCTCCGCATTTGGTATTTCGATACCAACTAAGGACTTGCCTGGAATAGGCGCCTCTATCCGCACATCTTTCGCTGCCAAGGCAAGGGCTAAATCATCCTGTAAGTTAAGGATACGGCTGACTTTGACGCCAGTTGCTAGCTTGATTTCATATTTTGAGACAGATGGTCCGACAACAGCGGACTCAACTGTTGCTTGGATACCAAAACTCTTAAAGGTCGTCTCTAATATTTTGATATTGTTTTGGACATTACTGCGTTCATTTGCCTGATTCTTAATGGGTGTTGGTGCAAGGAGTGATACTTCTGGTAACTGATAGTGAGACATCTCCTGATTTGGTTGGAAGTTAATCGGGGGTATGTCAGACGCGTCATCCTCAACTATCTCTGGTGTTAAGATTTCTCCTGTCTCGGCATCATAATCAGGCATGACAATCTCTGGTTCACTTTTTGTGATAAAGTCATAAGGCTGCGATACATCAAGAGGTGTAACAGGTAAACTAGGCTCAGCAGGTAAGTCAATCTGCGCTTGTTTGACATCTCGTAATTTTTGCTTATCCGCTTTTTTAACTTGACGAGTTGCTTGCCATTGGCTGAAACGTGTCTTTAAGTTTGCAAAAAAAGCATGCCATAATTTTGGTGTTAGGACATATAGTCCGATTAGCAATAGCAAAGCTGCAATGATATAGACACCAATCACTGAAAATAACAGTTTGAGTGGCGAATAAATGAAATGGCCAATCATTCCTGATCCTGCAAACTCTGTGACTTTTAGTTTGACTAATTGGCTTGAAACAACATCCCAAGTCTGCTGGGTACCTGTCACCTTATCAAAGTAGGCTTGAAAGCTTAAGAGTACGGATATACCGATTAAAGTCAACCCTAAAATTAATCGACCTTGCTGACTACCTTCTTTGTTCTTGAAAAAAGAACGGATAATCCAGAAAACGATGCCTACGATGACTAGATAAGCAAGACTACCAATCATAATCCGAATCAAATTATAAAGGGTTACACCAATAACCCCTAGTTGGGTAGCTGCAAATAGGAGTAAAAAGAGGGACACGAAAAGGGCAATCAGTTTTTTCTTTTCTGCTTGCTCAGCTTGTGCTTTTTTTGATATTTTTCTATTTTTAGTTGCTTTTTTCTGTGTTTTTTTAACCATAATTAGTCTAATTATACCATATTTTACAGCTAGATAATATGATGACTGAAACGCTTTGCACGTGTTATTTGATATTTTCTACATTTAAATAATACACTCCGCATTCAACGCAACATGATTAGCTAATTCCTGCAACAAATACACCCTATTTACTAATAATCTTTGGCTTTTTAACCTAAAATATTATACACTATCTTTATGGACAATATTAATAAACACTATCATGCACTCGCATTTTTTGATTTAGATGGCACACTCCTAAATAAGAACAGTGAGTTAGATGAATCAGTCAGCCAAGCACTCCACACCATACGAGATAATGGCATCCTGCCAATCATTGCAACTGGACGTGGTCATTTCGAATTAGAGGAGCTCATGGCACAATCTGGTATTACCAGTGCAATTGCCATGAACGGCCAATATATTATCGTAGATGGCGAGACGATTTATCATGAGCCAATTCCTTTGGATAAATTGCTCGAGCTTAAACTGTTAGCAGAGGCTAAAAATCAGGTCATGGCTTTCTATGATAAATCTGGAAACTGGGTTTCAGATGTCAACCAGCTGGTCATCGATGCTTATGCACACATCGATTCCCCACTACCTGTCGTTGATAATCGTCGCCATTTAACAGACGAAGTCAACATGTTATTAGTCTTTACCAATCAAGCTTCTGATGTTGCTTACTATCATAATCTAGTGCCAGCCTTTGATTACTTCAAGAACACACCATTTTCGATAGATATCGTGAATGCTGGCTCAAATAAAGGAACCGGCGTCAAAAAAGTTGTCGAGTTACTTGGCTTTACTGGCGAAACGTATGCCTTTGGTGATGGCCCAAATGACTTGCACTTGCTCGAAGCAGTTGACCATGCGACTGCTATGGGAAATGGGATAGATGAACTAAAAGCAATCGCTGATTTTGTCTCAACAGCAAATACGGATAATGGTATCGTCAATGCCTTTAAACATTGGGATCTACTTTAATGCAAAGTTGCCATTTACTTACAAATAGATAGCTAGGGCATTTGCCAAATAATTGATAAAAAAAGACCGACCAAGTCTAGCAATTGCTAAATCATTGGTCGGTTTTTTATGCTTAAATTTAAGCTAAAGCTTGCGCTGCTGTAATGATTGATAATTTATAGACATCTTCTTCATTTGAGCCACGTGACAAATCAGATACTGGTTTATTCAAGCCTTGCAAGATTGGACCAATCGCTTCAAAATTACCTAAACGTTGTGCGATTTTGTAGCCGATATTGCCTGATTGTAAATCTGGAAAGACAAAAACAGACGCATTCCCAGCTACATCAGAATCTGGGAATTTCAAACGACCAACCTCGGGTACAAAAGCAGCATCAAACTGCATTTCACCATCGATTTTAAGATCTGGACGTAGTGTTTTAGCAATCTTCGTCGCTTCTACAACTTTAGTTACATCTGGTGATGCACCTGACCCATTTGTAGAGAAGCTTAACATAGCAACGCGTGGTTCAATATCAAACAATTTCGCTGTTGCTGCTGAGTCAATGGCAATTTCTGCTAATTCTTGTGACCCTGGGTCAATATTAATGGCACAATCACTGAAAACATACTTTTCTTTGCCATAGGCACGTACCATCAAGAAGGCACCAGATGTTCTAGAGACACCAGGCTTAGTTTTGATAATTTGGAGGGCCGGACGTACAGTATCTGCTGTAGAATGTATGGCACCTGATACCAAACCATCGGCTAAGCCCATATAGACAAGCATCGTCCCAAAATAGTTGACATCCAACAAGATATCTCTTGCTTGTGCTTCTGTCACTTTTCCAGCACGACGTTCCACAAAGGCTGTAACCATCGTGTCAAATTTGTCATAGTTAGCTGGATCAATAATCGTAAAGTGAGATGACTGTAAGCCACGCGCACGTAAGGTTGCAGAAATTTCTTCAACATTTCCCAAAAGAATTGGTGTCAACAATTCCTCTGCTTGCAAGCGATAGGCAGCACCAATGATACGAGATTCTATACCTTCTGGAAAAACTATTTTCAAATTTTTTCCTGCAATTTTGGCTTTAAGACCATCAAACAAATCATTCTTCATTTATAATTTTCCTTAACTTAATATAATATAGTTGTTAGTTCAATGATAGTATAGCACAAATGGTAAGATAATGTAAACGGTTACCACTTGTCAATTTTCTTCTAAAATTGATGCAATTTTAGTATTAATAATATCTAGTCCAACCAAATTGCTGACACCTTCAGGAATAATCAAATCTGCGTAACGCTTTGTCGGTTCAATAAACTCATGATACATCGGTTTAACAGCACTTAGATACTGGGTAATAATACTATCCAAACTTCTACTACGTTCGGCCATATCTCGTTTGATCCGGCGAATAATCCTGACATCGTCATCCGTGTCCACGAATATTTTAATATCCATCATGTCACGTAATCGCTTGTCATCTAATACTAAAATCCCCTCGACAATGATCACATCAACAGGATTTTGTGAATACGTTTCTTGACTCCGAGTATGTAAGGCATAGTCATAAATAGGGATATCAACTTGCAAGCCATCTTGTAAGGCGCCAAGTTGTGTCAATAAATAGTCAGTATCAAAGGCAAATGGATGGTCGTAATTTGTCTTAAGTCGGTCTTCAAACTCAAGCGAGCCTTGATCTTTATAATAAGAATCATGTGCGATCAATGCAATATGCTCATGTGAGAAATTAGCTAATATGGCTTGGCTAACTGAACTTTTTCCAGAAGCTGACCCACCTGCTACTCCGATAATTAAAGGTTTTTTAGTCATGTAAATATTATACCACATCAGATAAGCTGTCCTGATTCGAATTTCAATTTTTTCTCATTTTTATTTCGTTAAGGCTTGTCGTGTATTAATTGATTAGACTCGAGTAAGATTTTATCTGACTGATTTATGCTATCTGCTTGTCTAGTCTGCATTTGTACCCTGTCATTTATAGGGTAACATCAAGAACCATCTTCTATTATCTATCAATTTAAGCTGATTTTTGGTAAAATAGTCAGTATATGGAAAAAATATTAGCACTAGAAGCCTATCATCTTGACTTACATTGTGGTGAAAAACTTCTAATTAAAGGCCCGATGGCGAGTGGGAAAACAAAGTTACTGACTGATATTGCGACGCAACTCCCCACCTATCAGTTTGATTTTCTATCTCAAACACTAGATGATAATTTTATACCTGGCACTGTAGCTGAAAATTTGGCTTTCAACCTAGAAAACGATGCGATCTCATCTGAGGAAATCGCAACAAAAATACATAAAATTAGCGAAAAATATGATGTGATTGAACACTTGACTACAGATATTTATGAGCTATCGACTGCTCAAAAACAGGTCATCTCACTCATCCAAATTTTAATCCATCCGATGACGACGCTACTGCTTGATGAACCCCTATTTCTGCCTACAGACTACACAGGTACTGTAATCGTTACAGGGGATTTTGATGAGACCTTTTTTGATCATGTCATTCATCTACCTGATCCTTTAAGTGATTCTCCCTCAAGTGATGCGCTAGTGGTTTTAAAGAGAGACATCAACCACGATAAAGCTATTTTATCCGTAACTGAAGTCGTTTCAGGTGTCAGTTTCACTGTTTACCAAGGGGAAAAAGTGAGTATATCAACCACAGCAAGCGCACCGATTGCTGATAAGCTTGCTGGTTTTGCCAAAGCATCTGGTGAAATTGATTTTTATTATGAAAACATTACCCATCAAGCACTTGACAAGCGTGGTCGGAAAATCGGCTATATCATGGCTAATCCCGATGATATGATTTTCGTGACATATGTTAAAGATGGTCATATTAGTCAAGACATATTAACCCTCTGTGGCTTAAGTGATCTGACAGATAGGGCAATCGACACGCTATCTTTTAGACAGAAAAAATTATTTGCAACTGCCTGTATTCTGATGAAGCAGACACCAATCGTCTTAGTTGATCAGCCCGAGTTTACCTATTTTCAAGATATCCTAGCCTACCTTGATGACAAAGGCATCACCGTAATTCTGACCTCAGCATCTGATCTCTTTACACCTTTGATGGACAGAAAGGAGGTTTTCTGATGTCTAGACAACTTGCACCTATCACTAAATTTCTAGTGTTTATTCTGACAAGCATGGCAGCGATTATTTCAAACGATACCCGGTTTCTAGCCTTGTTAGCCCTGCTATCTATGCTTACCTACCTACATCCTAAAGTTAAGCCTTATATCCCTTTTTTAGGCTTGATTGCATGCCATCTCATCCTCCTCTATCTCATCAATCCAAGCTACGCCGTGTCACTCTACAACTATGATATCAGCTGGATCTATGATTTTACCATACAGGATGTCCTCTACTTATTAACGATCATGCTGAAAGATATTATCATCCTTAATTTCCTCACTTATTTTATCATTAGCAGTCGGCCTTCAGAAATCAGTGCTAGTTTAGCTGAAATTGGACTGCCTTATCGTTTGGCTTATAAAATTGGCCAACTGTTTACAGTAGTTCCTACATATAAAAAGACTGTTTTAAAATTAAAGCAAGCTGCATCTGCACAAAATAAGACTGTTTCAAAAAGAACAAGACTTCATTTTTTTCTAAGCGCTAATCAGCATCATGCCTTAAGCAGCAGACACTTTGGAAAAAAAAGTCATCGCACTTGGTATGCCATCCCAGTTTTAAGTCGATTAGACTACCTCGTCTTACTACTTGCCCTGTTTTCTGTTATAATAAGTATTAGTTTAATCTATATCAATGGCTCTAGGCTATGGAATCCTTTTATATAGTCTGATAGCTCGTCGTATATCCTTTATATGAAAAAATAGAATGAGGCGTGACAAAATGAAATTAAAACTTGGCGTAATCGGTACTGGATGGATTTCCCGTTCTTTTATAGATGCAGCACTTGCCACTGGTAAGTATCACTTTTCTGCCGTTTTCACACGTAATCTTGAAACTGGTGTGACCTTTACTGAGGACTTCCACCATGTAGACGTCTTTGATGAATTATCAGAGTTGGTAACTGCGGATCTTGATGTGATCTATATCGCAAGCCCCAACTCTTTACATTTTGAACAAGCAAAAGCAGCTATCTCATCTGGTAAACATGTCATCGTTGAAAAACCCGCATTTTCTAATCCAACAGAGCTTGAAGCCATTATTAAACTGGCGACTAAAGAACAAGTCTTGTTTTTTGAAGCGGCTAGAAATCTACATGAAAAATCATTTGATCTGATTCGTGCCTTTTTAGAGGATAAAACAGTGATTGGTGCTGATTTCACCTATGCCAAATATTCCTCAAAAATGCCCGCATTATTAGATGGGCAACTGCCAAATAAATTCAATCCTGCCTTTTCTGGTGGCTTGTTAGCTGACTTAGGCGTTTACTTGTTGTATGCTGCCCATGCCTACTTTGGCAAACCCAAATATGCACGCTATGAGGCACAAGTACTGGATTCTGGCGTTGATATCTCTGGTGTTGGCATTTTGACCTATGATGGCTTTCATGTCTCTATCAAAACAGGCGGACATTATAATTCTTTTGTCCCTTGTGAGATTTTCACGACGACTGGGACATTAGTGCTTGATGCTGTCAACGCTGTCAAATATGCGCGTTTCATTTCTCTTGATGGCACGACACACGAACTCCCGATTAAGCCTACAAAAAATAATATGCAAGAAGAAGCCATGGATTTTGCTAAAATCATGCTAGAACCCGATACACAAGCTAACTTTGATCTATACGAAGACTGGTTAAACCTCGCCATCAATGTCTCTGAAACAAGTTATGCGATGCGAGAAAGTGCAGGAATTAAATTTAATGCTGACGAAAAATGACCTACCCCAAGTCTGGACTGATGTCTTAGCTGATGTTTCTGATTTTACAGATGTCCAAAAGGCATCCTTTGAGATCATTTCATCTGGTAAGAACAGTCTGGCAACTAGCCCCACTGGAACTGGTAAAACCTTGGCTTATTTATTGCCAAGCTTACTGAAAGTCGAAAAAAAGCAAGGCCAACAACTCCTTATACTAGCGCCAAATAGTGAATTAGCAGGTCAGATCTTTGAAGTGGTCAAATCCCTTGCGACTCCGCTTGGTCTTAATGCTAATCTAGTTATTTCAGGTGCTAGCATCAAACGCCAAATCGAGCGTATTAAAAAAGGACCTGAGATCATCGTGGCAACACCAGGACGTGCCTTGGACCTTGTTAAAGACAAAAAAATCAAAATGACGTCGATTAATACGATTATCTTGGATGAAGTCGATAATCTTTTAGAAACATCCCAGTGGCGATTCGTTAAACCAATCATCACACGGACACCCAAAACCTATCAGTTCATCGCTTCAAGTGCAACAGCTCATGAAGTATTCGATAAGATGTCGGCCTTTGCGCCTGACTTGGTCGAGATTAATGTCGAAAAAACTGAGCCAACTGTTGAACATTTCATGATCAAGGTTGAAAATCGTAAAAAAATAGACCTGCTACGTCAAATCGCGCATATGCCAAACATGCGGGGACTGGTCTTCTTTAACCGCTTGGAAGATCTTGGCAATGCTGAAGAAAAATTAACCTTCCAAAATATCGCTGCAGTATCGATTGCAAGTGATGTCAATGGCCGGTTTAGAAAAACGATTATCGAGAGATTTAAGACAGGCCAAATCACCCTGCTCCTTGCGACAGATATCGCCGCACGTGGCCTCGATATCAATGATCTTGACTATGTCATTAACTTTGATATCCCCGTAACGGCTGAAAGCTATACCCATCGGGCAGGTCGTACTGGCCGAATGGGTAAATCCGGTGTCGTGGTTAATGTCGTTGGTAACTCATTTGACGAAAAAAATGTCAAACACTATCAAAAACAACCTGAAAAAGTCCTCAAATCAGGTGAATTTATCAGCCTAAAATGATATAATATTTAGTGGTTAACAAACCACTACTGTCCCTCTAGTATAACGGATATTACGGGCCCCTCCTAAGGGTTTGATGCTGGTTCGATTCCGGCGGGGGACATTATAATACGTTAAAAACCCTTATTTTATAAGGGTTTTTAATTTGAATATGCCAAAAATGTGCCAAATTATTTTTTTCAGCTCATCTCGCTATTCCATTTCTTTATCTTTTCAGGTCTAAACCCTGACCAAAATTCCAACTCCTCCTCAGTCTCGTCATCTATGATTTTGATAAATGGCAGAGAGTTTTTTAGTTAATCTGAAAGTAGATAAATCAAATCAATTATAATTTGCATCTCGGTGATTGTTGAAAAAATAACAATTGATCCAATATCAGATATCGAGAAACTAACCTCTTCACCGTTAACAGAATATACTACTGCAATATTACTTAGCTCACCAGCCCCATCGAAATCTTTAAAGACATTTGTATCTGTCACTCTTGTGCCAGAAATACTGCTTCCATGTATTGTTTCAATCCTCACTTTACGAAATTGAGCTTTTTTAACATCTGTCGAGTCTTCAATAATTCTAGGTAAGTTATAGGCTATTTTTTGATAATTTACACCAAATTCTTCAGATATATATTCAGAAATTTTATCGCAACTTTTTTTATTCGCTAAAATAATTAGTTTACCGGTTTCATTAGCAATCAGAATATCGTACTCAACATTGACGATAACTTCGGTTGTATCTTGTCCAAATACTCTAGCTCTTAAAGAAAATACTTCATCCATAACTATGCGACATCTGGTGTATGTTCCTATCATTTCATTCTTAAATAACTGAAACGATAACTCTTCAGTGTGTCCACTAACAACTTTCTCTTCTTTTTTAGTAAAGTCATCAATTTTACTATTATCAAAAGCTAAACTTCCATTCACCCCATAAACTGATACCGACTGCATAATTTCCCCTTTTACATTGTTAAAATTAATTCAGCAATAACTTTTATATCGCTAAAATTTTTATCTACGTAGCTCATTGAATCCAATCCAACTCTTATGTCATTGTCATCAAAAGCAGTTTTTTCCAAGGATGTAGCTGAAATAATCATGATAAATGATTTTATTTTATCTACACCAATTTTTGTAACACCAGGATTTAAGAACGGATTCTTTTTTGAATAATCAGATTTAAATGTAAATTTTTTATCTTCAATCCTAAATCTATTATTTAAATCATCAAATATTCTATCAAGAATATTAATATTTTTCAGAGCAGATTTGTATGAAGAATTGGGAACACTTATGAAAATCTCATATTCATATTCATCAATTTCTTTAATATCATGATGAATTATACTCACAATCATTGAATCCATTTGAAAAACAATCTTATGTTTCGTCTGGCTGATTTTTTTTATACTATTTCTATAGTATTTTTTTGTTTCATCAAATAAAGTAGCGAGTTGTTCATCTTTATAAAAGTTAAAAAAACCTGATATTTCGAAATTAACATCTTTCTTAAATGAAAATATTTTATTCAGTGAAATATAGAATTTCACTTTATGAAAATATAGCCATTGGAGTATTGAATAGATTATCGATAATAATCCTATGACGTTGACGACATTACCTATTACATCAAACATAATCAAACCTCACTCTCTACTTACTTAGTATAACATTAAAACGATTGATGAATTAGATAATTTTACTACTATTAGTTGGAATTGTCAAACAAAAACTCCCACGATCACACTGACAAGACCACGGGAGTTTTAACTATATAGTCTAAAATTTCAATACTTGATCAGCATAAATATAATTAGGATTAGCAATTCCATTAGCTGACACAAGACGTTCCACTGTCGTACCAAATTGTGCAGCGATTGATGATAGAGTGTCACCATACTCAACGACAAATACCCCTGCTGTTGGCCATGATTGGCCACTAGTAACGTTTGTCCTGAGTAAATCACATCAGGATTACTTAAGCTGTTAACACGCGCAAGCTCTTGCCACGTCGCCCCATACTTAGTAGCGATACCACTCAAGTTCTCGCCGTACTGTACAACGTGAGTTTGGCCAGTATTCACAACTGGTGCACTAGTAGATGCATCTAGAGTTTCAACATCATATACGCTGATCCAGCTCATGATACCGTCAAGCAGCATTCTATCGCCTGACTTCTCAATAATCTTGTAAGAGGTACCCTTAATCCAGTCAGGAATGACCTCACCAGTCGCGTAGACACTAGAGCTAAAATTGACCTTGGCAGTCATGCCCACTTCTTTAGCGTTACCTTTTACCTGGTCGGCTTCTTTACCCGCTTCAATTGCGGGTATCTCTGTTTTAAGATTTTCAGGATTACCGTCTATATAGTCATTATCCGTCACACCCGACAAGTCGATATTCTCATCAAGTCCACCAGCTACATAGGTTGACGTGAACTGAAATACTTGAATATTGTCCCACGATGGAAAGTAATCATAATTTGGAACAGGGGTCACATTATAATCAGGATACTGGGCCATTCACAAGCCAAACTTGCTAGAGATGCGGCCGAAATCTAAATTATTAGTCAAGAAATGTTTATAGCCATATAACAAAGGCGTATATCCACGGTCTTTGATGTACTGCAGCGACCACAGAATTACATCAGTGTTGGCAAGGCCCTCTTCAACATCGAGTGCGACAATCGAACCCTTAGGCGTTTGCACTTGGGCAACCTTTGCTTGTTTACATACTGGCTGCCGACAGATTCTTTTCCTGAACCAACACCATTACCTGCTGGGTTCTCAGCAGATGATGCTAAACGTTTATTAACTGCATTTTCAAAAGCACTATGGAATTATTTCTCAATAGCTTCTACTGAATCTTAGGTGGAGGGCTAGCATTTGGATTACCTGAATTACCTTTGGCATTCTTATTGCCTTTCATTGAATCGTAACGCTCTGTTTCAATCGGAGCGCTCCGTTTCATTTAATTGCTCCACTTGTCCTCAGATTTCCATTTTCTAATAGTTGAAGGACGTACACCGAGTTCATCAGCAATATCTTTTAAAGGCTTTTTCTTATTAGATTCTATCCAAATTCGATACGCCTCATCACGTAACGGATTCCTCTTCCTTACCACATCTACATCACCTCCTTATCTGTGTTTTGTTTTGTAAAATAAAAAAGGCTATGTCAGAGACACTACCTTTATCCTTTTACAGTAATTTTCTTAATTTTTTTATCTCTTCAAGCATAGATTCAGAAAACTCTTTTGAGCTTTTTATTTGAGAGAAATTTTTAGTTTGCTCGGCACGTTCTTGAATATAATCTTCATGTCTCATTAACCTTGACAGATTTTCAATTCTGCTTAGTATTTCATCTTTTTCCATGCTATGTTATCTACCAAGAATATACTTTATATCTTCTAAACTCCACTCGTTTTTATGACCATCTATTTTTTTCTTAAAGAGATCTTCTTTTCTTTCAATCATTTCATGATAACCATCTATACCAGGTCCCATTCCGTGACTATTTAGAGTTATTTCCCCAGATTTAAATAGTTTTCTTGTATCATGGAATTTACCTTGATCTTTTATAAGAAATTTAGCATAAGAATATAATTTATATCCAATATCATCATTTGCATCAAACCCAGAAAAAGTTATTTGATAGCTGTCAATACCATTCTTAATTTCATCATTTTGATTCCATTCATAGTATAAATCATCATAAAGATTTATAATTCTGTATACAAATTTACAGTCTTCTTTAGATAATGAATCAGTATAAGGAACATGTTCAAAATATTCTCCTTCAAATCCCAGTTCATAGATCTCTTTTCTTTGACTATAATATTCTTTATCATTTTCGTCGTCAGATAACTTTTCAAGTAAATCGTATTGATTGGCCAATACTTGTCTTTCAAATAAAGATAATTCCATGAAGTTTCTCTCCTTTTTTGAGAATCAAAATACTCTTACAAAACAATGCAAATAGACAACCCATAAACAATTAAAAAAAAATTATTTACTATCTTTATTATACCACACAAAAAAGCAATACCTGATAACTCAAAAAATGTCCATTCTGTTTTTCATTCATTTTTTTGTTTCTATTTCTAACATTTGTATATATTTTATACCTCGATCGTTCAACTCGTATCGCTCATATGATGGGATGTAATGATTATAATTTTGCAAACTGATATTTTCGCCTGGAACTTCTTCCTTGTTAATTAATGACATTTCATACCATTTAGAAATATAAAGTTCATTCATTACTTTGCCATATAAATCATGACTTATTGTGCTTGAATGTTCTAATAATCTATCTTTGGAAAGGATCAACATTTGAGATGCAGTTAGTTTTTCTTCTGTTATAGCAGTAACTTTTTCTACTATTTGTTTATCAGAATCAAAACTTATATTATCGGGGCTACTTGGATCTTGCTCTTTCAAAGATTCTTTTATTTTTTCAACTTCTAAATATATATCTGGTATAATCAAAGGATTGTCTGAAAGTTTGCTTTTCACATATTCAAAGCTGTATTGTCCTATAAATGCATCCTTTACTTCATTGATTTCTTTTTGCATTTTAATTACTTCATCTTGTCTTAATACTAATTGTGAAGACAGTTGTTTATTTTCTTCATTCAAAATATCTAATTTATTTAAGTTGCTACCCTTAATCCACCCCTCCAAAGTCTTTTCATTTCTTTTTATGACTCTATTAATAGATTTCAACACTTCTGCTTCTATTTGATCTATATTATCAATTTGAGAAACTATTTTGCCCATTATCTCTTTTTTAAATTCAATAAATTTTGGGTTGCTAGTTTCCAAGTCAGTAGCTTTTATTTCACCAGACAACTATATAATAACATATTGATAGTAGTCAACACTTTTATCATTTTTTAATTATCTGCAATTTAAATACATAATAATAGACTATCAGCATCTTTGACATGTGACGCTGTTTGAATCACGTGCCAAGAACTCTTATCAAATAATTTAATTTGTTTAATCGTTGCTCCAGAAGTCCGACACCCTGTTACCAATATATCGCATTTGTATCTATTTGCAAGAACTCCAGCGCTAATAATATTCCACATATGATCACCATAAGATGAAATTAGAACTAATTCTCCTGTACTGATTTTTTTAAAAATCGAAAAAAAAGAGCGACCTCTCGGTTTTATAATTTTCATGGATTTACTCATAGTAAATACATCTTTTACTAATTTATAGTCGCTATGTGTTTTTATTTCATAATACAATAGTTGGATCGTACTAATTCTGTCACTTAAGTTTTTGCCTTCCAGAGCAATAATACGCATATAGAGTCTCCTATTTATGTTTGTATAAAAAGTTACTACATAAAATATATAGTAACACAAAAAATTCCTCACATCACTTTATCAGAAAAGTCTTTTATTGAATATATGATTCACTTTTGATTTTTTGAATATTTGTGGATTTTGATTCAAAAGCTGTTTAATAATTTTTGCTGAAATTTCACTTTCATTAAACAGTTCACTGCTATTTACTTTTTGCTTTCCCCAATCTGTTTGATTATAAAAATCGTTTATAACATTAAAATGTTCTATTATATTTCTGCAAGGATCCAAACGTTGATCAATCACAGTAGAATACTTTAGTATATTTTCAAATTTATTATTTTCTTTTGTAAAGACCTCACTCATTTCAAATATGGCATCACCATAGCCACCAATCCATTTATGTTTTTTTACATACGTTATATTATTTTCATCTTTTGAAATAATATAAATATTTTTTAGTTCTAAATTTTCTTTTTTGGGCAAACAAAATTCAAATAATTTATCTGATTTCAAATATGAAACTATTTCACTTCTAAAATATTGCTCTACCCCATTTATGTTTGTTTCCAATAAAATACAGGTATACGGTGAAAATTCTCCACTAATGTACTCAATACTAAAGTTGAAATAATACACTTCTACATCTCTAATTTTTATTAGTTTGGCATCCTCTTTTCTATATTTGGCCATATTTGAACTTCTTAATGATTCTCTTCTGTGTTTTTTATCAAAAAACATTTGAACTACAACAAATAATACGGCTAGTAGCGTACCTATTCCACTAACCCAATCTGCTATGCTCCCTAACTCTAGTGTAACCATTAATGTAATTTCCTATCTTATAAACTGATATCGAAACGGGATTTTTTTAATCTGTCCCATGCCAATTTATTAGCGTCCTCTGTTTTTTCAAAGACATATTGTTCGATATTTCCGTTGGGCCATTTTACAAAATGCGCCCCATCAACACCTTCTCCGTTTGTATAAAAAACTTCAAGTCCATTTAACAGCCTGCATGCTATATCTACATGTAGAATATTGGCGTAATATTTTTGCAATCCATGCATTTCATTAGGAAATAAAATTGCTTTTTCAACACTTTGTTCACCTGACTCTTTATAGTATAATATTCCGTCTAAATCTCGAATTGGTAAACTTTCTTTCAACGAATTGAAAAAAAGTGACTCTACTTTGATACTGAAATACGGTAAATATTCCCTATCTTGTTCTTCTTTAGCATTTTTATGCTCTCTATCAATCTGATACTTAGCTACAAAATAGGCAATCAATCCAGATGGAATTATACCAAGATAACTACCCCAAAAACTAAGCCAATCTCCCTTGCCACTTGGGACAGGTAACCAATATTCAACTAATAAAGGTGCGACAATGCATGCAAATAACAATAATATGTACAATTTTTTCATATAGATATTATACCATATAGCAAAAAGCAACCACTGATTTAACAGTTAGCTGCCTTTGTCTTTATTTCCATAATACTGAGCGTTTATCTTGTTAAGAAATTAACCACGATAATCTAATTTGGATCCGTTAATCAAATTAGTGATAACTACATTGTTCATAATTGTTTTGGTGAGTGCAATTCCATTAGACATTTGATGTCCTTCCGTTACCGCATCTACTTGACCTTGTCCATTAAGAACGCTATAGATGCCGCGACTCAAATTAAACAAAACAAAAGTTCCATTTTTTATATATTGATTAACATCTCCACCACTACATTGTGCAATAAACATTTTTAAATCTCCTTTTTCCTTTTTGTCTTCATTTGAATTTCCGTCTTGCGGGTTACCAGAACTATTAGTTCTGCCTTTGCCATCAAAATTAATGACACTCCTTGGATTTACACGTTGCCACTGTGCGCCTTGCCACACTTCAAAATGTAAGTGTACGCCAGTTGCTAATCCGGTTTTACCCATGATGCCCAAAATGCTATTAGCATTCACTTTTTCACCAACAGCAACGTTAACTGAACTAAAATGACCGTAGTAAGTCCAATATCCATCATCATGTTGTACTATGACATAATTGCCACCCTGCGAGTGGTATGTAACAGTCGTTACTGTCCCTGCACGTGCTGCGTAAATGGGCGGGTTGCCTCCTGCAGTTGGAGCCACATCAATACCGCCATGTATCTGACCTGGCGTCCCCCACCCTTCTTGGTCCCATTCTTGTGTTACTTGATAAGAAATATCAAGCGGGCACAACCAACTATCTACCATATTAATTCCTCCTTATTTTTTTAATCAGCTCTAGCAAATCCGTCAATCTGCCAACTGACCCACCTAATATACAGCTGTATTTTTTAGGAACGACTTCATGCTGGAATCGAACCAACAATAATTTCACCAACCACTTTGAAGCCTATAATTGCGTGCAGATGTCATTTCAACAACCGCTATGAATCATGTGTTAAATATTTTTGTAGTAGTTAAAGTTGGATACTTATCCACCAGTTTCATAATCCTATTTTATCAACTATTTCCATTTACTTATCCGACGTTTATCCGATAGTCATATCAGACCATATGCGGATGCAAATTGCAAGAGAGCACTGTTTAAATAATCATTATATCTGATTTAGGGAAATTCATTTCTGATGGATACCTATAGTGATCATCAAAAGAATTGACTCCCATTATGCTTTAATTACATCTATTTAAGTAGTAACCAGTTTGCTACTAAACATAAATTAACATTTTTTATTTAATATTCGTCAATATGTACTCCTTGATCCTGAATGAAGGATGCGCAGCCACGTATCTTGTTATTCTTTCATTCTCATACACTACTACCACTTTAAAGATACTGCCAAACAAATTGATATCTTTTTTAACTTGATATATAGTAATATGTTTATTGCTCATGATGTAAGAACGCCATATACAGTTTAAGTTAGGCTTATAAAATTATTGTATCATTTTTATATTTAAAGCAACCGTGATATACTTATCCTAACTAATAGGAGGATTTCAATGACTCGTAAAGAATTAATCCAATTGCTACTTCACGAAACAGACTCATATGAAGATTATCCGTTTAATAAAAATAAACGTGAAAAAACTTTATGGACTGTAATCAAACAGAAAAGCACGCATAAAATGATTGCGCTAATCTTCGAAAAAAATGGTCAGCTGATGATAGATTTGAAGCTTAAACCAGAACACGGTGATGAAGTTAGAATTTATGATGGTGTCTTCCCAGGTTACCACATGAACAAAACACATTGGAATACAGTCGTTGTAAACAATACAAATCTTCCTTATGACGGACTCATCAAGATGATTGAAGAAAGTAATATGTTAACTACAAAATAATGACACATCCAATCAATAAGATCTATTTAAGTTAAAGTAAAGGAACTTATCCTAAAATAAACAAATAGAAAGCGAGATGAAATTATGATTGAAGAACCAAAAAATGAAGAATCGAATGGCACATTAATAAGTAACATTGAAGGTAGGAAAGATGACAAAAAAATAACGACGTGGTCAAAAACAAAAACATGGTACAAAAAAGTTAATAAAAAAATAGTTTTATTTTCTGCTGGCTTTTTCGTACTAGGTAGCTTTTCAACATTTTTAATTAGCCATACTATAAATCACTCTCAAAGATTCGAAAGAGCTAGTCTGTACAGACATGGTATAGACAGGTATGGTATAGACAGGCATGGTATGGACAGACATAGTATGGACAGACCGAAAAGAAATCACAAATTTCATAAGGAAAATAGCAATAAAGAGCGTAATAATTTTGATTAAACATCTATAAAAAAAAGCACACAGTTAATAAACCGTGTGCTCAGACCGCAGACAGTGAAACATGACCCTTATTTTATAAGGGTTTTGTTTTTTACTGCCAATAGAAAACAATACTTTCTAAAGAAATTGGGCACAAGCAAAGCATAAAATGAAAAATTTTGCTTTATTATCTGGTATCTTTTTTCTGATTTTTACCATATTGTTGTTCATAGCTACTCAGCCATAATTAAATGATGTCAAGCGCTCACGCGCTTTTTTCATCTATTTTTTTCAATATAACCTACTAATGATGCGAAATAAGCTAACAAAAAATAACCTGACTATGATTGACACTTTGACATCTTTTAAAAATCATGTTATCATGGATTAAATTGATATAAACAAAGGTTGGGCTGTGGCTTCAAGGTTTATTCTTCTTAGGGCAGGAAGAATACTTGAAGTCACGCCCTTTTTTTATGAAAGGTATTCCTACTTATGACACAACTTTTTAACCACTCACCCATTATTATCATCATTTTTGTTTTTGTGGCGGCACTAGTCACACTTTCCAAGTCAACTGACTACTTGACAGATGCTGCTATCGTCATCTCAAAATCTTTTGGTATCTCGGACATCATCATTGGCGCGACCATCGTCTCATTAGGGACTAGCTTACCAGAGTTTGCAACCACCATAAGCGCTTTAGCAAGTGGCTCAACTGATTTAGCATTAGGTAATGTATTAGGTTCTATTATTACAAACACTAGTTTCATTTTAGGACTGGGGATCTTATATGGCAGTATACCCGTCTCAAAAAAATCTACCTTTAATGTAGGGGTTACGTTTTTAGGAATCGTCAGTATTTATCTTATATCCCTGTTCAATCATGCATCGGTACCCAGATTTTTAGGGTATGTCCTATTAATTGCCCTACCGATATACCTGTTCCAATCCTTCAAAACGAATCAAGTTGATGAGGCAATTGTGCATCCAAATGCTAACAAAGAAAAAATGTCGCTGGCCAAACTGACCCTATTAATCCTTAAAGTCATTATTTCCGGTTTAGTCGTCGCATTAAGTTCAAGCTTTTTAGTGGCAACAGTACAAGTTTCAGCAAGTAGAATTGGTATTTCTGAAGCCATCATTTCAGCCACAATCGTCGCACTTGGCACCAGTTTACCTGAGCTATCTACTGTTATCTCCTCTGCTAAAAAAGGATATGGCGGACTGGCATTTGGTAATTTAATAGGCGCTAGCCTAATGAATCTGCTATTTGTGCTGAGTACTGCTGTTGCTTTTTCTAAAACGCCTATTATCGTGCCCAAGTCATTTCTAATCTTTCATTTTCCAATGGCAATAACCATTTTTCTTTATCTACTTTACTGTATATACAACTCAAAAAAACATGTCCTAACAAAAAAAGAGGGAGTATTTTTTATCATCCTGTACATCGTTTATATCCTATATAACTTATTTGCAAATTAGCTAATCAAAACACCCTACTGACTTAGTGTCTGTAGGGTGTTAAGCTATTATTGATTGTTTCAGCAATTGGGTAGTCTTCATAAACTAACGACTAGCTATCCAATTGACTGATAGCTGATTTTTTGACTGTTGATCAAACTAATTAGCAATGACTGATAGTGTATTATCAGATCAATAATACAAGCACCTGTTGTTACGCATCATTGGTCACATATTTAACTCTCACTAGTTAAACTTTTATAAATATTTTCTATTTTTTCAACTACTATATTGACATAATACATGACATCAATGTTGTATTTATAAATAAACAAAACTAAAGCAATTATTGCTAGAAAAAACACAAATGATATTGCTCTTTGTAGTCTAGCCGATTCATAGGCACCTCGCCACTTTGGATCGTTTTTTCTTCTTCTCAAAAACTCATACGTATGATATGCCATAGATACCCTTACTATTATTGCTATTTTTATAACAAGTGTATCATAAAAAAACGTCATAAACAACATGTTTAAAGGCTTTACTCTATTTCAAGTTTTTAACTTTTACAGTTTGGTTAGATTGGATAAATTCAGGATGACTTACGGCCATGCATACGGTCTTCACTTTAATCAGCAACATCTTGTTCCAGCAACTTCTCAAGTAACTGATCCAATGTCATCAGTTCATGCTTGGTATCTGCTAGACTTGCTAGATTATCGTCATAGTCTTTGATGAGTTCCTTAAATTCTTTTTTGGTTTCTGCTTCATCCTCAGTTGGTCTTTCAGCATCCACGTAACCACTGATATACTCAAACGGTTGACCTGATACTACTTCGCTGTCATATACAGCGTAGACAGTAAAGTCCCCACCAAATTGCTCTATATCCGCCTTAACTTCATATATGACTAGCTCACTATCGATATGCTGTTTCATCTATCATTTACTCTTTTCTTTTTTTATTTTCGTTTGACACGGTCTACGATGGTTTAATAAGTGGTGCTCGGTCAATCGCTGTTTTTGACAAATGCTAATAATTCATCGTAGACGACTGGTAAGTCAAGTATACCATCTCTATCGATAAAGTGCTTTCCTTCAGGCATGACTATCAGTTTACATTTCAGATGTCGAGCTAATGTCTCAGAATAAACGTAAGGGATAATGTCATCATCTAAAGCTGAAATAACGACTGCTTGATTTATTTTAGGTAAAACAGTTCTATAATCAATCGGTTGATCTGTGAACCCTGCTAATTGCGGTAAGGTATGTGTTTTTTCATCAAACCCAGAAACCAATATCAAATTAACCTGTTTAATATCATGTCTTTCTATAAAACGTAGTGCTTGAATACAACCAAGACTATGGCCAATGATCGTAATTCCATCAGTTTGGCTGATATGCGCATCACAATAAGCATCCCATGCAAGAGGATCTGGATCTTGAGAATTTGGCATATCTAGTAATGAGATGGCTAGATTATCTTTTTTAATTTCATTTTTTAACCATGGAAACCAGTTATCACTTGGTTGCGCAGTATAACCGTGAACTAAAAATAATTTGTTTTCCATTTTTCTCCTCTATAATTATGAGTTCTAGCTTAATGATGGTTATGACATATGCCAATCAAAGTCTTTTTGTTTCCGAGTAAAAAAAATTACTCATCCAGTGATCGACAGTTATTTACGTGATGACTTATTGAATTTCATCCTCTGTAATAAATAATATATACTCCCGAAAATCAAACTTGACACCACCCAAATAACCAAAAAAGTTGCGATAATCATAGCGATCATCCAAACTTTATCATCCGACTTAAGTAACTGATCTTTCAATGCCAAAAAATCCGATTTTCCCCAGAAAATTTTTCGAATCACTCTTACAGCCATAAAAGATAAGATGACCAAGGCTGTTGTTTTGATTGACCTTGACAATTTAGGTGGCGTAATGTCTGATTTATCTATTTCCATATATCATATTATACCATGTCTTAATCCGTGTTATACAGTTTATTTTCTCTTAAATTTATCGAGTATCTTTTTTATAAATGGTGCAACTTCAACTGTTTTATGAGTCAAGACTGGTCTGCCGTTTTTATGCTATTTGTTGTCTTATCATAAATCTTAACGCTTTTTATACTTTATCTTTTACTATTCATCATTAAAAAATGCATGATACATCCTATTTGTCAGCAATGATCTCTCAGATAAAAAATTTTAAAGCTAATATTTTTCAACCTGCTTTTAAATTTTGGTATAATTGAATTAGAAAGAGGTCTTATTATGTTTAATACTGAAAATATTTTATCAAATGAACAACGTGCCCATGATCTTGCTTTACTCATCGCACAAGCTGAAATCAATAAAACACTGGTTGCTCAAGTTAAGTCAGAAAATGAAGCAACTGAGTTAGACATCTACCCTCTTTATTTGACTGCTTATCATGAAGCACTCGAATCATTCTCTAAAGACTTTCCAGACTAATCAAACACATGTGCCTACCAATCTAGTTTGGTAGGTTTTTACATTGTCAAAATAAACCGGCTGATTATTTTTAGTTCTAGTCTAGCGGATCAGCTAGTTTTCCTAAATCGATTAAAAAATTTCTGAAGCTGACTTTTTTGATGTAAATACCAAATTAATTGTTGCCGCGATTTTTTTATCTTGCTATATCTTTTCTTTTGTTTTTGATAAAACTGCTGATGATAGTCTTCTGCTGGCCAAAATGTCGTCGCATCTCTAATCTCTGTTACGATTGGCTGCTCATATCTGCCAGAGTCGCTTAAGTCTTGTTTTGATTGCTGGGCAAGTGCTTTTTGACTTGCGTCTGCAACAAAAATAACGGACTTGTATTGCTCTCCCCTATCTTGAAATTGGCCAAAGGCATCCGTAGGATCTGTTATCAGCCAAAATAAATCGAGCAAGGCGTCATAAGTGATCAACCGTGTATCAAATATGATTTCTACTGCTTCAACATGGCCCGTATAGCCACCTAAAATTTGGTCATAGGTTGGGTGATCGACATGCCCACCAGTATAGCCTGACAAAACTGAGATGATACCAGTTTTTGTTTCAAAAGGTTCCACCATGCACCAAAAACAGCCACCAGCAAATACTGCACGCGCCTCATAAGGTAAATCCTGATGGGCATGCTTTGCCAGATCAATGGTTGTTTTAATGATTGGTTGATCCGTTATCTTTAAATAGAAATCTGCAAGGTCAGGTGTTAAATTGCTTCTAAGTGCTAATGGGCGTAAGGCCAGTTCAAGTTTTTTTAGAGGTGCTTTGACCTTACTTGTCACTGCTAATTCATCCTTGGCGATGATCAAGACAGACCGCTCCCAGTCACGTGTCCCTGGATTTAAGATAAGATTATAAATATCGTTTAATACTGCTTCTTTTGTCAGCGTCATCTCGTTCATCCTTTTTAGACGATTTTTTATAACTAGATTAGGAAAAAATAATCCCCTCTATGCCTACTTAAGTGATTCGTCTAAAGCATTACTTGCTCTCAGTAGTTGGGTCAATCATTTGCACAAGCTCAAACCTGCCATCTTCATAGGTCAGTTCAAATATGGCGCAATTGCCAAAAGGGAGTAAGCGTCTGACCGCTTCTTGTTCAAAATGGCGTTGTAACCACAGGTATATACTACCACCATGGGACACAACTAGACTCGTTTGCGCAGATGATGACACGATGTCAGTCATTGCTTTGTCCATCCGATCACTGACTGCCGTATCTGATTCTCCGCCATACCCAACATAGGCTTTGCCAAAGCTGATCGTCCCTTCATCTGGTTGCAATGGGGGTGGATTTAAGGTTGCATTTTGTCCCTCAAATAACCCAAAATCCCATTCAGAAAGCCTTCTATCTCTGGCATAGTCACCATCTTTTAAACCAGCCACAATCTCTAGTGTATCTGATGCGCGTTCTTTAGTAGATGAAACTGCCGCATCAAAGCTAATGCCTTGCTCCTTAAACCATTGGCCTGCTAATCTTGCTTGTGAGATGCCTAATGGGGTCAATGGTGCATCCCAAGCGCCTTGATTTAGTCCTGCAGCATTTAGTCTCGTTTGTCCATGTCTCATCAAATATAGGTGCTGCATCATTGGTCATACTCCACACGTTTTTCTACAAAATATACTGCCTCATTAGTTTCATTATATCATGTTTACCTGCTATTATTTATAACCCGCTACATGGGGGGCTATCTGAAAATAGATAGGCTATAAGGTGTAAGCAATTGACTTTAATCTTCATCTGCAATGACAGGGGTCCCCTGATGAAAAATCAGCTGCCAGTTTTCATCTGATTTAAGCCAAATATTACTTCTGAACGATAAGGTATTACTATTTTTTTCTTTTAGCTTGTAGAAAGATAATACACTACTATCACTCAAGACTTTGATATCGTATGATAAAATTTCATAGGCTTTAGGAGATACATCTAGTGTTGCTAACTTGGCATAATCTTGATAGTGATTTAAGTTACCAGAAGCTGTAATCTCGCTATATCTTTCATCTAATACCCCTAAGATTGTCTTGATATTACGCCGATTGTCAGCAGACAAATGTTGTTGGTCTAACTGTTTAAAAAATGCCTTATCCATCACTTACCACCGTGCTTTCTAATGATCATATTGCCTAATTGATATACCTGTTATACCAGTAGTATAGCATTTATCATGACACTAACTCAAGATGCTTGTAGCTATCTTATTTTCTATCATATGACCTATACTGTGCTATAATCTTACATACTGGAGGATTAAAATATGCAACCTATCAAACAAATTGAACATGACATCAAAGTAATCATAGACACCTGCGATCAGCTCATTCACGCAGAAAAATTTGATGACTTAATTAACTTTTATACGGAAGATGCGATTTTGGTCATTAAACCAGAGATGATTGCTAGGGGCAGGGAACAAATCAAGTCAGCATTCATCAAAATAGCTGCATATTTTGATAACTCTATCAAGCCGCTTGAAGGTCAGATGCTTTATCTGGTAACTGGCGATACCGTCTTAGTATTGGCACAGACCTTTTTAGAAGCTAATCAGACTGCTACGGATAAATCAGACTATGCTATGGAGAGACGTGCAACCTACATTTTTCGAAAAATCGACGGCAAGTGGTTATGTGCAATAGATAATTCTTATGGTACATCTCTTCTTGATTCACTTTAAACACTAACACTCAAGTCTATCAAGTTAAACAAAAAACGCCCCATCAGCTGACATATGCAGTCAGACTATGGGGCGTTTTATGATGTTGAACTGTGCAATCCTACTAAGCCTAAATATGTGCAATCGCGCGCAGTCTCTTATAGTCTGCAACCCAGTTAGTCCCATCCCAAAGCTCAGCTCGTACTGCATTTTCTAGTTCAGCTAGTAGGCTATCTTTATCGGCTTGACTAAAGTCTACCAAGTCAGTGGCAAAAAATTGACTCGCCCAATTTGCTAGCCCTTTTTCACCATCTTTAAGCACCGTAGGACGATCATAGATATAAAGGTCATCGATTATAAACCCGTTTTTTTCGAGTAATGTGCCAAATGCGTCGACAGTTGGAAAATTAAATCTTGATTTGTAGGTGTAGCCTTTGGCTGCTAGCAATTTTTTAAAGGCTTGTTCTATCGTTCCAATATTACCATAGCCACCAAACTCACAAATCAGTTTTCCAGACGATTTGAGTGATTGCTTAATATTTTTTAACAACTTGTCATGATCAGGAATCCAATGAAATACAGCATTTGAAAAAACAACATCCCATTCCTGCTCAAAGTTCATGTTCAGCGCATCCACTACCTCAAAAGGGACATTTGGATAAGTTTCTTTTGCTTTTTGAATCATGTCTGGAGAGCCATCTACTCCCAAAACGTCATGGTATTTATCTGAAATCTCAGAGGTTAAGGTACCAGTCCCACACCCTAAATCCAAGATTTTTTGGTCACTAGCTTCTGGTATATAGCTGAGTAATCCCTTGCCATATTCAGATACAAAATCATGTTTACCATCGTATAACGTCGAATCCCATTTCATAAGCTACCTCTTTTCTTATTCGTATTATAGCATAATGGCTAGTATCATTGGGATATAGCACAACAAAACGATGCTAAACTTAGGTTCTATCATTAATTATAAGGACATAGGGTCAATTTTTACCTGATTTATGACAATTGGACAAGATGGTTTTTAGCATCAAGTGAACACCCTTTGGTATAAATTGGGACAATATCAGGACTAAAACAAATACGATTGCCCATATTTTCAGCCATGTCTCCCAAATTAATTTGCCATTTGTTAAATAATTCAATAATAGACTTAAACTGCCAGTCGTAAGTAAGTTAGTGATTAACAAGTGAATCCTAACATAGGTCTTGTTTGATTCATCCATGCTATAGGGATACCTTTTCTGAACTTTCGAATAATACGATTGTATCTAGCTGCTCACTAAAGAAAGCTTTGGTATAGTATTTTTGGTGGTGTGCATAAAAAGCCTCTTTATTTTCCCATATCTCCCATAGCGCAAACCGCTCCTCATCTCTATCAAGGGGAACGATTTTAAATAAGATACACCCCGCCTCAATACTTGTCACTTCTTGCAATGCTGATAATTTCTCAATTAAATCATTGTACCCTATCTTTTTTGTAGATTGTACAATCGCAGTACAATACAAGAAAGGGTCTTTTAAATCATGCGTCATATCTTCCTCCTCTATTCTAATATTAGTGTATACTATAGAGTATGCTCCATAGCAAGGAAAAATTAGCATGTTTATAAAAGAATTTTCTGAGAAGACAGGTTTATCGATTGATACATTAAGATATTATGAAAACGAAAACCTCTTAACCCCTAAAAGAAATCAACACAATTATAGGGACTATACTGAATCTGATGTCTGTTGGGTTGAGTTACTATTAAAAATGAAGCAAACAGGGATGTCTATCAATGAAATAAAAGGGTATGCGGCGTTACAAGAGCAGGGAGATGTTTCGTTAGCTAATAGAATTGACATTTTAGATAAGCATTTGACTAGCCTTAAACAGGCTAAGGTAACTTTAGAGCAGACGATGTCTTTTGTTGAGCGAAAAATCAGTGGTTATAAACAAAGACTTCATTAAATGATTAACTTGTGAAGTTTTGCTTATTTCTGTTTTTTTGAGGACTACCGTCCTCTCTCCATTTTTCAGCTATAATCCGACAATCCTGAGGCAAATGCTATAGAAAAAACGATGGTGAACTTGGGTTCTACCATCGTTTTTTGTTATGTCATACCTAGTTAGAGACACTTATGACTCGATTCAACTAGTTCATCACTACTTTGCCCTTTTTCAAGTGCTTGCAATTTTTGCTCAACTTGAGAAATATGATCATCATAATGATCAATTTTGTAGGTCAGGTAATCAATCGCATACTGAATATCTACCTTTTTATCAGCCATAATGGCACGTTGCTCCTTGAGCAAGGCTAATTGGGCATCATGATGGTTTGCTTCATCATCAATCAAGCCCATATAGGTTTTAAGGGTTGCTATTGGCATCCCTGCCTGTCTCATTGACCTGACAAAAGAGATCCTACTTAGGGTTCTCTCCCCAAAGGTTCTAATACCAGAGGGCGTCCGATCAATCGTGGTCAGTAAGCCTACTTTTTCATAATAGCGAATGGTATTTGCTGAAACCCCACATTTTTCCGCTGCTTCTTTGATATTCATCTTAGCCTGCTATTATCCTTGAGAAACACGCAAGAGTGATTTGATTGTTTTACGTTCATCCATGTCCTGGTAAGCTGCTTGTATCTCATCGAGTTGATACGTTGCTGTGAACACTTTTCCTGGGTTGATTTCGCCATCTAGAACAGCCTGTAATAGCAACTCTTTATCCCAAAGTGAGACTGATGCAACACCACCAGTTAAGCCGATATTCTTAGCAAACAACCGTGTCATATACGGATTGTAGTCGACATCATGTGGAATCCCAACACGACCAATATTACCACCCGCACGCGCCACTTTAAAAGCTGTTTCGACAGAACTCTTAGTCCCAGCACACTCTAAAACAGCATCCGCACCAAGGCCGTCTGTCATCGCTAATATTTGATCAACGGCTGCTTGGTCACGTTCTTTAATGATTGCAGTCGCACCAAATTCTGTAGCCAAAGCACCACGATCAGCATGGCGACTCATCATAATAATTTGGTCTGCACCAAGTAATTTTGCACCAATAACAGCACAGAGACCAACTGCACCATCACCAAAGATGACAACTGTATCCCCTTTTTTAACTTGGGCAGCCTTAGCGGCATGGAACCCTGTAGGCATAACATCAGCAAGCGTTGTCAAACTAGCCAACTGTTCATCTGAGTAATCACTAGGTTGCCCTGGTACCTTAACAAGCGCACCATCTGCATTGATTGCTCGGTAGTATTCTGCTTGATGGGCACTCGTCGCACCAGCATCATTGATACAGTTTCCCTCAAAGCCAGCCTTACAAATTTTACAGTGGCCACACCCATGCGTAAACGGTACGATAACAAAATCACCTTTACGAAACTGCGTAACATCCTGGCCAACAGATTCGATGACGCCTATTGCTTCATGACCGACAACGCCTGGTTCCTTTTTAGAGATACCTCTGTACCACCAAAGGTCTGAGCCACAAACACAGGCTCTAACAATTTTAATCACGGCATCCGTCGAATTCTCTAGTTCTGGTTTTGGTAACTCCCGAACTTCCATTACGCCTGGTGCTACAAAATATGCAGATTTCATCTTTTTTCCTCTTTTCATTTATCGTTCATCTTATTTTATACCTTAGCCTTAAGGCTAAGTCAAGTAAAAGTGTTTAGTATTTGTCACAGGCCCATTTTATTTAGAAACTTGAACAGTATATCCTACAATTTTAGCACATTACTTAACCTAATCAGGCATATCTGCTTGTATTTAAAATTTTCTCCTACACAAAAAATGGTAGCTTAAACACCACCACTTTAGGATACACGACTCGTTGCAATTTAATTTTTCTTTACTAAGACTTGATCAACATCTAGACCAATTAAAATAAGCAGTCTAGCTAAGCACTTTGCATTAAAGTTTCTTTTCAACACCTTCCATAGGTGCCAACTCATTGGTATAGCTTTTTACTACTGCCTCATCTGTCGTAAAATGCATGACATCAAAGAAAGCACCTGTCAGAAAACTTTGCATTGCAGCCGGAATGGCGAGGTCATCCATTTCTTTAGGATCTAGCGTCTGACGAATACTTGCTTCATTACCAGATGCTACTTTTTGCACCCACTCTGGTTCCCTTATCAATTCACGACCGATTGCAATTAAACTAGCGCCCTTAGATAAGGCTTCTTCTGCATCTTGAGGTGTTTCGATTGAGCCAATACCGATAAGTGGGATTTGTTGTGACAGGATATTAGAGAAATGATGCAGCAACAAGGTCTTATCATCACGATCATTAAGAGAAGTCCGTTTATAGCTACCCATTGACAAGTGAATATAGTCGACATTATCCTTGATAGCTGAAACAAAATATAGTGAATCTGCCAAACGGATACCTGGTGTTTCAATCTCCTCAGGAGAGAGACGATAGCCTAATAAAAAACTATCTTTTCCATATTTTGTGATGACACGATTTACTTCAGCAAGTACTTTTTTTGCAAAAGATAATCGACCATCTCTATCTCCCCCCCATGCATCGGTTCTGAGATTAGCATTTGGTGAATAAAACTGTTGTAACAAGTAAGTATTGGCACCATGGAGTTCAACGCCATCAAATCCTGCTACAATAGCACGTCTTGTTGCTTGTCCAAAGTCGACTATAATTTGCTCAATCTCTGCTTCTGTTAATTCTCTTGCTACTTCTGAATTTGCCGGAAAGATTGCCTTAGTGGCGCTTGGGCCAACTGGTGTCTCACCAGCTAAAATCTTTTTAAATGATTTTCTGCCAGCATGAAAAATTTGTAAGATAGCTTTTGCACCATCTTTTTGGATAGTCGTAGCCAGTTTTGTTAAGCCAGGAATCATGTCATCACTAGCTACTGAGAGCTCTCCTTCAAATCCTTTGCCATTTGTACTGACATTAGCGACCTCAGTCACAATCATACCTGGTCCATCTGCACGTTTTGCATAGTAGGCTAACTCATCGTTAGTAACCATGCCATTATAAAAACTAGACATAGTCGTCGTGGGTGCCATGACCACTTTATTTTTTAGCTCAAGGCCATTATTAAATCGGTAGGGTGTTAAAAATTGATAGTTTGTCATATATATTCTCCTTTTATTAAGCTGTAATCTTCTTGATTAATACTTACATATGCTATTATAGATGCTATAGATGTTTGATTCAAGTAGGCACTATTTTGTAACATACGTACTAAATAGTACCTAAAATATAGGAGATAGGGTTATGGAAACAGTTTACAAGATGAGTATGGAAGCAACTTTAAGCGTAATAGGCGGTAAATGGAAACCGCTTATTCTATGCAATTTAGGACTTAATCCCATGCGATCTGGCGAATTAAAAAGAAGGATACCCAATGTTAGTCAAAAAGTTTTAACACAACAATTACGTGAGTTAGAAACAGATCATATTATCAATCGTATCGTCTTCAATGAAATGCCACCAAAAGTTATTTATGCACTAACAGATGAAGGCAAGACACTTAAAGATGTCCTAATCGCCATGTCTACTTGGGGAGAAAAAAGAATAAAATTAGAGCAAGAAAGAGGCAAGAATGTCAGTTTACTAACAGATGAGTATAGTGGCTTTTTAAATCTATAAAGCAATTGACTCTAGATTTGACATCCTTACTTTTTAGGTTCTTCATCAGCTAACACATTCAGTTATAACGTTAAAAAAAACTTACAGATCAACCTGTAAGTTTTTTTAACAATAAATGACTCACTTAACAACCATCACATTACACGGTGCATGATTCACAACGTATTGTGTTGTTGACCCAATGAATAATTTATCAATGACACCTGTACCAGTCGCACCAATGACAATCAGATCAATCTCATTGTCTTTAGCATACTGTACAATTTTTCGTTTTGCATTGCCATCGTAGAGGTCTTTATCGATTAAGTCAACCTCTCCGTTTACCAACTCAGTTACTTTACTGAGGATATCGCTGGCCATTTTATCCAGTGCTGTCGTCCCAGTGACAGACATATCCAAGGTATCATAGTAACGATTAGTTTCTTTAACGGTTAAGACCCATAACTTACCATCATTTCTTTTGGTAATTTCAATCGCTTCTCGAACTGCATTATAAGCTTGTTCTGATCCATCGACTGCAACCAGAATATTTTTGTATTGATCTTTCATAATGACACCTCACCTTCTAATTCTATTATAAAACTATGTGGATAAAAAAGACACTGATAACTAATGAATCGCCAAATTTTAGTGATGTTGCTACGCTTTCCTTATTTATCGTATCTGAGCTAAACAAGTTATGCGATACTGACTAAGTTTTTGCTTGCCTATTGACACTTTCACATATTTTTACATCAGTCTTTTCCCTTCAAATCCAGTTGATCCCTTTTTTGATAACTTATGCTATACTACAAATAAGTATGATTTTCTTTAATTTTTCAAATATTTTATTTTAGGAGGTCAATAATGCATAATCGAAAACTAACCCACATAACGTGGTTCATGGTTCTGATCTTTATATTTAATTATCTTGCTGCAAGCTGTCTTCATTATTTCTTATCCTATGCGCCACAAGCCTACCAAATCAATACATCAAGCTTCAAGCACTTAGTGGATGATTTGCTGGCTGACGCACCTATTTATGCCGTCACGATCACGACATACTTCCTTATTTTTGGCTTATTTGTCAGCCTACTTATTTTAACTGAATTATCAATACATCATCAACTCTGCTGGCACAAATTTTTAAGCGCAGTAAAACGACCTAAATTATATGGGTTTGTACTTGTTTTGATTATCATCTTACTACCACTTAATGAACTGGGTCTAAAAATACCAGTTGCCAACTATATGACCATTCCGCAAACATTCATGTCAATGATTGCTAACCCGTTTATCTTAACTGGCCTATCACTCCTATATATACTGATACTCTTTCTCGCCCTACGATTAAAACATATACCTTACTATCTGATTATAGATGGTATTAAACAGGAAAGTTTAATCAAGAAAAGTTGGCAAGCAACTCAAAAATCAGCTTGGCATAACTTTAGGCAACTCGGCTTTATTTTTGTCAAGATTGTATTTGCTTTTGCTATCCTTTCCGGCATACAATTTTTCATAGATATAGCGAATCATAGAAACTGGAGTGTCTTCACTGCCAATCTATTTACCTCACTGCTAGCAGGGGTACTCTATTTTTATACGGCTACCATCCTATACCTATTTCTCTCGAATCCAGATCAAAAAAGACAGGTACTACCACATCAGAAATATGTGCATATCAGAGCTGTTCTATTTTTTGTCATCATTGGCTTTTCTACTATTTTTTTATCAGGAAAACAATTAAAAGTAGCTCATCAAAATTATCTTGTCATTGCACATATGGGCATCACTTCCAAGTCAGATATCCCTAATACGATTAAGAATTTGAAAAAAGTACACGCGACGCATCCAGACTATGTAGAAATAGACATTCAAAAAACAAAAGACGGTCAGTATGTTTTAAGTCACGACCCTGCTATAAAAAATCAAGAGGATAAGTCATATCAAATTAGTGACTATAGCTGGGATCAATTAAAAGATATCACATTTTTACACGAGAATCAAAAAACAACATTATCAAATTTTAAGGATTATTTGATTCTTGCAAATGAGCTAAAACAAAAATTACTCGTCGAAGTAAAATTTAGTCAAACAGTTAGTAACCAGGAATTAAAAGCCTTTTCAGAAGACTTCGGCCAACTACTAGCTGAAAATAAAGCACAATTACAGTCCTTAAACCAAAACTCACTCATTAGAATTGATCAATTTTTGGATAATGATCTAGGTCTACTATCCCCTATTCAAAATGGAGTCAATCAATCAAAATTGAGTCAATTTTACGCCATTGAATCCTCTAGTTTAACTCAAAAAACGATTACGCAAGCGACTAGCGTCAACAAAACGATTTACGCATGGACGATTAACTCTCATAAAGAGATCCAAACAACTTATGCTGTAGGTGTGATAGGATTTATTACCGATTATCCTGCTAAAACACGACAATATTTGGAAAAAATATCAGATCGACCACACTATGCATTAGTTCCCACTGGTACACTACTACTAAAACGCTCTGATTTCTAGAGTGTTCATATTATGATTAGCTTTATCAGTTTAGTCGTATGCTATCATACTTATAGAAATAAAAAAAGTAGATGACAATTAGACCTAAACCTTCTTGCACACCTACCTATTTTAAATTTTTTGATGACAGTTATTCATAGCTATAGTAAGTAATCGGTCTACTCGTTTCTTCCCACTTTTGTAACTTTTTCGTTTCGGTTAAATAGCCAGGCAACAAGGCTATCCCTTGTCCAGCTTCAATACAAGTGATGATGTTTTCAAAAGAGTCAAGTTCAATCACGACCTTATCCTTAGCGAATTCAGCAAGTGTCTGTTGTCTAAAGGGGCAAGTCTCATCACGATTCACGAAGAAATAAGCACATTGTACATCATCAATCAATGGTGATGCTAAATAATACGCATCGATTGTTTTTCTAGTTTCCGCCATATCTGACACATGCTTTAACTTTAAAAAACTGACGATCCTATCAAAGCTATTTTTAAGTGATGCTGATGCGATATCTCTTGTTTTTTTGATGGTGATGGTGTCTTTAGCGATATCAATGGTTTGTAAATTGTTGATATCATCATTTAGGAGTAACTCGGATATCAGTATTATTTTCGTATCAGAGTGAAATGTCTGTTTTATAGTCGCTAAGTTTTGAATCGCTTCTTTTGCAAATAGATAAAACTTATCCCCATTTTTAGTCGGTGTTAAGCCATTATACCTCTGATAAAAAGTCTTGTAGCCATATCAAGCTCTAATTTCTTCAAACGTGCAGTCAGATTTGACTGAGCATAGCCTAAATGTATCGCACTTTGATTTAAGGATCCTGTCTCATAAATATCGACAAATATAGCTAAGTCATTAAAATTCATATCTGCTCATTTCACCTATCACTTTTTGTTATAAGTATATCATTTTCTGGTATTATGCAACACCCTCCTATTCTTTTATAATTAAGCTATCAAAGAAAAAGGAGTACTACCATGCAAGCAATGCGATATGATATTAGTTTACCTACTGATTATGATATGACAATCATCAGGGATCGGGTGAAAAATACAGGACACTTGATGTCTGGATTTCAAGATTTGTACGTCAAAATTTTCATGATTTCTGAAAAAAGTCAAGGTGCGCTTTCTAATAGCTACAGTCCACTTTATGTCTGGAAAAATACAGATGGCATGTCGAAATTCATCTTCGATGGTTATTTTGACAATATTTTAACGTCATTTGGTTGGCAACATATCGAAATTGGAATCACAACGACAGTCACTTTGGCAGATGACTTTATGTCAAGCCACTATGTTACTGAAGAAGTACAAGATATTCAAGAAACTAACGCGCTAAAGCAGGTTGACTGCCAAGACAAGCTAAGTGATGGGGAAACTGGAAAACTCGTGATCTATAATCCAGATAAATGGAAAAAAGTGATTTATCGGTTTTATAAGGAGAAACCTCAAACACAATATCGCTGTTTTGAAATCCTCTATATAGCCAGATAATATGGCCTCCTCTCTTAATTAACTCATACAATAGAAAACAGTTTTCTAATTTCCATCGTCTACTATGACGAAAGATACTGGAAGCAAAAATAGAATCATATTAAAATACAGTATCTGTAGCTAGCTATCATTTACCTACAAATTTCATCCAAATACTTGAATTAGCGTATATTATTAAGCGCTTTTTTGTTATAATAATTTTAACATTATTTTTAATAAGTCTGTTATTAAGGCTTTTTAGAGAACTCATCAATAACATAATCGATGAAAAAATAAAGGTATAACGACTACTGTAATACTAAATTATCCCATTTCGTGCAAATTTGATCCACGTTAAACCCAATTAGGAGGCTATATTATGAGTTTAAATGATGGCATAGAAACACCTGGAAAATCCAAAAAAACATCACTAAGAATCATCATTTTCTTAATAAGTGTCGTACTTATGATATGTGGTGCAATAACTAGTCTCGTAACTTACAGACCAAAATCCATTTCTACTTCACTAAATGCTAAGGTGGAAAAAAAGACTGGAAAAGTTGGGCAAGACATTATCATTAATGATGTCTACTATAAGGTAAATTCAGTTACTTACAATCCTGGTACAAAATATGCAATACCTAGAGCGGGCAATCAATTCGTCATTGTAAATATCACGGTGACGAATAAAGGGAAAAAGACGATTGACTATAATCTATTTGATTTCAAACTAGATGATAAAGGTAATCAAACAGCATTAACTGAATCGATCATTGGTGATGATGGCAAAAATATCGTGAATGATCGATTTCCAAGTGGCAGCCTTGCCCAAGGCGGTAGCGTAACAGGTACAATGGTAGGACAGGCAAAAATAGCAGATAAAGATAGCTATAACTTACTCTATCAATCAAATAGGCTGGCTAATAAAAAACAAATTACATTTAATTTAAACTAAATGTAAAATAGTACTGATACGTTTATCGCGCATCTTAAGCAGGACAAATACAGAGATTATTTATCTGTGTGTTTGTACTGCTTTTCGTTTTAAATCAGATGCATCTGTATCCATGAAAAGCGGTTGCTTCTTTTCCAATGTCAAATTTTGATATGTAACCTCCTAACATAAATAGTTTTTTACTATAAGTAAAGAAAACTATATAATTGCTTGATAAAAACTACTATAATTAGTACAATGAAGGCATCTGCAGACAACCTATAAAACACCTTACTAACTTTGCTTGGAGGCTATTCATTCATTACTAGTTTAGGTTTTCTTTTAAATTCTTATATAGATAAACATAGCGTGCAAACTTGATCCACGTTAAAAGCTACTAGGAGAGAATTATGAAAAAGGCGATTATTTTAGGGTTATTATTATGTTCAACCTTACTCGTAGGCTGTTCGAATAATAAGAAAACAACTGAAGCATCAAAAGAAAACAAAATCGAAAAAAGTACATCAAAAAATTCAGTCACAGAAAAAACGAGTTCAAAATCAGAAGTAACAAAGTCAACTGAGCAGACAGTGTCTGAGAGTGCTTCTCAGAACCCACCCCAATCCCAATCCGCTGCAGAACCAGCAGTAACTGAGCAGGATATTAACCCTGGTGCTATTTTTAACGGTGACATTAGTTCTATAGTAGGTAAATGGGAAGATACAAAAGGTGATTATATCATTATCAATAGCGACTATACTGTGACTCACTCATCAACACAAAGTTCTCCACACCCTTTTAAACTATATGAAGCTGACTACAACCAATTCATAGCAAATCCCGGACTTGTTGTTAGAGCCGAAGTTGGCGGGTATGCTATTATGTTATTCCCAATTGGTTATCATAATATGATAGGTGATCAATCTAACATAGATAGACCTAGACTTACATGGGGGAACTCGCCTTCTGAAGATTATTATTATAGAAAATAAAAAACGCTACTCACTCTGACATCTTCAGACATACCCACGTTTCTAAACTGCAGAGTTAGGTGTACCACTCCACATGATTCAGAAACGAGTATGTCATGCAAAGGAAGGCATTACCATAGACATTTATTTACACATCACAGAAAAATTAAGAAGGCTTAAAGGAATTCTAAAAGGTCCTTTAAGCCTTCTTTTTTTAATTGATAAAAAACTGCCCACTTTTCGCCCACCAAAATTGGCACATTGATACAACTTTATCCTGCTCATACTTTTTAAATTAAACTTATATACTTATTATAAATGTTGTAAGTATTTTATAATTGATTTTCCAGCTATTTTTTAAAAATCATCTTTTTTTATTCTTTGATTGAGTTCCCAGAGTGCTGTCTTGTCCAAATCAAAATGCAATAATTCAGTAGCTTCCTCATAACTTAACCACATATATTTTACATGTTCTTTAGATAAATTTATTTTAAGATTTTCAACACAATAAGAAAAAGAATATACCGGGATTACATATTGAGGTAAATTCGCCAATTCTGGGAAATGAGCAATTATAACAGACGCCATAGATTCAAGTTTAAATAAACTTTTATAATTAGACTTTATTCCAGTTTCTTCTTCAAGTTCTCTTAAAGCTGAATCAAAAATACTTTCCTGCCCTTCTCCTCCACCAGCAACAAATTGCCAAATCTTTAAATCACTTCTCTTAAAAATGCAAAACTTAATTTCATCATTTGTTTTAAAAAAGGGAATAACTAAAACATTATAATTTTGCCTCATAATTTTGATTACCAATCTTTTTAGTATACTTGAATCAGTCCAACACCATCTGATTGATTCAAGTATACTTTTCTGTTTATCTTTTGTCAAAAGAGAAGAGTTTATCCTGTATTGACATTGCATACTTATACGAAGATGTTCTGTCTGACTAACATTGCAGATACTTGGTCTACAGGGTGTTAGTGATAACTAAAAATATATAATTTGATATAAGTCTACCTGTTACTTTATATTCATAATAAACCTTATCCGCTTTATCTTCTTTCATCGCCGTGGTGTGTTCTGACAAGAAGAACCCTTGCCATTTCATCATGCTACGATCGTGATAGTTTCTGATTTCTTCAAATTGACTATAGCTTCTGTCTACTCTCGGCATGTATTTCTCCTTAAACAAAAAAGTGTTAGTATTTTAATGTGACACCCAAAATATAGACTTTCCAAAAGGAAGGTCTTTTCTAATGGCAAAATATTCATTTGATTTGAAACTAAAAGCAGTTATAGACTATGAACAAGGATTAGGTATTTATCAATTTATAGCTGATAAATACCATGTTAAGACGTCAGGTCGAATCAAAGACTGGGTTCAGATCAATTCCTTTAAGGGTTCTTTTTTTAATCGATAAAAACTCGCCCACTTTTCGCCCACCAAACAATATTTAGCCTAAAAACCTCCCACGATACCAAAACCAAGACATAAGAAAAACCCTTATAAAATAAGGGTTTAACACCGATATATTAACGACGGATTTCTTTGATACGCGCTGCTTTACCTTGAAGTGCACGGAGGTAATAAAGTTTAGCACGACGTACTTTACCGTAGCGGATTACTTCGATTTTTTCTACACGTGGTGTGTGGATTGGGAAGATACGTTCAACACCAACACCGTTTGAAATTTTACGAACTGTATAAGTTTCTGAGATGCCTTGACCTTTACGGGCAATAACAACACCTTCAAAAAGCTGGATACGTTCGCGCGTTCCTTCGACAACTTTAGCGTGAACACGCACAGAGTCACCAGGACGGAAAGCAGGGATGTCGCTGCGAAGTTGACCTTCGTTGATAGCTTCGATTAATGGATTCATTTTTTATTCTCCTCTTCTACCCATCTTAAAACTTACCGTAGTATTCGTGACATAGCACACGTTCCAGCGGATGAGCGGTTTATATGCGTCCATTACGCACCTAACTATTATATCAAGAATGATACTTATTTACAAGCTAATTATTGAAAAAACACCCAAAAATGACAGCTTCGTCTCTATATTGTCATCATAAATCAAAAATTTTGCCTGGATTTAGCATATTTTCAGGATCCAGTGCCACTTTCATCACTTTCATCGTCGTTAAGGCAATCGGATCGCTATATTTTTCAAAATAATATTTTTTGAGCATGCCAATCCCATGTTCAGCAGATGGTTTCCCACCTACTTGGGCGATATAGGCATAGAGCTGATCCAGATAGCGACTTAATTTATCTTCCCACACTGCATCTGATAAGTCATTTTTTATAATATTGGCATGGATATTCCCATCACCTGCATGACCAAAAAAGATAGCTGATAGGCCTTCTGCTTGCGCCAAGTTCTTTAATGCGACGATTGTTGATGCGATTTTGTTGACTGGCACGACAACATCTAGTGGCTCTTGTAAGCTCTCTAGTTCAACTGAGGAAACGATGGCGCCTCTAAGTTGCCAAACAGTTTGAAGGATTGCATCGTCTGTCAGCACTAGCGTATGCGCACTTAAGCTACTTAAGTAACGCAACTCTTGGGCTAATTGCCCCTCATCATTGCCATTCAAAGTAATGAGGAGGAAAGCCTCTCCAAAGATAGCAGGAAAGCTTAGACCCAATCCTTTTTCAGAATAGGCGATACTATCACGTTCAAAAAACTCAAGCGTCGCAGGCATAAGCCCACTAGACAGGATAGCAAATACCTTGGGTGAGAGTTGACTCAAACTATCAAATCCTAGTAGGATATCACGCCTAAATTTTGGTTTGGGCTGAATCTTTAAGTCAAGCTCGGTTATGACACCGAGTGTGCCCTCACTGCCGATAAAGACATCTTTTAGATCATAGCCTGAACTATCTTTGCGATTGATCGAGCCGACCTGCATGACTTGTCCACTTGCCAATACCACACGCATGCTCCGGATATTATCACGTGTCACGCCATACTTAATGGCACGCATACCACCAGCATTTGTCGCAGCATTCCCACCAATTGTTGCTAGTTTGCTACCAGGGTCAGGTGCATAAAAATAGGGTGTGTCTGCTAAATAATCTGAAATTTGGGCAATCGTCACACCTGCTTGGACTGTTAGCGTCAGGGTTTCACTGTCAAGGTTAATGATTTTGTTTAGCTTTTCTAAACTCATTAAGACTTGATGATTATCTGGAAACGTTGCACCTGAAAGTCCTGTATGTCCCCCGATGGTAATCAATTTTTGCTTTTTTATTCTGACAGTTTGCACCATATCGATAATATCATCTTCATGCATAGGGAAGAATATTACCTCTGCTTGTCCCTTTTCTCCAGTGACCCGATTAATTAAATACTTATCTGAAATATTCATCGCTTATTTTCATCCTCAACTATTGCTAAAACATCTGTCAGGCTATGGACGATAAAATCCGGATTAATGCCTGCCACTAGCGTTTCATTTCTTCTATTTAGCCAAACTGATCTGATACCAGTTGCATTTGCCCCTAAAATATCCGTAAGCAGATTATCGCCAACCATCAGAGTTGTCTGCTTGTCTGCTTGTAACCGAGAGAGAGCAAATTCAAAAAACGCAGGCGCAGGTTTACCTTGACCAAAGTCTCCAGAACTAATGATCCGTTTAAAGTACTTTCGAAGTTTAGGGACTTTCCTTAGCTTCAACTGCTGTAAAGCAGGCGCATCATTCGTCAAAAGGAGTAATGGATAGGCTTCGTAAAGCTGATCTAAAACCTCAAACGTATCCTCATATACCAGCACAGTCTCTATTCTGATTGCAATATACATCAGCTCTAACACTTTAGCCATTCGTCTATCAAAAATCCCTAGGGCTGCTAAGGTACGTAGCCAAACTTTTTCACGGTATAGCCTAATATGTTGAGCCAACTCCGGGAACCTTAATGTCTCATCATTGAACTTTCCCCATAATCCTTCGATAGGACTGATACCGATCATGACTGTAAAGTCATAAAAATCATAACTTTCAAAAAGTGCCAGTGCTTCTGCTTTCAGACAGGTTTCAAATTCATCGACAGAAAGATGAGGGTGCTTAGTTTGTAAAAATGATGTCAGTCTCTCCAATGCCATACGATCAGCATGGTCTGATGATAACAGTGTGTTATCAAGGTCAAATATAAGGGCTGTTACTGTCATCTACTACCTCATTTTCTTTCCTAAAATTTAAAACTTTTCATTTCCAGACAAGTTGCCTGTCTTACAAGACATCCCCATGCTATAGACATATAGTAGAGACAAGCTGATGTATTAAGATACACCATTTTTTAATGTTTGATCTTGTGCTTATTATATCATAAATGACTACTTTTATCCTGACTAACCAAGCTAGGTCGTATTGGCTACTAAGGTTATATCAGATGGTTTTCATTAGTCAAACCTTTTCTCTTTTCGCTTTATGTCTAATCGCCACTGTTAACTAATGATAGATCTGTAAAATAGAAAATGCGCTAACATCTTATGACATTAGCAGCATTTATCGTGTTAGTATAATGAGCTAAAGCTCATATCAAAGGGTTAATTCTGTAAGAAATAAATGAGGAGTGCTAGGATGGATCCGATTAAGGAGATACTCCAAAAGAAACTATCTACTCGCCATTCAGACCAAGGCTTACCTTTTCCTGAAAACCCACCTAGTTCAAAGTGATGATGTACAGGTGTCATCCGAAAAATGCGTTTGCCATGTGTCAGTTTAAAATACGAGACTTGCAACATGACACTAACAGTTTCAAATACATAAACAATCCCAATCAGTAGCAAGGTCCATTCCACATTTAAAAGAATTGAAATCGTACCTAAAACACCACCAAGTGCCAAGCTACCAACATCTCCCATAAAAATCTTTGCAGGTTTATGATTGAATAAAAAGAAAGCAAGTAAACTGCCAATAATGGCAAGTATGACAAGTAAGATATCAAACTGCTGTTGATGAATGGCTATGATCGCATAGGCAATCAAAGAAATAACGACAGACATGGTAGCTAAGCCATCAATACCATCTGTTAAATTTACTGCATTTGAAAAACCAACCAACCAAAAGACTAAGAAGACCATAAAGAACACGCCTAGTTCAATCTGATAGCCAAAGACATTCAATAAATTATCGCCAGCTTCATGCACATAGATAAGATAGGCAATGATACCAGTGATGATTTGTGCGACTAGTTTTTGTAAACTGGTCAGCCCTTGATTTATCTGCTTGAAAATCTTTAAAAAATCATCTAAGAAACCAACAATCGCAAACATGGCAAAGACAAACCAGAGGATCATAAAATCGGCCGTTAATAAGCCAGAAACAAGCGCAAAAAGCAAAGCAATCACTAAACTAACTGTGACAAAAACGACGCCTCCCATGGTTGGGGTACCAGCTTTTGCAGCATGTTGCTTAACATCTTCATGCATCTGTTGACCACCAATTTTTGCTTTGTGGTAAAAACGGATAAAAGATGGAATAGTGAACAAGGTGACAATAAATGCCACAACTCCTGCAATAAGTGAGTAAAATATCATAGTTAATTTCCGTTAATTGTATCTGCCAACCTCAATAAAGCGATATTAAATGACTTGATTCAGCATAAATTGAATAACTGTCCAACCTATCGAGTCAATTTAATACATCATTTATTTGAGTGTGACCGTCAATTTTTTCCCTTTCTTGATTGCCTCATTCATTTCGATGCTTTGCTTAGTAGCTTTACCATCCTCAGCACCATCATAAGTAACCGTCAATCCAGCCCATTTGGCCAGTATGTCAATATCTTGTTTAGACCAGTCATAAATATCAGGCATGGTTAATTTGCCATTAGTCAGTAGCAAAATTCGCTTGTTTGCACCGAGTTTTGTTCCCGGTTCAATAGACTGTTTGGTAATCACTGAACCGCTACCAATGACGACTGGCTGTAAAAGCTGTTGTCTAAGTAAATCGAGGGTATTACCTGGATTTTTACCTTCATAATTTGCTAAAGTAACCTTCGTTTCATTGCTAGTCTTGCTGATCGATTTATTCGATGTTGCATCGATCGTAGCTTTTGAATCATAGGCACGTTCTAATAAAGGATTAGCTACATTAGAAATAAAATTTAAACTCCAATGATCCGGTAAGGTAACCGTCATATAAAAAATATAATCCGGATTTACAGATGGCACCATGGCAACAGCAGAATAGAGATAAGCTGTGGTTCCTACATGGTAACCACCTTTTGGATCCGGTACTTGGGCAGTCCCTGTTTTAACTGAGACATCTTTACCAGCAACACGGAAATATGGTTGATTGGTACCCCAATCATATGCCGTACCATTGATATTATCTGTCCCAACATTAACCATATATTTTAAAACAGAGTCAGCTGTTGTCTTACTAACAGGCTTACCAATAATTTCTGGTGCTGAAATACGCTGTGTACTATCATCAGTATTGACTATTTTTGAAATGAAATGAGGTTCCAACATGGTACCGCCATTTGCTATAGCAGAATATCCACGTAACATCTGAGTCCCTGTCACAGAAATACCTTGACCAAAAGATGAGTTGACTTGAGATACGATATTATCGTCGGGTAATTTACCAAAGCCTTCACCACCAACACCCATTCGTGTCGGGATACCAAATCTAAAGCGATTAAGGTAGTTGTCCCAAGTTTTATCGCCCATTGCTATCTGTAGTTTTGACATCCCTACATTTGACGAATGAGCGAACCCTTGTGCATAGGTCAAACTCAATCCACCAGGATGTGTTTCTTTATCCCAGTCAGCAATCGGTGTATCACCAACTGATATCGGTGCTGAAGAATAAGTCGCATTTGCATTAAAAGTACCATTTTCGATGGCAGCAGCCATGGTAAAGAGTTTAAAGGTTGAGCCTGGTTCAAAACTAGATTGATACAGCAGATTACTTTGATTGTTTAGATTTTGTTTATCTGAAATAGTCGTATCTTTGGGCCCAATCACTTTTTGTGTAGATGGATCAAAAGTCGGTCTTTGTGTGGTCGCAAGTATCTCACCTGTATCTGCTTTAACTAAGGTCGCAACAACTTCTGTAGCAGTAAAGTTTTGAAGTGAGGTATCGACTAAAGTTTCCAAATAAGATTGTAAGCTTGAATCCAGTGTCGTATAGACATCTTGACCATCTTTTGCGGGTGTTACGGATTTTGCAATCCCTTTTAAAGTTTGGCCATCCTTATTTTTTTCTAAAGTTTCAACACCATTTTTTCCGGATAAGGTACTATCTAATGATGCCTCAATCCCAAATTGTCCGATCAGGCCTTTGGTATCATCATCACCATCTTTAAGGCCAGCAAGTCCTATAAAATTAGAGGCGAAGTTACCAGTGTAGGAGCGGGCAAGGTGTGAGGTAAAGCCAATCCCTGCTATCCCTTTGTCTTTGGCCTCTTTCTCGATTTGTTCTTTTAGTGTAAATGAAATATGCTTACCTTTTGTGCCAAATTCAACCTGACTTGCTTTAGGTATATTTAATTGACCTCTTGTATAACTCTCATCTATACCGAGCTTTTCTTTAAATATAGCAGCAACTTTACCAAAATCTTCACTACTCGCATATAATTTCTTACCTGCTGCCGAAACATATGTTTTATCTAAGATAACATAGATAGAGTAATCACTAGAGTCGGTCGCTATAGCGGCGCCTTCTCTATCAAAAATAGTGCCACGCTTTGCATAAATCGTTGTCGTTTCAGAATAATTTGATTTAGCAAGGGGAGATAATTTCACCCCATTACTGGAATCTGTTACAATGATCCATGAAAATCTAACGATAAAAACCGTAAACACAAGGAGAGCGAGAAAAAGAATATCCTGTGCAATCCGTTTACGGTTCTCTTGTGGGCTTAAACGCGTCTTACCCGCATTTATTGCAACTTTTCTAAAGGGAAAGGTTGCAATGTTTTTTAATATTTTTATCATTTATTTTATTGCCTTCATTACATTTTCCGGAATTGATTTAATTCCATTATCATTTGCTTGTTTGATGACACGTTCTTTACCCATCAACTCATCTATTTTTTGATCATAAGTTTTAAGCTGTGTTTCCTTGGTTGTCACTTCTGTTTGCGTATCTAGCGTATTTTGCTCAACTTCGATAATTTTTGTTCGAACATAAACCATCCCAATTGATAGCACAATGACTGAAAAAATAATAGAAAGGTAGAAACATTTTTCAACAATGGTCAAGTTTCGAAACTTACTTTTAAAAATATCTGGTGCAATAGAATCTGCCGAAATATTGTAACTACCATTTTGATTAGCTGTTTTAATATCGAAATACTCTTTTGGTTTTGCTGCCATGTTTTCTTACCTTTCTATTTTGATGCTACCTAACTGGGTTGCTAAGGCTATCTAGGCCTTAACTTTCGTCAAGTACCTCACACCTACTCTTTTTAATTTTTTTGGGCCACTCTAAGTTTAGCTGAATGTGCCCGATTATTAACTGCTAATTCTTCGTCGGAAGCCAAGACTGGTTTGCGATTTACCAAAGTCAGTAGTGGCAACATATCATCAGGTATCATCGGTAACCCTCTTGGAATATCAACGTTTGCATACTCTTTAAATAAAGATTTTGTTAACTTATCTTCTAAAGAATGGAAAGTAATGACTGAAATCCTGCCACCCTGATTTAGCATGTGGATAGCAGTTTCAATCGATTCTGCAGCAGCGCCAAGCTCATCATTTACTTCTATTCTAATCGCCTGGAAAATACGTTTTGCCGGATGACCTTTTTTCTTTAATTCTTTTTGGGGTAAAGCTGATTTAATTAATTCAGCTAATTCTAAAGTGGTATTGATTGGCTGAACTTCTCTTGCTTTTTCAATTTTTCTAGCGATCTGCTTAGAAAATTTTTCCTCACCGTAGCGACTAAAAATACGCATCAGATCATTAAAAGCATAAGTATTGACAACATCATGTGCAGTCAATTCTTGAGACTGATCCATCCGCATATCTAATCTTGCATCTTTTCGATAAGAAAAACCACGTTGACTATCGTCAAATTGCGGGCTAGATACCCCTAAATCATAGAGGATACCATCAAATCCTGTGACATCTAGGGCTGCAAGTGCCTCCCGAAGATGTCTAAAATTATTTTTTATCAGTGTGACACGGTTCGCGTCGAGTTGTGATTTTAATTTTACTTTTGCATTTTCATGTGCTGTTTCATCCTGATCAAAGGCATATAGATGGCCTGTTGTCAGCTTACTTAGTAAATACTCACTATGTCCTGCGCCACCAAGCGTCGCATCTATATAAATGCCATCTGGTTTGACTTCTAGCATATCAACGGTTTCATGAAGCAGAACGGTATCATGCTTAAAAGTTATTTGATGTGGCATATAGGCTCACTTTCTAAAGGTAGGGGACAGTAATTAGTTAATACAAACACCTTTTATTATAACAAAAAAATCTAGTAATTTCTAGATTTTTAAGGAAATGTAATATTTGATTGATATAGTGATCTAGTTGACTGCCAAATTTATAAGGCGATTTATTTACCCTCGGGTTTGACCTGTCCCATTGATCAAGTATTTATAAGACGTTAATGCTTCTAGTCCCATCGGTCCTCTAGCATGGAGTTTCTGTGTCGAAATACCAATTTCTGCACCAAATCCAAAGGCAAAGCCATCCGTAAATCGTGTTGAGGCATTGACATAAACTGCTGCTGCATCGATCTGTGCTTGAAACTGCTCCGCATGTGCAATATTATCAGTGATGATACTCTCAGAATGTTTTGTACCGTAGTGATTAATATGGGCGATGGCTTGATCAAGATCAGACACAACTTTTACTGACATAGTATAATCCAGATATTCTGTCGAAAAATCTGCATCCGTCGCAGGTGTTCCAGTCATTAGGTTTATGGCAATGTCATCTAGACGGAAATCAACTGGCTGTACTGCATCAATAGCTTTCTGGAGTTTTGGTAAAAACGCAGCAGCAACCTTTTCATGGACAACTAAACTCTCTGCCGCGTTACAAACACTTGGTCTTTGTACTTTAGCGTTAATGACGATTTTCGTCGCCATATCCAGATCAGCAAATTCATCAACATAGATACTAACATTTCCACTACCAGTTTCGATGATTGGGACGCGAGACTGTTCTTTAATCGTCCGGATTAAGCCAGCCCCTCCTCTTGGAATCAGGACATCTAAATACTCAGTCGCAAGCATCATTTGTCTTGCCACTTCATGACTGGTATCCGTCACCAAACCAACCGCATGTTCCGTAATTCCTTGTGCAACTAAAGTCGCTTTGATGACGGTAACGAGTGCCTTATTTGAATTTATCGCATCTTTACCCCCACGTAAAATGACGGCATTATTGGTTTTAAAACAGAGTGAAAAGGCATCTATCGTGACATTTGGCCGGCTTTCAAAAATCATGCCGATGACGCCGATCGGTACGCGCGTTTGTAGCACTTTCAAACCATCAAGATTTGTGAACCCCGTCATCACTTGACCGACAGGATCTGCTAATGTCGCAACCTGTCTAATTCCTTCTGCCATGTCAAGAATACGCTCAGCAGTTAGTCTGAGTCGATCAACCATGATGTCATTCACACCATTATCCTGGGCATGCGCTAAATCTTTGGCATTTTCAAGGACGATAAAGTCAGTTTCCGCAATCAGGGCTTGGGCCAATGCGTGAAGTAAGGCATTTTTTTCAAGTGTCGAGAGTTTTGCTAGTTCAAATGCTGCTGTTTTAGCGTGTTTTCCTAGAGTACCAATCATCTGTTTACCTCAATCTATCTCATCTTTTTACGAAGTTTATAGGCAAGATCACTTAGCTTATAGAGTAAGCTGTTTACTGGAATGTTAAATTCTCCAGCATATTCTTCAATCGACGGGTTAAAATGTTTTTTAAACTTTAATAAGCCATCTGATGCTGCTAATGAATTTTCAAGTCCACCCATATTTAGGGTATCAGCCCCTTGCTCAAAGGCATGGTTAATCGCTTCATACCAAGCTAAATATGACGGATAATATTTTTGAAAGTCTGTATCAGTTCCAGCATACAAGGTTTCTGCTGCCCCACCAAATGTAAGGGTCAGTGTGCCAGCAACAGGAACGATATTGCCACGTTCTTCAATAATAGCAGTCAACTCTTTGATATTTTTATCAACTATCTCAAGGTCACTTGTTAATGCTTTTAACCGTTTTTCATTTTTAGCATTTGCTATATTATCCACTATTTTAGCATAGTTTTCTTTAGTTTCCGTCAATAATTGTCCGAAATCCATTTTAATCAGGTTAATAAAGGCTTCTTTCTGATAGACATCAAGTAATTTGGTATAATAGGTCGCATTTCTTAGGCTGACATTTTTACGAGATTCAGTTTTCTTCATTAATTCTGAAAACTCAGGAACTAAATCAGTCCCCCCTACTTCAGCCACTGGATGTGAATTGCGTGCTTTTCTCAAAAACTGGCGTGTTTTCTTGCTTAACGCTGCCTCTGAAAATCCCTCACGATGAATCACAGCATTGAACCGCGGCTGGATCGTATCATGCATATCAGAGGTTAAGCCAGACCACTTGACACCCAAACTTTGTAGCGTTTCTATCAAGTCTTTTGCTTCTGACGCTAAAATTGCTGGATCAAATTTGATAAAGAGGGCATGCTTTGATTTACCATATTTTTTAAGTTCTGAGATGACAAACTTAAGAAATGCCTTGTCAGCATAATCTAAAGCGATGCCTCTCGGGATATATAACATGGTAAAGCCAAGTGGTAAGGGTTTAATCAAAATGCTTACACTTGCTTTTAACTGCTGATTGTCGTAAAAGCCGATACGCTCATGCTGCCAGCCTTCTTTTATTTTTGCCCAACTTGCGGATTGTAACAAGTTCACCAAAGGTGATGTCACAACCAGTTGATCATGTTCAGCTGCTGATAAGCCGATTTTTACTGTATACATACTAACTCCTATATGACTAATGCATGGATAATGATTCGCTCCTATGATTAATCGCCAACACATGAATTGATTCGGGACTAAGAGCTAATCAATCAACTTGTGGTCAATTTATCTTATCTTGCAATAATTTTTTTTAACGCTTCTGTTATCTTGTTTATAAGTGGTTTAATGACTAATTCATAGTTGCCAGATGATTGCCAAATATAGCCCTTAAAATTTTGCTTAAATTTCAAGACGCCTTGGTCAGGATTATCGGGTGCATTGACGCCCATGAAATTATACTGGTCGATTTGATGCGCATAGGCATATTTTAACATATAATCTTGAATCAAAAAAGGCGCTGAAAATTCTCTAAATTCATCATACATACCACTAAACATATAAATGACTTCATTAGGCATCACGAAAAACTGGGCAGCTGAGAGGATAACGTCCTGATCACCATAAATGCCAACAAACTTACTTAATTCTTCATGCAACTTTTCAAGGCGTGATACTCTTTGTCCAAGTGTATCCAAACTTTTGAGCTTATTTTGTTCTTGAGCTTTCCTAATTTCAGCCTGAATATTATCAAGCTCAATTTGATTCGCTCTTAGCTCTGAATTGAAATTCAATTTAGCTAAAATGAACTTGACGCGATCACCATATGCTTGATGCACTGCCTCATAATAAGAAAGATCTCTAGTCGCAAATTTCCGTCTTTCACCTGCTTCATCGACAACTTTTTTAAAATCACTTAACTCGTCAAAACGAGCTTCATAAACTTTAATGCCTAATTTGCGTGCTTTTTTGATGGTCTGTAACCCATTTTTTTTATATGATTTTTCAACTTTAGCAAAACTTTCATAACCGCTCAAGTCTTTACTATAGTTATAGTTAAACCCTTTTTCAAACTCGCTTAATTGGATTTGTTTGAGCCCTAATTCTTGATAAAAGTCAGCTAAGGCTTGATTTAACTCAGCTGTTTTTTCCCAATTATCATCATATGTCCTTTGTACAACATTCGAGTGAACCACTAATTTTAAAACACCTTGCTTTTTAAGTACTTTTTTTAGTCCAGAGATTAGGACTTGGTTAGTCACATGATCCTCTGAAAAATAAGGATTCCCATGTGCCTCAGCTAAATAACCAAACTTAACCTTTGCAAGCGTCACTAAGATAGCTGCAACTAGCTTATCCTGGTTTTTCACTGCAAAATAATAAGCCTGATGCCCCAAAGCAGTCTGTAACTCCCCAAAATTTTTGGTTTGTTGGAAATGCATATCATCTCGTTTGTCGACAAATAACTCAAATTCAGCCGCGCTTACTGCTACAAATTGCCTACTGTCCAAAATATGTCCCCTTCTTCTTAGCTTCTAGGATATCTCTTATTTCCCAAATTCTGGCACCATTTGTCAAGACCATCTGTTTTTTAGCACCAAAAATTAATTTAGCAGCTTCGAGCTTACTGGTCATCCCACCAGTCCCAAAGCGACTGCCAGCACCGCCAGCAGCTTTCATCAAGTGATCTGTAATCTCAGATACTGTTTCGATTAAACTAGCATCATCAAATATGGTCGGGTTTTTATCATATAGGCCATCTATATCAGACAACATGATCAAGAGATCCGCATCTGATAGGGTCGTTACGATTGCCCCTAATCGGTCATTATCACCAAATTTAGTCTTGTGGTCCATCTCATCTACACTGACGGCATCATTTTCATTAATGATAGGAATAATGCCTAAGCTTAGTGTCGCATTAAGTGCATCACTGGCATTTTTACGGCTTTCTGGAAATTCAATCACATCATTTGTTAACAATAACTGTGATATCTTCTGCTGATAGCGTGCGAAGGTATGCTTATACAAGCTCATCAATTCAACCTGACCAATGGCAGCCAAGGCTTGTTGTTGTGCCATTTCTGCTGGACGTTTGTCTAAGCCCAGTACATTTAGGCCAACACCAATAGCGCCCGAGGTAACCAGAATAATCTCATAGCCTTCGTGTTGCAGGCTTGAGAGCATAAAAGCAAGTTCATCGATATTTTTTAGATTTATTTTTCCGTTAGCCAAAATAAGACTTGATGTCCCAATTTTTATCACAATTCTTTTGGCAGTTTTTAATTTTTCTCGGTTCATTTTTTATTTTTCCAATAATTTTTCAGCTTGTGCAAGTGCTTCTGGTGTAATATCATCCCCAGCCAGCATTTTAGCAATTTCTGTTTTGCGTTGTGATCGGCTTAATTTACTAACAGTTGATGTTGTTCTATCAGCCGCTTGCTGCTTATCAATATGAAATTGAACATCCGCAATCGCAACAACTTGTGGCAAGTGAGAAATACAAAGCACCTGGCCACTTTGAGAAATCTTATGTATTTTATTTGCAATTGCTTGGGCAACACGACCGGAAACCCCAGTATCTACTTCATCAAATACGATAGAGGTCTTATTCTCCCGTCTGGCAAAACTTGACTTAATGGCCAACATAATGCGACTTAATTCACCACCGGACGCGGTTTTAGCTAATGGTTTAAAGCCTTCACCTGGATTCGTTTGAATGAAAAACTCGACATGTTGATTCCCATTTACAGAAAATTTGGCTGGTTCAAACATGACTTTAAAATCTGCTTTCTCCATGTAGAGATCAGCTAGCTCTAATTTAACATCTTCAACGACCTGCTCTGCCATGACAGCTCTCGCTTCAGCTAATTGTTTGGCATGGCTGATAAGGGATTGCTCTGCTGCTTTAAATGCAGTTTCTAGACTTTCTGATGAGTTATCATCTCCAGTTAAACGGGCTAATTCTTTTTGACAATTTTCTAAATAACTTAGAACATCGGTTAATTCAGGACCGTATTTCTTTTTCAGGGTAGTCAGGACTGAAATACGATCTTCAATCATGGTCAACTCTGATGGGTTGAATTCGAGCTCATCTATGCGTTTCTCTAAATCAGCTACGACATCTTCTAATAAATAATAAGCCTCTGATATCTTCTCAGAAAGCTTAGCATAAGCTAGTTCATCAAAATGACTGACCGCTTCTAGTTCATTCATGGCATGTCTAACCATCGATAAACTCGCACTATCTTGTGTCTCATCATCTAAGGCATAGTAGGCTGCATCAAGATGACCAACAATCTGGTTGGCATGTGTCAGTTGCGTACGTCTTTGGTAAATGGCTGTATCTGCATTAAGATCAATGTCTGCAGATGAAATCTCATCAATTTGAAAACTCAAAACATCGATACGTTGCGCAAACTCAGCCTGATTTTTCTTGACTGCAAGTAGTTTTTGACGCAGGTCTTTGTAGGTAGAAAACGTCTCAGCATAAGCTGTCTTGATCGCTAGAAATGCTTGATCACCAAACTCATCTAACATGCTCAAGTGATGTGCTGGACTCATCAATTCTTGGTGATCATGTTGCCCATGAATATCAACCAGCAAGCCACCAATCGCTTGTAAATTAGACAAAGGTGTCATCATCCCATTAATTCGACAAGATGATCTACCATTTGCAAATAGTTCGCGACGTAAAATCAACTCTCCTGAATTTTCAAGACCAAGTGTGGCCAAATGTTGTGCAATTTCCGGACTATCTTTGTAAAAAAACAAGCCTTCAATCTCAGCTTTATCAGCCCCATGACGCACAAACGAGGTCTGTGCACGTGAGCCTAATAAGAGATTCATGGCATCGATAATAATCGATTTACCAGCACCTGTCTCACCTGTCAATATGGTCATGCCTTGATCAAATTGCATGGTAATCGTATCAATAATCGCAAAATTTTTGATTGATATTTCTTGTAACATCGCAACTCCTTTAGCAACTAGATAAAGCCCCTGATAATCGGCTTTTTGTCATTTTAATTAAGCCCATGCCTACTTCTAGCACATGCAGCTTTGACCCCTTTAATTCGCTAGGCGGTCATATATTTTCTCAGCATTATCTTCAGAATAAGCCACCAATAAAATCGTATCATCATCTGAAAGGACTGTAAAAATCATAGTATCAAATTGAGACAACAACCTTTTTTTGAGTATCATGGCAGATCCTGGACTCGTTTTGATGGCTAACTGATTGCCAAGTATCTTGATGCCTAAAACAACAGACTTGAACCATTCTTCGTCAGAATTCGGGAGATAGCTTTCTGGTAAGGCATACCGATACCCACCATTTTTTGCAGGCGCTTTGATCAATCTTAATTCCCGCATATCACGGGAAACAGTTGCTTGGGTCACTTCAACATTTAAATCCAGAAGTGCAGTTACCAGATCATCCTGCGTCATAATCTCACGCGCAACGAGTATATCCTTAATTAAGTTAATTCGCTCACTTTTTTTCATCTAATTCTCCATGGGCATCAGCAACAACTGCTTTAACATCAGTTAATACATGATCAACAGCTGCTGTTTCTTTTGACAAATGTAGCAGAAACTCAATATTGCCATGTCCTCCTTTGATTGGAGAACTTGTCAAGCCAAGTGTTGAGAATCCGAGACCATTTGCCATCACGACAACCTGTTCGATCACAGATTCATGAATGCGCGCATCTTTTATGATCCCATTTTTACCAATTTGTTCACGGCCTGCCTCAAATTGCGGCTTGATAAGTGCAACCACATGACCACCCGTGATTAAAATATCGTATAAAGCCGGTAAAATCAGGGCTAAGCTGATAAAAGAGACATCGATTGATGCAAATGCAGGTAAGCCATGCGCAAACTCGCTAGCTTGTGCATACCGAAAGTTAAACTGCTCCATAACCACAACACGACTGTCTTGTCTGATTTTCCAAGCTAATTGGTTGGTGCCGACATCCACGGCATATACAAGTTTAGCACCATCTTGCAGCATGACATCGGTAAAACCACCTGTCGATGACCCGATATCGATCGCAACCTTATCTGATACGCTCAAATCAAAATAGGCTAGTGCTCTTGCTAACTTTAAGCCACCTCGGCTTACGTAGGGGAGCTTTTCCCCTTTAATGACCAGTTCTAATTCATCAGAGATTTTTTCTCCCGGCTTATCAAACCGCTCACCATTTTGTGCATTCATCACGATACCAGCCATAACACCGCGTTTTGCTTGTTCTCTTGTGTCAAATAGCCCTTGATTAAAAGCTAGGACATCTACTCGTTCTTTAGTCAATTCTTAATCTTTCAATTTGTCTTAAAATAGTGTCTGATGTCATCTGAGTTTGATCAGATATCTCAGTCAATAACTGCGTAGCATCCGCTAAATTCTCAGCTAAGGCCGCTTTAGCCCCTGAAAGCCCCAATAATTTCACATACGTAGACTTGTCTGCGACAAGATCCTTGCCAGGTGTTTTACCTAGTTGATCAAATGTTGCAGTCACATCTAAAATGTCATCCCGAATCTGAAAGGCTTGACCAACTTTTTCACCTAAGGTGCGAAGTAGGACAAGCACCTCAGCAGACTGATGGGCAATGATCCCTGCCGCAACGAAAGGAAAAGTAAGCATTCTGCCTGTTTTCAAAGCATGAATCTGTTTGAGTGCTTCAAATGTTAAGCTATGATGCTCCCCATCCATGTCTAATACTTGTCCTGCTACCATGCCATGACTACCTGAAGCATAAGCCAGTTCAGCTACTAATGCCACGATGACTTGAGCTGGTAGGCCAGATTCAGCTAGTAATAAGTAAGGGTCTAATAAAAGGGCATCTCCAGCTAAAATTGCTTGGGCTTCGCCATAAACCTTGTGATTAGTTGCTTGTCCACGACGAAAATCATCATCATCCATGGCCGGCAGGTCATCATGTATCAAAGAACTTGTATGGATTAGCTCTACAGCAGCAGCAACTTTAAAATGTGCTGTTGTACATGTGATCCCAAACCCCTGCAAAGTCTCTAATAAAAATAAAGGTCTAATCCGTTTACCACCTGAATTAAGTGAATACTGAATACTCTGCGTCAAATGATCAACCAATGCTTCAGATGCGTAAAATGTATTGAAAGTAGCCGTTAAGTCAGATAAAAATGTCTTATTTTCCATCGAATTCTTGTTCAGTTCCATTGTCAGCCATTACCTTTACTAAGGTTTCCTCTGCCGCTTTTAAGGTGTTTTGCAAGGCTTTAGAGAGTTTCATGCCTTTTTGAAATTCAGCAATCGCCTCTTCTAAAGGAACATCTCCATTTTCTAATCGTTTGACAATGTCTTCTAACGCCCCAAGATTTTCTTCAAAAGTCACTGTTTCAATCGCTTTAGCCATTATTTTTTTACCTCTACTTTAATTTTACCATCTGATACTTCTAAGTCTAACACTTGCTTGTCTGTGACAGCTTTAACTGATTTGATAACGTCACCATCCTGTGTTCTAGCGATGGAGAAGCCACGTTTAACGATTTTGATCGGATCTATGAGTGACAAATTATCATATGCTTTTTCAGCACGATGCTTTTGTTGTTCAAAATAAGTCAGTACGTTGCGTTTTAAGGCATCTGTGTCACTTGCAAGATCTCGGTGCAAGGTCACTAATTTTTGATCTAGTCGCAGACTCATCAACCGCGTTGTCAGTATGCTCTGTTCTTGTCGATCACTTTGAATCTGTTGACGTAATCGATTGTTTAACTCAGTTGTCAGACTGTCCACCTTTTGCAAGTAACTGTCATATAAGCGCTCAGGTTGTCGAAAGACGACCGAATTTTGTAACCTGGTTAATCCATCTTGGTGTTTGACGATATAGCGCTGTGTCATACTGGTCAATCTCGTCTCACTTGTTGCTAAATATTGTAAAATATCAACTTTTGTATTGGGTGTCGCGAGCTCCGCTGCCGCAGTCGGTGTCGCTGCTCGTCTATCTGCTACGAAATCAGCTAGGGTAGTATCTGTTTCATGACCCACTGAAGAGATGACTGGAATGCGAGATTCAAAAATACTTCTCACCACAACCTCTTCATTAAAAGCCCATAAATCTTCTATAGAGCCACCACCACGACCGATGATCAACACATCTAGGTCAGTGCGCTGGTTTGCTTCTTTAATCCGAGCTGCCACTGCTTCAGCACTTCCTACCCCCTGTACCTTTGCAGGAAACAGTAAAATCTCTGTCATCGGAAACCTGCGATTAACTGTCGTGATAATGTCTCGAATCACGGCGCCACTAGGACTGGTTACCACACCAATTTTTCTGGAAAAATTAGGAATCTGTTGTTTAAAATCAGGATTAAATAGGCCTTCGGCAGTTAATTTTTTCTTAAGTTGCTCAAGTTTAATCGCGAGGGCACCAACACCATCTGGTATCATCTTTTCGACAATGATGGCGTATGACCCACCAGGTTCATAAAGCTGAACACGACCAACCAAATTAACTTTCATGCCTTCTTCTAAGTCAAAGGCTAATTTAGAGAAGACCCCAGCCCACATGGTCGCCTGGATAACTGATTTTTCATCCTTTATGGCAAAATATTGGTGTTTAGGACGTCGTCTGAAATTTGAAATTTCACCCGTCAAAAAAACCCGTTCCAAGTATGGGTCACGGTCAAACTTGGTTTTCAAATATTTAGTTAACGTTGATACAGTCAAATATTCTGTCATAGTCCTTCTATTATACCAAAAAATCCTTAAAAACTCATGTTGATTCTATCCCAGCTCACGCAAGGTTATCTTTTGTATCAGGCTTAGTTGTGCTTTGATAGCCTAAACAAATAAGATGGTCAGCCCATTTACCTTGACCCATAGTAACTCGTGACTAGTCTGTTTATTTGTTTGGAAGCAACTTGCTATGCCTAACTCAAATTGATAATCAATCTATCAAGCACTATGCCTATCAGTTAATCCTTTTTGACAGCGTTTTCATAAAGTGTTACCATGGAATAAGGATGGGAGAAAAATAATATGGGGAGCTAGATGGTTCTCCTGATGAGAGTGTGAATAGATGGTCTACAAAAAATATGGACAAGTCTTTAGAAAGTTAAGAAAGCAAAGAGGCCTACCTTTGATATACTTTGAACCACTAGGTATTTCCAAAGCAGCTTTGGCCAAATTTGAGCGCGGTGAGACGATGATGAGCTTCGAGAGACTCACGCTAGCACTACAAAGCTTAGATGTTAGTCTTGAGGAGTTTGAACACCACCTCAATCATTTTTCATTAAGCAATCTAGAAGCGATTTCTGATGATATCTTTGATTTATCTATCAGAGGGGAGCAACAAGCACTCTCTACGTTATCGCAGGAATTAGCTGAAGATGATCAGCTTATTTTATCTTTAACTGCACGTTATGCTAGCTATAATTCTGAATTTAAAAGCTTGAGCTCGTCTGAGGGGCTAGATGATATCAGAGACTTTCTTTATAAAATCGAGTTGTGGGGATATTATGAACTCCATATCCTTTTTCATACTGTTTTCCATCTAGAGTCTGAGGAAGTGATCTATTTATTTAACAGGTGTCTCATGTCTAATCCTCATTTCTTTAATATTCCAAAATACAGAACCAAACTCCTAGATCTTGGTTATCGGGCTGCAAACGTCCTCATCAGTAGGGGAGATCAGGACGGGAGTCTCTACCTCCTTAATCGAATCGATAGTTATCAGGTGCACCATACCATGGCAAATCAAAATTTTAAAAATCTAACCATCGGCTTCTGGACTTATCGTTTTGAAGATGCTGCTTCTGGCAGGCAACAGATTACCAAATGTGTTGAGCTTATCAAGGAGATTGAAACGCCTGATATGGCAGAGTATATCACCCAAGCCTTTAAAACGATCATCAATAGCTAGTCAATTCACAAAAACACCTTTTACCAGGCGAATATCTGGTAAAAGGTGTTTCTTTAGTTAAACAACTCAAGTGATAATTCACACGTGTTCCTGAGTAACAACTTTGCTTTTGAAAGTACTTTTTCACTACCGATCCCAACAGAGAAAATACCTGCAGCATTGATTGCTGCTATGCCAGAAGCCGCATCCTCAATACCAATGCACTCTGTCACGGAGACACCGAGCTGTGTGACAGCTTTTAGAAAGATGTCTGGACTCGGTTTTCCCTCAGCTACAGTCGATGGATCAACGATACAGTCAAAATAAGCTGTCAAGCCAAGTTTCTCTAGAATTTTTGGTGCATTCAGACTTGACGACACTAGCCCTAACTTAATCTCACTAGCCTTGCATGCTTTTAGAAAATCTAATATGCCAGGTAGGATGTCAGCTTCAGACATTTTTGCGATTAATCGATTATAATAGGCATTTTTCTCCTCACATAATCGACTCATTTCAGCATCTGAAAAGTTGTGACGCACCTTGTTTTTCTCTAAAATTAAGGTTAAAGCAGCCAGTCTAGGGATGCCCCTTAGCGCGACTTCCATGCTAGGTTTGACAATAAGTCGATAGCGTCTACCTAAATAACGCCAAGCTAGAAAATGGCAATCTGCTGTATTTGTAATCACGCCGTCTAAATCAAATAGAATTGCTTTTAGTAACATCTCGTATCAAACCTCCCACAAAAGGCGTCCACGGGACTCACCCCTTTAAACTCACTTTTCCCTAATAGCTTATCCAGTGTCGCGGATACTACACCTTCTTGATCGCTATAGGCATTAATATAAACTGGTACACGTGGTGCATCTTCTAAATGATAAGGATTGCCAAATGAGACCATAATTGTCGGAATTTCTTTTAAAAATAGTGGTAAAAACTGTCCCATTGGTTGCCCAAAAGAGACTCGGTTGGTCGTTTGATTACTTTTGACTTGATAATTCAGCGTATACAAAATGAGGTCATATTTTTTCATCATCGCTTGACGAGACCCCATCATCGCCTCAAATCCAAAGGCGACATCATCGCTCTCTGGTTTTGTCACTTGGAATCCTGCCTCTGTTAATCGCTTAATCACTTGTTGACTAACCGAATGACCATTATGCAAGTCTAAGAGTAATATTTTTTTGTGCTTTTCTACCTCTAGTTTTTTAAACGCGATCTCATTTTTAACTAGTGTGATGCCCTTGTCAAATACTGATGTTTTTAATGCATTTGCATCTTGCTTATTCGTTTGCAATACCGCTTTTTCTTTGTCCGTTACCATCGCTTTGGCCCCTAAAATACGAACAAGTGCCTCATTTAAACGCCTTGTACTAATCTCTCCAGTCTCAACTGCTTGATAGACGCTTTGATAGTCTTCTGCTAAATCTGTCGTAAACAAAAGCATATCACAGCCTGCTTTGATTGTTTCAACAACCGCCTGTTTTCGTGGATAGAAACTATTAAAGCCACCCATAGTTGAGGCATCTGTAATGATGAGACCATTAAAGCCTAGTTGCCTTCTTAATAAGTCTTGTAATAGATGTGAGGATAAGGTGGCAGGCATCATCTCATGATCTGCTATATCTGGAAACTGAGTTCGCTCATAATCTGGTAACAAAATATGCCCTGCCATGATACAAGGTGCACCTTGATCAATCAAGGTTTTATAAACTTTGCCATAGGTTGCCAGCCACTCCGGAAATGACAAACTGTTTACAGAAGGTAATAGATGGTGGTCTCGGTTATCTATACCATCACCTGGAAAATGCTTGATGACAGGCAAGATTTGATGTTGTAGAAATCCCTTGACAAACTGTTCCGACATCCGAATGACCTGATCAACCTGATCACCAAAACTTCTGGTTTGGGTAATCGGGTTATCCGGATTCAGCTGTAAGTCTACAACTGGTGAAAAGGTCATGTTAGCACCAGCCGATGCAGATACACTTGCCATATCGCTTACTGCCTGCGTAACTAGCTGATCATCATTTGTTGCTGAAAGTAACATAGGACTGCCATAACCTGTCTCTTCAGCAATCAGTGCATTAGCGCCACTTTCTATGTTTGCCGAAAAGAAAGGCATGATTGCCATCTCTTTTTCAGCAAACGTGACCAAGGCTTTGGTCACATCTTCATTTGTTGGTCTAAACATCAAGCCACCCGGTTTATATTTTTTGCAGATATCAAACATATCACCATGCGCTGTCTTATCAAAATGTAGTAGGAAAAATAATTGACCAACCTTATCAGCTAAAGACATATTCGCAATCTGATGCATTATCTCTTGTGCACTTTTGGTAGATAGGTTAAATGGTGCTGTTTGAAGTATATCTAGGGAATTCATAAGGGAACCTCTTTCTAATTATGGACGACTATCGTATTTACCTTGAGATAAGTCTGAAACTATTTTTTGATACATATCAGCAGTCAAAATATAATTTCGTAATATAAGGAAGCCGATGAGTAAGCCGATAGCTGGGACAAAGACCAGGACGTAATGCAGGGCACTTAACATCTGAGGGGTTTGAGCTGCATTTGGATTATAGCCAATACCTGTCAGCACCCAGCCAGCGATTGCTCCTGATAGGCCAGTAGCAAGTTTAGAAGTGATCGTATTGGTAGAAAAGATGACACTTTCCGTCCGAATTTTTGTTTTCCATTCGCCATACTCAACACAAGCTGCGACCATATTGGTAAAGAAAAGGGAATATACACCCAAAAGCGCGCTTGAAATGCCATCTATTACGATATAAAAAGCAGACAAATCTGTCGTCAGAATATAGCACACACACAATAGCATTTGAACCAGAACAAATAAACTCATGACTTGTTTATCACTATATGTCTTTAATAATTTAGGACAAGCAGAAATCAAAATCAAAGTCAGGGGTAAAGCAACCATTGAGCCAAATGACCCTAGACTATCATTACCGAGTTGGTACTTGTAGAAATAAATCCCCAGGGCACTCTTGACGGCAATCGGAATATAAATGGCTAACTTAGCAAAAGTCAACACAATTAGCTGGCCATTGCCTTTTAATGCTGTAATCATTTGTTTACCAGTGATCTTATCTGTCGCTTTTTTAGCCTTAGCTGATCCCGTGCTGATGTCGTTAAACTTAGATACTGTTCTAGATAACATCAAACCAGCGACACTGAATACGATAGCCACTATGATAGATAGCATAGAAAATCCCTTGCCATAATTCCCTTGACCTAACAAATGAACCAAGGGCATTTGACCAATTCCTAACCCAAATGCCGCAAAGAGAATGCCTGATTTACAGATGGTCAGTAGTTTGACACGCTTTTCAGCATCTTTTGTGATCGATGGTACAAGCGACCAGTAGGCAATATCAAAGAAAGCATAGGCAGCCCAAAATAGAATGGTCATGACGTAGATATAAATTAAGTGCAGCTCCTTACTGATATTGGGTTGAAAGAAGAGACCCACCAGTAACAAGCTGATCATCACAGGCATCACTGTAATATAAGGTTTATACTTCCCCCATTTTGTATTTGTTTTCTCAATCAACACTGCAACACAAGGATCGATAAAGAGACTGACGATCCTAACGACTAGTAAAATCGTCCCAACAGTTGCTGCTGAGAACCCAACTGCTTCCGTAAAATAAAAGAGATAAGCAGCGGAGATGAAGGCATATACCAGATTTTGACCGATACCCCCCATCGTGAAATCACGAATGATTTTATTAAAACTATACATATTTTTCCTCCATTCTTTCTATATCTCAAGTTTAGCACCAGCACAAGCACTTAACGTCGAATGCTTAATTATTCTCTTAAATGAGAAACTAAAACTTGCTAAATAGACTAAATAGCTGATTGTTAGCTTCTTATCTAAAACAAGTAACAGCACAGTTGACACGATAATGGGCGTTGTGAGCCACTCATATTTTTGAGAACTACCCACTTTTTATCAAGGCAACAAAAAAAGACAAGACCGTAATCTTGTCTGAATGGCTCACAGTTATCATATCGCGGGCCTAAGTTTAGCAGCTGATTTAGCGAGAAAGGCAACTTAACTTATCTTAAGTCAATTATTCCTTATAAACTGTCCATCCGCCATGGTTTGACAGTCTCATATAAGTGCGCCTTGTCGATTGAATCAAACAGCTCCATTTTCTGTTTGACTACTTTTTTACCTGCTAGTATCGCATCTGGAAATAAATTATTTGGATCCCAACCACCTTTTGTGGTCAATATCTCTGCTAATTTTTTATAGATTTCTCTCTTGAAATCAGATGAGATGTTCACCTTCTGTACGCCTAAAGATACTGCAGATGAAATTTCTGAGTCAGGATTATTCGATCCACCATGTAGCACTAGTGGTATGGCAACTGTTTCTTTAATCTGTTTGAGGATAGTTAAATTCAATTTCGGCTCGAACCCATCTGGATAGATACCATGAGCGGTACCGATTGCGACTGCAAGCGTATCAACGCCAGTTTGTTCAACAAATAATTTGGCATCCTGTGGATCCGTATAGGCAACACCTGTCACTGCATCGCCACCTTTTTCAAAGGTATCACCCATTGCGCCTATCGTACCAAGTTCCCCTTCTACAGAGATATCTAGCTGATGACAAATATGGACCACCTCTTTTGTGAGGGCGACATTATCGGCAAAGGAAAGCAGGGAGCCATCTATCATGACTGATGTAAAGCCACAGCGAATTGCACGTAGCACATTTTGAATGGTGTCTCCGTGGTCTAAATGTAAGACAAAGGGAATTGGTGAATTAGACAATCTTGCCACAACATATTTGAAAAAGTCGTCTTTGGCATAGGCTAACTCAGTCGGATGCACTTCAATAATCGCTGGTGCCATATTTTCTTCAGCTGTTTCTACGACAGTCTGGAACAGGGCATTATCAGATATATTGAATGCACCTACAGCAAACTTCTCTTTTTGGGCGATTTCTAGTAGTTGTGTCATATTAATTAGCATGTTTCATCTCTTTTCTAACTATCCATTTTGATAGCATTTTCACTGATAAAGGTCGATTTTATCAACCTTAACTAAATTTAAAATCAGACAAATCTAAGGCTGCTTCATCGGATGCGGTTAAGTCCTGATCATCACCTGCTTTCTTTTCTTTTTTGATAATGATTAAGATCGTTGCTGTAACGAGAGAACCTGTCAGCAAGGCAAACACTGCAAATAATGGATTGGTCATCGCTGGTATGACAAATACCCCACCTGATGGTACACCACTCTCTACACCTAGAGAAAAGCTGATGGCACCCGTGATACCACACCCGATAGACGTCGCACATATGGTTCTTACGATATCATTCATGGCGATGGGAATGACACCCTCAGAAATCATACATAATCCCATGGGAAAGGCGACTTTAATGTTTTCAATTTCTTGATCCGAGTAAATATTTTTATGAAATAGTCTTGAAAACACCAAGGATATAGAGATGCCAATCGGCGGTACCATGGCAGCTAAGACCTTGACTCCTTCTGGTCCTTTTATACCTTCTAGTAGCAAGCCATCACAGATTAAATTCGGGACTTTACTAATCGGACCACCCAAATCAAAACAGCCTAGAAAGCCGATCACAAAGCCATATAAAACTTTTGAGGACGTATCTAATCCCTTAATCAATGCGGTCAATCCTTCAGTCAGCCATACAATAGGCCCACCCACGACAAAGTACATGATTAAGCCTGCGATAATGGCAGATAGGACTGGAATAATCATCATCGGCATCAAGGCGACTGCCCATTTTGGTACTTTTAGCTTCTCTTTTATGAGTAAGGCAGTGTAGCCGACAATGAAACCGCCAAGCATCCCGCCTAAGAAGCCCGCGCCTAAAAAGGCGGCAATTTGACCGATCAAAAAGCCAGGTGCAATCCCCGGTCTATCCGCAATAGAGAAAGAGATATAGCCAGATATAAAAGCTGGTAGCAGACCCATCCCTAATACACCCAGTGACGTTAAGGCATCTGGTATCGTCATGCTAACCGTTTTATCTGTAATATTTGCACCTCCCATCAAGTTGCCTATAGCAATTAACAAACCAGATGCAACAATCAATGGGAGCATATATGAAATTGCTGTCATGGCGTGTTTCTTTATTTCAGTTCTCGAAAACATATGTGACCTCCTTACAAATTAAGTATTATGCGTCATTTATCATTTCTTCTATTTTCTGTATAATTTTTACAGGTGATTTAATCACCCTACCTGTAGGGATTTCGATGATTTTTTTGCCTGCAAACCGTTCTTTTTCAGATATCTGAATATCTATGGCCAGGACGACAACATCTGCATCTCTGATCTGGTTTGTGGTGAGGGCATCTTCCACACCGATCGTCCCTTGTGTTTCTATCCAGATCTCATGGCCTAGTGATTTTGCAGCTTTGATTAGTTTTTCTTTAGCAATGTACGTGTGGGCTATACCAGATGTACACGCTGCTACACCAACAATTTTCATCTTTTCTCCTTTTATTATTTATCTATTAGCCAATAAGGCCATTATTTCCTGTTTCGTTTGACTGGCTTTCAACTGCTTAATCTTATCTTCATCAGCCAGTATGGCAGCGACTTGCTGTAAGAGTTTGATATGTAAGGTCGTCGCATCGACATTTTTAACTGCAAACATAATAATCAACTCCACTGGTTGATTGTCTAGAGACTCCCAAACGACTGGTGAGTGGCACTTGCCAATCACAATAGCTGTTTTCAAGACATAATCTGATTTGCCATGCGGAATCGCAATCCCGTCACCTAATCCTGTAATCCCCTCACTCTCCCGGAACAAGACATCCTTGGTAAATTCGGCTATATCAGAAATTAAGGCATTATCATAGAGTAGCTGAGATAGTTCATCGATCACCTCATGTTTACTTGTCCCCTGTAAGTTTAAGCATATCTGCTCTTCTGTTATGATTTTTGTGATGTCATTCTCTACATTCATCAATCCAATTCTCCTAAGTAGTTTCTAATTCTTTCTTCATCCTGAGCTGTCAAGATGCTGTTAACTAAAATCATAGGCGTATCATAATTCTCTTTGATTTTAGATGTTGTAATGATCAAGTCTATATTTGCATAGGCTTTCTGATGGTGATCAAGATACCGTTTAGAAATAATATCCAGCACTTCTAAATCTGGAAATACTTTATTGACCTTTGCCTTAAGAAAACTAGATGTGCCAACGCCATTATGACAGACAATCAAGACTTTTCTTTTATGACTCTTTGACAGTTCAATATACTTGATAAAATAAACAAGCATGAAGCCGATTTCATCTTCTGATATGCTTGATAAGTGAAAGACGTCAATCGTTTTCGAAACCGTATCTGTTAAAGCACTAAATAAGTCTGCGTATTGTCGTTTTATATCAGATAGCATGGCATTACTAACAACAATACCGTGTTTGATCCTAAACAACATCTGCTTGATATGAATCAACAACTCGGATAAGTTGTCTTGATGATACAACTCATAGCCACTTATCTGACTCATTTCCTTAATCAAGTACGTCGTGATTGCGACCCCGTTATCTTGGGTGATATGAAAGAGTAACCGATCATTTTCAATTCTGGATGAAATCAGGAGTTGAAAAGCGTACAGGACTTCTATATCTAATAAAGGCGTATTTAAGTAGTTGCTAACTTTTTGAATCAATTTTTGGGCGATGACATACACCTGATGATTGGCCTGGATTAGCGTTGTTTCCGATTGGTTGATTTCTACCCTCTCTTTATCAGGATACAAGACCCCCTTTCTAACTCTTGCTATCATAATATAGAGATGAATATATATATTATGATTATAAGGATGACAGATTAGTCCAGCCATTTCCCCTTCGATGAAGGTGATGATCGACTTGATGAACGCCTCATCCATAGCTTGTATGGTCTCCAAGCTTGTCATACTGCCTGTTTCTGTAAACTGATGATGAATAATAGCTGAAGCAAGTCGTCTAAGATTTACTTCACTACCAGCCACATATAGCGTGCTACTTTTTTTGACAAGTCTCAAGTCATAATGCGTTAATTCCTGAGTCATAAGCTTCATATCTCCTGCCAAAACTGTTTGACTGATATAAGCTGCTGCTAGGAGAGCGTCCACAGTTGTTGGATAGGGTGATTTTAAGACTAGCTGTAGTAACATTTTTTCTCTGCGTTCCTTAGGCCCTACAGCCAATCTATTTGTCGTAGCTAACTGACTATCCTCCAGATAATTGTCATAATCTAATTCAAATCCAATGCCGATTTTGGCCTTAATCAAGTCATGATGACAATATTTTTCATTAATGGCGCTAACCGTCCTATATACTGTTTTAGATGACACGTTTAACGCACTAGACAACTCACTTGCAGTTACACCATGTTTGGCATGTAACAACACCTTGATGACTGCTTCCTCTCGATCAGTTAATTTCATATTCGTTCCTCTACTTATAGTATAGCAAGCTATTCTCTTGTCATTAACTTTACTCTGTCCATTAGTCTAGACATGTCGCAAGTTATCGACAACTTGCGACTGGCTAATATTGATGCTTTATAGCTGAGTTTAACAGATACTATCTCTTAGTCATATACGATTTTCACAGGTCTTTATATCGCTTGAGACATAAAAAAAAGCACAAGCCTACTTGGCATTGTACTTTTTCGGCTCTTTGTCAAATTGTGTGGGAAATA
>NZ_JXJW01000015.1 GCF_002441695.1 Pseudolactococcus piscium
GTAAGCCTAAGACTAAAGAGGGCAAGAATCTCGATAGAAATTGGTGGAGTGGGTTACAAAATACTTATAAGATACTTTGTCAAACTGGGGATAGAGTCAAAGAAGGTGTTAATAAAGGACTTGATAAAATTGACTGGGGAGGTATCCTAAACAAAGCATTAGGACCTATTAAGACAGTGGGCGCGTTTGGAACAGGTTTCTCAATTCAGGTTTTTGAAAACAATGGACTGGTTGCAGAAGAAGGGTCTAGATTTAGAGACTTTTCTGAACAAGGCTGGATTCAAAATAATCCAGGATATAACTTTGGCGTCTTTGCTGGTAAACTGTCTGGTATAATTCAAGCAGGTGGGGAATACTTTGCTTCAGCAACCATATTTACTGGAGGTAACGGACTTAGCATAGCGGCTTCCCCAGCAACAGGAGGAGCCAGTCTTGCAGGTTCTCCAGCAGCTACGGCGACAGCAGCAGCTGTTGCAGTTCATGGGACATTAGTATGGCAATCGAGCATACAAAGTTTTGCGACTGGGAGTAATTACGGGACTTCAAGTAATTCTCCTTGGGAAATTGATAACAGGCTTCCATTTGATAGAGAAACTGTATTAAGTGATAATACTTTTAAAAAGACTTCAAAAAATGTAAAAGGTGCTACAGTATACAAAAAAAATGGCAAGCAATATCACAGAGATACTCTACATAAAGGAAAAGGGAGCCACCTAGAAGTATATGATAAAACCGGGAAACACTTAGGTGAGGGAGATCTACTAACTGGTGAAATCAAGCCAAATACTGCTGATCCAAGAAAGAAATTGCCTAAATAAAATTGATTAAGACTAAGGAAACCATAGCAGGAGTAAATAAATAAGATGATAAAGAAAAAAATTAGATATAGAGATAATGATATTTACTCATTATCTGAAAGTAAACGTTTTTTCATTATTAATGATAATTATAAGGGTTTAGTTTTATATGATTTAAATTTTAACTTCATAAAAAAAATAAGTATTTCTGAAGAGTTATTGATTTATGAATTATATACTTCAAAAATTGATGACAAGATTGTCATTTTTGATGGGGAACATCAAAAATTATATATTTTAGATTTATACCTAGAATCTAATATCGTTTCAATTGATAGAGATGAAATATTCTTGAATTACTTTAAATCTTGTAAGAATTCATTTATGTTAAGAGATAATAAGTTTGAATATCAATTTTCTTTTGATACTGGCCAGGAAGTTTCTCGAATTCAATATAAATATGAACATATTTTATCGATGAATGAAAATAAAATTCTTATAGAAAAAAATAATAAACTGTATATAATAAAGGATAAAAGTGAGTCTTACTTAGATAAAATCTATATTGATGATGTTTTTTATATTATCTCTAAAAATTATCTAATAACTTTTAATGAAGAATGTTTGTTTGTTGAATTAAAAAAGTTTAGAAAACAAATAATTTCAATTAATCCAAACTATTTGTTACGAAAAGTCCTAATTAATGATGATATATTAACTATACTAATGGATAGTAAAAATAATGAAAAAAGCGTTATATTTCAGTTAGATTTATTTGAAATTTTAACAAACAAAAAAACTATACCAATTGAATTGTACTAATTGGTTTTAATACAGATAATATGGGAGTTTAACTTACACAGTTTTTATTTAACTTTGATCCAACAATGATGGAGCCAAATTTGCTTATATAACTCAGGATGGGGTTTCCGTTGTGAGTAGAGAAGGAAAGTTAGTTACAGCATGGGGGAAAGATAATTTTGATGATTCGATGAATAAAATAATAGTAGATTTACTAGGAAAGTAGGAGAGAAATGTATAAAGATTTAGAAAAAATAATAAATAAATGGGATCCTGTAGACTTATTCCCTATGGCACCTAAAGATGAATATAAACAAGAAATATCTGATTTAGTGGATATATGCGAGGAGAATACTGAAATATCAGAAACAGAATTGTCAAAAGTAATAAAAATGATTTTTGAAAATCGTTTTGGAAAAGAAGTGATTTTTAAAAAAAATGAGCTGGAAATAGCTAAAAAAATAATAAGTGTCATCAGATAATTTATAAATTGAATGTAATAAATTATCTATACAGTGATATTTTAGAAGAATATCTACATTCTAATTTATTAAGTATCAACGTTTATTATGTTTTAAGTAATGCCATTGAGAGATTAAAAAAGGGATGCTACAAAAAAGAAGCAGCCCAAGCATACATCGTTGAATAGATTGCAAAGCTTAAACTACTGGGTAGGTAACCGAGTTAACGATGTGGTCAATACTGTCGGTAATGCGGTCAATACTGTCAAGCGAAAAAAAGATAAAGGGATTATAAATTCAATCGCTTACAGTATTGCTAATGCTTGTAGATTGCTTTAAAGGCCTCTGTTTCAAAAAAGGCCTCTGTTTTAAATTTTGGATATAAGCACATCCGCTTTAATCTAATCATTTGACGATACTGTCATCCCGGTCCTCATAGCCTCTATTATCCGATTTTATGAAGTTAGAGTACATCATGGAAATTGCACGTATACCCGTAGGGAAATAGATGAAAAAGAAAAAGTATGAATGTAGAAGAAATCAGTAATGAGTTAGCTAAAATCAATCATTATTTAGAAAAATGTTTATGGATGGATTTTGAATTCGCTAAGATGAACAGTAGTGACATAATTGTTGCTGGTAGAAAAGATATAAGTAGTAATAATTTTTCTATTGATATCAATTTTGGGAGACCTTATTACTTATCAAGTCTATTATCTTGGCATATGGAAATAATGGATTTGTAGTTTCTTTTTATCCAAGTAAATAATTAAATAAGGAGGATATTTATGCATAAACTACTTTCTATCAAAGAAGCAGTTGCAACAAGAAATTTAGAATTGATGAATTTAAATACAAGTACAATTGATTTATGTTTCGATGATTCAGCTGTAACCAGTTTTAAAAATTTTGATTTCATGGAAATTAATGAAGTATACGATTGTAAAATTTATCTCTTTGGGGAGTTAGATGACTCTGGAGAACATTTAAAATACATTAAAGATGTTACAATTGGGAGCAAGGATGTCTCAGAGGTTTCCAATGACAAGGGAGATGTATACTATATTGATAAAATATCTACAATTGATTTTTCTTATAAGGAAAAACTGTTGAATTACAAGTACACTAGAAAAGATATTATTGAAGTGAATGATGTTGTTCATCCAGATTTTGAATGAAAATTTTATTGTGAACTAGATAAAAGGCACTCAATCACAAGACTGATAATAAAGTGATAGAACCTTGACTAGTAAGGTCTAACTCACTAATCAAGTTGCCAATAGCTAACAAAAATTAGTTGTATTTATTGTACAAAATTCAAAGGCCTTTTCTAGCCTTTTTGACTGTTTTTTTGTGTATCCAAAAATTAAAGGAGTGAAAAAAATGGTTCAAACAGAAAGCTGATTTTAGAAATAACACCCTAATGGGATCGTTTGATTTAGAAAAAATGAAATAGAAAGAATCTAATGGAAGTTATGAAGAATTACTATGTAGATGAAGAAAAATTTATATACCCAGAATCCTATAATAAATTAATAGAATTAAACTTGGTGGATTTTGATGTATGGTATTTGATTGAGTCAGGTCAAGCGACTAGAAGATACCATGATTTGAAAGAACGTTATCCTAACAGAAAGTTAATCCCCTTTGCAAGAAGGGATGATAATGATGATATAGCTTGTTTTGAGGTTGGTAAAAATAATAAAATTCAATTAATCCATGATTTCGCTACAAAAGGTTTTGAACAAAGAGGTGAATTTGAAGACTTATGGGAATGGGTAAAATCGGCTGTTTAGACAATGGTTGCATACAATCGAGAGGAAGACATTGTCTAATGAAATAGACCATACAGTGTTGAGTAAGGAAGCTTCTTATGTATGCGCCATGCTCCATGGGACTATGATAATTTAATTGATTATGAAAAAATATGGTTTGAAGATGATGCAGAGTCTGCTTTCGTTTCAAAAAACAAAAGCAATATGGGATTCTTAGTAGAATGTCGAGGTTCATAGAAATCAACTCGGATATGCTACTTAAACTCGTTCTGCTGTAAAGTTAGATTTATGAGGATATATGAGATGATTGTTGTGAAAAAAGTGAGTTGGTTGGATGAGGATTCAGGAGAGGCCGAAGTTTTACTTTCAGATGATTTTTATGCTATTGAGTGCTTTTGTAGTGATTGTGATTTATCAGAAGGCGAGAGATTTACAGATATTATCTATGGATTTAATATTAGAAATATTGTGAGAAGCTCCAATGAAGACTATGCAATAGAATCGGAAAAAGATACTTACCATATTAACGGAAAACTTGTGGATAAGGGAAGTAAGATTTTACAAATAGGAGCGTTTAAAATAGATATATCTGATGGGGCTATTCCTAAGGATATTATGGTAAATGAGTATGTAGAAGTTGATATTCCAAGAATAGATATTTATTAAAAATACAGGATAAAAAGCATTCACTATCTCATTGAACTCGAGTAGTAAACCCTTGACAAGTAAGTGGTACGCCACGAACCAAGTCATCAATAGCTATATCGCAGAAGAAATATAAAAATCGTGTAGGAAGCTATTTCCCACACGATTTTTAACAGTCTTTTTTCTCAGCTTAAAAACTACCGAGGTAGAAGGCAACTTTGTCCCCTTTTTTCAAGTGAATATCTGCTGCTCCCTTATCGGCCATTTTGCCATTGATATCGAACATCCAGTATTTTTTAGCTGTTTCATCTTGTTTTTTACCATCGATTGATGTGATGAAGCCGCTTTTTTCTTCAACTTTAAAGGTGTCTTTGAGCGCTTCAAGTAAGGTTTGATCTTTTTTGATCGTTACCTTTTTTGTTTCGTCTACTTTTTTGTCATTTTCAAAGTCTAAGGTAATCGTTGCTGTATCCGCTGAAGCAGTACTAGGTTTAGTCGCTTCTCCCTTAGTTTGATTGCCACAAGCCGCTAGGCTAAATGCAAACCCTAAAGCTGCAACAAGTGTTGCGCTTTTTTTGAATGTCAATAATGTCATAATTAGTTCATCTCCCTAGAGTTATTGTACTATATTTTGCACATCTGATGAAGCAAAAGGCATCGGATCATGACTGGTATGCTAACTAAAGGCTAGGTCAAACTTGAATTTGGATGATATTGACCCCGCAATCTTCTATTTGTTTGAGCTTATCTGGACTTGAGAAGGTATCAGTAATCAGGTAATCGATATAGGAGAGGTCACAGCTTTTAAAGTTGGCCGACTCGCCTATCTTACGGTAGTCCGCGATACAAATCACGATCCCGCGGGTTTGCTTGACGATCACCTCATTAATTTTAGCTTCATGGATGACGGGTGTCGTTAGACCACGTTCAGCGGAGATGCCGTAGCAGCCGATAATGGCAATATCAGCCTGTATGGCTTCAAAGAAGGCTTGGGCTGACTGCCCAATTAGCGCCTCTTTAGGGAAGCGGACTTCGCCACCTGATAAAAAGACAGAGGATTCCGAGTTATGATCAAGTGCCGCGACCTTGACATTGTTTGTAATGATCGTTACCTGTTTATGAATCAAATATTTGACTGCATCAAGGGCGGCAGAAGAAGAATTGATGAAGACTGTATTGCCATTTTTGACAAAGGAAGCAGCTGTCTTGGCTAAGGCTTCTTTAATCACTTCGATATTTTGGTTATCACACTTGTCAATCTCAAGTCCTGTTTTTGAAATCTTGGCCTTGCCATGACTGCGGTTAACTTTTCCCATTTGGGAAAGACTGGCTAGATCCCGTCGGATGGTTGTTTCGGATGTCTTAAGTGATAAGCTCAGTGCTTTTACGGTATGCGCCTGATCGTCTTTCAGCAGGTCTAGTAAGGTTTGCTGTCTAGCTTGAATGTTACGGATAGCATTTTTCAAAGTGATTCCCCTTTTAAGTTTTTATAAGCCTACGATAGTTATAAAAAAGTATATATGCTCATTTAAGTCCAGTATACGCTTTTTGGAAACGCTTTAAAAGCGGTATTATGGTATGTTAGCTTCATATGAGCTTAAAACGCTAAAACGAGCATATAACGTCCTTTGAAAGCGGTTTCTTTTTTGCTATCATAGTCTTGTAAAGGAAATAACAATCAATCTGAGTGAGACGAAAAGGAGTCGTAACAATGGCAAACAAAATCACAGAGGTGACAAAAGAATCTTGGGTACTCTCAACATTTCCAGAGTGGGGGACTTATCTCAACGAAGAAATCGAGGCAACAGTCGTCAAGCCAGCTACAGTATCCATTTGGTGGTTGGGCTGTACGGGCATTTGGTTGAAATCTGAAGGGGGCACCAATATCCTTTGTGATCTCTGGTGCGGGACTGGTAAACGGACACATGGCAGCGGACAGATGGTAAAAGGCCATCAGATGATGCGCATGAGTGGGGCCCTGAAACAACAACCCAATTTGCGGACCCAACCCTTTGTCATTGATCCATTTGCAGTAAAAGATATTGATGCTTTAGTGGTGACGCATATACATTCTGATCACTTAGATATCAATACGGCAGCGGCAGTTAACAGCAACTGTCCAGATGCTAAATTTATCGGCCCACAAGAAGTGGTGAATATCTGGCTAAAATGGGGTGTTCCAGCTGATAAAACGATTGTTGTCCATCCTGGAGATGAAGTTGAAATTGGAGATGTCACACTCTTAGCACTTGAGGCCTTTGACAGGACTGTCTTGGTGACTGAACCTGATCCTGAGGTGATCCTAAAAGATAAAATGCCACAGGATATGAACGAGCTTGCCGTCAACTATCTTTTCCAAACAACTGGTGGTAATGTCTATCATGCTGGGGATTCTCATTATTCCAACCTATTCGCAAAGCACGGAAATGAGCATAAAATAGATGTTTGTTTAGGCGCATATGGTGAAAATCCACGTGGTATCACGGATAAGGTCACTTCAGTAGATATGTTGCGGATGGCAGAAGCGCTAAATGCTAAAGTTGTGATTCCGGTGCATTATGATATTTGGGCAAACTTCATGGCTGATCCTAAAGAAATCACAGCAATTTGGCAATTTAAAAAAGATCGCCTAAACTATCAGTTCAAACCGTTTATCTGGCAAGTTGGTGGTAAGTTCACCTACCCAGATGACAAAGATCGTTTGGAGTTCAACTTTGATCGTGGCTTTGATGATGTCTTTGCAATCGATAATGACACACCATTCCCATCATTCTTATAAGTAAGGAGAGGTAGACGTATGGCACAACTAGAGATGCTTAGGTATTTGCATGATCACGATTTGGTCAGAATTTCTGATAGACAACCTGAAAACTGGGAAGAAGCGATTCGGATATCCTGTGAAAATCTGATCGATAAAGGAATTATAAATGAGACGTATAGGGAAGAAGTAGTAGCGGCTGTTCATAACTATGGCCCATACATCGTGATTGTACCAGGTGTTGCCATGCCACACTCGACTGATAAAAGTTCTGGTGTTTTTGGTACAGCAATTAGTTTCACAAAATTTAAAGAAAAAATTTATTTTGAAGCTGGTAATGAAGAAAAGCAAGCTACCCTATTTTTTACACTAGCTGCAAAAAATCCAGATGAACATATGACAAATATCGCCAATCTATCCGATTTACTGATGACGGATGGGGTGATTGAAGCGCTTGACAAGATCACCTCTATTTCTGACTTTGAAAGCTTGCTCCAAACGTAGTTGACTAGTAGGCTAGTGCATTTAATGTTCACTAGCCATTAAGGAGAATCGTAACATGGAAAATGTATTTGCTGTAATCATGGTCGTATGGGATTTCTTTGCCAAGAATATCCTAACACAACCTGCTTATTTTATCGGTGTGATTGTGCTAATCGGGTATATCTTGTTGAAGAAACCTTGGTATGAGTGTTTAGCTGGTTTTTTGAAGGCGACAGTTGGCTACTTCATCTTAACAGTAGGATCGGGTGGCTTGGTGAATAACTTTCGGCCCATTCTGGCTGGATTAAAAGACCGGTTCAACTTAGCTGCGACAGTAATTGATCCTTATTTTGGACAAAATGCCATCGATGCAGGGATTATGGAAACATTCGGTCGTACATTTGGCGATGTTATGATTTTACTTTTGATCGCATTTATCGCAAATATTGTGCTAGTGAGATTTCAGAAATATACAAAAATGCGAGCTGTGTTTACAACAGGTAATGTGCAGGTGCAACAAGCAGCGACAGCTTTCTGGCTAATTTTATTTTGCTTCCCTAACTTGGGACGCGTTGAAATATTAGCCGTTATGGGACTTATCTTAGGCCTATATTGGGCTGTCGGGTCAAATCTGACAGTTGGCTATACGCAAGAACTAACAGAAGGGGCAGGCTTTGCTGTCGCCCACCAACAAGTCTTTGGGATTGCGATTGTATCAGCGATTGCTGAGAAATTTAAATCTAAAAAGTCTAAGAAAATCGAAGATATCGAGTTGCCAGGTTTTCTCTCTATTTTTAATGAAAATATGGTTGCGACAGCGATTCTCATGTTATTCTTCTTTGGGATTATTATGACCGTTTTGGGTAAAGGCTATTTTGTAGATCATAAGATTATTTTACCCACACAAAATTTCTTCTTCTACATTATGACGACCTCCCTACAGTTTGCGGTCAATCTAGCCATTCTACAACTTGGTGTTAGAACCTTCGTATCAGAGTTGACAGAGAGTTTCACAGGGATTTCAAATACCTTGTTACCAGGTGCTGTGCCAGGGATAGACGTTGCTGCAACCTTTGCTTTTGGCTCACCAAATGCGGTCACGATTGGCTTCTTGTTTGGTGCCTTAGGTCAATTTTTAACGATTGGTCTCTTGATTTTACTCAAATCACCGACGGTCATCATTGCAGGCTTTATTCCCCTCTTCTTTGACAATGCAGCATTTGCTGTCTATGCCAATAACCGTGGTGGGATAAAAGCAGCCTGTATTTTACCATTTCTGTCAGGGATCATTCAAGTAGGAGGCTCGGCCTTGATTGCGACATGGGTCGGTTTATCAAAATATGGTGGCTATATTGGCATGTTTGACTGGGCGACGGTGTGGCCAGGCTTTACGGTGATTATGAAATTCCTAGGCTACTTTGGGATTGCGGTCGTTGTCCTCATCTTAGTTGTGATTCCACAATTGCAGTATAAAAAAGACCCAGATGGCTATTTCTTAGTCGTTGAAGATTATGATGCCTACGCTGCGCGTAAGTAACCTCTAGTAAGTGAAAAAGTGTCAGGATAATAAAAGGAGAATAAAATGAGAGTATTAGTATCATGTGCCAATGGATCAGGAACAAGTTTGATGATGAAACGTAGTGTTGAAACGGCAATGAAGACCTTAGGCATCAAAATTACAAGTATCCATCACTGTTCTATTTCAGAAGGAAAAGGCCAAGCGGCCAATTATGATGTTGTCTTTACCCCCTTGAATTTTGTGAAGATGTTTGACGGTGCAAAGGCAAAAGGGATTACGATTGTCGGTGTCAAAAATGTCATGAGTGCCAAAGAGATTCAAGAACGGATTGAAACTGAAACAGACTTGACGACACGTGGATAGGAGACCAATATGACAAGACCAAATTTACAGGTTGCCTTGGATCATTCAGATCTACCAAGTGCGATCAAGGCGATAAAAACTGTCGGTGATATCGTTGATATTATCGAGGTAGGAACGATTTTAATCCTCCAAGCAGGAGATCAGGCTGTTCGCTGTATTCGTGCCATGTATCCAGACAAGACGATCGTTGCCGATACAAAATGTGCGGATGCAGGTGGTACCGTCGCCGAAAATGTTCAGAAGGCTGGTGCGGATTGGACGACAGTCATTTGCTGCGCAACGATTCCGACCATGAAGGCAGCAGCTGAAAGAATCGAAGCAGTACAAGTGGAACTATATGGTGATTGGACGTATGCGCAAGCACAACTCTGGCTAGCTGCTGGCATTAAGCAAGTCATTTACCATCAGAGCCGTGATGCCCTTTTAGCTGGGGAGACCTGGGGTGAAAAAGATCTAGCCAAGATTCAAAAGTTAATCGATATGGGCTTTCAGGTCTCAGTAACAGGTGGCTTGGACGTGGATACTTTGAAATTGTTTAAAGGGATGGCTGTCTATACCTTCATAACTGGCAGAGGGATTACCGCAGCACAAGACCCAGCACAGGCAGCAACAGCCTTCCTAGATGAGATAAAAGCGATTTGGGAGGCCTGATATGTTAGGACTTTATGAAAAAGCATTACCCAAAGACATCTCCTGGTATGAGCGACTTCGCTTGGCAAAGACCTTAGGTTTTGACTTTGTTGAACTATCTATCGACGAGACAGATGCGCGACTTGCTAGATTAGACTGGACAAAAGCCCAAAGAAAAGAGATACGTGATGCCAGCTTTGACTTAGACATGCCCATACTATCGATGTGCTTGTCTGCACACCGCAGGTATCCTCTGGGCTCATCTGAGCTGAGTAAGCAAGCGCATGGCCTTGACATCATGCAAAAAGCAGTTGACTTGGCAGTCGATTTAGGGATAAGGTCTATCCAACTTGCTGGCTACGATGTGTATTATGAAGCCAAATCAATCGGCACACGACATAGCTTTATCGAAAACCTAAAAAAATGTGTGGCAATCGCTGCCAATAAATCAGTTGTGCTGTCGATTGAAATCATGGATGACCCCTTCATGAATTCTATCTCTAAATTTTATGAGATTAAGTCGCAAATCCCATCCCCTTATTTGCAGGTCTATCCGGATCTGGGTAATCTATCTGCATGGCCTGAAAATCAAGTCGGGCATGAACTAGAAAAAGGGATTGGTGCCATCAGCCAAATTCATCTCAAAGACACACTTGCAGTCACGGATCAGTTTTCGGGTCAGTTCAAAAATGTTGCCTTTGGCGCAGGCTGTGTTGATTTTATCGGCTGTTTAAAGACATTAAAACGCTTGAACTACTCAGGATCATTTGTCATGGAGATGTGGAGTGAGACGAGTGAGCAGCCGCTAATTGAAATCGAAAAAGCAAAGGCTGTTGTGTTACCATTTTTAAAGGAGGCAGGTTATGCTTAAACAGTTGTCTGAGCTTGATGCCAAAGTCTTGTCTGATATGAAACAACGCGTCTGGCAAGCTAATTTAGCACTAGCAAAAGCGGGATTAGTTGTCCTAACATGGGGTAATGCGAGTGAAATTAATCGTGAGCTAGGGCTTATCGTCATCAAGCCGAGTGGTGTCCCCTATGAGACGATGACAGCTGATCAGATGGTTGTGACAGATTTGGCAGGCAACTTACTCGATCAAGACTCACTCAGACCATCATCGGATCTACCGACGCATGTCTATCTATACCAACACTTCACAGAGGTCAGTGGGATTGTCCATACCCATTCTAAATATGCCGTGATGTGGGCCCAGTCGGGGAGAAATATCCCACCCTACGGGACAACCCATGCCGATACATTTTATGGGCCAATTCCCTGCACACGCCAATTGACTCAATCAGAAGTTGAGGCAGCCTATGAGCGAGATACGGGTAAGGTCATTGTCGAGTGCTTTGAAAAGAATGCCCTTGATCCGCTTGCCGTACCAGGTGTCCTAACCATCGGTCATGGCCCATTTACTTGGGGAGCAACCGTATCAAAAGCGGTCGAGAATGCAGTTGTGTTAGATGAAGTCGCCCACATGGCGCTGTTTACGGAACTGCTTAACAACGATCGTCCTGTCTTACCGAGCTATATGTTAGATAAGCATTATTTTAGAAAACATGGGGCCAATGCCTATTACGGGCAAAAGTGAGTGAATCGCCCTGTTAAAGCCTGTCTCATATTTTTGAGGTGGTTGGGGTAAGTCGCGTGTTGTCGTGTTTCCTATTATAAATCGTAACGTGAGGCGCCTGCCTTGCTTACGATTTTTTGTTTTAATCAGCTAGGAGTTGGTTGATAAGCACTAATCAGCTACCTACTCGTCATGGCTAGCTACCATCACAAAAAGTTAAAATGCGGTCACAAAATCAATTTGTAAAGCGCTTACATTTCATGTAGAATGAGAGGAGTAGTAAAAATAGGGTGAGGAGAACTAAGATGAAAAATAAAGGACTTACAGCTGATTTAGCGTGGCTGAGTGACCAGGAAATATATCAAGTGAATCGCATAGCCGCGCATTCTGATCACACATATTATGAAGCAGATGAGGATACAGCAAGTGATGCCATGAAGTTGACTCAGTCTCTGAATGGCACTTGGCAATTTCATTATGCAGAAACTGTTGCCTTAAGACCTGTAGGATTTGAAACTGTCACCTACGATATCTCTAGATTTGATCATATTAAGGTGCCTGGTCATATTCAGCTGCAAGGCGATGGTAAATTTTGTCATCCCCATTATGTCAATACCATGTATCCCTGGGACGGCGCCGAAGCGCTCAGACCCCCTCATATTCCAACCCACTATAATCCAGTTGGGAGTTATGTCAAGACCTTTGAGGTGGGCAAAGATTTGGCTAACAAGCCAACATTCATTTCCTTTCAAGGTGTTGAGACCGCTTTTTATGTTTGGCTAAACGGTCAATTTATTGGCTATGCAGAAGACTCTTTTACACCCAGTGAATTTGAGCTAACAGATTATTTGCAGGCTGGTGAGAATAAATTAGCTGTACAAGTCTTTCGCTTCTCTTCGGCTAGTTATCTAGAGGATCAGGATTTTTGGCGCTTTTCTGGTATTTTTCGAGAGGTCTACCTGTATGCAAAACCAGCTAGCCATGTCCGCGATTTGTTTGTTAAAACTGATTTAACATCGGATTTTAAGTCAGCATTCCTAACTGTAGACTTGGATTTGGAAGGGGATTATGACACGCAAGTTACTTTGCGCTTAACACGCGCCGGGGAAACCATAGCTCAAACTGACCCACAAGCATCCGATGCTAAACTTAGCCTATCTTTGTCTGTAGCTGATGTGGCGCTTTGGTCGGCAGAAGTCCCAAATTTATATACCTTATTTGTTGCTATTTCAAAGGCTGGTCGTTTGGTTGAGACAGCAAAAACACAAGTTGGCTTCCGTAAGTTTGAGTTAAAAAATAAGCTGATGACCTTAAATGGCAAGCGGCTTGTTTTTAAAGGCATCAACCGCCATGAGTTTTCAGCTAGAACTGGCCGGGCAATTACCGAAGCAGACATGCTTTGGGATATCAGGTTTTTAAAACAACATAATCTAAATGCAGTCAGAACAAGTCATTATCCAAACCAATCACTCTGGTATAAGCTATGTGATAGATACGGTATTTATCTCATAGATGAAGCTAACCTGGAATCTCATGGCTCTTGGCAAAAGATGGGGGCATGTGAGCCGTCGTGGAACGTGCCGGGTAATGATAAAACATGGGCAGGTGCAGTGATGGACCGGGCAGAGTCAATGCTTGCGCGTGACAAAAATCATCCCGCTATTCTGATTTGGTCATGTGGTAATGAATCTTACGCAGGTCAAGTGATTCAAGACATGAGTGACTATTTTAGACATGAGGATCCTTCTCGTTTGGTCCATTATGAAGGGGTCTTTTGGAATCGGGATTACGATGCGACAAGCGACATGGAGAGTCGCATGTATGCTAAAGCGGCTGAAATCGAGACCTATTTAGCAAATGATCCAGAAAAACCTTACATTTCCTGTGAGTATATGCACGCCATGGGTAACTCACTTGGTGGTATGCGCAAGTACACTGATTTAGCTGATGCTTATCCCATGTATCAAGGTGGCTTTATCTGGGATTATGGCGATCAAGCCTTGTATCGCAGATTACCAAATGGCAAAGAAGTCTTATCTTATGGTGGCGACTTCAATGACCGTGTGACAGATTATAATTTTTCAGGAAATGGGATCGTATTTGCTGATCGCACCATCTCTCCCAAGGCACAAGAAGTGAAGTATCTATACCAAAATATCAGCATGACGATTCAGGGCACGTCGCTACATATTAAAAATGACCATCTGTTTGTGTCCACAAGTGACTTTGCTTGCGAGATGACGCTACTAAAAGATGGTCATGTCTGGCGGAAACAAAACCTGTCAGTTGCGGTCGCACCTGGGGATAGCCAAACCATCACCCTAGACTATGGTGACCTATCTGAAGTGCCAGAAGAAGTCGTAGTGCTGATTAGTTTTAGCTTGAAAGCAGCAACGATTTGGGCAGAAGCAGGTCATGAAGTTGCCTTTGCTCAAGCAGTTATCAAGGAAAAAATCATGCCTAGCCTACTTTCGCCTACTGGCATGACAGTCGTCTATGGGGATGTTAATATCGGCGTACACGGTTCCGACTTTAGCGTCATCTTTTCAAAACTATCAGGTGGGATTGTCTCTTTAAAATACGGTGGAAAAGAGTTGATTACCACCCCACCAAAACCTTATTACTGGCGGGCAACCACGGATAATGATCGAGGGAATGGCCATGAGCGACGAAATGCTGCCTGGTTTGCTGCAACGCTTGGGCAAGAGGCGGTAGCCACTTTTGGAGAGCTCGAAGTAGCCCCTGATATCATCGAAACACCGGCAGGGTATCAGTTTAGCTATACCTATCATTTAGCGATAATCGGGACGACTACTGAGGTGACTTACACAATCAAAGCAGACGGTGCTATTTTGGTTGACGTGCACTATCATGGCAAGACAGGTTTACCTGAATTACCAGTCCTAGGCTTAAACTTTAAACTCTTAAGTGAATTTGATCAAGTTGCTTATTATGGGAAGGGTGAGGCTGAAAATTATATTGATCGATCTGATGGTGCCAAACTGGGTATCTATGAGACGACAGTGGAGGCAAACACAACACCTTATTTGGTACCACAAGAATGTGGTAACCATATGGCAACCCGTTGGCTAACGGTTGCCAACCAGCAGGGGCAAGGACTTAAATTCAGTTATACTGGTCAAGCCTTTGAGCATGCTGTCTTGCCTGCCTCGCCTTTTGAATTCGAAAACGCACAACATCAATTTGAATTACCACCTTTTAACTATACGCATGTCAATATTATCGGGCAACAAATGGGTGTAGGCGGTGATGACTCATGGGGCAGTCCTGTATTAGCAGACTATACCATTGATTCAGCAAAAGACCTTATCTATCAATTTCTTATTTCACCACTCTAATCGCTACATTTTATCTTAGGTGAAGGATATCACATAAAAATAAAATAATGTGGTAGTCGTTAAAGTCTTGAAGCGAAAGACTAGATTGCTAATGGGCCAATGCTAGATAGTGAATTGAGGCAAAGCCATCAACTGACCGGTTGATGGCTTTGTTTATTTACTTACAATGATACGCTTAGTGTGACAGTAGGCGCTCAGGTATCCTGACTTAGGTAAGCCTGTATTAAGTAACGAATTCAATATTAAAAGGAATGAAACAATTAATTGGTATGATGTCACAAAAAGTTAAATAAAAGATAAAAAAGATGAAGTAAGCGCTTTCTTAGTGTGTTAAGATTAATCTATAGAAGCAATAAAAAAATTACAAGGAGACTTGATTATGAAAACTTGGAAAAAAGTTTTGGGAACTGCTGTTATGGCAGTAGGTGCTGTGGGCTTACTTGCAGCGTGTGGGTCATCGGATAAAGCAGCAAATAAAGACAAGTCTGATACTGTGACAGTATGGGCATGGGATAAAACATTTAATATCAAAGCGATGGAGGAAGCTGTCAAAGTATACGATAATAAAAAAGTTAAAGTGAAAATCGTTGAAATGACGCAAGATGACATCGTTCAAAAATTAACAACCCAATTAACGTCGGGATCAAAAGATGGTTTGCCAGATATCGTATTGGTTGAGGACTACCGGATTCAAGGATTCTTGAAAACAAATGCAGATGCCTTTGAACCGCTAACTGACATCGTCAAAGAAAAAGATTTTGCTGCCTACAAATTTGGTGTTAATAAAATTGGTGACAAAATCTATGGTGTGCCATATGACTCAGGTGTAACCGGACTCTTCTATAGATCAGACTATCTTTCAGAAGCTGGTTATACGCAAGAACAAATGAACAATCTCACATGGGATGATTACATCAAAGTTGCCCGAGATGTTAAGGCTAAAACAGGTCATAACATCACTGAATTGAACCCTTCTGACCTTGGTCGTGTTCGCATTATGATGCAAGAAGCTGGCGAGTGGTACACAGACAAAGATAACAAAGTCTCTATTGCAGGTAATAAATCTTTAGCTTATGGTATGGGCATTATGTCTACCTTACTCAAAGAAAAACTTGTGACTGAAACATCTGACTGGGCGACTGGTATTAAAGCAATCAACGGCGGTGTTGTTGCAAGTACCCCACAAGGGTCTTGGTACTCATCAACAGTCAAAGCACAAGCAGATCAATCTGGTAAATGGCGGATTGCCAAAATACCTGCACTACCGGCTGGTATGGGTAAAGCACATGCATCTAACTCAGGTGGTGCCCAATGGTACGTCCTTAAAGGTGGTGCAACAAAAGATGCCAAAGACTTTTTGAGCAAAACATTTGCAACAAATACAGACCTAATGGCAACATTAGCTAAAGAAATCGGCCTCATTTCAACGATGAAGAGCGCCATCAATACTGATGCTTATAAAACTGGTGATGACTTCTATGGTGGACAAAAAGTGAGAGAAGATTTCGCGACTTGGACGACTGAAATCCCACAAGTAAACTATGGTCAAAATACCTACCAAATTGAGTCTATTATGGCAGAGTACCTACAACAAGTTGTTAAAGGAAAAGACATCAACGACGCCTTAAAAGAAGCACAAAAACGTGTTGAATCTGAGATTCAATAAGCGATAAAAATCTCATATTGTTAAAAGGCTAAGTAAGTGATTACGTAGCCTTTGTTATTGAAAAAATTATTGGAGATAGATGATGAAAAAAATAAAAAATCCATTAAGAAACGGAAACGGGTTCTTGGTAATTCCAGTAGTCATGATTACCTTACTTGTCTTTGTACCTATGGTCTTTGGGTTGATTACAAGTTTCCAAACTGGAACGCCGATGAATATGACCTTTGATGGTCTGGCAAACTACAAGCGCCTCTTATCTGATAAGACCTTCATTACAGCATTTAAAAACACGGTGCTATACTTGATTATTCAAGTGCCGATTATGCTATTTTTAGCGATTATTATTTCAAATTTCTTGAATGATAAAAAGCTGAAGTTCAAGGGACTATTTAGAACAGCCATCTTCTTGCCTTGTATTACGTCCCTCGTTTCCTATTCGCTAGTGATGAAATCGATCTTTGCCAATGATGGGATTGTCAACGAGATCTTGATGAAACTCCATTTGATTGCAGATCCGATTCAATGGATCACACATCCATTTTGGGCTAAGGTACTGATCATCATCTCTATTACTTGGCGCTGGACTGGCTACAATATGATTTTCTTTCTATCTGGCATGCAAAATATCGATTCTGAAATCTATGATGCTGCAGAGGTCGATGGTGCGTCTAAATGGGATCAGCTGATCAAAATCACCATTCCTAACTTAAAACCCATCATCCTATTTACCTCGATCACATCAACAATCGGGACCCTTCAATTGTTCGATGAAATCGCAAATATCACAAATGGTGGCCCTGCTAATGCAACAGCTACAATTTCTCAGTATATCTATAATTTGATGTTTAAGTTTACACCGCAATTTGGTTATGCGGCAGCGATGGCCTTTGTGGTCAGCATCATCATTATCATCCTATCACTCATTCAAACTAAAGTTGGGGGAGAAAAATAATGTCTAAAAAAATAGCAGCATCCTTTAAATACATCTTCTTATCAGTGATTTCCTTTATTTCTGTATTTCCCTTTATCTGGATGCTTTTAGGGACAACAAATAAGTCTATTGATATCACGACGGGTACACTCAAACTGGGTAACCAATTAATCATCAACTTGCGGCATTTATTTGAGAGTGACTTAAATTTCTCGCGGTCATTGTTGAACTCAGCCTTTATTGCGCTACTCACAACTATCTTCGCCCTCTTAATTTCATCTATGGCCGGCTATGGCTTTGAAATTTATCGGTCAAAAGCAAAAGATAGGATTTTTAATCTGTTATTACTATCAATGATGATTCCTTTTTCAGCTATGATGATCGCCTTGTATCGCATGTTTTCAAAATTATCTGGGACGCCATTTGGTTTGAATACACTTTTTGTCGTGATTGCACCATCAGTGTCAACAGCCTTTCTGATCTTCTTTTTCAGGCAAAATGCCAAAGCATTTCCCAAGTCATTGGTTGAAGCAGCGCGTATAGATGGGCTAGGAGAATTTAAAATTTTCACAAAAATCTATATGCCAGCAGCAAAAAATACCTATGCAGCAGCAGCTATCATCACCTTTATGAGCTCATGGAACAACTATTTGTGGCCTTTGATTGCCTTGCAGTCTCCTGAAAAAAGAACGGTTCCTTTGATTTTGTCAGCGATGGGGAATTCTTATCGCCCTGATTTTGGCATGATCATGTCAGGCATTGTCGTCTCTACCTTACCGATTGCTGTTTTATTCTTCATCTTGCAACGCCAATTTGTTCAAGGGATGCTAGGATCAGTGAAGGGGTGATGAGATGACCTATCAAGAAGAGAAGCGGCTGCTACATGGTGGGGATTATAATCCAGACCAGTGGTTAGCCTATCCAGATATTTTGGCTCAGGACATGGCCTTGATGCAAGCATCAAAAGTCAACACGGTGTCAGTCGGCATTTTCGCCTGGTCTGCCTTGGAACCTAGAGAAGGTGAGTTTCACTTTGACTGGTTAGACAAGATCTTTGATGATGTAGACAAGATGGGCGGTAATGTTATACTTGCCACACCATCTGGTGCACGTCCAGCCTGGATGAGTGCGGCTTATCCAGAGGTTTTAAGAACGACTGAAAAACAAGAGAAACTCGCGCATGGTGGCCGGCATAATCACTGCTTTTCATCTCCGATTTATCGGCAGAAAGTGGCCATTATTAATCGGAAATTAGCAGAACGCTATGGGCAGCACCCGGCCTTGTATATGTGGCATATTTCAAATGAATATGGTGGCGATTGCCACTGTGCCTATTGTCAGGAGAATTTCAGGTCATGGTTAAAGGCCAAGTATGGCACCTTGGCAGCACTAAATGCGGCTTGGTGGGGTGCCTTTTGGAGTCATACTTATACAGACTGGACACAGATTTCGTCGCCATCATCGCTAGGTGAGACGATGGTTCATGGGATGAACTTAGACTGGAAACGGTTTGTGACAGATCAGACGATCGATTTTTATGAGCATGAAATAAAAGAAATTCGCGTTTTAACACCAGATGTACCGATTACAACCAATTTCATGGGTGACGGAGATGCGTTAATCCCATTTCAAAGTCTAGATTATGGCAAGTTTGCTGCGCATGTTGATGTCATCTCGTGGGACTGTTATCCAGCCTGGCATAATGACTGGGGCAGTACAGCCGATTTGGCAGCTAAAGTCGGCTTTATTAATGATCAATACCGCGCATTAAAGCAGCAACCTTTCCTAATCATGGAATCTACCCCAAGTTTGGTTAACTGGCATCCAGTGAATAAGGCCAAACGACCTGGTATGCACTTACTGTCATCTATGCAATTTCTAGCGCACGGCTCAGACTCAGTCATGTACTTTCAGTGGCGGAAATCGCGCGGCTCCTCTGAGAAATTTCATGGGGCAGTGGTGGATCATGATGGACGTACTGAAAATCGTGTGTTCAAGGATGTTACAGCTGTAGGGGATGCCCTAGACAAGCTAGCTAACCTTAAAGGTAGCAATAAGGCTGCTCGGGTTGCGATTATCTATGACTGGGATAATGACTGGGCATTGGCAGATGCACAAGGCTTTTCTGATGCTAGTAAACGCTACCCCCAAACCTTACAAGACCACTATCGTTTTTTCTGGAATCATGATATTCCTGTAGATGTGATCACATCAGATCAAGCGTTAGCCAAATATGATCTGGTAGTGGCACCCATGCTCTATCTCATGCGTCAAGAAACGATGGCTAAGTTAGCTGATTTTGTCGCAAAAGGGGGACACTTAGTTTCTAGCTATATGACGGGCTATGTCGACGAAAATGATCTAGCTTATCTCGGCGGTTGGCCTAAGCCTTTACAGTCTCTTTTTGGTATCAATGTCACGGAAACGGATACCTTATATCCCAAGGATCGTAATGGTCTTTTGGCAGCTGGTCAAGTCTTTGAGGTAACAGATTATTGTTCGCTTTTTGAGGTAAAGACAGCCAAAACGCTCGCGACCTATACAGCAGATTTCTATCAAAATCAGGCAGCAGTTGTCGTCAATCCCTATGGGCAAGGTCAGGCATATTATATCGGTGCACGTACAGGATATGCTTATTTAGCAGCTTTTTATACAGACCTAGTTGAGACATTAGGCCTTAGGAATCAATGGGTCGTGTTATCAGACCCGGATGTATCCGTCCAATCACGTCAAAGCGATGAGATAACCTATCATTTCGTCATGAATTTTTCTGAAACTGATAAAACAATCACTGTTTGTGAACCAACAGTTGACTTATTAACAGGCCAGGCCATCAGTAAAGAAATTAAGTTAAGCCCCTACCAAGTCAGGGTGTTGACATCACGAGATTAAGCCTGTGATCAGACGCATTGACCCTTATGAAAGACAAGAAAAAACTGCTGGTAACATGACCAACAGTAAGGGATTAAGTCGAAAAAGGTGTCTCCCCTAGGACAGATAGGTTTTGCAGGATGTCAGTTAGTTCCTGATCAGCAGCTTCATGATTGACTTGATGTTGCTGATTTCGGAATTGGGAAGGGTTAAGGCCGGTTAGTTTTTTAAAGGCACGGTTGAAGACAATCTGAGAATTAAAGCCAACGGCGATCGAAATATCAAGAATAGATTGGTGTGTCGTATAAAGCAGATTGGCTGCAGCGTTTATCCGAATCTGCTGTAAGGCATTTTGGATGGTTGTATTGTAATAGCTTTTAAATACACGAGATAGATGGCTTCTGTTTACAAACATGTGATCTGAGATATCTGAGACTTTGATGTCATCCGTATAGTTGTTCAATAGATAGGTCATGGTGTTGACCGGCAGTTTTTGATAGGTTAAGACTTTTTCTTTACTTGAGATAAAGTCGTCTGTCATCAGTTTGTTAAAGAAATCTAAACACAGACTCGTCAGTTTTAGCTCACTACTTGGGTTGGCATCTCGAATCTGCAAGGTGTTTTGAATGATATCGATGTAAGTCGAAAAATGATGACTTTGAATGACATGGACGTTATTTGCAAAGGGTGTTTTCTCCAAAAAATCAGCTACCACAGGCCCTTTGATCGCTAGCCAACAGTAACTCCAAGGCGCATTAGCGTCAGAGATATAGCGGTGGATCATATCTGGGCGCACCAAAAAAATATCGCCCTTGCTAAGATGGAACTGCTGATCATCTACTGAAAAAGTGCCCTTACCATCCAGTATGATATGAAAAATATAATGTGTCCGAACAGTCGGTCCATAATTATGAAGGGACATCGTTTGAGAGAAACCAGAGAATCGATACTGGATACCGATGTTAAAATATTGTGTTTCAGGTGCAATGTAAAAAATAGATTTTTCCATAGGGTCAACCACATGCTTTCTTAATTAAATTATAGCATTGGCCCTTGTCAAAATGCAACAATAAGTTAAAAACAAGTGTTGAATCATAAAACGGATCGCCTGATGAAGGACTATACTAGAACTAGATAAAGCAGCGTGAGCTGCAAAAAAAACAAGCATTTATTCAACATGTCAGGATGAGAAAGGGAAGAGAAGATGTCAGTTACAGTTACAGATTTTGGGGACGGCTATCGCCTGATTACACTCGAAAATAGCCACGGGCTTAAACTCTCATGTACAGATTTTGGTGCACGTTTAACAAGTTTGATTAAACAAGAGGTTACCCTAGTTTTAGGGTTTGATAAGGCGTCAGACTACCAACAAACACAAGGGGGAGCGATTTATTTCGGTGCCATCGTTGGTCGCGTAGCAGGCCGTATTGCAGGTGCTCAAGCGACTATTTCAGGTAAGCCTTATCAGTTCACGGCAAATGAAAACGGCAAGGACACCCTGCACGGCGGTGGAGAAAATGGCCTCCATGATAAAAAATGGGCGTTCGAAATTGTTGATGAACAAGTCATCTTTACAACACAGTTAGCAGATGGCTTGCATGGGTTTCCAGGCACACTATCCGTCAAAGTCATCTATTTTTTGACTGAAGCAAATGAATGGGGTTATGAAATTTATGCAACATCTGATAAAGATACGCTTTGGAATCCTTGTCACCATGTCTACTATAATTTATCGGGTGATGCATCACAAACGATTGATCAGCACAAACTTTGGCTGAATGCTAGCCAATATGAGCCACTTGAACAGGGGCTACCGAGCTTGATAAAAGCTGATGTGACTGGAACGGCATTTGACTTCACAAGGGAAAAAGAGATTGGGGATACCTTGCACAGCAAGGATAAACAAGTTAGCGACTATGCTGGATTGGATCACCCCTTCTTTCTTGATGGCGGACGTGACGTCCAGGCGAGCCTAAGGAGTCCTGATGGCAAAATAAAGGTGGAGATGGTGACAAATCAGCCAAGCGTTGTCATTTTTACAGCAAATTTTGGGGCCGATACACCATTAGTTGGCGGCAAACGGTTAGCTGATCATGGTGGGATAACCTTTGAAACGCAAGTCGCACCAGGAGCCGAACAGCATCCTGATTTTGGCTCAATTGTATTACGAGCCGGACAAGCCTATTACAATAAAACAAGTTTTAAACTTACTTAACTTAGGAGACGATTATGGAACAACTACTTGCAACTTTTATCGACAAATTCGGTAGTCATACGCATGCCAAACAGTATTTTTCACCAGGTCGGATTAACTTAATTGGCGAGCATACCGACTATAACGGAGGGCATGTCTTTCCAGCAGCTATCACAATCGGTACTTTTGCGGTAGCTAAGCCACGTCAAGATAAAACAATTCGTGTCTATTCTATGAATTTTCCGGATTTAGGTATCCTTGAATTTACCTGTGATGAAGATCAAAAACGGCCAGACTTAAAGTGGGCCAACTATGTATTAGGCATGCTTGTTTCGCTTAGAAAGATGGGATTTGAAACGCCACACGGTTTTGACTTAGCTATTGAGGGAAACATCCCAAATGGGTCAGGTCTCTCATCATCTGCATCATTGGAAATGCTAGTAGGAGTTATCGCACGTGATCTTTATCATTTATCACTGGCTAGTCTTGATATGGTAAAGGCTGGTAAGGATACTGAAAATAACTTCATCGGTGTAAATTCAGGGATTATGGATCAATTTGCCATTGCATTTGGCGAGCCGGATTCGGGGATATTTTTAGATACAAATACGCTTGACTATGAGATGGTACCCGTTGTGTTAACAGGCTATCGTATTGTGATCATGAACACCAATAAACGCCGGGAGTTAGCTGACTCTAAATACAATGAGCGTAGGCACGAATGTGAAACTGCCCTAAGTCGGCTACAAGAAGTCTTGCCGATTCAGGCATTAGGGGCGTTAACGACTGAGACGTTTGAGCAGCATACTGATTTGATTGGCGATGAAACGCTGATCAAGCGTGCGCGTCACGCTGTCAGTGAAAATGAGCGAACGATTGCGGCTAAAGCAGCCTTAACGTCGGGTAATTTGGAGGAGTTTGGCCAATTACTAAATGCCAGTCATGCCTCATTAAAAGACGATTATGAAGTCACAGGAATTGAACTTGATACGCTAGCTGAAACGGCGCAAGCGCAAGATGGCGTCATCGGAGCTAGAATGACAGGTGCTGGATTTGGCGGTTGTGGTATCGCGATTGTTGAAACAGATAAAGTTGCGCAAGTGACACAGGCAATTCATGACACCTATCTGGCTGTCGTTGGCTATGAACCAGCCTTTTATGCCTGTAATATCGGGAGTGGAGCGCGTGTCTTATGATGATTACAGAAGCATTTGCTAACTTAGCAATCAACTCAGGTGCTTATGATGTGCTGGATACGATTTATCTAACGAATCAATTGCGGCGCTTGGTTGGACAAGATGAGCTGTCGGCTATCACTGTTGCTGATGCTAATCTGTATACAATGATCGACACCTTGACTACCTTGGCTGAGTCAAATGGTCAGTTGACACGACTCGGCTGGACTAAGGATATGTTTGAAGCTGCCTTGTGTGATTATTTAACACCAGCACCATCAGTTATCAATCGAAAATTTGCTGAAAATTATCAAGTGTCCCCTCAACAAGCAACAGCAGCATTCTTCAAAAGTTCTTATGAAAATGATTACATCAAGATGCGACAAATTGCTAAAAATCGTGTTTTTGTCCATCCATCTGTCTATGGCAATCTGACGATTAGTATCAACCTGTCCAAACCCGAAAAAGATCCCAAGGAAATTGCGGCTGCTAAACAAGCGCCACAGACAAATTTTCCTACCTGTCAACTCTGCATGGAAAATGAAGGCTATCTTGGCCGGCTCAATCATCCTGCTAGAAGTAACCATCGCATCATTCGCTTCACGCTAGATGGTGAAGCATGGGGCTTCCAATACTCGCCTTATGCCTATTATCAGGAGCATGCTATTTATTTGAATGAACGGCATCAACCAATGGTCATTAACGGTGCAGCAATACGCAAGATTTTGCTAATTGTTGAAAAATTCCCGCATTACTTTGCAGGCTCTAACGCTGATTTGCCAATTGTTGGTGGCTCCATCTTGACCCACGAGCATTTTCAGGGGGGTGGCGAAAAGTTACCCATGAGTTTTGCACAGACAGATAAACAGGTTAAACTTGATAAATTTAAAACGCTCCAAGCAGCCACGCTTAAATGGCCTATGTCGGTTATTCGTCTGACATCAGCATCGATAGAGGAGCTGGTTGCGGCAAGTAGCGAGATACTCGCTGCATGGGATGATTATTCAGATGCAGCTGTTGATGTGCTAGCACATGGCTTAGATGGCGAAAGGCACCATACGATTACACCGATTGCACGGATGCGAGCTGGTAAGTTTGAGCTGGACTTGGTGCTGCGTGATAATCATACCACATCAAGCTTTCCTGACGGCGTCTTTCATCCGCACCAAGATGTCCAACATATCAAGAAAGAAAATATCGGCTTGATAGAAGTGATGGGCTTAGCCATTTTACCAGCCCGCCTAAAAATTGAATTAGCAGCTGTCAAAGCCTATGTGAGTGGAGAAACAGCTCAGCTAACCGATGTAGCAGCCTACCATCAAGCATGGGCAAGTGAGTTGAAACTAGCCTATACAGGTGGCGATGTCGATCACTATCTGAATACCGCGCTAGGCCGCAAATTCGAGCGGGTCCTAGAAGATGCAGGTGTTTTTAAAAGAGATGCTAAGGGACAAGCTGCTTTTGCACGTTTCTTGACTAGGTTATCAAAAATAAGTGGGACAAAATAAGAAAAGTTAAGTGATTAAGATCAAGTTGTTACACTTGATTTTTTTCTGTTCTTCTTATGTGAAATTAATTTATTAGCCATTTTGGAAACGCTTAATTAAAAATTCGAAACCTTACAAAGGCGTGCTAGTAGGGTGTTTGTGCTTTTTTAAGTTATATTTTTAATTATTTATTCATCAACTTATTATTATTCGGACATAAAAAACATTGCAAAAAAGACAGTTATTAATTGACATTCCATTTTTTTTCTTCTAAAATAACAGTGTAGTTAAGGGGGAGAAGATGTTAGACAAAACAATCTACAAACAAATTTTTAAAGCAAGTTTTGACGCCCCAATCGACGTTGAATTCTGGGATGGTGAACAAGTAAATTATGGTGATGGTGACCCCATTGCTAAAATCAAACTGAATGAAATCATCCCAATCAAAGATATTATGGCCCATGCATCGCTTACTTTTGGTGAAGCTTACATGGATGGTAAAATCGAAATTGATGGTGACTTACAGCAGTTAGTCACGACAGTTTATGAAGCGAAAGATAGCTTTATGAACAATTCTAAATTCTCAAAGCTCATTCCAAAACGCTCACATTCTGAAAAAGTGAGTAAGGAAGATGTGCAAAGCCACTATGACATCGGCAATGAATTTTATCAAATGTGGTTAGACCCAACGATGACTTATTCATGTGCTTATTTTGCCAGTGAAACTGATTCTTTAGAGGATGCACAATGGAATAAAGTGCACCATATTTTAAATAAATTACACGCAAAACCAAATGAAACGTTACTCGATATTGGCTGTGGCTGGGGGACTTTAATTTTCACCGCAGCAAAAGAGTATAATCTTGAAGCGACTGGTGTGACACTGAGTCAAGAACAATATGATTTTGTTACAGCAAAAATAAAATCAGAAGGCTTAGAAGACCGCGTACATGTCTTTCTAAAAGACTATCGTGAGATCAAACAAACCTATAATCATGTGACGTCAGTAGGGATGTTTGAACATGTTGGTAAAGAAAACCTACAAGAATATTTTGAACAAGTAAATAATCGCCTAGCAGATGATGGGACAGCATTAATTCATGGGATTACTGGACAGCACGATGGTGCGGGTGTGGATGCATGGATTAATAAGTATATCTTCCCAGGTGGTTATATTCCAAATATTGCAGAGAATATCGGTCACATTCTCAATACCTCACTCCAACTGGATGATGTTGAGCCGCTTCGTCGTCACTATCAAAAGACGCTTGAGATGTGGACAGAAAATTTCCATGATGTCAAAGCCGCAGTGGTTGAAGCATATGGTGAGCGGTTCTATCGGATGTGGGATTTGTATTTGCAAGCCTGTGCGGCCTCATTTGAGTCTGGCAATATCGATGTTGTGCAATACTTACTCACAAAAGGTGCATCTGGTAAAAATTTACCAATGACACGTTCTTATATTTATCATGCCGATGTGGCACATGGTGTCAAGTAATTTAAAACACTGGATAAAATTTAAACTGAAACTGCTTAAACGGAGCAGTTTTTTTGTTGTCTAAGATAATAACCCTAAAATTGCACCAAATTTGGTACATTTTAACAGGCTGTTTGCTGAATGTGCATGTGCTATAATAGAAGTATCATCATTCAAGAAACAAGAAAGAAGTCCAATGAACGCGTTATTTGATAAATTAATGGATCAGCTAGAGATGCCGGTCGAGATACGTAACAACCCAGTATTTAAAGGTAATATCGAAAAAGTAGAAGTGCATGCGGTTAGCAAAATCTGGCACTTTTATTTGGCCTTTCCAGCCATTTTACCGATTGGCTTATATAAGGAACTTGTCTATCGGCTAGAGATGGCATTTTCAAACATTGCCAAAACGGAGCTAACGATCCTAACGACAGATGCGCGCTATGATGAAGCCCTACTGAATGATTATTTGCCCACTATTTTTGAGCAACCTGGATGTGATACACCGAGCTTTACAGCGATTTTCAAGAAATATAAATTTATTGCTGGTGAGCAGGCAGCGGATGCCCAGATCTTAGTTGGTGAGCTATCAAATTTAACCTATTTTGTGACCCATTATTTTCCAGTGATGGAGAAGCATTATCAGGGATTTGGCTTTACTGACTTGCATATTACGCCAAAAATCGATTATGAGTTAACCGATAGATTAGTCGCTGAGTACGAGAAGAAATCTGAGGCAGCCCTAGCTGATATTCTTGCCAATCAACCAGAGCCATCTTTTTCAAATGAGCCAGCATTTCCGACAGCAAAAGAAGAGAATTTATCGCCTACTCACCTCGCTTTAGGTAAAGAAATCAAAGCAACAGATACCGTTTTCCAAATGCAGGATGTGGTGAATGAAGAGGCCAATGTCGTTTTTGAAGGCTATGTATTTGCGGCTGAGCACAAGGTCTTTAAAAATCGGACCACTGGCAAGGAAAGTCACATGCTTGAAGTCAAAATGACTGACTATAGCAGTTCGTTTATCATCCAAAAATGGGGGAGAAAACCGGAAGAACAAGCCATGTTTGACTTAGTCAAAAAAGGCATGTGGCTAAAGGTTAAAGGCAGTGTTCAGATGGACCAGTACAAGCATGAGCTTGTCATGAGTGTCCGAGACATGGTCGAAATCAAGGCCAAAAATATCCGTAAGGATCTGATGCCTGATGGTCAAAAACGGGTTGAATTTCACGCGCATACCAACATGTCAACGATGGATGCCATTACTGATGTATCGGATTTGGTTGCCCAAGCCGCACGGTGGGGACATGAAGCGATTGCCATTACTGACCATGCTGGTGCACAAAGTTTCCCGCATGCGCACTCAGCAGGCAAGAAAAATGGGGTTAAGATCCTTTATGGCATTGAAGCTAACCTAGTTGAAGACAGAGTGCCGATTACCTATAATGAAGATGATAGTAACCTATCTGATGCGACCTATGTCGTCTTCGATGTGGAAACAACGGGCCTTTCCGCAGTTTATAACAAACTGATTCAAGTTGCCGCCTCTAAAATGCACAAGGGTAATGTCATCGAACAATTTGATGAATTTATCGATCCAGGTCATCCAGTTAGTGAATTTACGACCCAGTTGACTGGTATTACGGATGATATGGTAAGCGGATCTAAGCCGTTAGAAGAGGTGCTAGTCGCCTTTCAAGCATTTTGCCAAGGCAGTATTCTTGTTGCCCATAATGCCACGTTTGATGTGGGCTTTATGAATATCAACTATCAACGCTACGATTTACCGATCATTACACAACCCGTCATCGATACCTTAGAATTTGCCCGTAATCTCTATCCAGAAATTAAACGTCATGGCTTAGGGCCGTTGACCAAACGTTTCCAAGTTTCACTGGAAAATCATCACTTAGCCAATTTCGATGCTGAGGCAACGGGTCGCTTGTTATTCATCTTCCTAAATGATGCCAAAGAAAAATTTAAGATTACGCTACTGAGTGATTTGAATACAAAAGTAGTTGATGAGAATTCTTATAAGCGAGCGCGTGTCAAGCATGCGACCATTTATGCGAAAACACAGGCTGGCTTAAAAAATCTCTTTAAGCTGATTTCTTTCTCAAATGTCAACTACTTTGCAGGTGTGCCTAGGATTCCTAAATCAGTCCTTGAGACCTATCGCGAAGGCTTGATCATCGGGTCGGCATGTTCTGAAGGGGAAGTATTTGAAGCTGTTACCAATAAATCCTTTGATGATGCCCTTAAAATTGCGGACTATTATGATTTTATCGAAATCATGCCGCCTGCCGTTTATCGGCCGCTTATTGCCAAAGAAACGATAAAAGATGAGGTTGAGTTACAGCGCATTCTAAAAGATATGGTAAAGCTTGCGGATACACTAGGCAAACCAGTACTCGCAACGGGTAACGTCCACTATCTCAACCCAGAAGATGCAGTTTATCGTGAAATCATCGTCCGTTCTATGGGTCCGGGTGCTGTGATTAACCGACCTGTCGGTCGTGGTGAACACGCCATGCCAGCACCACTGCCTGATGTCCATTTTCGGACAACAACTGAAATGCTAGATGCCTTTGCTTTCTTAGGTGAAGCAGTTGCAAGACAGATTGTCATCGAGAATACCCAAAAAATGGCCGCCTCTTTTGATGTCCTAACGCCAGTTCGTGAGGATCTTTATACGCCTTATATTCCTGAGTCTGAGGAAAAAATGGCGAAATTAACCTATGAAAAATCACATGCTATTTACGGCAATCCCTTGCCTGATATTGTTGACTTGCGGATCGAAAAAGAACTGAACTCGATTATTGGGAATGGGTTCTCGGTAATCTATCTCATCTCGCAAATTCTTGTTGAACGCTCCAATAACCGTGGCTATCTGGTTGGTTCCAGGGGATCGGTCGGCTCATCTTTTGTCGCGACGATGACAGGGATTACAGAAGTTAATCCACTGCCACCACACTATGTCTGTCCAGACTGCCAGTTTTCTGAGTTCTTTACTGAAGGGCAATATGGCTCGGGATTTGATATGCCTGAAAAAGAGTGTCCTAAATGTGGGCATAGATTAAAAAAAGACGGCCATGATATTCCCTTTGAAACCTTCCTAGGCTTTAAAGGCGATAAGGTGCCCGATATTGACCTGAACTTTTCTGGTGCCGATCAACCCAGCGCCCATTTAGATGTTCGAGAAATTTTTGGGGCAGATTATGCATTTCGGGCTGGCACGATTGGTACCGTTGCCGAGAAAACAGCCTTTGGCTTTGTCAAAGGCTATGAGCGGGATTACGGTCATTACTATCGTGGTGCAGAAATTGAGCGCTTGGCTGCAGGTAGTACAGGCGTGAAACGAACGACTGGCCAACATCCCGGGGGGATTATCGTTATCCCTGGCTACATGGACGTTTATGATTTTAGTCCAGTAGCCTTCCCAGCAGAAGATGTGAATGCAGAGTGGCAGACCACCCACTTTGATTTCCATGCCATCCATGATAATATCTTGAAGCTCGATATTCTAGGACATGATGATCCCACTATGATTCGTAAACTGCAAGATTTATCAGGTATGGATGCCTCGACAATTCCGATGGACGATCCAGATGTGATGAAAATATTTGCAGGGACAGAAGTCCTTGGTGTCACACCAGAACAAATTTTCTCAAAAACCGGGACACTTGGTGTTCCTGAGATGGGGACAACCTTTGTTCGTGGCATGTTAGAAGAGACGAAACCGAGTACTTTTGCAGAGTTATTGCAAATCTCGGGTCTCTCACATGGGACCGACGTTTGGTTGGGCAATGCACAAGAGTTAATCAAACAAGGGATTGCCAACCTCGCCAAGGTAATCGGTTGTCGTGATGATATCATGGTCTACTTGATTCATGCCGGTCTGGATGAATCGATGGCATTCACGATTATGGAACGCGTTCGAAAAGGCATGTGGAACAAGATGGGTGATGAAGAGCGAGATACCTATATCGCTGCTATGCGAGAAAACGATGTACCAGAATGGTATATTGACTCCTGTAGTAAGATTAAGTATATGTTCCCTAAAGCCCATGCGGCAGCTTATATCATGATGGCACTACGTGTCGCCTACTTTAAAGTGCACATGCCCATCTATTATTATTGTGCCTGGTTTTCTATCCGTGCGAATGCCTTTGACCTAAAAGTCATGGGGGATGGCTTAGCTGCTGTTAAAGCCAAGATGGCAGAGATTAGAGGGAAGGGCTTTGAAGCAAGTAATGTCGAAAATGCCCTTTTTGGCACCTTAGAGTTATGTAACGAAATGCTAGAACGTGGCTTTAAATTTGGCAAATTAGATCTCTATCGAAGTGAGGCCAGTGAGTTCATTATCGAAGGAGACACCTTGATTCCGCCTTTTTCTGCGATGGATGGTCTAGGTGGCAACGTCGCCAGACAGCTTGTTAAGGCGCGGGAAGATGGTGAATTTCTTAGCAAAACAGAGCTTAGAAAACGTGCTGGGGTTTCTCAAACCCTAGTTGATAAGATGGATGAGATGGGCATTCTAGGTAATATGCCAGAAGATAACCAATTAAGTTTATTTGATGATCTATTTTAAATAAGGCGTATAGGCGTCAGTTTTGCTGACCTTGAGTAGCTAATTGGGTCATATGTTATGAAAAAAAATCTGTGAGCGCAACTCGCAGATTTTTTGCGTATGAAAAATTAAGGGGAAAAGCAATGGTCCAGAAATTAGCAAAAACACTCTTACAAGAGGCTGTTAGCTTTGGTGCAAGCGATGTCTATATTTTACCTATTGAGACGACGTTTGCTGTTAGCTTTAGACGTTCGGAGAGTCGTAAGCACTATATCACTTGTTCAGCTGCTGAGGGACAAAGTTTAATCTCACATTTCAAATTTACAGCTGGTATGAACGTTGGCGAAAAGCGACGCCCGCAGTTAGGTGCCTGTACCTATGAGATTGGTGAGCGCAGTCTGAGGCTAAGACTATCTACAGCAGGGGATTTTGAAAACCGAGAAAGTCTGGTCGTTCGATTATTGCCAGATCAAGCGCAACCGCTCTTGTTTTGGGATGAAGCGGCATTGCTATCACTAAAAACGGCGGTGGTAAGTCGGGGGCTTTATTTATTTTCAGGACCAGTAGGTTCAGGGAAGACGACATTGATGCACCATGTTGCAAAAACCAATTTTGCAAATAAACAGGTCATTACGATAGAAGATCCGGTAGAACTTGTCAGGCCAGAGCTTTTGCAATTCCAACTTAATGAAGCAATCGGCAACACCTACGATAGGTTAATTAAATTATCTCTGAGACACATGCCAGATCTTGTCATTGTAGGAGAAATTCGAGACAGTACGACAGCTCGTGCTGTCATACGGGCCAGTTTGACGGGATACACGGTATTTTCGACGATTCATGCCAAATCTGTTCGTGGTGTATATGCCAGATTACTCGCCTTAGGCGTGAGCAAGGATGAGCTAGAAAATGCCTTGTCTGGTATTATCTATCAGCGACTCATAGCAGGAAAAGGGGTGCTAACCTATGCAGATAAAAACTTCTCTAATCACAGCCATGACGGCTGGAATCGGCAGATTGAGGCACTGGTTAGGTCAGGATCTATTCGTGCTAGTCAGGCGACGGTCGAAAAAATTATCAGTTAAACAGCAGGTTAAGTTGCTCAAGCTCATGCATAATTTATTGGTGAGTGGCTTTCATCTATCAGAGATGATTCATTTTCTAGATCATTCAAAGCTAGTTGATCAACGCTTCGTGAACACGATGCGAACCTCTCTAGCAAATGGAGAGACGATTTCGCAGATTTTAGCCAGGTTACAGTTTTCAAAGTCAGTCATAACGCAAGTCGCCTTAGCAGATTATCATGGTGATACCCAGCAAACTTTTGCCTTGGTGACCCAGAACTTGGCAAGTCGACTTCGGGTCAGACAAAAAATGATTGCTGTTAGTACTTATCCTGCTATCTTAGTCGTTGCCTTAGTCATCATGGTTACAGGATTGAAAACGTATCTATTACCTCAGCTTGAAACGACTAATCTGGCTGGGTGGTTGCTAGATGGCTTACCAGTATTAGCTATTGCTGGGAGCATAAGCCTAATGCTTTCGTTCTTATTTTTAAAACGCTATATGAACCGAACATCACCCTTAAAACTGTTTCAAAAAATAGCTTGCTTACCTGTCATTGGTAAGTTTATCAAGACTTACTTAACCGCCTTTTATGCTAGAGAGTGGGGAAATTTGATCAAGCAAGGCCTAGAGATGCGACAAATTTTATCACTTATGCTAGTGCAAGATGATCGGTTATTTCGTGAAATAGGCCAGGATTTGTTAGCTGCCATGCAACTTGGCAGGCCCTTTCATGAGCAAATCGCTAGCTATCGTTTTTTCACAGCGGAACTCTCTTTGATGATCGAATATGGGGAGATGAAGTCAACCTTAGGTGAGGAACTCCTATTATATTCAGATGCTTCATGGCAGGTCTTTTTTGACAGGGTAGATACAGCGATGAATTTGGTGCAACCCTTGATATTTTTATTTGTGGGATTGATGATTGTTTTAATCTATGCAGCCATGTTATTACCTATCTATGCGCAGATGGATTTGGGGATGTAAGTAGGAGGTTTAGAAAATGGGAGGAAAAAAGGATGATGCATAAAAAAATGGTAGCCGCTTTTACCTTACTAGAGATGTTGATTGTTTTGATGATCATCAGTATCCTCATCTTGCTATTTGTCCCCAATTTATCATCTCAAAAGACGACGATTAAGGAGACTGGTAACGCTGCTGTGGTTAAAGTGGTTGCGTCTCAGGCAGAATTATATCAGCTTAATCATTCGGGAAAAGTATCTTTGAAAATATTACTAGAAAACGGTAATATCACACAACAACAGGTGGACGCGTACCATGCTTATTATGCACTGGCTAAAAACAAGGGTGAGAAACCAGAAATTCCGGCAGATTAGGGCCTTTACGCTACTTGAGTCCTTGGTCACATTATCCATATCCTGCTCGATTATCTTATTATTTACTAATACTTACCAAGATACGCTCCATGCAGTCCGAGGTCAACTGTTTGTCCTACAGTTTGAAAGCACGTTAAAGCATCAGCAAGCACAAGCCATCACGAGGGCAGAAACGCGGTCGCTATCTGCGACAGATCATGTCGTCAAGATGAATGGTCAAGTCCTCGATACACCAAAAGAGACGCTATTTTCGGATTTTAATATTACCTTTAAAGAAAATGGCAATATCAAATCTATCAAATCAGCTAAGATTATCATTACTTTACCTTATGAAGGGAATAAGCAGGTAATTTATCAGTTGCAGTTAGGAAGTGGTCAATATAAAAAAACAACAAGTTAGGGGATATATCTTGCTGGAGAGCTTACTAACCATGGTGCTACTTGCCATCATGAGCACCGTTGTCTTAGTCGAGATTTCAAAATCTAGGGGCGCACTTGCTAGACAAAATGAAAAGATTGCCGTCTTAAATCTGGCCTTGATGGCATTTGATAGTGGCCAATCAAGCTTAAGTCAAAATGGTGTTACTGTCAAACTAGAAAAAAGAGATAAGAAGCTTGTGGTGACGCATAAGGCACAGGAGGTAGTCAGTCTTGAACTATTGCAAGAAATACCTTAAAGCCTTTACGCTACTAGAGAGTTTGGTAGCACTTTTATCTGTTTCTTTATCCGTTTTGGTCATTCAGGGCATGACGCATTTGATTGTCCAGGAAGTTGCAATCATTCGGCAATCACGAGAGAATGAGTGGCAAATTTTTTGTAATTTACTCAGACGTGAATTCGAAACGACTAGGTTGGAAAAGGTCAGTCAAAATTTTTTATATGTTAGCACAGAAAAAGGGTCTAGACGCTATGGTATGAAGGCAGGCGCGGATGATTTTAGGAAGACGAATGCATCGGGTCAAGGCTATCAGCCCCTGATTTTTGGGGTATCCTCTGTTAGCATATCAGCCAAACAGCAGGTTGTCACGATCAAGCTGACCTTTAAAAAAGGAGAAGAGAGAACATTTATTTACGCATTTTCAAAAAACGAGTAAAGGGTGGTATCATGCTCTATGCCTTATCGATTTCAGTTATTTTTGGCATGATCTTGAGTTTTTATTTGGCAGCGATGGTGGAGAATCAGAACAACTTAATTGCCCAAGAATCTTTTTTATACGCCCAACTCATGGCAAAGCTGACTATAGAAAGACGTTCAGATAAATTGGCCGGTCAGCTCCGCTTTGACAAAGGGGATGTTAGCTATCAGCAGCAAGATAAAGTGATACAGGTAACAGTTACCTTAGTATCTGGTGATCGGTATCAGTTCCGAGTGCTTACTGGGTCGCCTTAACGGCTTGGTATGATGTTTTGCCATTCGTGCATGGCGTGACGCGACTTGTTAAAGCTTACCCATATATCTTGCAGCAACACAACCTTATCCTGAATTAAAGGGAACCAAGGTCATACTTGTGCTTCAGATTGTGATGCACGTTATAAGTTTTCAGACAAAGTACGCTAAATACTCGTATTTTGTCTTTTTTCTTGTTACACTTGAAGTATCAAATTAAGCGGACAAGTAGCGATTTACTAGCAGATAGACTCAGAATATTTGTGGTCATATCAGCAGATAGCGATAATGCCTTGTAAATAGAGAGGGGTGAGGTCAAATCAATCTTGACAAAATTTTGAAGTCAATTAAGCTCAATGAGACGGAGAAACAGATCCTGCAGTATTTACAAGATAATATTGAGGACTTAGGACATATTGGCATCCGGAAAGTTGCGGATGCTAACTGGACGTCACCTTCTTCTGTTTTTCGATTAGCTCAGAAACTAGGTTTCTCAGGTTATAAGGAATTTAGCTATTATTTGACCTCACATACACTAGCTAAGCAAGATGTGACAAGTGAAACCGACATTTTAGCACTGGCTAGAGATATTAGTCTGACACTGTCTTGTAATCAGTCTGCTTTAGACAAGTTGATAGACACGATGGGAGCTCAGAGTTCTATTCTGATGATTGCTAATGGCTACTCTGATATTATCGCTAGCTATTTTGCTAAGAAGTTGACAGTTTATGGGTATCGCGTCATCCAAATCAGCTCTTCTGGTTCCTATACGACTGTCGAAAATAATCTGGCGCATATCACGCATATTATCATCCTAACGCGTAGTGGTGAAACGAGAAGTTTGATAGCCATTCTCAAAAAATTTCCCATACAGGATAAGGTCATCATTTGTTTTACACAAGAAGTCAAAAGTACGATTGCCAAGTTAGCAGATGTTACCTTTGCCATTATTGATGAGAATCAAGGTGACTGGGACAATATCAATTACAGTCAATTTCATCCGATGCTGTTATTTTTTATAGAGCATCTACTCAGCAAGCTCCATCATAAATGAAAAAAAATACCAACTATTGAAAAAAATTTCAAAGTTGGTATTTTTAATTTCTTACTTGTTTGACCATGCTATAATAAGGCGACAAGAAATGAAAGGGCTTACAAATATGGATTATGAAGAAATTGCGCGTGAGATTATTACAAACGTCGGTGGCAAAGAGAACATTGCTAACCTGACACATTGTTTTACTAGATTACGCTTTGAACTCAAAGCGGTTGATCAGGTCAACACAGAGAAGCTGAATCAAGTTGAGGGTGTCATATCGACACTATACAGTTCGGGTCAGTACCAAGTTGTGATTGGCAATAAGGTAGAAAAAGTATTTGATGCTGTTCAAGATAAGCTAGGGCCTGCTCAATCAAGCACAAGCAGCACACACTCAGTTAAAGAACGTCTCTTGATTTTGGTGACACAGATTTTTACACCTGTCGTGCCAGCTATTGCTGCTTCAGGTTTGATTAAAGGTTTACTGACTGCGGCTAAGCTATTACTCCAACGTGTTTTGGGGATAGATATTTCGACATCAGATACCTATAATTTATTATTTATGGCAAGCCAAGTGATTTTTTACTTCATGCCGATTTTTTTAGCTTATACTGCTGCTAAGGCATTAAAAGTAGATAAATTTTCTGCGATGGTTTTAGGCGGTTTCCTAGTCTATCCACAAGTGAATGATATGATGCTGGATTATAAGACAGCTGCCAGTATGTTTGGTATGCCTTTTGTTAAGGGTGCTTGGGGAAGTGGAGATAACTTGCGTGTTTTTTCCTATGTAGAATCTGTTATTCCGATTATCTTGACCGTCGCTGTTTTATATTATTTGGAAAAGGGGTTGAAACGCGTTGTGCCTGATATCTTAAAAATCATACTGGTACCAGGACTTTCGCTGATTATTATGTTGCCAATCATGTTAGGCATAACTGGCCCGATCGGCATCTATCTAGGGAATGGCATTCAGGCAGCTTATAATGCAGTGATGACCTTTAGTCCATTACTGGGTGGTGCACTTATCGGTGGTGGTTGGGGCATCTTTGTCATTTTTGGGGCGCACAGAGCCCTCCTACCGATTGGCTTGAATGATGTGGCCTTAACAGGCAAGCAGAATCTGCTAGCCTTTGCTGGTGCAGCGAATTTTGCCCAAGGTGGTTCAGTCTTGGGTGTTGCACTCAAAACAAAAAATAAAGAGCTAAAGAGTGTCAGCTGGTCAGCGCTTATTTCAGCTGTATTAGTTGGGATCACAGAACCAGCTATTTATGGCGCAAACTTACGACTTAAGAAACCGATGCTGGCTGCAATCATTTCAGGTGCTGTTGGCGGTGCCATCATGGGCCTTGGAAATGTCTATGGGGATGCCTTTGCAAATAATGGTGTCCTAACGATTTTTACCTACGCAGCTTTTGGTATGACGTCATTTATGTATTATCTAGTGGGCTGTCTAGTTGCCTTTATTGGGGCAGTTGGTTTGACTTATCTTTTAGGATTTGAGGATATACCTGATCAAGTAAGTGATAGGCAAGACGAATTGGGTGCTGCAAATCAGGAGGACATGCGCATTACATCGCCTGTTTCGGGCAGGTTAATACCTGTTGAAAGCGTTAATGATCCGGTTTTTTCCAAAAATATGATGGGAAAAAGTGTGGCAATCGTAGCAGAAAAAGGGACTTTAGTCGCACCTGCCAGCGCTCGTGTAACGATGCTTTGCAAAACACAGCATGCCTTAGGGTTAAGGCTAGATAATGGTTTTGACTTACTCATTCATTTAGGGATTAATACAGTTGAACTTAATGGTGCATTTTTTGACATGCAAGTTGCGGTTGGTGATCGTGTCGTCGCTCATCAGGGGTTAGGAACCTTTGATATCGCAAAAATTAAAGCAGCTGGATATGATCCGACGGTGTTGATTGTCCTGACAAATAACGAAAAATTTGGGTTAAAAGGCTTACAAGAAACACAGTTAGTGACAATAGATGATGCAATTTATATCAAGTAAGGAGTAAGGATGTTTCCTAAAGAGTTCTACTGGGGCGCAAGCTCGTCAGCCTTCCAAATTGAAGGCGCCTGGGATGAAGCTGGTAAAGGGTTAACAGTCGCAGACTATAACGCATTTAAACGGCGTCATCTACAAGCTGATACGAAAGTTGCCAGTGATTTTTATCATCATTACAAAGCTGATATTGCTATGATGCAAGCACTTGGTTTAAACATGTATCGATTTTCTATCTCTTGGGCACGTATTATCCCAGATGGGGATGGAGAAGTGAACCAAAAAGGGATTGCCTTTTATAATGCGGTCATCGATGAGCTGATTAAACATGACATAACGCCTTTTGTTACCTTATATCATTTTGACTTGCCCTTTGCATTGGTTGAAAAGTATAATGGTTGGGCAGATAAGCGAACGGTTGATGCCTTTGTCAGATATGCCGCACTATGTTTTCAGCATTTCGGTGATCGTGTGAAAAAATGGCAGATTAATAATGAACAAAACTTGATGGTGCGTGTGAACGAGCGGCTTAACATTTATGAACTTGAAGGTGAAGCAGCCGAACGATTGCGTGTGGTCATGGACCACCATATGTTTTTAGCTTATGCCAAGGCGTCAAACCTGTGTAAAACACGCGTCAAAGATGGGGAGGTGGGGCCAGCTATTTCAGCTACAGTTACTTATCCGCTAACCAACAAGCCCACAGATGTGATGTCAGCTATTTGGAACAATCGTTTAAAAACAGATTACTGTTTAGATACGCATGTTAATGGTGCCTATCCAGCCTATTATCGCAAGTACTTACGAGATACTAACCGAGATCCTACTTTTTCTCAAGCGGACCAAGCGGTCTTAAAGTTAGCAGTCGTCGATTTTATTTCGGTTAACTACTATAAGACCTTGACTAGTCGTTATCTTGTGTCAGATGAAGTTAATCCAATCGGCACAAAGGTAGCGGGATTTAATATCGTTGACTACAATATGCATGGGTATTGGGAGATTGTTAAAAATGAACATCTAGCAGCAAGTGACTACGGCGCAGAAATTGACCCGACTGGCTTGAGAATTGCTTTAAATCAGTATTGGAGAACCTATCATAAACCCCTTATCGTTACGGAGAATGGGTTGGGGACCGCAGATATTTTGGAAAATGGGCAAGTACACGATGACTATCGTATTAGCTATCTTAACGAACATTTACTAGCGATTAAAGATGCCTTGGATGACGGTGTATCAGTTCTAGGCTATAATTGCTGGTCTGTCATCGATCTGCTAAGTTCTCACCAAGGCTTCAAAAAACGATATGGGTTGATTTTTGTTGATCGGACTGATTTTGAACAAAAGGAGTTAAAACGCATACCTAAGGCTAGTTACTATTGGTATCAGAAAGTTATTGCATCAAATGGGGATACATTAGCATAAGCAGGAAATAGCTAATAGCTATTTCCTGTTTTTCATACAGTTCTTTTGTCACCAGTTAGATCAATTAACAGATAGGCAATCAATGCTTCAGTATGGTAAAATAAGGTCTAAGATCGGTTGTTAGATTTTTCTGCCGTATTAAAAAAACTGAGTATGTTTCAGCATCTTGTGTTTCCAGTCACTAAAACTGGTAGAAAGTAAATCATGTCAATTATTGAAGTAGATTATAAAGAAAATGCAGGTAACATTGCTAATTTGCTTGATGCCTACACGCGTGTTCAAGCACCAGAAGCGATTGAGACACCACGAAAGAAGCTAAGCTTTGCCCTAGTTATTGATGATGACATCGTCTCTAGGATTACGGGGTCAATCTCGTTTAATGGCTTACATATCGAGTTATTCATGTCTAGTAACCAAGCGAGAGGAAAGGGATATGGCTCTCAATTATTTGCACACATTGAGAAAATAGCGATTGAAAATGGCTGTCATTATATCGTGTTGGAAACGATGAGTTTTAATGCGCCGAAATTTTATCTGGATAGAGGGTTTGACATTATCAAGCAAGTAGACGACTCACCTATAGATGGAGAAAAAATGTACTTTATGTTTAAATCACTAAGGTAGTCATTCTGTTTTGCTGGTTGTTTTTTAAGATTAGCTTGCTAGAGTTATACTGTTGCTATTCCCTGAAAAGTCAGCTAATAAATATGGTAAAATAGGAATATGGAAATTACAGAAAAGGCACCAGCCAAGATAAATCTTGGCTTAGATGTGATCAGCAAGCGGAAAGATGGCTATCATGAATTAGATATGATTATGGCAAGCGTCGACTTATCGGATCGGATTACAGTGAGAGAACTGCCAGACTCGTCAGACATTATCTTACAATCCAATTCAAGTTTTGTTCCTTTAAATAAAAAGAATCACGTGTATAAAGCAGCAGCTCTAATCAAGAAAAAGTTTCATATCGAGACAGGTGTTGATATTTATATCGATAAAAAAATACCAGTAGCCGCAGGCCTCGCAGGTGGGTCATCTGATGCTGCTGCCACTTTACGTGCCTTGAATCAACTCTGGCAGTTGGGGTTGAACTTGGCTGAGCTGGCGAAATTAGGGGAGGAAATTGGGTCGGATGTCCCCTATTGTGTCTACGGTCAGACAGCTCGTGTGACAGGGCGTGGCGAACATGTCAAGCCAATCACCAATCCTAAAAAACCTTGGGTAATACTTGTTAAGCCTGCCTTTGGTGTATCAACACCTGATATTTTTCGGCATGTCGACTTGGCTACCATCACGCATCCCGATATCGATACACTTGAGGCAGCTGTCGTTAACGCTGATGTAGATAAGGTCTTACAAAATTTAGGGAACTCACTAGAGGATGTGACGTTAGACAAGCATCCTCTGATTTCGAAGATTAAAGCACATTTGATGGCAAGAGGAGCAGATGCTGTTTTGATGAGTGGCAGTGGGCCAACTGTTTTTGCTCTATGCCATCAGGAGAAAAAGGCGCATCGTATCTGTGACAGTATCAAAGGCTTTTGTAATGAGGTCTATCTAGTCAGAATGCTTTGATCCTCTCCGGATCAAGCTGATATCTACCAAGACTACTATCATAAAAAGGCTATCCGATGACGGATAGCCTATTTTTCTTGACATTTTAAATTAGGATGATATACTTAACTGGTAAAGGAAATATAGAAAATGGAAAATAATAAACAAGCACTCAGTCAAAAAATAGATTTATTTTTTGCCAAGATTATGCAACTTGCTGAAAATAAGCAAGAGGTTTTACTAGGCAAATGTGAATCTGGAGCAGGGTTGACAAATACACAAGAACATATTTTGATGTTACTACTACAAGATGAGCTGACCAATGCAGAATTGGCGGACATGCTGAATGTCTCGCCTGCAGCAGTGACGAAAGCGCTGAAAAAATTGCAGCAGCTTAGTTTGGTATGCTCAGAAAAATCGGCATCAGATGCACGGATTGTCCTGTGGCATTTGTCAGAAGAAGGTAGACCGATAGCCAAAGAGCATGGGCATCATCATCAAGCGACGCTTGCGACGTATTCAGAAGTGGTGTCAGAGTTTTCAGATAAGGAACAAGAAACGATCATGGCATTTTTAGAAAAGATGGAGAGGAAGTTTTGATGAGCTATATCAAAGTAAAGGATTTGAGTTTTGTTTATGATGCAGAACCTGTCTTAGCGGGCGTCTCTTTCCAGATAGATGCTGGTGAATTTGTTACCCTGACAGGTGAAAATGGTGCTGCAAAATCAACGCTTGTCAAGGCAAGTTTAGGGATTATCAAGCCTAAGACTGGTGAAATTACGATTGCTAAGCAAAATACAAAGGGCAAAAAATTAAGAATTTCCTATCTGCCACAGCAAATCGCGAGTTTTAATGCTGGGTTTCCAAGCACAGTCAAAGAGTTTGTTGTTAGTGGCCGATTCCCACGTAATGGCTGGTTTAAACGGGTAACAGCACATGACCTGGAGCACGTCGAAAAATCACTTCGTTCAGTTGGTATGTGGGACCAACGTGATAAACGGATGGGTGCATTATCTGGTGGTCAAAAACAACGGATCGCAATCGCCAGAATGTTTGCCAGTGACCCGGATCTTTTTATCCTGGATGAGCCGACGACCGGCATGGATGATGTCAGTCGCTCAGATTTTTATCGGTTGATGCACCATGCTGCGCATAAACATGGTAAAGCAGTCTTGATGATTACCCATGATGCAGCTGATGTCGCAGCTTTTGCAGATCGAAATATTCATCTAGTACGCAAACAAAATACGCAATGGCGTTGTTTCAGTGTACATGAAGAGGGAGCAGAGCTGCCAGCTAATCAAGCAACAGTTAGCAAGGAGAAAGAGGTGATGGGTGTTTAGTTTATTTCAATACGAGTTCATGCAACGTGCCTTTTTCGCAATTGTTGCCATGTCATTATTTGCCCCCCTCTTGGGTGTGTTCTTGGTCCTGCGTCGTCAAAGTTTGATGAGTGATACGCTGAGTCATGTGTCATTAGCTGGGGTTGCCTTTGGGTTATTCATCGGTATCTCGCCGAATCTATCGACGATTGCGGTCGTTATTTTAGCAGCTATTTTACTAGAATATTTAAGAAGACTCTATCGCAATTTTTTGGAAGTGGCGACAGCTATTCTGATGAGTCTTGGCCTATCTTTAGCCTTAATTTTTTCTAGTGCTGGTAGAGGTAAGGGTATTAACTTAGACCAATACCTGTTTGGCTCTATCGTGACAGTCTCACAGACACAGGTTATCTTACTTGCAATACTTGCAGCTGTTGTTTTAGTTGTCTTTGTCTTGTTTATGCGACCGATGTACGTCATGACTTTTGATGAAGATACAGCGCTAGTAGATGGCTTGCCTGTCAGAACGATGTCTGTTTTGTTTAATGTGGTAACAGGGGTCGCTATAGCCTTGATGATTCCAGTAGCAGGTGCCTTGTTAGTATCAGCAATCATGGTCATGCCAGCATCGATTGCCATGCGACTTGGCTTGACCTTCAAACGCGTACTTGCCCTGTCTGTGCTTATCGGCTTTATCGGCATGCTCTCTGGTCTGGTCATTTCTTATGAGAGTGGCGCTCCAGCTAGCGCGACGATTACGCTTGTCTTTGTCGCAGTCTTTATCGTCACACTCCTTGCTCAAAAACTAATGAGCTTGGCTAGAAGCTAAAAGTTTCATGGTAAAACTTACAAATCTTGTCTTATCGTTCTTGTTAGAAATTGTGGCGGTAGTAGTGATTGGCTACTGGGGATTTACTCTTGAAGTGTCAAAAGTAGCGTGCTTCCTAGTTGGCATAGGTCTACCTCTCGTATTTATTTTGATTTGGGGGAGGTTTTGTGCCCCAGCTTCAGCTCATCGGCTATCAGCTCAGTGGCTTATCTGGCTAAAACTGCTGATGTTTGGTCTTGCTGCCTTGTCGCTTTTTTTGAGGAATGGCTTGGTGCCGGCGATTTGTTTTTTTGTCCTTGTTATCCTACATATTGGGATGAGTACACGATTTAAAACGCTATAGAAAAAAACCAGACCGTCATTGTGACGGTCTGGTTTTTTCTATCTGAGTTAACAGAGTTATTTGCTTGCTTAGAAGAAGGTAGAGATGAGCGCTAATATCGCTAAACCACCTTGTGTTAAGATAATTTTTTTATTGCTTGTAAAACTACCGTACAAAGCAACTAGAATGATGTAAATTAAGATCAGTCTGTTTATCTCCATAGATGCACTAGAAAAGAAATTGGCATAGAGTAAGCCGATACCAATCAAGCCATTATAGATACCTTGGTTTTTAAATAAAGCTGTTACAGACTCTCTTTTGAGTTCTTCTTGTGCCATATTAAAGACTTTTCCAGTCGCTTCAGATGTCGTTGCGATACTTTCTAAGTACATGATGTAAAAGAATTCTAAAGCAACTAAAGTGCTCAAAATCATTGATAAAAGTGACATACAGTTTCTCCTTCATAAAAGCTTATAACTCCTGCTTGCTCAGATAAGTCATAAGTATTGGGTGATTATTTAAATTCAGTAACTTTTTCTGCAGGTAAGCGAACAGATGTGTAACCAGCTTCTGCAGCTTTTCCGATAGATACGACCATAACTGGTACGTAACGCTCTTTGTCAAGATCAAACGCTTCAGCTAATTGGTCACTTTCGAAACCACCGATTGGATTTGTATCATAACCATGTGCACGTGCAACAAGCATGAATTGCATTGCAGCTAAGCTTGTATCAACTTTAACAACATCATTCATTTGTGCTGTGGTAAAGTTATCGTAAAAAGGAATGATAGAAGCCAATTGACGATCTCTCACGTCTTGTGGCATTTTGCCTTCTGCTACAGCTTGGTCATAAATTTCTTCACCAAGTGTTTGACATGCCATATCTCCAAAAAAGAGGACCATTGCAGCTGATGTATCATTTTGAAGTGCGTTGAAGCGAACGAGTGGTTTCAAGATTGCTTTTTGCTCTTCACTTTCAACGACGATAAAACGCCATGGTTGCATATTAACTGATGAAGGCGCAATCGTTGTTTCTTGGATCATTTCTAGCATTTCTTCGTGAGAAATTTTAACTGATTCGTCATAAGCACGGATAGATTTTCTACCGAAGGCGATATCAGCGAAGTCGTTATTTTTAAGGTTATGTGTCATTTTATGGTCTTCTTTCATTTTACTAATCTAGTTAAGAGGTCAAGGAGTGTCTCTTCTTCTGCTTGACTTAAGGGAAGGTGAATTTTATTGCTGTTAGCATCATAGTGTGTTTCACAGGATGCTAGTGCTTCATTTGCTTGGGCAGTTGCACTGACGAAGACTTCACGATTATTCGCTTTATTTCTCTCTCGCGTCACGTAGTGTTTGTCTTCTAGTACTTTTAGGTGTCTTGTAACTGCCGCACTGTCTATCTTTAATGCATTTTGCAATGTTGACTGAGGAGACTTACCATGTTCTTTTAGAAACATGATCAATTCATATCGCGTAATGCTAAAGCCAGTTTCTTTTTCAAATTTAGTCGTTATTTCTTGGTTGACCAATTTGATTTGATAAAAAAGTTTACTTATATGTCTTATATTCAAACAATGCTCCTTTCTGTTGACTTGTCAATCGTTGACTAGTCAATTATACGATAGTTACGATTATTTGTAAACTAATTTGATTTGAGATCAGGATAATGTTTAAGGTACATCTAGTAAAGTATGTTAAAATAAGGCTATGACAGAAAATGAACAAAAGAGAGCTAGCTTGAGTCGGTCGCAAAAAAATAGTGACCCAGAGCTAGATCCTAAAGTGAAATCTAAAAAACGACAACTGGTACCAGCACCAATAAAACGGTTTTGGAAAAAATATAATTTAACAAAAATCGCGATTGCTATCGTTCTTTTTGTAGTGCTTGCAACAGCGAGTTACTTACTCTTTTTAGCGAAAACAGCTGATGTGAAAACCCTTAAACAATCGATGGAGGCACGCACTGAAATCATCGATAAAGATGGTAAATCAGCAGGGACGATGTATGGTCAAAAAGGGACGACCGTTAAGTTTGAGGATATATCGGATAATATCAAAAATGCAGTCGTGGCAACAGAGGATAGAACTTTCTATAAGAATAGTGGCATCAATATTAAGCGCACAATCCTTGCTGTCATGACCTTGGGGAAATTTGGTGGTGGGTCGACGATTACCCAACAACTAGCTAAAAATGCCTATTTAACACAGAAACAAACGGTTGACCGTAAGGCTAAGGAATTATTCTTGGCACTTGAAATTAACAAAAAATATGAGAAAAACGACATCCTGACCATGTACCTAAATAACTCTTATTTTGGCAATGGCATCTGGGGTATACAAGATGCAAGTCTCAAATACTATGGTAAATCAGCTAAAGATATCTCAGTAGAGCAGGCTGCGACATTAGTTGGTATTTTGAAATGGCCGGAAGCTTATAATCCGCTTTATAAGGAAGGAAAATTTGCTAAGGATCGTCGTGATACTGTTTTGCAAAATATGGTGAATACAAAATTTATCACCCAGGACGTTGCAACTGCTGGCATGCAGGTTGGGATTACCAGTAATTTAGCAGATGCATATGTTGGCAAAGATGATGACTATAATTATCCGAGTTATTTTGATGCAGTTATCCAGGAAGCAATCAGCAAATATGGGCTAAGTGAACAGGACATTTTAAATAATGGTTACAAGATATACACAGGCTTAGATCAAAGTATGCAGACTGGTATGCAGACAACCTATGCCAGCACAACACAGTTTCCAGTAGCATCTGACGGTGTTAGCGCCCAGTCCGCATCGGTAGCGCTTGATCCTAAGAGTGGAGAAGTTGAAGCGTTAATAGGGCGCGTACCAACGGCTGAACACAATAGTTTCCGAGGCTTTAACTTTGCGACGCAGTCTGGACGTAGTCCTGGCTCAACGATCAAACCCTTGATTGTTTATGCACCAGCTATTGAGGCAGGATGGTCGATTAATAAAACAGTTCATGACCAAGCAACTGACTATAATGGGTGGGCACCATTAAATGCAGATAGACGCTGGCATGGGGATATGCCCTTATATCAAGCCCTTGCCAACTCATATAATATTCCAGCAATCAATACCTTTAAGTCAGTCGGTATTCAAACAGGTATCGCTAAAGGTAAGCAGTTTGGCTTGGACTTAACAAGTAAAAATGACAACCTAACAACTGCATTAGGTGCTGGCGTTGAAACCAATCCATGGCAGATGGCACAAGCCTATGCAACATTCGCAAACGATGGGATTATGAATGATGCCCATCTTATCAAAAAAATTACCAATGCGAGTGGTCAGACAATCGCAACGGCTAAAGTTAAGTCAACACGAGTGATTGATAGTAAAACAGCACAGAAGATGACAAGTATGATGCTAGGCACCTATACAAATGGCACAGGGATTTACGCAGCGCCTTATGGCTACACCCTTGCAGGTAAGACAGGCACAAATGAAGATATCGACCAGTGGGTGATTGGCTACACACCAGATGTTGTGATGACACTTTGGCTCGGCTATGAAAATCCGCAGAGTCCACTACACCGACTAGATGACACATCAGCTGGTACAGCATCTGCTGTTTTCAGAACGATGTCGAGTGCGATTCTACCCGCGACCAATAAGACACAGTTTACAGAAGAAAATGCTTATAGTCTAGCTGGATTAGATCCGGTTACAAGTCCATCAAAAGATCAAGCGACAACAGATGTCGTCAATGAAGCTAAGGATAAAACAAAAGAAATCACAGATAAAGCTAAGGACTTCACAGATAAAGCCGGTGAGAAAGTGAAAGAAGTCGGCGGTAGCATCTGGGACAGGGTTAAGTCATTGTTTGACTAGTCAGCTATTTTTTGATAAAATTATGTGTCAGATATAATGAAGATAGTGTATGGCATAAAAATATAGAAGTGATACGTTGTTAAGGTAACCAGCTTGTAAAGGGGATTACCTCTAGATAGTCTTAAAAGATGATCTGAAAAAAGAGTGAAGTCGGCGCCTTGGATAGGATGACGGGCTTAATTATTTTTTGCAACTGCGTCAGTTAATTGCTAAAGGAGTAGCCATGATAAAAAAATCAAGCCTTGCTTGTACGGTCTGTGGATCTAGGAACTATTCAGTAACTGTTAGTTCAAATGGACGTGACAAACGTCTTGAAGTGAATAAATTTTGTAAAGTTTGTGGGAAGTATAGCCTGCATAAGGAGACCAGATAATGTTTAAATTCATCAATTCGATTGTTGCTGAAATGAAGTTGGTAACTTGGCCAACTCGATCAGAAGCCACTAAAGATTTCGGTATGGTCCTGCAATACTCTGCATTTTTCATGATTTTCATCGTCATTTTTGACTGGCTAGTCAAAAGTGGTGTGACACAAATCGTTAAAATGTTAGTCCCAATGATCAAATAATATGTTATAATAATGGAAATAGGCGATGAGCCTTTTTCTTATACTAAAAATAACGCAGTATGAGTAGTACAGGAACGGATGTCTAAAGTAAACCGGTATAAAAACCGCTATCATAAAGGAGAAAACATGTCAGAAGCATTTGAAGAAAATATTGAACAAGCAGCAGCTCAAGAGCAAACAGTTAATTTCGATCAAGGGTGGTTCGTCATTCAGACCTATTCTGGTTATGAAAACAAAGTGAAAGAGAACTTGCTTGAACGTGCACAAACTTACAATATGACTGATAATATTTTGCGCATTGAGATTCCGACGGAAACTGTCGACAAAGAAGTGAACGGCAAACGTAAAGAAGTAGAAGAAAACTTATTTCCAGGTTATGTCTTAGTTGAGATGAACATGACTGATGAAGCCTGGTTTGTTGTGCGTAATACACCAAACGTTACAGGTTTCGTTGGCTCCCATGGTAACCGCTCGAAACCAACACCATTATTTGAGGAAGAAATTCAAGAAATTCTTCAAGGAATGGGTAAAGTGGTACGCGAAATTACCTTTGACATCTATGTTGGCAAACGCGTTAAAATTATAGACGGTGCATTTTCAGGATTTGAAGGCCCGATTACTGAAGTACATGGGGATAAACTGAAAGTTATCGTGGATATGTTTGGTCGTGAAACACCAGTCGAACTTGATGCACAACAAGTAGATGAATTAGATCATTAATCGGTCAACATAAGTAAATTAAAAAGCTTCCTAAATAATGGGAAGCTTTTTGAAATATTCTGATAATTGTGCTACAATTGGGTAAACGATAATCCCAACAACGAGGTAGGAAATGACTTTAATTTACCAATCAACGCGTGATAAAACCAACAAATTAACTGCCAGCCAAGCCATTCTTCAAGGGCTTGCAACAGATGGCGGTCTCTATGTCCCAAGCCAAATACCAGACGTCGCACTAGATTTTGATCTTCTTAAAGCGTCAAGCTATCAGGAGATTGCAAGCCTTGTTCTGTCTGCTTTTCTTGACGACTTTACGGCAGAAGAAATCGCCTATTGTGTTGACAATGCTTACGATACTAAGTTTGATGAGCCAACCATCGCCCCACTTTTTAAGGTAGGTGGCCAATACAATTTAGAGCTTTTTCATGGTAATACGATTGCCTTTAAAGATATGGCCCTCTCTATTTTACCTTATCTGATGACAACGGCTGCTAAAAAACATGGTGTTGACCGAGAGATTGTCATTTTAACCGCGACATCGGGTGACACAGGGAAAGCTGCCATGGCTGGATTTGCTGATGTCCCTGGCACGAAAATTATCGTCTTCTATCCCAAAGATGGTGTATCAAAAATTCAAGAAAAACAAATGACGACACAAGTCGGTGACAATGTTAAGGTCATCGCTATTGACGGAAATTTTGATGATGCACAGACGACTGTCAAACAGATGTTTAATGATGCAGCCTTGCGTGAAAAAATGTTTGCCAATCACAAGCAATTCTCAAGTGCAAATTCGATGAATATTGGTCGTCTCATTCCCCAAATTAGTTATTATGTGTACGCCTATGCACAACTTGTCAAGACAGGTGCAATCAAAAGCGGTGACCATATTAACTTTACAGTCCCAACCGGTAATTTTGGGAATATCTTAGCAGCCTACTATGCCAAACAAATTGGCTTGCCAATCAATCAGTTGATTTGTGCATCAAATGAAAATAATGTCTTAACCGACTTTTTCAAAACAGGCACCTATGATAAGAATCGTGACTTTTTTGTAACGAGTTCACCATCGATGGATATTCTTGTCTCGTCAAATCTTGAACGCTTGATCTACCATTTGACCGGTGATTCTGATGTTTTAACATCAGAATTAATGCAGCAGCTTAATGAAGCCGGTGAGTACCGGATCACGGATGCTATGTTTAAGCAGTTGGGCGATTTCTATGCTGACTTTGCCGATGAAGCAGAAATTAGCTCAGAAATTTCGGCAACTTTTGAAACAGATCACTATGTAGAAGATCCCCATACAGCAGTGGCAAGTGCTGTCTATAAAAAATACACTTTAGCAACAGGTGATAAAACCCCGACAGTAGTTGTCTCTACAGCAAGTCCTTATAAATTTCCTCGCGTGGTAGTTGACAGTTTGACTAGTACATCAGCGAAAGCAGATGATTTTGAGTTGGTTAAACAGCTAGCTGACCTCTCAAAAGTTCCTCTGCCCAAGGCGGTATCAGATTTATTTGGTGCACCTGTTTTACATCGTACGGTTATCGCGACATCAGATATGCAAAACGCAGTGACAAGCTATCTAGAACTGGACTAGTTTGCATTTTGCACCACATAATATATAGAAGAAAAGAGAAGTTCAGATAGCTGAACTTCTCTTTTCTTCTATACAAATACACTTATTTCTGTTTCAATAAATCACGGATTTCTCTTAGTGTTTCAACTTCTTCAGTTACAATCACATCTTCAACGACTTCTTCTTCTTTTTTGCTAGTCATGAAAAAGTTATTAATCGTTTTGATTAAAATAAAGATAACAAATGCTGTAATCAAAAAGTTCAATACATCATTTAAAAATTTGCCATAAGCAAAAGTTGCGTTGCCGAGCTTGAAAGTCAATTTAGCAAGTGCACCATCTTGAACAAAAATACCGATCAATGGATTGATTAAGTTATCAACCAAAGATTTAACAATAGCAGTGAATGCACCACCAATAATGACACCAACAGCTAAATCAAGTACGTTACCACGTAAAATAAAGACTTTGAATTCTTTTAACATCAATAAAACCTCCTATATAATATAGTCATTATAACATAAAATGATAAAAAAAGAATAAAGACTTGCCAAGTGCACCATTTTCTGTTAATATAGATAAGTACTGCGTAAAGCGCAGTATGTAGCTGTGAAGCGAGAGGTTGTGATACACCCGGACGCGTTGCCACGTGTCCTGTATTAGTTTTCTCGTGGAGCTAGCCTATTCTAAGAAATAGACGAGAGGAGAAAAAATGGCAAACAAAAAAATTCGCATTCGTTTGAAAGCATATGAACATGGTATTCTTGATCAAGCGGCTGAAAAAATCGTAGAAACTGCGAAACGTACTGACGCAACTGTAGCAGGTCCAATCCCGCTTCCGACTGACCGTTCAGTATATACAATCATCCGTGCGACGCACAAATACAAAGATTCACGTGAACAATTTGAAATGCGCACACACAAACGTTTGATCGATATCATTAACCCAACACAAAAAACTGTTGACGGCTTGATGAAACTCGACTTACCAAGTGGTGTTAACATCGAAATCAAACTATAAGAAAGGAACTCTAATGACAAAAGGAATCTTAGGGAAAAAAGTGGGAATGACCCAAATTTTCACCGAAACTGGCGAGTTAATCCCAGTAACTGTCGTTGAAGCTGCAGCAAACGTTGTACTTCAAGTCAAAACAGTCGCAACTGACGGCTACGAAGCTGTTCAAGTTGGTTTTGATGACAAACGTGAAGTTTTGAGTAACAAACCTGCCAAAGGCCATGTTGCGAAAGCAAACACTGCTCCTAAGCGCTTCATTCGTGAATTCAAGAATATTGAAGGCTTGGAAGTGGGCGCTGAATTGACAGTAGAACAATTTGAAGCTGGAGATGTTGTTGACATCACTGGTACGACTAAAGGTAAAGGTTTCCAAGGCGTTATCAAACGTTACGGACAATCACGAGGACCAATGTCTCACGGTTCGCGTTACCACCGTCGTCCAGGGTCAATGGGTCCTGTTGCACCTAACCGTGTATTCAAAAATAAACGCCTTGCCGGCCGTATGGGTGGCAATCGCGTAACTGTACAAAACTTAGTTGTTGTACAAGTTGTCCCTGAAAAAAATGTTATCCTTGTTAAAGGTAACATCCCAGGCGCTAAAAAATCACTTATCACAGTTAAATCAGCTATTAAAGCTAAATAATAAGGAAAGGAGATAAGTTAAAAATGACAAACGTATCATTATTTAAACAAGACGGAACGCAAGCTGGCGAGATCACATTAAACGATGCAGTCTTTGGTATTGAACCAAATGAATCTGTAGTCTTTGATGTTATCCTTAGCCAACGTGCTAGCCTTCGTCAAGGTACTCACGCAGTTAAAAACCGTTCAGCTGTACGCGGTGGTGGTAGAAAACCATGGCGTCAAAAAGGAACTGGTCGTGCCCGTCAAGGGTCAATCCGCTCACCACAATGGCGTGGCGGTGGCGTAGTCTTCGGACCAACACCACGTTCTTACGGTTACAAATTGCCGCAAAAAGTTCGTCAACTTGCACTTAAATCAGTTTACTCTGAAAAAGTTGTAGAAAACAAACTTGTGGCAGTTGATGCGCTCAACTTCGACGCACCAAAAACTGCAGAATTTGTAAAAGTTCTTGAAGCACTTGCAATCGAACGTAAAGTTCTTGTAATCTTCGAAAACGAAGGAAATAAATTCGCTGAATTGTCTGCACGTAACATTCCAAATGTTCAAGTAACAACTGCTAACTCAGCATCTGTTCTTGATATCGCTAATAACGATAAAATTTTGGTGACACAAGCAGCTCTATCTCAAATAGAGGAGGTTCTTGCATAATGTCATTGTACGACGTAATCAAAAAACCAATCATCACTGAAAGCTCTATGCTTGCAATGGATGAAAAAAAATACACATTTGAAGTTGATGGCCGCGCGCACAAACTTCTTATCAAACAAGCTGTTGAAGCTGCCTTTGAAGGTGTAAAAGTTGCTTCTGTAAATACTGTAAATGTTAAACCTAAAGCTAAACGCGTAGGTAAATATACAGGATATACAAACAAAGTGAAAAAAGCTATCGTGACCCTGACGGCTGATTCTAAAAACATTGAAATTTTCGGGGAATAAGAAAGGAGTAATCAGTGGGTATTAAAGTATACAAACCGACGACAAATGGTCGTCGTAACATGACAAGCCTTGACTTTGCTGAAATTACGACTAACAAACCTGAGAAATCATTGTTGGTATCGCTTAAAAGCAAAGCTGGCCGTAACAACCATGGCCGTATTACAGTACGTCACCAAGGTGGCGGACACAAACGTCATTACCGTGTGATTGACTTCAAACGTAACCATGATGATGTGGTTGCTAAAGTTGCAACGATCGAGTATGATCCAAACCGTTCAGCAAATATTGCTTTGGTTGTTTATACTGATGGTGTGAAAACATACATCCTTGCACCTAAAGGTCTTGTAGTTGGTCAAACAATCGTTTCTGGTCCAACTGCGGATATCAAAACTGGTAATGCTTTGCCACTTGCAAACATTCCAGTTGGTACTTTAATTCATAATATTGAATTAAAACCAGGTAAAGGTGGACAATTAGTACGTTCTGCTGGCGCTTCTGCGCAAGTACTTGGTCAAGAAGGTAAATATACACTAGTACGTTTACAATCTGGCGAAGTTCGTATGATCTTGTCTACTTCACGTGCGACAGTTGGTGTTGTTGGTAACGGTGAGCACAGTCTTGTGAACATCGGTAAAGCCGGCCGTAACCGTTGGAAGGGTATCCGTCCAACAGTCCGTGGTTCAGTAATGAACCCGAACGATCACCCACACGGTGGTGGTGAAGGTAAACAACCAGTTGGGCGTAAATCTCCATCTACACCTTGGGGTAAACCAGCACTTGGTCTTAAAACACGTAATAAGAAAGCTAGATCTAGCAAACTTATCGTTCGTCGTAAAAACCAAAAATAATTATCCGCCAGCTCCGGCTTAGCACCGGTAGTGGTCCAATAGCAGTTGAATAAGTAATTATTTGACTTAACATTAAAGGAGAAACCATTACACATGGGACGCAGTCTTAAAAAAGGCCCTTTCGTCGATGATCATTTGATGAAAAAGGTTGTTGCTCAAGAAGGCAACGAAAAGAAAACAGTTATTAAAACTTGGTCACGTCGTTCTACGATTTTCCCTAACTTCATCGGTTACACGATTGCAGTTTATGATGGTCGTAAACATGTACCAGTTTATATTCAAGAAGACATGGTAGGACACAAATTGGGCGAATTCGCACCAACACGTACTTACCGTGGCCACGCAGCAGACGATAAAAAAACACGTCGTTAATTTATAGAGGAGGAAAAAAATGGCAGAAATTACTTCAGCTAAAGCTACTGCTCGTACAGTCCGCGTTTCACCTCGTAAATCACGTCTTGTAATCGACTTGATTCGTGGGAAAAACGTTGCAGATGCTATCGCAACACTTAAATTCACACCAACTAAAGCAGCAAATGAGATTGAAAATGTATTAAACTCTGCAATCGCAAATGCTGAAAACAACTTTGGTCTTGAAAAAGCAAACCTTTTCGTTTCTGAAGCCTACATTAATGAAGGCCCAACTATGAAACGTTTTCGCCCACGTGCGAAGGGTTCAGCTTCACCAATTAATAAACGCACAAGCCACATCACTGTGGTTGTGACAGAAAAATAAGGAGGTAAAATCGTGGGTCAAAAAGTACATCCTATTGGTATGCGTGTCGGAATCATTCGTGACTGGGACGCAAAATGGTATGCTGAAAAAGAATACGCAAGTTACCTCCATGAGGACCTTGCAATCCGTAAGCTTGTTCAAACTAAACTTGCTGATGCGTCAGTTTCAACTATTGAAACTGAACGTGCTGTAAACAAAGTAATCGTTACTTTACACACAGCTAAACCAGGTATGGTTATCGGTAAATCAGGCGCTAGTGTTGATTCACTTCGTGCTGAGTTAAACGCACTTACTGGTAAACAAGTTCATATCAACATCGTTGAAATCAAAAAACCTGACCTTGATGCTCACCTTGTAGGTGAAGGTATCGCGCGTCAACTTGAACAACGTGTTGCTTTCCGTCGTGCTCAAAAACAAGCAATCCAACGTACTATGCGTGCTGGTGCCAAAGGTATCAAAACACAAGTATCTGGTCGTTTGAATGGTGCCGATATCGCCCGTGCTGAAGGTTATTCAGAAGGAACTGTGCCATTGCACACACTCCGTGCTGATATCGACTACGCATGGGAAGAAGCAGATACAACTTATGGTAAACTAGGCGTTAAAGTTTGGATCTACCGTGGTGAAATCTTGCCTACTAAAAAATCAGTGAAAGGAGACAAATAATGTTAGTACCTAAACGTGTGAAACACCGCCGCGAATTCCGTGGTAAAATGCGTGGGGAAGCTAAAGGCGGTAAAGAAGTCGCATTTGGCGAATTTGGTCTCCAAGCTACAACATCTCACTGGATTACAAACCGTCAAATCGAGGCAGCTCGTATTGCGATGACACGTCACATGAAACGTGGTGGTAAAGTTTGGATTAAAATTTTCCCTCATAAATCATATACTGCAAAAGCTATCGGGGTCCGTATGGGTTCTGGTAAAGGGGCACCTGAAGGTTGGGTATCTCCAGTAAAACGTGGTAAAATAATGTTTGAAATCGCTGGCGTTTCTGAAGAAGTCGCTCGCGAAGCATTACGTCTTGCATCCCATAAACTTCCTGTTAAAACTAAGTTTGTAAAACGTGCTGAGGAGGAAACAAATGAAGCTTAATGAAGTAAAATCACTTTTGACAGAACTTCGTGGTCTTTCAGTTGAAGAACTCGCAACACGCGAACAAGGTTTGAAAAAAGAATTGTTCGATTTGCGTTTCCAAGCGGCTGCTGGTCAGCTTGAAAACACTGTCCGTCTCAACGAAGTTAAGAAAACTATTGCTCGCGTGAAAACTGTTCAACGCGAAGCGAAATAATAGATAGGGAGAAACCTTTAAAATGGAACGTAATCAACGTAAAGTTTATCAAGGCCGCGTGGTTTCTGACAAAATGGATAAAACCATTACTGTTGTCATCGAAACAAAACGTAACCACCCTGTCTATGGTAAACGTATTAACTACTCTAAAAAATTGAAAGCTCACGACGAAAATAACTCAGCTAAAATGGGTGATATTGTTCGCGTGATGGAAACTCGTCCTTTATCAAAAGACAAACGTTTCCGTCTTGTCGAAATCGTTGAAGAAGCAGTCATCATCTAATCTAAAAGGAGGAATTTGCTGTGATTCAATCAGAATCTCGTTTGAAAGTTGCTGATAACAGCGGTGCCAAAGAAATTCTTGCAATCAAAGTCCTAGGTGGCTCTGGTCGTAAATTTGCTGGTATCGGTGATGTTATTGTTGCATCTGTAAAATCTGCAGCTCCTGGCGGAGTTGTAAAAAAAGGTGAAGTTGTCAAAGCGGTTATCGTGCGTACTAAATCAGGTGCACGTCGTACTGACGGTTCATACATCAAGTTTGACGAAAACGCTGCTGTTATCATTAAAGATGACAAAACGCCTCGTGGAACACGTATCTTTGGCCCAGTGGCCCGCGAATTACGTGAAGGTAACTTCATGAAAATCGTTTCATTGGCACCAGAAGTACTTTAATACTAAACAAACACAGTCCCCTCACCGAGGGTGTCGCTTGCGACGTAAGAAAATAGGAGAATACTCAAATGTTTGTAAAAACAGGTGATACTGTCAAAATCATCGCTGGTAAAAGCCGCGGTGTAACAGGTAAAGTGATCAAAGCTTTGCCAAAAGCTAACAAAGTTGTAGTTGAAGGTGCTAACATTATCAAAAAACACCAAAAACCTAACAACGAAAATCCAAACGGTGCGATTCTTGAACTTGAAGCGCCAATCCATGTATCAAATGTACAAGTACTTGATAAAAATGGTGTTGCAGGCCGTGTTGGATACAAAGTTGAAGGCGACAAAAAAGTTCGCTACAACAAAAAATCTGGCGAAATCCTAGATTAATAGACACGGAAAGGAGAATATAATGACTAATCGTTTGAAAGAAAAATACACTAGCGAAGTAATCCCAGCGTTGACTGAACAATTCAACTACACATCTGTTATGGCTGTGCCAAAAGTTGATAAAATCGTCCTCAACATGGGTGTTGGTGATGCTGTAAACAACTCGAAAAACCTTGATAAAGCTGTTGCTGAATTAGCCTTGATCTCTGGTCAAAAACCATTGATCACAAAAGCTAAGAAATCAATCGCTGGTTTCCGTTTACGTGAAGGCGTAGCAATCGGAGCGAAAGTAACACTCCGTGGCGAACGTATGTACGAATTTCTTGATAAATTGGTATCTGTCTCTCTTCCACGTGTCCGTGACTTCCATGGTGTCTCAAACAAAGCGTTTGATGGCCGTGGTAACTACACGCTAGGTGTGAAAGAACAGTTAATCTTCCCAGAAATTACGTATGATAACGTAGATAAAGTCCGTGGTTTGGATGTTGTTATCGTAACAACTGCTAACACTGACGAAGAATCACGTGAATTGCTTGCCAAATTAGGCATGCCTTTCGCTAAATAATATAGGAGGTAAATATTTTGGCTAAAAAATCAATGATTGCAAAGAACAAGCGTCCAGCTAAGTTCACTACGCAAGCGTACACACGTTGTGAAAAATGTGGTCGTCCACATTCAGTCTATCGTAAATTCCAACTTTGCCGTATTTGCTTCCGTGAATTGGCATATAAAGGGCAAATCCCAGGCGTTAAAAAAGCATCTTGGTGAGCACTTTTTAGGAACGAATGCTTGGTATATACTGAGTATTTGAACGTAAAACTTTATAAGTCTGCTAGTGTTTACTAGTGGAGTCGTTAATGAATAAGTGATGTTTAAGACATCAAACTATTCATAATAGGAGAAAAATTAAAATGGTAATGACAGATCCGATCGCAGATTTCCTCACTCGTATTCGTAACGCTAACATGCGTAAATTCGACGTTGTTGAAGCTCCTGCATCAAAAATCAAACGCGATATTGCAAACATCCTTAAAGCTGAAGGATACGTTAAAGACGTTGAATTCATCGAAGATGACAAACAAGGTATCATCCGTGTTTTCCTTAAATACGGTAAAGATGGCGAAAAAGTTATCACTAACTTGAAACGTATCTCTAAACCTGGTTTGCGTGTTTACGTTAAATCTGGCGAAGTACCAAAAGTCCTTAATGGCTTAGGTACTGCTGTGATTTCTACATCTGAAGGTGTTGTAACTGATAAATCAGCTCGCGCTAAAAACATTGGTGGAGAAGTTCTCGCTTACGTTTGGTAAAAATGAGTTAACTCGTTTTATCTGCAAAAGGAAATTCGGTAGCTTGCTACTGGAAACCCGTGAAAACAGTTCGTATCACTACGGATTGATAATCTAACAGGAGACAAACATGTCACGTATTGGTAATAAAGTAATTACTATCCCTGCTGGCGTTGAGGTTAAACTTGACGGCAATACAGCGACAGTAAAAGGCCCTAAAGGTGAGCTTACACGCACATTCTCTAAAAACATTGAAATCAAAATTGAAGGATCTGAAATCACTTTGCATCGTCCAAACGATACAAAAGAAATGAAGACAATTCATGGTACGACTCGTGCTAACTTCAATAACATGGTTGTAGGTGTATCTGAAGGGTTCAAAAAAGAACTTGAAATGCGCGGTGTTGGTTACCGTGCGCAACTTGCTGGAAACAAATTAACACTTTCAGTAGGTAAATCACATCCTGATGAAGTTGTTGCACCTGATGGCATCACTTTTGAAGTGCCATCAAACACACAAATCAACGTTTCTGGTGCTAATAAAGAAGTCGTTGGTGAAGTTGCAGCCTACATCCGTGGTATGCGCCCACCAGAACCTTATAAAGGTAAAGGGATTCGTTACGTTGGAGAATTTGTACGACGTAAAGAAGGTAAAACAGGTAAATAATCTTAAGCTTCGAGTTAACGACTTTATTCAGTTATTGGGTTATCTCGAGCTAAAGCTTATCACCGTCATGTGACCAGTTAAGTTAAAAAAGCTACTTATCTGGTTATTTTGAAGTAAATATGAACATCAACCTTTTGGAGAGAATTTGGAATCGCAAAGATTCTTGATAGCTACTAAGAGGGACTAGAAAAAAATAAGAGGTAAATATTGTGATTTCTAAACCAGATAAAAATAAAACGCGTCAAAAACGCCATCGTCGCGTACGCGGTAAAATCTCTGGTACTGCAGAGCGCCCACGTTTGAATGTTTTTCGTTCTAACACAAACATCTATGCACAAGTAATTGATGACATAGCAGGTGTAACGCTCGCAAGTGCCTCATCGTTGAAAGAAAACGGTACTAAATCTGAGCAATCTAAAGCAGTTGGTACTGCTGTAGCTAAAGCAGCTGTTGCTGCTGGTGTTACTGAAGTTATCTTCGACCGTGGTGGATACCTTTACCATGGACGTGTGCAAGCACTCGCTGAGGCTGCACGTGAAAATGGACTTAAATTCTAAGGAAAGGGGTAGACACTAAAATGGCTAGAAACGAAGAAGTAAAAGAATTCGAAGAACGCGTAGTTGGCATCAACCGTGTAACTAAAGTTGTAAAAGGCGGACGTCGCATGCGTTTTGCAGCGCTTGTTGTAGTTGGTGACCGTAACGGTCGCGTTGGATTTGGGACTGGTAAAGCACAAGAAGTACCAGAAGCAATCCGTAAAGCTATCGAGTCAGCTAAGAAAAACTTGATTACTGTACCTATGGTTGGTACAACAGTACCGCATCAAGTTCTTGGAGAATTTGGCGGCGGTAAGATCTTGATCAAACCTGCTGTTGAAGGGGCTGGAGTTGCAGCTGGTGGCGCTGTACGTGCCGTCCTCGAACTTGCTGGTGTAGCTGATGTTACATCAAAATCACTTGGTTCAAACACACCAATCAACGTTGTTCGCGCAACTGTTGATGGTTTGAAACAATTGAAACGTGCTGAAGATGTTGCTGCATTACGTGGCATCTCTGTAGCAGATTTAGCGTAAGGAGGAAATCATGGCTCAAATTAAAATTACTTTGACTAAGTCTCCAATCGGTCGCTTGCCAGCGCAACGCAAAACTGTTACCGCACTTGGCCTTGGCAGACTCTCAAGCTCAGTCATCAAAGAAGAATCAGCTGGTATCAATGGAATGGTTAATAAAATCGCTCACTTGGTAACTGTTGAAAAAGTTTAAGTATATAAGTTTAGTGGTAGCATCAGTAACAAGTTACTAGCTAATCATCACTGAATTAAGGCTTTAAACATAATACATAAGCGAGCCAGACACTTCCGCGTTTTCCCGCGAAAGTGTCTTGGCGTTTAGTCGGGGTTCTCTTCTAGAGACCCATTAATAGGAGAAATTACAATGAAATTAAATGAATTAAAAGCTGCTGAAGGTAGCCGTAAAGTCCGCAATCGTGTTGGTCGTGGTACATCATCAGGTAACGGTAAAACATCTGGTCGTGGTCAAAAAGGTCAAAAATCTCGTTCAGGCGGCGGCGTTCGTCTTGGTTTTGAAGGTGGTCAAACACCTTTATTCCGTCGTATGCCTAAACGTGGTTTCTTAAACGTTAACCGTAAAGATTACGCGATTGTTAACCTTGATACTTTAAACCGTCTTGAAGATGGTGCTGAAGTAACTGCATTAACACTCGTTGCTGCTAAAATCATCAAAGATGTTAAATCTGGTGTTAAAGTACTTGGCAATGGTGAACTTACAGTTAAAAACCTTAAAGTTGATGTGGCTAAAGTTTCTGCTTCTGCAAAAGCTGCTATTGAAGCTAACGGTGGTTCTATTGTAACTCCTGAAGCGTAAAAGTTGATATTAGTCTGTTGGGGAAACCTGCAGACTTTTACTGCTTTTCGTTCTTCATTGAATATTAGCAAAATTATAGTACCGTAAAGGACTATAAGTCGCTTAAAATACTATATATTTTACTATATAAACAATCTATTAAAGGAGTTCTATGTTTTTTAAACTCTTAGTTCAAGCATTCAAGGTAAAAGAGGTTCGTGCTCGTATCTTGTTTACACTTGCTATACTGTTCGTTTTCCGCTTAGGTGCACATATTACTGTACCTGGAATAAACGTCAATAATTTAAATGCACTAAGTGATTTACCCTTTCTATCGATGCTAAATATGGTATCAGGAAATGCCATGCAAAGCTTTTCAGTCTTTGCTATGGGGGTATCACCTTATATCACAGCATCCATCATTGTCCAACTTTTACAAATGGATATTTTACCTAAGTTTGTCGAATGGGGCAAACAAGGTGAAATTGGTCGCCGTAAACTGAATCAAGCAACACGGTATATCTCACTTGTTTTGGCTATGCTTCAGTCCGTTGGGATTACAGCAGGCTTCCAAGCAATGAGTGCCCAAAACATCGTCAATAATCCAACTTGGCAGACTTACCTATTTATAGGTGCAATTCTGACAACAGGATCAATGATTGTTGTGTGGCTTGGTGAGCAAATTACGGATAAAGGATTTGGCCAAGGGGTTTCAGTTATTATCTTTGCTGGTATTATCGCATCTATTCCTGGTGCGATTAGTCAAGTCTATCAAGATAAATTTGTCAATATACGTTCTGGAGAAATGATGGGATCAGTTATCTTTGTCATCATTCTTTTGATTGCGATGGCTGCTATCATCTATATCACGACCTATATTCAACAAGCTGAACGAAAAATTCCAATTCAATATACGAAACTTGTTCAAGGTGCGCCAACGAGTTCTTACTTGCCCCTACGGGTCAATCCTGCAGGTGTGATTCCAGTCATTTTTGCAAGTTCGATATCGACAGCCCCTCAAACACTGTTACAGCTTTTCCAACGTTCAAACAAAAATATTGGTTGGGTAGAAACGATCAAAAATGCGCTAGATTATAATACCTGGACAGGTATGTTATTCTATGCTGTATTGATCGGTCTCTTCACTTTCTTCTACGCATTCGTTCAAGTTAATCCTGAAAAAATGTCAGAAAACCTCCAAAAGCAAGGGTCTTATATTCCTTCTGTTCGTCCTGGAAAAGGAACTGAAAAATATATTTCACGCTTACTCATTCGTTTATCTACGGTTGGTGCACTTTTCTTAGGTGCAATCTCTATCATCCCAATCGTTGCAACTAATCTCTTTGGCTTGCCAAAGATGGTAGCACTTGGTGGTACCAGTTTACTTATCTTGATATCAACTGCGATTCAAGGTGCTAAACAATTAGAAGGCTATATGCTAAAACGTCAATACAAAGGGTTTATGGATGATCCTATCAATAAACCATAATAGAGAATCTGGTCGAAAGACCGGTTTTTTTATTTTTAGGAATAAGCGGGTAAACATTGTCAAAGTCTCTTGAAAACGTTAGAATAGAGATTGTAGATAAAAATCAAATAAATTGGAGACTAGATGAACCTACTAATTATGGGCTTACCAGGTGCTGGTAAGGGAACTCAAGCAGAAACAATTGTCGAAACATATGGTGTACAACATATTTCAACTGGAGATATGTTTCGTGCAGCGATGAAAAATGAAACTGAGATGGGAAAATTAGCTAAATCTTTCATAGACAAAGGTGAGCTTGTTCCTGATGATGTGACAAATGGTATTGTCAAAGAACGTCTGGCTCAAGATGACATTCAAAAATCAGGCTTTCTACTAGATGGTTTTCCACGTACGATAGAGCAAGCAGTCGCACTTGATGCAATGCTTGTTGACTTAGGTATTAAGCTAGATGCTGTGATTGATATCGAGGTTAATCCGGATATCTTAGTAGATCGTTTATCTGGTCGGTTCATCTGTCGCACATGTGGTGCAACTTATCATAAACTCTTTAATCCGACAAAAGTCGCTGATACTTGTGATAAATGTGGTGGACATGACTTCTATCAACGTGAAGATGACAAACCTGAGACTGTTAAAAATCGCTTAGATATTAACATCAAACAAGGTGCGCCAATCCTAGAACATTACAGTGCAAAAGGCTTGGTTAAATCAGTTGATGGGCAACAAGATATCAAACTCGTTTCAGAGGCAATCAAGACAATACTTGGTTAATTCGAAGATTTGAATCCTTAAGTAAAAATTTTATGTAATTAACTTGTAAAAGTCGGACTAGTATGGTATAATATCCTAGTCCGACTTTTAGATATTTATCAAAAATGGACAAATTTAAAGAGGAGGTAAGTTGACGTGGCAAAAGATGACGTAATCGAAATTGAAGGCAAAGTGATTGACACAATGCCTAATGCGATGTTCACAGTTGAGCTTGAAAATGGACACAAAATATTAGCGACTATTTCAGGTAAAATGCGAAAGAATTATATCCGCATCTTAACTGGTGACCGTGTTACTGTTGAGATGTCGCCTTATGATTTGACTCGTGGACGTATTACATACCGCTTTAAGTAGTCCAAACATTTTTATAGGAGGTATACATAATGAAAGTAAGACCATCGGTAAAACCAATGTGCGAATACTGTAAAGTTGTTCGCCGTAATGGTCGTGTTATGGTAATTTGTCCTGCCAATCCAAAACACAAACAACGTCAGGGATAGAAAGGAAACATAAAGAATGGCTCGTATTGCTGGAGTTGATATTCCAAACGATAAACAAGTAGTAATTTCACTTACTTACGTTTACGGAATCGGTCTCAAAACTGCGCAAAAAGTTCTCGCTGCCGCTGAGGTTGCTGAAAATATTCGCGTTAAAGATCTTACAACTGACCAAGAAGATGCTATCCGTCGTGAGGTTGATGGACTTAAAGTCGAAGGTGACCTTCGTCGTGAAGTTAACTTAAACATCAAACGTCTCATGGAAATCGGTAGCTATCGTGGCATGCGTCATCGTCGCGGATTGCCTACTCGTGGTCAAAACACGAAGAACAACGCACGTACACGCAAAGGCCCTGCTAAATCTATCGCAGGCAAGAAAAAATAAGAAAGGAGATTAACATTGGCTAAACCTACTCGTAAACGTCGTGTCAAGAAAAATATTGAATCTGGTGTTGTCCACATTCATGCAACTTTCAATAACACTATTGTGATGATTACAGACGTTCATGGTAACGCGCTTGCTTGGTCATCAGCTGGTGCTCTTGGGTTCAAAGGGTCTAAAAAATCGACTCCTTTCGCTGCTCAAATGGCATCTGAAGCTGCTGCTAAGTCTGCTCAAGAACATGGTTTGAAAACTGTTGCTGTTACTGTTAAAGGTCCTGGACCAGGTCGTGAATCTGCCATCCGTGCTCTTGCAGCCGCAGGTCTTAACGTTACAGCAATCAGCGATGTGACGCCAGTACCCCATAATGGTGCTCGTCCTCCAAAACGTCGTCGTGTATAATTTCTAGAGTGCTTGTTGCTACTCTAAACACTTTGCACTGAAAGGATATACGCATGATTGAGTTTGAAAAACCAAAAATTACAAAATTTGATGAAGAAAATGTCTATGGTAAATTTGTCATAGAACCGCTTGAACGTGGTTATGGTACAACCCTTGGTAACTCATTGCGTCGTATTCTTCTTTCGTCACTTCCTGGGGCTGCTGTTACAAGCATCCAAATTGATGGTGTACTCCATGAGTTCACAACCATTCCAGGCGTGCATGAAGATGTGATTCAAGTAATTCTTGCCATTAAAGGACTTGCAATCAAATCATATGTTGAAACGGAAAAAATTATTGAACTTGATGTAACTGGACCTGCAGTCATAACAGCTGGAGACATCCTTACTGATAGTGATATTGAGATTGTTAATAAAGATCATTACCTATTTACACTTGCAGAAGGTCACTCAGTGAACGCCCGCATGACTGTAAAATCAGGTCGTGGTTATGTTCTTGCAGAAGAAAATAAACAATCTGATGCCCCAATCGGGACAATCGCTGTAGATTCATCTTATACACCAGTTAACAAAGTTAACTATCAAGTTGAACCAGCACGTGTTGGTGAAAAAGACAACTTTGACAAATTGTCATTGGAAATCTTTACTAACGGCACAATCTCTGCAGAAGATGCCTTGTCATTATCTGCAAAAATCTTGACTGACCATTTAAGTCTTTTTGTTAATCTATCTGAAGTAGCTCAAACTGCTGATACATTGGTTGATAAAAATGAAGTAAAACCAGAGCGTGCTTTGGATAAGGTCATCGAGGAACTTGATCTTTCTGTTCGATCATATAACTGTTTGAAACGTGCCGGTATTAATACTGTTGCTGATCTTGCTGATATGAGTGAACCAGAAATGCTTAAAGTTAAAAACTTGGGTCGTAAATCATTGGTAGAAGTCAAGGACAAACTTGACAGCCTCGGTTTATCACTTAAGAAAGACTAATTAAAATCTAATAGGAGGAAATCATGGGTTACCGTAAACTTGGACGTACATCTGATCAACGTAAAGCTATGCTTCGCGATTTGACGACTGACTTGCTTATCAACGAATATATCGTAACAACTGAAGCTCGCGCTAAAGAAGTTCGTAAAACTGTTGAAAAAATGATCACACTCGGAAAACGTGGCGATCTTCATGCACGTCGTCAAGCTGCTGCTTATGTGCGTAATGAAATCGCTGAAAAAGATTTCAACGAAGAAACTGAAACTTTTCCAACTGCACTTCAAAAACTATTTGGCGATATTGCTAAACGTTATGAAGGCCGTAATGGTGGATATACACGTATCCTTAAAACTGAACCACGTCGTGGCGATGCTGCAGCGATGGCAATTATTGAACTCGTTTAATAATTAATTTCAGCAAACATAAATAAAGCAGTAAGGGGCATGTTTAGTCAGTTTTCTTGATGGACTTGTTTTATCAAGAAACCTGATGTTTAAGCATGACCCGATAGTCTTCATCAATTTTTGTGGAGTGTTATGATGGTGGTGCTTGCACTTAGTCTAGCTCTTACTGTCTAGTGTTTTAACTAGGCCGCTTATCCGATTCGTTGGATAAGTGGTTTTTATTTTACAGAGAAATAGTGGGATTTGGCTAGGGTGTCAAAGACCTGCTTGTGTTTGAGGCATGTAAGGTTGCTTACATGCTTCTTTTGTCGTTATTCTATATGAATTGCTCGTGGTTGAGAAGATAAGCTGACGATTATGACCTTTATGATTACTAATATGTTTAGAATATTGAAAAAAAAGCAGAGGATATGCTGATTTCTAAGATTAAGTCTAGCAATCTATGTTAGAATAGGAATACAAAATAATAATATTTTAAGTTTTTTATGATTCATATAAAAAGTGCAAAGCCTAAGATTGAGCTGATTTGCTTATCTCAGAGAGGTATCATTAGTTAGGGGTAGCTTATTTTGTATATTAAATGGTCAGGTGATGGAGGAATAAAAGAGTGGATATTACACGAGAACTGTTACGTGAGCGTTATTTTTCAAATTTAAAGCAGTCAACTGACCTATTTGTCGGTATAGAATTAGAATTTCCAATTGTTCATTTATCAGAAACAGCAGTAGATTTTCAGGTTGTCTTTTCCTTATTCAGTGAACTTGTTGAAAAACTACCCCTATCTATCGAGAAGTCTGATAATAATGGGCAGGCGATTCAGCTTGTTTCAGATGAAAATGAAGACAGAATCCTTTTTGAAGTTGGCTATAATACCCTTGAGTTTGCTTTTGATAAAGCACTCACTATTTCTGAAGTTGACGCGCGATTCACTCGTTACATGGCTGTTATTCAACCATTTTTGAGTTCACATAATCATCTGCTCACAGGCATGGGTGTAAATCCTTTCTGGGATAAGAATGACAATCGGCCGGTGGCGAGTCAGCGTTATGAAATGTTGATGGCATACTTGAAGCTGGGTGATAGCGGCGAGACGCAAACAGATAAGCATTATCAGTTTGGTGCCTTCATCCAAGGTAGCCAAATTCAATTAGATGTAACAGCTGAAAATATGATTGCAACGATTAATGCATTTAATGCTATAGAACCTGTTAAAGCCTGGTTGTTTGCCAATTCTTATCTCTGGCATGCACAGCTTGATACCTTAATTTCTAGAGATATATTCTGGGAGTCATCTATGCATGGTATATTTCCTGAAAATGTCGGTGTATTTCCAAAACCATTTTCAGATCAGGAAGATTTCCTTGATTACTTAAATAAAACCGTTTTATTTACGACAGCGGTATCAGATGAGACTTATTATTTTGAGCCGATTCAAACGCATGACTATTTTAATCATGATGAAATCCCTGCCTTTGATTTGCTTGGTGGAGATGTCGTTTTAACGCCTAGTCCACATGATTTTAAGGCCCATAGAAGCTATCAGTATCAAGATTTGACTACCAGAGGGACAGTTGAGTTTCGGAGTAGCTGTGCGCAACCTATGGCAGATACCTTTAGCGTAGCAGCCTTTCATTTGGGTTTGATGTGTGAGTTAACGGCATTGACTGACTTATTGTCAGATCATATCTTCTATGAAGATTATGGTCGGGATTACCAGCGATTACGTCGGCGTTTTTCAGCTAGAGAGTTAGATCCGGAAGCTTTAGCTGACATGCTTGCCTTTAGCGGTGAGTTATTAGCCTTAGCGTCAAGGGGGCTTGAAAAACGAGGATTTGGTGAGGCACGTTATTTGGCCCCGCTTTATCAACGGATTAAAACAAGAGAAAATCCAGCTCAAAAAAGCTTAAGGCTATTTGAGGCTGGAAAAAGTTTATCAGAAATTTCGGAGATTTTTGCAAATGAAAAAGATAGTTAAGGTATCAGGTGAACTAGCCAATAATGCTTACTGGCAATTTGATGGTGATACAGTGAAGTTAACCTATCAAACTGATAGAGAGCTGTCAGCAATACTAGCGGTGATGAGTCGTCAACATGTCGTCATCGAAAACGTAGCTGAACCAGAAAATGACTTTCAATTACCCGGGTATGAAAATTTAGAGTTGTCGACACAAAACATGATCTCAGATGCCATCAAAAATGGGATTGGCTTTCAAGTACTTGATGAAACAGAACAGATCATCAAGTTGACTTATGGCGATCATGTCGAATTTATTCAATCTGGTAATATTACACGATTAGATAGTGCCTTGTCTCATGCCCTCATGGAAAACAAAATTGTGACCAAAGATATCTTGAAAACAGCAGGTATTCAAGTGCCTTTTGGCTATGAGTTTCATCAAATTGAGGATGCCTTTCAGCATTTTGACAACTTACCTGCGGAGTTTGTGGTCAAACCAAAGTCGACAAATTATGGGATTGGGATTACAATCTTTAAGGAGACCACAACACAAGCTGATTATGAGCAAGCAGTAAAAATAGCTTTTGAAAATGACGAAGCGATTATAGTTGAGACCTATGCACATGGCACAGAGTATCGTTTCTATGTACAGGATGATGCTGTATTAGCTGTTTTAGAGCGTTTCCCTGCAAATGTCATTGGGGATGGTGTTCAGACAATAAAAGCGCTTGTCGCGCTTAAAAATAGGGATATAAGACGTGGGGAGCATCATCGAACACCATTAGAGAAAATAAAAATCGGTGAGGTTGAGTCGCTAACCTTAAGTCTTCAAGGATTTACTGCGTCATCTATTCCAGAAGCTGGCGTCTGCGTATTTTTAAGAGAAAATTCAAATGTGTCAACTGGTGGTGATTCGATAGATAGGACAGATGAGGTCGCGACATTCTATAAGGCCATCGCGGTCAAGGTTGCACAAGCCCTAGATGTAACAGTTACTGGCGTCGATATCATCATCACTGATGCGACAAAAGCAAGTGACTACTATGTGATCGAGGCTAATCAAAATCCCATGATGCAGATGCACCTATTCCCAGCAGTAGGCCAATCTCGTCGTGTGACAGAAAGTTTGATCAAGTTACTGTTTCCTGAAATCAGCTAGAGCTATTCGCTAAGGATCCCAAATGACTAGAACTTATTGGGCGGGATTATCTCTTAGATTTAGTTGACGAAATTTTCAGATAATTCCTTGACGAAAGTTTTAAAAATGTTAAAATAGACAGTATAGCTTTGTTTAGCAAGCGGTAGATTAATCTGAGATAATGCCAGTAATGGCGCCTAAATCATGCTTAATTTACTTAAGGTTAAACCAGACACACGACTTCGCAATCAGGAAAGGGACTTATGAAATTTACTTACAATGGCACAACAACAGAAGTTGAGCTGAACAAATATTCTAAAACACTCACACAAGATCCGACACAGCCAGCAACGCAGGCTATGTTCTATGGTATCGGCTTTAAAGATGAAGACTTTGATAAAGCACAAGTCGGTGTTGTCTCGATGGACTGGGATGGCAATCCTTGTAACATGCATTTGAATCAGCTTGGCCAAAAAGTTAAAGCGTCAGTGGATGCGACGGGAGACTTAATTGGCTTACAGTTTCACACGATTGGTGTGTCAGATGGGATTGCAAATGGTACGGATGGTATGCGCTATTCTCTTGTATCTCGTGAAGTCATTGCCGATTCGATCGAAACTAATGCAGGTGGCGAATACTATGACGGCATCGTCGGTATTCCAGGATGTGACAAAAACATGCCAGGTACAATCATGGGGATGGCTAGACTCAATCGCCCCTCAATCATGGTTTATGGTGGGACGATCGAGCATGGCGAGTACAATGGCGAGTCGCTTAATATCGTCTCAGCCTTTGAAGCCTTGGGTGAGAAGTTAACAGGGAATATTTCTGATGAAGACTACCACGGTGTGATTGCCAATGCCATTCCAGGACAAGGTGCCTGTGGCGGCATGTACACAGCGAATACGATGGCAGCAGCTATCGAGACACTCGGTATGACGCTGCCATTCTCATCTACTAACCCTGCTAAATCAGACGATAAGCAACGTGAAGCGGCAGCAGTAGGCGAATATATGAAGGTACTGCTTGCGCGTGACATCAAGCCCAGTGATATTTTGACACGTGAAGCATTTGAAGATGCGATTACAGTGGTTATGGTCCTTGGCGGCTCAACAAATGCAGTCTTACATTTGATTGCCATGGCACGGACAGTTGGCGTCGATCTAACGCAGGATGATTTCCAAACAATTTCGGATAAAACACCGGTAATTGGCGACTTCAAACCATCTGGTAAATATATGCAAGAAGATTTCCACCGGATTGGTGGCCTTCCTGCCCTCCTCAAGTTTCTCCTTAAAGAAGGCCGTATCCATGGTGATCGTCTGACTGTAACAGGTAAAACATTGGCTGAAAATATTGAAAATGCTGTGACGCTTAATTTTGATAAACAAGATGTCATCAGACCTTTTGATAAACCGATCAAGAAAACAGGGCATCTGCAAATTTTATATGGGAATCTCGCTTCTGGTGGATCAGTTGCGAAAATATCCGGTAAAGAAGGCGAGCAGTTTACTGGTACTGCGCGTGTATTTAATGGCGAGCAACATTTTATCAAAGGTATAGAAACTGGCCTGCTACATGCAGGTGATGTCGCTGTTATCAAAAATATCGGTCCAGTTGGTGCACCTGGTATGCCAGAGATGCTTAAACCAACGTCTGCCTTAATTGGCGCGGGACTAGGAAAAACGGTCGCCTTGATTACAGACGGCAGATTCTCAGGTGGTACGCATGGGTTTGTCGTAGGGCATATCGTTCCTGAAGCTGTTAAAGGCGGTGTGATCGGACTTGTAGAAGATGATGATATTATCGAAATTGATGCCATTAATAATACCATCAATCTCAAAGTCTCTGATGAAGAATTGGCAAAACGTCGTGCGGCTTATCAGTTGCCTGAACCTAAGGCGACACGTGGTGTTCTGGCTAAATTCGCTAAGCTTACAGATGATGCTGCTCATGGTTGTATCACAGATTTTTAAACAATATAAAAAGCACGATCTAGTCGAGCTTTTTTTCTTTTATAATATAAACTGGTCTGCGCTTTGTTTCCATAAAAATTTTACCGATATATTTACCGATAATGCCCAGTGAAAAAAGTTGCATGCCACCAATCAACAAAAGCAAGATGATTAAAGTCGGAAACCCTTGTACAGGATCGCCAAATATGAGTGTTTTTGCTGTATAGAAACAAGCCAGTATAAATGAAATGATAAAAGAGACAAATCCGGTTAAGGTCGCAAAATTTAGCGGTGCATCTGAAAAGTTGATGATGCCGTCTATCGCATAGCCGATTAACTGCCAAAACCGCCACGAACTTTTTCCTGCTTGTCGTTGAATATTGTCGTAAGGCAGATAGGTTGTCTTAAAGCCGATCCAAGCAAATAAGCCTTTAGAAAAACGATTATACTCAGGTAGATTGATCACTTCCTTAACGACCTGGTTCGTCATCAGTCTGAAATCTCGAACACCGCTTGGGATATCGGTATGAGACAGTCGGTTTATCAGCCAGTAAAACGCCCTTGATAACATGCTTCTGACAACTGGCTCGCCTTTTCTAGAGATTCTACGGCAGCCAACAACATCATACTGATTAGCTAGCATGGTGGTATACATCTCGACTAATAATTCAGGAGGATCTTGTAAATCAGCATCCATGATTGTAAAAAAGTCGGCATCGCATGCTGTTAATCCTGCTAAAATCGCTGCCTCTTTCCCGAAATTTCTTGAGAAAGAGAGGTAAAAAATATTAGGGAATGTCTCAGAAAGCCCCTTGATAGTGGCTAGGGTAGCATCAGACGAGCCATCATTAACGAGTACAAATTTTTTGATTAAGGGCAGGTTTTCGGTTTTTTGATTGACTGTTTTGATAAAGGTATCTAAAACAGCTGCTTCGTTAAAACAAGGCACGATAATTGCTAAAGTCTTCATGAGTTAATTATAGCAGACTTAGTTGAAATAATAGCTTAAACGTGTTAAAATCTAAACATGATTTACAATTCGTAATTTTCAGATTTTTTGGGATGTGAAAATGCTTTAAAGGAGAAATAGATTGAAAAAAATAAAACTAGATAAACCAAGAAGTGGGTCGCAGCTCGTATTAGATACACTTAAATCACTTGGTGTCGATACGATTTTCGGTTATCCCGGAGGAGCAGTGCTACCACTTTATGATGCGCTTTATGATTATGATGGGATACAACATATACTTGCCCGCCATGAACAAGGTGCGACGCATGAAGCAGAAGGCTATGCAAAGTCATCAGGTAAACTAGGTGTTGCACTTGTGACATCAGGTCCTGGTGCGACAAATGCGGTTACAGGGATTGCGGATGCAAATGCCGATTCAGTCCCCATGCTTGTTTTTACGGGACAGGTCGCAACAAAAGGAATTGGGAAAGATGCCTTTCAAGAGGCCGACATCATCGGTATCACGATGCCGATTACCAAATATAATTATCAGATTCGAGAAACTGAGGATATTCCTCGTGTCATCACAGAAGCGGTTCATATCGCGACAACAGGTCGCCCAGGTCCGGTCGTCATTGACCTACCCAAGGATATATCTGCTAAAGAAGTGACAGTCATTAATGATACAGCCCTTGTTTTACCTTCCTATCAACCGACAGTTGAACCGAATGCCATGCAGCTCAAAAAAATAGTTGGTGTTCTAGGTAAGAAAAAACGCCCGCTTATGTTGGTGGGTGGTGGTGTTAACTATGCCAATGCACATGCTGAATTAGTTGCATTTGCAGAAAAGCATCAAATCCCCGTGGTCTCTAGTTTACTAGGGCTGGGGTCGATGCCAGTTGACAATCCTTTATTCCTTGGCATGGGTGGCATGCATGGCTCTTATGCGGCAAATATGGCACTTGCTGAGACAGACTACTTGATTAATATTGGGAGTCGTTTTGATGATAGACTAGCTTCTAAGCCAGATCTTTTTTTAAAAAATGCAACCGTTGCCCATATTGATATTGATCCAGCAGAAATTGGCAAAATCGTCAAAACGGATTTACCAGTTGTCGGCGATGCAAAACGTGCATTAGAAATTTTACTTGAGGTCACACCACCTGAAACTAACTATAGCAAATGGCTAGAGGAAGTCCAAGATAATGCAAAGAGAGCCCCTTATAGTTTTGAAGCTGAGACGGGTGTCAATAAACCGCAAGAAGTGATTAAACTGATAGGTGAAATTACGGATGGAGAGGCCATTATTGTGACTGACGTTGGTCAGCATCAGATGTGGGCTGCCCAGTGGTATCCCTATAAAAATAGTCGGCAACTTGTTACTAGTGGTGGTCTTGGTACGATGGGATTCGGTATTCCTGCTGCAATAGGCGCCAAACTCGCGAACCCAGATAAAAATGTGATTGTCTTCGTCGGTGATGGGGGCTTTCAGATGACAAATCAAGAGCTTGCCATCTTAAATGGCTATGGTATTGCCATCAAAGTGGTTCTATTTAACAACCACTCTCTTGGTATGGTGAGACAATGGCAAGAAAGTTTCTATGAAGAACGTCGCAGCCAATCTGTTTTTGACTCAGAACCTGATTTTCAGTTGCTAGCCGCAGCCTATGGCTTGAAACACGATAAATTCTTAGATCCAAAAACAATTTCAGACGACTTGAAAGTCATTACTGAAAATGTGCCTATGGTATTAGAAGTAGGTATTTCTCAAAAGGAACAAGTCTATCCTATGGTGCCAGCGGGTTGGCATAATGATGAAATGTTGGGGGTGAAATTCAATGCGTAGAATGTTAACAGCAAAACTTAACAACTCGACAGGGGTTTTAAATCGATTTACGGGTGTTTTATCAAGACGTCAAGTCAACATTGAAAGCATTTCTGTAGGTCATGCAGAAGCACCTCATATTTCTCGTATCACAGTAATTATCGATGTTGAGAACATGGATGAAGTAGAACAAATCATCAAACAATTAAATAGACAAGTTGATGTGTTACGGGTGAGGGATATCACAGATGTCCCACATATTGAACGAGAAGTGTTACTTGTCAAAGTGTCGGCGCCGGCAACAATTCGGGCTGAATTATTCGCTATGATTCAACCATTTCGTGCCAGTATTGTCGATGTGGCACCTAAGACGGTGACCATCCAGCTGACAGGCGGCTATGATAAGATTGAAGCACTTTTACGTGTCATTAAGCCATATGGTATAAAAAATATTGCTAGAACTGGTGTGACAGGATTTACTCGAGACTGATCATTATTTGAAAAATGAGATAATTCCATATTTTAGTCTTGACAAGTTGTCAGAAAAGTCGTAAAATTGTAGTATATTATAAAAAATTAGGTGTAACAAGTTATCTATTAGTAACAAGGATAGACAGTATAAACGTTATAACCTTAACACATCTTAGAGGAGAATATTAGACAATGGCAGTTACAATGTATTATGAAAATGATGTAAAAACACCAGCACTGGCTGGCAAACAAATTTCCGTTATCGGATACGGCTCACAAGGTCATGCACATGCACAAAACTTGCGTGATTCTGGCGAGAATGTGATTATTGGGGTTCGTGCTGGTAAATCTTTCGACGCTGCAAAAGCAGATGGCTTTGACGTTTATCCAGTTGCAGAGGCAGTTGCAAAATCAGATATTATCATGATTTTAGCACCTGATGAAATCCAAGCTGATTTATATGCGTCAGAAGTTGCACCAAATCTTAAAGATGGCGTTGCGATTGGTTTTGGACACGGTTTTAATATCCATTTCGGCTATATCAAAGCACCAGAAACAGTCGATGTATTTATGCTTGCACCTAAAGGACCAGGCCATTTAGTGCGTCGTACTTATACTGAAGGATTTGGCGTACCCGCTTTGTTTGCTATCTACCAAGACGCTACTGGCAATGCGCGTGATATCGCGATGGACTGGGGTCGTGCCGCTGGATCTGCCCGTGTTGGTATGCTTGAAACAACATTTAAAGAAGAAACAGAAGAAGATTTATTTGGTGAGCAAGCTGTATTATGTGGTGGAACAACTGCACTTATCGAAGCAGGATTTGAAACATTGACTGAGGCAGGATATGCACCGGAATTAGCTTATTTTGAAGTACTTCATGAGCTAAAACTGATTGTTGACCTCTTATACGAGGGTGGCTTCAAAAAAATGCGTCAATCAATCTCAAATACTGCTGAATATGGTGACTATATCGCAGGACCACAAATCATTACTGCTGAAGTAAAAGCGAACATGAAAAAAGTATTAGCAGATATTCAAAATGGCAATTTTGCTAAAGACTTTGTAGAAGATTATAAAGCTGGCAACCCGAAAATGAAAGCTTTCAGAGCTGCTGCGGCAGACCTTGAAATAGAAAAAGTTGGTGCTGAGTTACGTAAAGCGATGCCATTTACACAAGCAAATGATGATGCAGCATTCAAAATTTATAACTAACCCTATAATATAAGTAAGGGTTGATCGGGTAGAAAGTTGGGCTTAGCTCGACTTTCTTTTCGATTTTCAAAAGATGAAGGAATCGATGAATATGGTAAGCTACAAAGATATATTAAAGGCAAATACTGTGTTAGCAGATGTTGTCATCCAAACGCCAATGCTGCGAGACAGCTACTTGTCAGACAAATATAAGGCGAATATTTACCTTAAGCAAGAAAATGTTCAAAAAGTACGGTCGTTTAAACTACGTGGCGCTTATTATGCGATCCATAATTTGTCAGCTGAACAATTAAGCGGTGGCGTTGTTTGTGCAAGTGCAGGAAATCATGCGCAGGGAGTCGCCTATACCTGTCATGAATTAAAAATTAAAGCAACGATTTTTATGCCAACAACAACACCCCAACAAAAGATCACTCAGGTTAAATTCTTTGGTGGTGATTATGCAGAAATCGCCTTAGTTGGCGATACCTTTGATGAATCTGCTGCAGCCGCCAGAGATTTCGCAGTTCGTGAAGCCAAAACATTTATCGATCCCTTTGATAATCCGGATGTTATTGCAGGCCAGGGCACTGTGGCTGTAGAAATATTTGATAAGGCAGAACAAGAGGGAATCAAAATTGATAAACTATTTGCAGCAGTAGGTGGTGGTGGCTTAATCTCAGGCGTATCCCTCTATACCAAACATATCAGTCCAAGTACAAAAGTGATTGGCGTCGAAGCGACAGGTGCACGGTCTATGCAAGCTGCTTTTGATAACAAGGGACCGATTAAGCTCACAACCATAGACAAATTTGCTGATGGCATTGCTGTGCAAAAAGTAGGTCATTTGACCTATCAAATTGCGGAGGAAAATATAGATGACCTGATAAATGTAGATGAAGGCCTCATTTCAAGTACGATTTTAGACCTCTATTCCAAACAAGGTATGGTTGTTGAACCAGCGGGAGCAGCAAGCGTGGCAGCACTAAATCTTGTGGCAGATGAGATAGTAGGACAAACGGTTGTCTGTATTATTTCAGGTGGGAACAATGATATTAATCGGATGCAAGAAATAGAAGAAAAAAGTCTGATTTATGAAGGCCTAAAACATTATTTTGTCATCAATTTCCCCCAAAGACCAGGTGCCTTGCGAGAATTTGTAAATGATATTTTAGGTCCAAACGATGATATTACACGGTTTGAATATATCAAAAGAGCAAACAAAGGCAGTGGACCAGTCTTAATCGGCGTTGTCCTTGCAGATAAAGCTGATCAAACACAACTCAAACAACGGATTGCTGATTTTGATCCAGGATTTATAGATTTAAAAGGACAAGCCAGTTTATATAACTTACTTGTATAAGGTTTATAAAAAAAAGAATGTATGTTCTCTACATTCTTTTTTTGTTAAATATACAAGCAAAAGATAATAAAAAAATAAGTTCTATGTCGCTAGGCATGATTTGACAGCAAAAAGCGCTAAATTAATCTGATCTAACCAACTATTTTTTTGGATAATAAAAAATGCTGAAACCCTTTATATTATATAGTTTTTTTACTTGATTACCTATGGAAAATAAAGTAGAAAGCAATAAAAAGTAAAAAGAATGTAAAA
>NZ_JXJW01000016.1 GCF_002441695.1 Pseudolactococcus piscium
TTTGACATACTGATTGCTTCATTTTGACCATTAGAGAAACAAAGAGATAGAGTAGAATTGCTAATTTTTTCAAGTAGTAACTCAGCAGTAATTCTCACTCTGTCAGTATCACTCTTAGTGAGGGCTTCCATGATATTTTTAGTACCGACTTTTTCGCCATTTTCACGCAAGACTAGATATTTTTCAATCATTTGTAACAATTCTTTTTCAAATTGTTCATTTTGTTTCAAGTCGTAAAACTCGCCAATCATAGAAATAATCAAGTTTTTAGCTTCTTGTCCTGTCAAGAATACTAATGGGTCAAGGACACCATGATTTTCAGAATTTCTAGCGTCAATGGTCACAAAATTAATCTGTTTGATATAGTCACAAATTTCAGGATAAATACCTTGACTTTCATAATCATGTAAAACTTTCATGAATTGTTTTCTAACTTCTGCTTTGGGGTCAAAGTAAAGCAATTTTGTTTTCAAAATACTATTCATGACAAACATTTGCTTAACAAAGAATGATTTTCCCATGCCCATTTGACCTGTTACTTTTACAAGACCGTCAAAGCTAATTTTACCCTCGACATCTAACTTATTAGCTTGTAACAGATTATAATAGACAAGATTTCTTGAATTCTGGAGTGCTTCTTTATAACCACCAGACCAACGGTCATATCTTGAATCCACTCTACCCATATACAAGCCAACATCAGAACCTACTTTTTGACCAGTAAAAAACAGACTTTCTGCGAAGCCTGCCATTGTGGTTGTCTGTAAGTATCTGCGTTCATTCTCAAATAAAGGCTCAGTCAATCTATGTTTATAAAAGAGATAAATTTGGTCATCTTTAGCACGTGCTAACTCAATGTTAGCTTTTTTGAAATTCCGCATGACAATTTTTATTTTTTCTTGTAAGCGGTCATAATCATCATCATAGACAAAAATTGATTGAAGATAAGAGATAATTGTTTCGCCACGGTTTGATTTTTTTACTAAATCTTCTGAAAGGGCTTCTGCTTGTCCGATTTCATCACGAACAATACCATTTCTCATAGCAATATCTTCATTTGTTTTTTTATGTTTTTGCTTAGCACGATTGGCACGTTGTTGCATTGAATTAAAGCCATTCTTCTTAGCAAAGATAACCTTTGTTTGTACCTCTGTATCAAAACCTAGTAATCTCCGTCTTTCGATAAAGTGATTATAAGATAAGTTTGACGGTGGTATGGCAATCGGCAATATAGCTAAGTAAGTTGTTTGCGCACCGTCACTTAAAGTTAAAATACCATAATTTTCAAAACTAACACCAGCACTGCCAAAATTATCAATGTTATTTTCAATTTGAATAATTTCAAGTTCTTTATCAACCGACATACCACGTAAATAGTGATTATTATTGACGAAAATTGTCTGGTCTTGTTTTGGCATATAACCGTTGAGTGGCAACAGTGTTTGATAAATTTCATGATTGAGTTCTTCAAATCGTTCATACCAATCTTCATCAAAAGTAACATCAGAACCAATTGTTGCCATTACTCTATTTGAAAAATCAGTAATAGCTGTTTTAAGACCGTCTTTAAAATCAAGTGATACATGATTATTTCTAAGCGGTATAGTTAAAAAGAATCTATCCTGAGAAGTTTCGCCAATTTGTTTTTTAAGCTCCTCAGCTTGCCTTTTCATAAGATACAAGCCAACTGGTTTAGTATCTTCTGCTAAGTCCTGCTCCAAAAACTTATAATTATGTGTTGCTTCTGTAGAAAATGGAATCGTTGAGACTTCAAAGCCACCGAAAATTTCTAAATCAGATAAAGTATCAGCTACCAATTCCTTAAATTCATTTTTCAGTGTAATATCTACTGTATTAACAATCGTTTCAGGAATTTCGTACATTGCATAGACATCAAGATTTGACCGTAACATCAAATTACCGTGAAAAGCAACAATCCCATTTCTTTTATTCAAATTTCTAACTCCTTATTTTCTTTATAAGATTACCTTGTGATAGGTAATGTGTGTTTTTTCTTCTACCGTAAATCAACCAATACATGATTTTATCAAACAAATATCTATGAAAGAATTTACCGTCAATCTTTAAATCAGCCACAGGGTCAGCAAAGTTCCAAGCAATTAAAGCCGAAAATATAAATGCCCAATATACTGAAAAGAAAAACAATACTTTCCAAAAGAATAGCATTGACAAAGTAAACTCTAAAATCAAATAGAAAGCCCATGATAATTTCTTTTCGCCAACCAAAGGTATTGGCGGTAGATATGAGGGCGCTTCTAATGATAATTGGTATGAAAATGTATCTCTATCAGGGTATCTCTCTTTATCTTCCATATTACAAAGAACCAGAAATACTGTTAATTACTTTACCGATTCCAGAAATTACAGAACTAATCACTACTTTCCATGCTTCAAATGTTGTTGGACTTAGAATACTAGATACCGTAAGTCCTATTAAGCCAGTCATTAATGCGTTTGTCTTATCGCCTTTCGCAAAGGCTTTCAAAGCACCGATACCAGCACCGATTAGAATAAGTAATGCGACAGCGTTTAAAATATTTGTCATTTTATTTTTCCTTTTCTTCTTTAAAATAATCTTGTGAGACACCATGATTTAATGTTTTGACAAACCAAGTATCCCCATTTTTCTTAATTGACAACTCAAAATTTTCTTTATGAATTGAATTGAGACTGTCTTTGAAAGAGACTGTTACAACAGCAGTTGTTGTACCAGAAGCACCTTTAGTATAATAAGTGTAAAGTAACTTATCAAACTTATAGCCTTTAATACCGACAATATCAGCACTCATAGTGGCAAGTGTTTTATCATCAGTTGTATAAGCTGTGAAAAAGGCTTCTAAGAACGTGCCAAACTCTTTAACTTCACTTTCTGTATAGTCTTGTGTTTGTTTTGTCAGACCTTGTTTTTTAACATTATTACCTTGTAACTCGCTTAGGGCAGTCACGAAAGGTGTATCTGACACATAAAATCTGTCAGCTTTACTAGCAAACGGAATGTTAAATTCTACAGACCTATCAAGAAATTTACTGTTTTTATCTTCTGAATTTTCTTTTACTTGGTAATTGACAACATATGTAGCTAAATTGTTTTCAATTTTAAGTAAAGTACTTGATACTAATTTCATATCACTTTTATTTTCAGGTAGATAAGTCATATTGACATTATCGCCAAAATACTCAGTTAATTTTTTTGAATAATCGCCAGTATTTTGTGACGAGTAGTTAAAATAACTATTAATAAAGCTAGTCATATAAACATTGACTTTATTGTCTGTTTCACTCAATATACGCTTATCAGATACAACTGAGACAGTTGGTTTAGATAAGGCTTTTGACCGTGACATAATGGATAAAGTTGTTGCACCAACTGATAAGCTCAATAATAAGCCAATTGTGCCATAGACAATGACTTTACTTTTGAAAGTACCAGAACCTTTAAGTGTGAATTTTTTCTTGGGCTTATTGATGAAAGTAACAGTTTTCTTGTTTTTCTTATCATCTTTAGGCGCAAACAATTCATCTTTCTTAGTTCTGAGTTTTTTCAGTAAACCTTTGTCTTTTTTCTCAGGCACTTTTTCAGGCTTGTTTTGTTTTTCATCATACCGTGCAATGAGTTGTTTAGCTTCTGATAAAGTAAATAAATCATCAGGTTTGACCTCGCCAAACTCTAACTCTTTAGCAACTATAATTAAATCACTTACTCTGATTTTCATTTCATGCGCAATATCACTTAATTCATAGTAGAGTTCTTCTTGTTCACTCAAATTTTTCACTCCTTACCATATTATTTATTTTTTCTTGAAATGATAAAATTTCAGGTATTGCATTTCTAGCTTCTAAAATTACAGTCGCTTTCTTGACATACTCATCAATAGTATCATGACCTATTTCTAGTTGAATTTCTAACTCAGTACCAAATAATTGAGTAGCAGTAGCATTAAAATAGCGAGCTATCTTATCCAAGTTTGAAAAAGTTGGATAAACTTTTTGATTTTCATAATCTGAGATAGATTGTTTACCTATATCCAAATCATTTGCCAGTTCCAATTGACTAATATTTTTCATTTGTCGTAATCGAGTTAAATTTCTACTGAAATTTTCTATCATGCTTTACCTTTTCTATTGGGCTTCGCACCCCATTTGCACACTCAGCTAGTTGTGGTTTAGTCTTGATTTTTATTTTTTGATTTTGGACTTGATAGCACCTAGTGCTTTTGCGATTTCTTTATGTTTCAAGAAAGCAATGACCGCAACAATCACAGCACCAATAAGACCTACAAGTGTTGCTTTAGCTTCCCCAGTCATAGGCAGACTAGGTTTAGCAGGTGTAGGAGTTTCTGGAATTTTAGGTTTAGCAGGTGTCTTAGGTTTTTCGCCATACCATTTATCCTTATCGCCAACATCTTTACCAGAAATAGCACCCTTAGCTGAGACAGTCGCTTCATCAGCGTGTGTTTCGCTATCAGCTAGTTTATCAAGCGTACCAGTGGCTTCAATATAATCATCTACAGGCAATTCAAGTAGTTTACCGTCAAGTTCAAACTCGCCGTCTTGATTGATAATAAGCGCCTTGCCTTGATAAGTCCACTTAATATCTTTCACATCTTGTTTGCCCTCAATGGTTTTATCCGTCAATTTGATATGCGTGAGTGTTTCAGAGCCATTGTTTGTGACACGGAAGTTGATAGCTTGGGCTTTATCAGTCAATTTAACAGCAGTATCTTTCGTATCAGCGTCTCCCTTGCCCAAGTTATTATCTTTATCCGAATTGTTACCTTGACCTGCTTGTGGAATTTTTTCATTTGATTTTTCAATATCAATAGACGGTGTTTCAGGTGGTGTTGGTACATCTTTGTCTGTCAAATTGATTTTTGATAGACTAATGAACGGTACATCACTAGACACACTACCTGCCACAGTACCTTTGATATTTTCATTCTTACCGTCCGTATTATCACTTTGTGAGAATGTTCGTGTAGAGAATGGTTTTGAGAAGTCCTCATGATAACTTGCGGAAATTGTGATAATATCCGTTTCAGGGTCAGTCGTCATATGGATATAGATAGGCTTGATTAAGTCATAACCTTTAGGCGCAGTTGCTTCATCTTCTGTTAGCTTCCAATCGCCATAGACGAGTTCAACATTTGCGTAACCGTCCTCATCATCTTTAATACCAGTTGTGATTGTTTGTGTATCAGCTTTGGTGTCATTGATAGGTGTGAGGTTAAACTTAATATCATTGAAGCCACTTTCAGCACTTTCGCCTGAAATTTCAACTTTCTTTTGAATTGAAATTTTTGCTTTAATCACTTGTTCAAGTGACTTAGATTGAGGTGTGATGATATTTTGGGTTTTATCATCCTTTTTCTTAATCTCAAATTTATGTGCTTCTTTATCAGAAGCATAGCCAATAGGTGCGTTGATTTCTTCCCAAGCATATTCTCCACTTGCTAAGTTACCAACATAAGCATTGAACTTAGTACCGTCAATACGAACAACGATATTATCGCCATGAGAAACTTTCTTACCACCAATGACTGATTCAGTTACTTTTTCGCCTGAAATGAGTTTTGCTTTTGGATTGTCAGACCATTTGACAGTATCGCCTTTCTTGTGAGGGCTAGAGCCAGTGCTATCATCTAAATAGACAAGTTTATACTCAGCACCTTTTAGTTCGGCTTTACCTTGGCTTTCTGCCTTTCCAGTATCTTTATCAAGTTTCAAGAGTTCATTTTCGCCCTTAATTTCTTGGTTGTCGCCAGAGACTTCATTATAGCCCTTGGCAGTTTTAGCATTTTGTTTAACTTCAATCGTTTGTTCCTTGAATGAGTTAATAAAGCCATTAGATGAAATAGTCTCTTTTACACCATACATACCGATAGGCAAGCCTTTGAAAAATGCTTTCCCTTTTTCGTCAGAAACAGCAGTATAGACCTTACCAGTCTTTTTGTTTGTAGCAGTAAAGGTATTGCCTTTAAGCGTGTAATTACCATTCCACATGTTAGCGCCAGATTCAACACCAGTTTTGTTGACCTGTAAATCGCCTGTCACGTTCAGTTTGAAAGGCAAATATCCAAACAACGCCCAGACAATATCCATGTGGTCGCCCTTACCGTCTAAGTAGGTAAAGTCAACTAATGAACTATTAAAGTGCTTTAAGACCACATATGAGTTAGAGGTCAAGAGTGGAGAATCTGTAATAACAGCGCCATTATTATTAGAGCGTAGACCATTGCCTGAGACTGAAAGAGCAGTATCAGGGCTGACAATGTAGCCCAAAGCACCGTTAGCGCCTACCTCAGCTAGTTGGTTAGCGTCTACATCAGAAACTTTCATAGCAACTAACAACTCATTGTTAGGAATTTCTTGACCGTTGTCAGAACGAACTAACGAGACAGTCGTACGGACTTTATTAATAAAGCCAACCATTGAACCGTCACCAATTGCACCACCAGCGCCACCGCCATTTTCAGATTGACCGCCACCAGTATTAGTACCAGAAACAGGTGTGACAGCACCAAAGGTTAAAGTGCCTCCCTCGTTACGAACACCAAAGATTAAATCTTGGTTAGTTTGTCCGTCATTGCCATGTTCAAAGCCATTGTTTACTACATTTAAGTTAACTTTAATTTTTTCGCCAGTTGTAGTGTCTGTAATTGTACCAACATTTTTAATCAAAAAACCTTGGTTTAAGTCAACATGAATAGCTAAATCTGATTTTTGAAAACCGTCTTGACCTAATGGAAACGTTGCACCAGTCCCAAAGGTTGAAAGAGCTTGACCGTTGTAGAGCATTGTATCAGCTTGCCAACCGATATTATCAGCTACATACTTAGCACCGTCTAAATTTGCACTAGCAAGTAGACCGTCTACCGTACCTTGGAAACTAGCAGATGTCATATCATTGGACTGTGCCTTGACAATAGGTTGTCCGTTGACTGTACCAATTTGTGTGGCATTTACAACATCAGCTAAGACAAAAGTTTGTGGAAATTCAACATGAGAAACTTGGCTTAATGCAAAACCACCACCTACCAATAAGGCTAGAGCAGTAGCACTGTATAACCATTTCTTTCCTGACTTCCATTGACGAAAACGTGACTGCTTTACTTTTTTATCTTTATTCAAAAAAAGTACCTTCTTTCTAAAAATTTTTTTCAATAAAAAAAAGAAAGCCAAAAGACTTTCTGATAACTTAGTTTTCGGACTTTTCGGTCAAGGTTTTATAAAAGAAAAAGAACCTTTAAAAGTTCTTGGTTTTAATCATAAGCACCAGCCATTAATGACTTATCATAATTTCCTTGGCTTGCATTGTATTCGTCACGGTCACGACCTGCTTGTGACCAATCCACTTGATAAGAGGGTTGGCTAGGTGCAGACTGTGCAGGTGCTGTGTATGACGGTGTAGCGGGTGTTTGTTGGGCAGGTGCAGTATAAGTGGCTTGGGCTTGTTCAGTAGCCTGTACTTGCGCCTGAGACTGTTCAGCAACCGCTTGGGCTTGTGCCTGTTCAGCTTGTTGTGTTGCGACCGCTTGCGCTTGTTCAGCTTGTGCCTTTGCTTGAACTTGGGCTTGTTTATCAGCTTCTGCTTTAGCCTTGGCTTCACTTTCAGCTTTTAGTTTAGCTTGTTTGTCAGCTTCTGTCTTGGCTTTAGCTTCTTTATCAGCTTTAATTTTGGCTTCCTTGTCAGCTTTTAAATGCTTTTCAAGGTTTGCTTTTTTATTAGCCTTGACGATTTTATCGTTGCTATCAGCTAAAACTTTTTCATTATGACGATTGACCGCAAGACCAGTACCACCGCCTAGCAATAACAAAATAATTGCACCAGTTGCAACTCTTTGTTTTAAAGTCGTTTTTTTGATTTTTTCTACTAAATTTTTCATAATTTTTATCCGTATTCTAAGCAATAATTGCTATTTACCTATGCCTTATTATACCATATATACCAAGGGTTTACAAGGTTTTTGGCGGTTCTGTTTTTACAATTTTTCACTCCCTCACTCCATATCTAAATACCAACTAAATATTCAAGTGTTTTTAACTCAGAATTTGTAAAATCGTAACTTTCATGATTATCAATTTCAATATTTGGTAAAGTCTAAACTTCTTTTTCTTTGTCTCTTTTAAAAAAACTAAACATTATACTTCTCTCTCCTTTAATATTAGTCACTCCTAATAAATAATCAGTTGAGACTTCTAAGTATTTTGCAAGCAATATTAATTTCTTAAAATTAGGCTCACGCGTTCCTGTTTCCCAATGTGTATAGCTCCCTTGTCTAACACCAAGCATTTCAGCTAATTCTCTTTGTAAAAAGCCTTTTTCTTTGCGTGCTTTTTTCAATCTTTCAGAAAATAAAGTCATAACAAACCTTTCTTTTTGGGCTAAAAAAAACACAAACTTCAACATTTGCATTCTATTTTGCTATTTTATTCCGAACTATTTGAACCAACTCCTCAATAGTTTGAACTTGATTATTGAAATATTTATAATCAGATAAACCAACAAACAAATCTTCTAAGTCGACACTGTCCAATTTTATAATCAACCAAGGTTTCGAATTGTTTTGAGCATAAATAATTTTTCTCAAAAAAGTTTTCAATTCATGTTTTGCAAATAATGATGTTTTAGTATTTTCACTCAAAAAGATAATCGGGATATCACATTCTCTTATTCCCGAATCCACTTTTTCAGTGATACTATCGCCATAATCTATTTCTTTATAGTCAACCCAAAAATTCAAACCTTTATCTTCTAATTTTTTGATAGTTTCGTATACAACATCACTATCTTTATGAGAATATGAAACGAAAACTTTTGATTTTCTATAATTCTGAAAATCATAATTTTGATTCGTCAAATCTGCTTCACTAGCATGTTTAAATATAGTAGAAAAATACCTCCTAATATCTTCCAAAGTCGCCCTTGGGGGCAGAGAAAAACTATTATGTTGTTTCCCGAATATACCCTTGATATATTCTTCTAAGCCATAACTTGTATCATTTTCCATACCATTCATACTTGCAATCTCTTTAATTAGCTCTGTATTTTTAGTCGTCCTTATTAAAATACCTGATTTTAATCGCCACGGAGTATTATCTGCATAGACTACAATCATGCCATCACTAGAGACAAGATTATTCAAATCATAAACAACTTCAATCATATTGTCGTATTTCTCATACGGAAAAACAAAGTTAAATTCATACATATCTTCTCGAAGCTCCATAACTAAAATTGATTTATTTTCATAATCCAATTTTAGCATAACCTTGCTTCTTTTTACATATTCAAAATACAGTTCTATTTCCGTTTTTAACAGACCTAGCATTCTTGTGATAATATATTTTTCGACTACTTGTTCAAACAACTCCGAGAATGAGATGACGTAACGTAACTTAGTGAAATTATGACTATATTTATTTAAACAGTTGTTTAAATATTCATCTGTAAATATATCGTCTATGCCCATTTGTAACATCTCCTTATATAAGAACGCAAACTTCGACATTTGCGCCCCTGAAATTTAAAAAAGACCTAAGTCTTTTACATACATATCAATTTGTGACTGGTAATCTGTTTCAGAATAAGTCTCAAAGTTACCGTAACCATTGAAACCGATATAATCATCATTCCAGCCTTTGATATTACCAAAATAAACTGCACGTGCGACATCATAAACTGACATACCTGTTTCTTCAAAAAATTCTTCTGTAAATTCGTAAATTTCTAAGTCAATTTCATAATATTCAGTTGACTCAATTTCACGTAATTTATCAATTAAAGATGAAACATCATATTCTCCACTCCACAGTCCAGAAACATTGTCTATATCAAACACACCAAGTTCTAATTCAGGCTGTTCGATAGGATTGTATTTCTCTAAATACTCAGCTTCAATTTTTTCATAACTAGAATAAATAAGCTCCTCAACAGTAAACCACCGACCTTTTGAAAAATTGTCAGGATAACTACCGATAAAGAATTTATCATCTTCAATCATTTCATAAACATTAATTTGCATTTTGTCCTCTTTCTATTGATTAAAATAATACCACCCACATTCAGATTAACTCGCTACATCATTTGCCTTACGTGCAAAAGCATAGGTACGTTGACTGAATTTTTTGTGTTGTTCATTAAGAGAATAATAGGACTTGATAACACCCTCCAAAGCGCTGTATTCAGCCCCATTTAAATTTTCAGCTTGTTCTTTCAAAATACTATTTAGCTGTCCTGCAATCGTCCACGCTTCATCAAAATTGTGTTTTTCTACCAGCTCCCCTAAAGTACTAATCAACTGTTTAGTTTTTTTAGGGTCAATTTTTGGATATTCTTGTGTTGCATTTGCCATAGGTTATACCTCTTTTCTTTTATTAAAAGTTAGTTTATTTAAAAGTTCAATACCCGCCCAATCATTATTTTAATCACTCTTTTTAAAGTAATTTATCATATTCAATATTTAATCTTTTAAGTTCCTGTAATTTCTCCTCTCTAGTCCAACCAAAATACATCATTTCAAAACCATGCCAGCGCCAATCTTTCATTAGGTAATGATGATGAGACAGAACATCAATTTTTATACGCATAATTTGACACGCTTCACTATTGATATTTTTCATCATGATTTTTCTTTTTGCTTCATAAGTGCCACGAAATCTTTGAGTACTCACTTTTAAGGACGCTTCAATCAATCGTCTTTCACGTGCTTCATTGATTTTTTCAATTTCAGAAAATGTTAAATCAGTCATATTCAAGTTCACTCATTTCATGAAAGTTGTCATAAAATGCCCTTTCCTTTTTCTGTTTAACAATAGAATCTACTAAATTCTGATTTTTTTCATCAAGTTCTTTTTCGTGAAATAAGTCCATTGTCTTTTGAGAACCAGTCAATCTATCAATCTCCAAGTTTCTTTTCAAAGAAGCAAAAACAGATGAATCAAGCCATTTTAATGTTCGGTCATAACTGACTTCCCTAGGTTTATTGACAAAGCCATAACTTTTATCTGAACCAAAAACATCTAACCATTCAATATCCCAATTACCTTTATCGTCCTTAATATCCAAGTAATGAGAGATAATTTGACCTGCTAAATTTTGTAGTGGAATATCGTTATACCAGAAATCAAAAATGACTTGTGTCGCTTTATCGCCAAATAACCTAATTTCATAACGATTTTTATAACCGTACAGCTCATGAATTTCATCAAGATATAAGTTTCGAGCCATAGACTGCTCTTTATCTTTTTCATAGAAATTGATATAGATTGATTTACTTTTACGTGAACCAAAATACAACGATAAGCCAGTAGAGATAAACTCTCCGTCTCGATATAAGAAACTTTCATTTGAAGAAAACTGCCTGAAAGGTGTTTGAATTTGACCTGCCAACATTTTGTCATAAAGTTTACGTAAGTCATAGTTACCTTTTTTTGAGTACATTTCATCAGTCGCTAAATCAAGACGAGTAAATTTTAAGTAATCATCTAAATCTTCAAAATCAGTTACCTGTTTTTTCTTCATAGAAAAATGGAAACAATCTTGAAAAAACTGTTTCCATGTTCTATTTTGGTCTTTGAGTTCCTGTTCAAACTCACGACAACCACCACCATTAAACTCAACAAGTGTACCCATATCAATATTTTCACTATGTCGTAAAATACGTATACTACCATAAGACATACTCATGTTGTAGTTGTGCATACTTGATACATCAATATTGAATAAGTTACTATCCATGAGGAGTAAATCTTCAATCACTTCAAACCACTTCAAAGTTTTAAGTCTAATTCTTAGATAGTCAACACTTGTTTCAAGTTCATATTTTGAGTTATAACTCAGATAGTCAAGTAGAACTTGCTTCTTTTTAGAGCTTAATGTTTTTTTACCAGAAAGCACATTAGAAATAAATACTTGTGAAACACCAACGATTTTACCAACGTCTTTTTGAGATAAAAGGTAGTTTTTCATGATACCTTTTAAATCAAAATTTTCGTCTATCGTCATGTTTCAAATATTCCTGTTCTGTAATTTCTTTTATCTGATAGCGTGCTAAAGAAAAATTATTACCACAATAGTGTGTACTAATATCACTTTCGACTTCCATTAAGCTATTAGCGCTAATCACGTATGCTTCATCAAAAACACTCATCTCGCCTTTTACAACAACCGCATAATATTTCATTTTAAATCTCTTTTCTAATTTTTTCTTGATTTCAATATAACCAATCAAGCTTACCTAGAGGCCTTTAAATAAAGAGTTTGTTAAGTTGGTTATATTGTTACACCCCGTATTACAATTCGGGGTGTAAGCTGTTTTGCCTATGCCCTTGCGGGCATAGGCAAAGGTCTTGTAACTGCGTAACAAGACCGTAAAAACCGCACTCAATACGCTTCCGCCTTTCGGCTCCGCTTTTCGCCACGTCTTTTACGGTCTCGTTCCACAGACAAGTCCACCGCTCAAAGGTTTTTCTTTTTGATTGTTTCATCATAATATCGCTTCACTAATAGCTTCTTGGTAAGTTTTACCAGACTTTCTATAGTCAACCGCCCTTTCAAACATAATCAAATCAGTAGTACTATAAGTTTTATCAAATTCTTGACCAGCAGTCTCAAACTCGGACTTATATTTTTTAAACACACGATAATCAATCGCTAACTCCTCAGACAGTTCTTGACCTGTATAAGTTTTAGCTACTGTTACTTGTTTATCAAATTCAAGTTCAAGTCTTTCTAAAGTTTCAAACTCATCATAATATTCCCATTCCTCAGGTTTAGGCATTAAGGGAGAGAAGAACTCTCTAGCAGGATTGCCAAATACACCATAATAACCACGACCATAAACACGTTCCCCATTAATTTGTTCAATATACTTAAAGTATTTATTTTTGTTTTCCTCGCCATAAATCACTTCATAAGAATATTGAGATAAACGACCAACTGAAACACGTGTCATGATATTATCTTTGAGAGTAGAAGGCAAATCATCAGCTTTTACATTCTGAGTTGCGATAATCGCAAAAAAGCCAGCTTGACGACCTTTTAAGATAACTTGCTTTAAAGCACCCATAACAATTTCAGCTTCTGGTACTAACTCTCTTTGTTCAAGCATACTTGCACGAAATGAAGGAAACTCATCAATTATCAAGAACGCAGGTTTCAAATCATACGACTGAAAATTGCCCAATTCTTTTTCGTTTCTATCTTTCTTGAACTGACGCATTGTGGCATATCTGATTTCCATGTTTTCTTTGAATTGCTTGATTTTATTCATCATTTGAACTAAATCAATTTCAACTCTATCTTTTAAAACATCTAATTGACTATAAGATTCAAAGTCAGATTGCTTAGGGTCTAGTATTTCAACAACACCTACTCTAAGTAGTCCATTTAAGATAGAACGTAAAAATACGGTTTTACCACCACCTATACCACCTGCAACTAATAAATGCGGGTCATGCACATAATCCCAAAAAACATCTTCCATAAGCATGAGACCCTTGTCAACAACACGTACATCTTTAGCTGAGATACGTCCTAGGATAGTATCAGCAGAATAAACATAAGAGACAAAGCCCTTTTCATCTATCCTACCCATTAAGTCCGCTGAATAAGTTACCTCTAAAGCACCACCAATATTCAAAAACTTATCTTGAAATTGCCCACCACGTAATTCTAAAGTAACAATTATCGTGTACTTGTTTTGTTTAAGATAAACAGCAGGATACTTAATCTTATCTTTCTTATCCTTTCTCTTAATTGGATAAAATATCCGATTTTCTGTCAAGTGTCTCAGTAACAATCTTCGATTTTCTAACTTTTTGAAAAACCAAAATTTGATATGGAGTAGACGATAAAAAAAGAAAGTAGCTAAAGCACTTACTGCAATAAACAAAATAGTATAAACTATCAAAAGAATATAATTTGAAAGCAATTGTGGCAACAAAAGATAAGTCAAAAAACCAAATAGTAACAAAAAAGGTAAGAGCAAAACAATCACAATTATTTTTTGTAATGTTTTATCTTTCTTACCAATTTTTATACCCTTAAAATGGAAAATTTGTTTAATTAACTTCATTTAGCACCAACTTTCTAAAAATCAAAGATTATTTCTTTTGATTTTCTTCTTTTGGTTGTGGTGGTTGTGGTGCAGGAGTAGCAGACTGATTAGTTAATTTTTCTAACCCCTCAGCTGAAACCGTGAAAAAGTAGTCAGCTACTGTTTCTTGGCGAGTTCGACCATTTGCGGTAGTTACATCAACACGTTTTGTGCCAGTTTGTAATCGAGCAACAACTTTACCAGTCAGACGTACACGGTCATTAATATTGAATTTAGTGTCGTCAAAGTCTACTGGTACACGAATATCCATATTGTCTTTTTGGACTTCTGAATAAACCTGCACATACAAATGTTCAATTTCATGTGTATTTTCAACCTTTTGCAAGTTTTTATCAGGTTGTTCTTTATCCAGTTCGGCTTGACTGTTATAGATAGCACCAGTTTCAGTATCTTCATAATTAAACCGTTCAGAAGCAATCGTATCAAGATAAATCAAATCGCCATAGGTTTCTTTAACATCAACAGAATACCCTTTATTAAAGGTATCAAGACCGTATTTTTTCTTTGCTTTTGCCATTATTTCATCTCCTCTACACTATCCGCAAAAATCACTGCGGAATCTTTCAAACCAGCAATACCCTCATCAAACATAAAGCCACCAAGTTTAGGCTTAATGATTTTTACCTGTACTCGACTGTTAGGTACAAAACCTTTATTAGCAGGTACAACCACACGGAAATTAGGCTCATTTAAACCACTAGCACTGTAAACTAACAAGTCAGGTTGTGTCATAGTTTTTTTGACTTTAGTCGGGTTAGGATTGACCCAAATTTTCTTATCCTCGATAATTTCTTCCAGTTTTACTGAAAGTGTTTTTAATGCAGACATATGTTATCTCCTAAAAATAATCATTGTAATCAAAATTAAAAAAAACTGGAAGTACAGCATTTTGATTATAGTGACTTCACAACATAAACACAGTTTAAAGACTTGTTAGGGTCAAGTTTAGTCAACCTTATTAAAAAGGACCGAACAAATCAGTACAAATAAAATGACTTATCCAATCAATTTGTTCTTCCTCTAAAGTAACTCTTGACTTTAATTCATAATTATTCTCAACCTCTCTAAGAAAAAAAGGACGCAACCTATCCGTCAACTCCGCAACACTCATTTTTTCAATCTCTTTTTTATAGGCGCTATCACTCTTATTTCTCATAACCAATAACCATTTTCTATACCACTATTCCTTATATTTTTTATTTTATGTAGCTTTCAGGGATTGAACCTGTTACACGTTGAACCAAAAACACACTAGATATTTTAAACGCATAATCTTACCATTAAGAAAGCCACTAAAAAACAAGATACTCAATACCTTGTTTTCAATCTCAGTTAATTCAATTATCAGACAGTAGATAAGACCCTGTCCTAGTCTCGACTGATATATTCAGTCATTAATCTCGTTTATATATGGCTAAACAGTTTATGACATGTTCAGGTCAAAATCGAAAAAATAATCTTTTGTAATCGGACAACTAAAACAGTTTGACATTTTCTATACCTCCACAAGTTAATACAGTTTTAAGACTTGCTCAGGTCAAACAAAAAAGACTAGATTTCTCTAGTCCAAGCACAAACAAAAGACACAAACAGTAAGTTTGATTAGTCTTTCGGACAAGTAAGAGGTCGAGTTCTTACTTGAATAATCGCTAACCAAGCGACAAAATATCCACTATACCAAGAGGAAAGGTTAGAAAGTATTAAATAGTTTTATGACTTTTCGGTCAAGCGTTCATTTTTATCTGCTCTAAACTGCTTATAAGGAAAGTTGGGATAAATACTTATAAGCAGTTTACAACAGACAAATATTGTCTATTGTCATTTCACAGGAAACAAGCATATCTAAGTTGATACTCATTGACAATTATTTTCTTTATTACTAAAGAAACAAACATACCGAAGTTGGCACTCATTGATAATTGTTTTCCTGATTTAATAGAAACAAGCACATTCATGTTGTATGATGTTCAGCAAATGCTTTCTATCGGAAAATTAAAAAATATCAGAATGAACTGATACTGTATTTTTTTGTTACATTAATATTCAATATAATCTCTAGTCTTTCATTTTCAAGACATGGTAAAATCGAACCTACCACCGTTTGTACTTGTTTCAAACAAGGCTGAAATACTTTCATAAGTCAGCTAACATATTACCTATACGAAAAACTTTTAGTCATTTTTCAAGCGCCATGCGTTCCTTTGTTAGACAGGTTCACTACATAGACCGAGATTTGATTGTGGCTCACTTATTAAAAGGTCTTGGCTCACTAAGTCTATGCAGTGGTTTGTAAGTCACTACTCCTTACTTGGGCTTGTACAGTTCCACTGCCATTATCATTTTGACAACGGCTATACAATCAGTTATAATAAAAGTACCACCTTATATTACAACTGGATTGTAAGTCATTATCTTAACGATTATGATTTATTTTTCAAAGTTCAATTATTCAAAATTTACTTTTTTTGTATGACTTGATTTTTGTTTGATTTCTTTTAGAAAAATTAATCAAGACAAACAAGATAATTTTTGAATAGTGTTCTTGAACCAATCGGCTATTTATTATATAATGAATAGCCTTTTGTTTCAAAAACTTGTAGAACATTTTGTTCTATAGTTACATTTTAGAACAAAATGTTCTTTTTGTCAAGACTTATTTTAAATAAATTTAAATTTATTTTTTTGGAGGTATAAAAATGTTACCAGAACGATTAAAAACACTGCGTTCAGAAGCCAAACTAACCCAAAAAGAAATCGCTAATAAATTAAATATTTCTCAAAAAGGTTACTCCTACTGGGAAAGAGGAGAAAGAGAACCAAACAATGACTCACTTCAAAAATTAGCAAATATATTCAATGTATCTACTGACTATCTACTCGGAAAAACAGACCAAGTAAAAAAATCTACCTTTGATGAAGATTTAGAAAAATCATTAGAATCATTTCATGCCTTTAGTGGAAAAACTATGTCAGAAAATGACCGTGAAGCAATTAAACAGTGGTTAATAGATAACTTTAAAGACAAATATTAAATGTTGCCAAAAATATGTAGAAAAGTAAAAGAACTAGGAATAAAAATTGATTATATAGAAATGGAAGATAACGGTCATTTTGGTATTTTCAATGATTTACCTGTCATTTTAATTAATCAAAATCTGGATAAACTAGACATATCACTCACAATATTACATGAGACAGCACACTTTCTAAATGGAGATTGTAACAAGTACATCACTAATCATTTTCAAAACGATAACTTGGAATATGAAGCTAACAAATATATGATACAAGAAGTCATGAAAATGTTAGATGATAAGTATGATTTTACACCAGACACAAATTATCAACAAATCATAGATAATTTAAATCTTCCCTATCATTTAGACGGTATTATAATTGATGAATTTAATAACATTATTTCTGATAAATTTGGTTTAACTCCTTATCATGAGTCAGATTATTTCTATGAGTAAACAAAAAACGATTAGATTTTTCTATCTATCGTTTTTTTAATCATTTACTAGATTGTTCATTTTCATCATGTATCAACGACTGAAATTTCATCTCTTTTATCTCAGCAACATTTAAAAAATGTTTAACACCCATTTCAACAGCCATGTATAGAAATAAAGTATATACTAAACTCAAAACAAGAATCGTCAATCTCATAGATAAAGGAAATTCTATATATCCACCGAAAAGTTCCCCAGTTATAAAGAAAAATGAAATTACACCAATAACATTAATGACAATCAATATTATGTTAAAAATACTAAAAAATTCAACTATATTTTTAGATTTTGTGTCTAAAAATTCAGTATTTTTTTGTTCAATTTCAACTATATCTTTTTTTCTTTCCTCATATTTTTCAATCGCTTCCTGAGTAATTTTCTCATGACAATATTCACAATAATCCTCATTTGGACTTGTAAATCTTCCACAGTTACTACATTCAATCATGTTTTTTCCCCCTAATAAACTATACCATGTTTAATTCAAATTATCAATTTTACAAAAACGAGTAAATATTCAAGTTAAATACAAAATAAAGTCCACCAGTTTTTTTCTTGCTGATGGACTTTATTTTTAAAATTTAATAAATTACAAGAAAATATAAACAATTAAACTATCCTTGTAACTTTATAGGAAATTGGGTCAAATTTATAATTTGAAAATAAATTTAATGCTGGAATTTTTTCAATTTCTCCTTTTCTTTCAATCTCATCAAAATTATAAATCCGATAAATAAACAAATTTTCTTGATTTTTATGTAGTTCAAAAAATAAACGCTCATTTTCCGTCATATAAAATGGAGTATCGAGACTTCCTTTTGTAGTCTTAACTTCAATGTAACGATTAGCTCCGTTTTCTTCCAAAGAAATAATATCAAAACCTGCACCATCTCCTTGCTCTTCGCTTAAATGTATTAATCTGTCTGTATCTTGTGGAGCAAATGTCAATATTCTTTTCGTTTCATATCTAATAACAAATTCTTCTCCCAAACGTCCTAACTCAGTTCGGGTATCATTCAATCCTTGCCAGTCTATTTTTTTGGGTAAAAATTGTGACCTTAAATTTTTCAATTCGACAATTTTATCCTCAGATATTCTTTTTAATGTGTCATCTGATTTTAAACCTATCAACAACGACCAAACAGCAGGCTTATTATTTTTATCAATTAAATATGTATCTTGATATTCTTTAATATCTTCTTTCTGATGAGATACAACATTACCAATTCTTTGAATTATTAACGGTTCATTTCTTGTTGCACTGGGTTCATTATCATCTTCATCAAAAGGTATTACCGTATTTAATAATTGTTTTACCTCTGTTGTATTTAAAGTTCCATACTGATTTAACAAGACGGAAACACCTTTTCTAATATCACTTTCCGAAGTCGCCATAAATACTATCCTCCAATTTATAATTTGTAATAATCAAATGCTTCACATCTCTTGAATTTCTATTTTTGAAATTTACCGAATAAGATTTATCAAATCTAAATTTATACCACCCCTCTCTCTCATACAAATCTTCAACAAACTCGGTAGACTTAACAACCATTAACCATTTAGTTTTCTTTATATTTAATAATACATCACGTAACCTTATTTGCTCTTTAGCATCAAATACATGTAAGTTGTAAGTACTAAACTCAGAATCATAAGGAGGGTCTAAAAACATAAATGTATTTTCTTTATCTATAATTGCCTTAGAAAAATCTCCTTGAGTTATAGTTGTATTTTTCAATTTTGTTATAACATCTATATCCGTTATTTGATTTAATCTATGTGAAAAATTTTTCTTTGCATAGGTGTTTCCTCCAAAAGGAACATTAAACAAACCGTCAGCATTAAACCTAAACATTGATGAATACGCATATTCTCTAATAAATAAATACAAAGCTGTTTTTAGTTCAGGAAACAATTCAAATGAAGTATGATTATATAAACTCCTTAAATACGTATACAGAGCTGAACCCAATACACCTAAAGCATTTTCATCTTTGTTTTTTATTGTCTCTTTCTTAGAGATTTTTGCTAAAGATTTTCTTTTCCTTGAAATACTATCATACAGGTATGTAGATAAAGACAGATGTTTTTTAGGAAGTTTATCAACGAGTTCTAACAGGTCATTAGATATACTTAATAACAATTTATCATCAGGAACTACCTGCTCAAACACTGCATCTTCAATTTCAGACACATAGTCAGCTTTTTTACTCCACATTATACTAATATCTCTTAGATAATTTAAAAATAATTCATCTTGTGATTCAGTATATTTATATAATGAAATTAGTTCCTCCGAAAAATCATTTATAAACCATTTATCTGCATTGCTAGCCCAATAGACAGCACCTCCACCAATAAAAGGCTCTACATAAGTATCAAATTTCGGAAAAAACTTTTTTAAATGTTTATACTCTGAACTTTTCCCCCCTGGATATTTGAGTAGGGGTTTTAATAAAATATTACTCATCAAATCCCCTTTTTATTTTAGTAAAGTAAATAATTAACGTTATCATAAAATCCTCTTCCTCTATATTATATCAGAATTAATGAAATTTATTAGTAGATATAATTTTAAATACAAAATAAAGTCTACCAGTTTTTTTCTTGCTGATAGACTTTATTTTTTATTCAACTAATGATTTTTGATTGCTTGGTTAGTTTTTTGGTTAGTTTTGAAATTTCAATTAAATTTCATAGCTACAAACCCACTGTTTATAAGTATTCATAACAATAAAATTTCCATATTGCTATTTTACCATGTCTTATGCATCATGTGCCTATTTAAAATAATTTGCTTTTAGTCACTGGCATAAGCTGACAAGATCCATACTATTTACTCATCTATAGGACATTAAATTAAAATAATACCTATTGAATATTCATTTCAGTGTTAGATAATTGACATTATTCTATTGAATGTTATAGAATGAAAGAGTAAGGACGTTAAATATGACGTTAATTATATGAGGAGGTATGACTATGGGTTGGATTTGGTCTCTTATTGTTGGTGCAATTATTGGTGCAATTGCTGGTAGTATTACTAAAAAAGGTAATTCTATGGGCTGGATAGCGAATATCGTAGCCGGTTTAGTTGGGTCTATGATTGGTCAAGCTATATTTGGTAATTGGGGTCCTAGCTTAGCTGGGATGGCTTTGATTCCATCTATTCTTGGTGCTGTGATTTTAGTTGCAGTTGTCTCATTTTTCACAGGAAAGAAAAATTAAGGTCGTAAAGCTGAAATAGATTAGCTATCAGCATGAATATAAAAAAGTCATCAGATCAAGCTTGATCTGATGACTTTTTTTATTTGATCCTCTCTATAGGTAAAAGGTCAAACTTATTTTTACTGCGTGACAACTTCACCTATAGCCATTAAGCGTGATAGGATATCATCTTGTGTTAGTTGATGACTGATGACATAGCGATTATTAGGGTGAACACGACAGTCATGTTCACAGCCACCAAGGTATTTCGCTTCATTTGCTTCAGAAGCAAAAATTTGCCGGTTACACTCAGGATTACCACAATTAATGTAACGTTCACAAGGTGTGCCATCGAACCAATCTTTACCGACGATAACTGTTTCATTTTGGTTAATTGGGACAGCAATTCTGCTGTCAAAGACATACATTTTTCCGTCCCATAGATCGCCGCGAACTTCGGGGTCTTTACCATATGTTGCAATGCCACCATGAAGTTGTCCAACGTCTTTAAAGCCTTCACGGACTAACCAGCCAGAGAATTTTTCACAACGAATCCCACCAGTACAGTAGGTAAGGACACGTTTTTCTAAAAATTCTTCTTTGTGATCACGCATCCATTGGGGTAACTCTCTGAAATTTCTGATATCAGGTCGAACTGCCCCTCTAAAATGACCTAAATCAAATTCATAGTCATTACGAGCATCGATCACGACGGTATTGTCATCCAACATCGCTTCTTTAAATTCTTTTGGACTTAAGTAAGCACCAGTTAATTCTAAAGGATTGATGTCATCTTCTAGGTTCAGATTGACGAGCTCTTTTTTGTAGCGAACATGCATCTTTTTAAAGCTATTTGTATCAGATAAATCGATTTTAAAGATGGTTGTTGCAAATCTAGGATCTTCATGCATCATGTTGATGTATGCTTCAGTTTGTTCAAATGTACCACAGACGGTACCATTGATCCCTTCATCGGCCACTAAAATTCTGCCAGTAATGCCAATCGCTTTACAAGCTGCTAGATGTGTTTGCGCAAATAAGTCACCATTCTCAATTGGGACATATTGATAGTACAATAGTACACGATAATCTTGGGTCATGTTACTCTCCTTGTCTTTTATGTATAAAATACAACATTACCATTTACCCATCTTTAATGCTGAAACGCAACAATCTTGCTTGTGTTCTTTTACACAAAAAAAATATGTTACAATCTAGGTAGTCTCAAATAAGAAAGGTGACCAAATGATAAGATGTGAGTGGGTAAATTCAGCATTAGAAGAGCCTTACCATGATCAAGAATGGGGAAAACCTAAATATGATGATGAAATCCTCTTTGAAATGCTGATACTTGAAGGCATGCAAGCTGGACTAAGTTGGACAACTATTTTGAATAAAAGAGAGAACTACCGTCAGGCATTAGATGGCTTTTCAGTAGAAAAAATTAGCAGATATGATCAAACAAAGATAGATGCCTTGTTACAAAATGCTGGGTTGATTCGCAATAAATTAAAGATGAATGCGATTGTCAAAAATGCAATTTCTTTTATCAAGGTCCAAGCAGAATTTGGTAGTTTTTCAAGCTATCTTTGGCAATATGTTGCTGGTGAGCCAATCGATCATCATTATCAAAAGATGTCAGATGTCCCTGCAGTAGATAGCATATCTGAAAAAATGAGTAAAGATATGAAAAAAAGAGGGTTCTCCTTTGTTGGACCGACCATCTGTTACGCCTATATGCAGGCTGTTGGGTTGGTGAATGATCATGTTGAAGCCTGTGAGTTTAGATAAGTAACAAAAAAAACGCTTGCGCGTTTTCTTTTAGCATAAGCCACTTGACGCATGTCAAGACAGACCTATTGAAACAGCTTCGGCTGTTTTTTTATTATAAACGATCCTGAATACGTGCTTCATAGAAGGCAACCATAGACATGGTTGTATAGGGCATTGTCCAAATTTGTGCCCAACCCAAAGAGATAGCATTTAAGATGTACCAACCAATAAATGTTAAATTAAATACGAAATACTTAAATTTATAGCCTGTCATGATCATTTTTGAGGTATTTAAGACATCCCAAACACCTTGATATTCATTATGCTTGAGCTTATCATATAAGACGTAAGTTGCTTGTGACCAACACAGTCCAAAATAAATCATCAATCCCCATCCAATGATTGGAATAAACATGAGAATAAACATAATAACTGAAATCACAAAGGTTAAGTTGAATATTTTCCAAAAATATCCATCTTTAAAGGCTCTAAAAATATCAGTTGATAAATTAATTTCCTCTTTTTCACCACGAAAAATTTCCATGTAGTTGAACAAGGCTGCTGTTTGAAAAACAGTAAGAATAATGCCCATTATTAAACTAATCAGTAAAATGATCAAAAAAATTGGGATGATGATTGCGAGTAGTGGACCAAAGTCAATAGATGAAGCAGCATCTGGATTACCAGCAATCTTATCTGCAGTATCTTTAAACGTTGAGCTGATATCATTTGAATATGAGTTAGTGATGCGATCATTAGCAACGGAAAGGACCAATGGGACAATTAATAAGAGTAATTTTTGGAAAAAATTGTCTTTTAAGGCATGGCGTGCGGCTGCTTTTAGTTCTGAACTTGTCATGTCGATGTATCTCCTTATACAGATTAAATAGGTTAGAAGTGTTATATGTATCCCTTTAATAATAACATTTATTATCATTTTTTTCTAGAATGATAACAAAGTGAATATAAATAAGTGTTGTTTTAAAAATTAATAATCGAAAAATAGCCAATAGATTAAATTTCGGGTTCTTTTCTAAAAATTAAATTACCCTATCCTTTTTTTATTGTTGATAATCTGCTATAATTATAGATATAAAAAAAATGAGGTAAAAAGATGAATTTTATAATTTTGATCATTCTATTTGGTGGTATGATGTGGTTTATGCAACGTAACCAAAAGAAAGCAGCTAACAAACGTCAAGAACAGCTTAATAGCATGACACCAGGTTCTGAAATCGTAACAATCGGTGGCTTACATGGTATTCTATCAAGTGTTGATAGCGAAAAAGGAACGATCGAATTAGATGCTGAAGGTGTGATTTTAACGTTTGATCGCTCAGCAGTTAAATCAGTTAAACCAGTTGAATCAGTTGCAACATCTGATGCTTTAGATGGCGTTATCTCAGAAGCAAAATCTGATGTGACAGAGGTAACTGAAAAATCAGCTACACCAGATTCACCATTTGAATAAATAAGAAGAAGTAAGCTCTAGGGCTTATTTTTTTAGAATTATTTTTAAAAATATGGTAAAATTAATGGAAGCTTTTATAGCTTGCATACTGATCACAGGTTGCTGTTAGGTATGGATAAGAACTTAATGGCTTACGAATTAGAGGTACAAACTAAGATGACAATAATAGCTGATAAAGATAAAACAGATAAAAAAGTACCAAACCATCTGGCGATTATCATGGATGGTAATGGTCGATGGGCCCAGCATCAAGGAAAGCCCCGTGTATTTGGACACAAAGCTGGTATGGATGCCTTACAAAAAATTGCTATCCATGCCCAACACGAGGGCGTTAAAGTTTTGACAGTTTATGCTTTTTCAACAGAAAATTGGACGAGACCTGCTGCTGAAGTGAAATTCATCATGAGTTTACCGATTGATTTTTATGGTAAATTTGTCCCAACATTAAACAAAGAAAATATTCGTATTGCCATGATTGGGACAAGAGAGGGTGTGCCCAAAGCAACACTTAAATCGATTGATCAAGCAATGGCTGATACTGCTGCTAATACGGGGATGATTTTAACGATTGCCCTAAATTACGGTGGCCAAAATGAGATTTTAGATGCGGTTAGATCTTTGGCAACAGATGTCAAATCTGGGGATATATCCGCTGAGTCAATTTCGATAGAAAGTTTTGAAGAGAGACTAACAACATCAGTTTTACCAGCAGCTTATCGAAATCCTGATTTGGTGATTCGGACGTCGGGAGAAAATAGATTAAGCAATTTTCTGATGTGGCAAACGGCCTATAGTGAATTATATTTTACAGAAACTTTGTGGCCAGATTTTGATGAAGCATCACTTGATTTAGCATTTGATGCCTTTTCAAAACGTGATCGCAGATATGGAGGAGTTAAAAAATGACGCAAAGAATTATTACAGGTGTCGTGGCGGGCGCTGTATTTTTAGGCCTAGCGATTATGGGTGGTACCCCATTTCATATTTTAGTTGGTTTGCTCACGATTATTGCCATGAGTGAACTGTTTAAAATGCGTAAATTAGAGATTTTATCATTTGAAGGTATTTTAGCTACAGTTGCAGCATTAGCATTGGCATTACCAACAACACAGTATTTTCCAAAACTAGGTACAGATAGCCATTTTACCTTGTTTACCCTATGTTTATTCATCATGATGGGTATCATGGTATTCACCAAAGGCAACTATTCTTTTGAGGACTTAGGCTTTCCTTTCCTATCAGCTTTTTATATTGGTATTGGCTTTCAGAATTTATTAGCAGCTCAACAAAGTAGCCTATTTATTTTATTTTTAGCGCTATTCATTGTCTGGTCAACGGATTCAGGTGCTTATTTTATCGGCAGAAAATTCGGTAAAACGAAACTTATTCCCAGTGTATCGCCGAATAAAACGGTCGAAGGCTCTCTAGGTGGTATTGCATGTGCAATTGTTGTTGCTGTCTTGATGGTCTTTCTTTACCCAAATAAAGCACCGGATATCAATCTCTTTAAACTGATTATTTTGGTTGCTATATTTTCTATCGTCGGTCAGCTGGGCGATTTGGTGGAATCAAGTTTAAAACGCCATTTTGGTGTCAAGGATTCTGGAAAAATTTTACCAGGTCACGGTGGGATATTAGATCGATTTGATAGTTTAATCTTTGTCTTCCCCATCATGCATTTGCTAGGGTTGTTTTAAATTGCGTTAAATTGGTTAAGTTTAACTGTGTACTATTTGGATGGAGAAGAGTAAGGTAATGAACAAGAAAAAAGTGATACTATTAGGCGCGACGGGAAGTGTTGGCGTTCAAGCTTTAGATGTTATCGCAGCACATCCAGACTTATTTGAACTTGTCGGCTTTGCTTTTGGTAACAATATAGACAAGGCACGTGAGATTATCCAGCAATTTTCTCCGAAGGTAGTTGTGTCGTCACAATCAAATATCATCGATCAATTTAAAGCGGAATTTCCGGAATTGCTCTGTTACTCAGGTGATGCTGGCTTAAGTCAACTTGCACAAACAGCAGACTACGATGTATTACTGAATGCCATCGTTGGGTCTATTGGCGTTATACCAACACTTGAGGCAATCAAACTTGGTCGTGATATCGCTCTGGCAAACAAAGAAACGTTAGTCGTTGCTGGGGATACAATCATGCTTGAAGCAGCTAGAACAGGTAGTCAAATTTTACCAGTTGATAGTGAGCATGCTGCTATCTTCCAAGTCTTACAAGGGGTTCAAGCGCGTGATGTTCGTAGTCTAACGATTACAGCATCAGGTGGGTCCTTTAGAGATAAAACAAGAGCTGAGTTGGTCGATGTAACTCTAGCGGATGCCTTAACACATCCTAACTGGACTATGGGTGCAAAAATTACCTTGGACTCTGCTACGATGGTCAATAAAGGCTTGGAAGTCATCGAAGCGCATCACTTGTTTGGTCTCGCTTATGAGGATATTCATGTTGTCTTACATCGTGAATCTGTCGTCCATTCTATGATTACCCTGAATGATGGTGCTGTGTTGGCCCAATTAGGACCATCAGATATGCGTGAACCTATCCAGTATGCCTTATCTTATCCGAGACATATTCCCATACATAATGAAAAAACGTTTGATCTGACCGAAATCGGTCGCTTGCATTTTGAAAAAATGGATTTAGTGCGGTTCCCCATGCTAGATTTGGCCTACCGGGTTGGTAAACTTGGTGGTGGGTATCCAGCTGTCTATAATGCGGCAAATGAAGTTGCCAATCTTGCCTTTCAAGAAGGAAAAATCACTTTTCTAGCCATCGAACAACTGGTGACACGTGCTGTATTTGAACATATGGAGTTTGATGGTCAAACCTTACATCAAATACTAGCATCAGATCGACAAACGCGTCAAATGCTCAGCCATTGGATTGCTGAATTAGCCGAAGAAAGGGAGAAATGATATGATTCAAAGTATTATTACATTTATCATCATATTTGGTATCATCGTCTGTGTACATGAGTACGGTCACTTATACTTCGCCAAAAAATCGGGTATCCTAGTTCGCGAGTTCTCTATTGGGATGGGACCAAAAATCTATGCACACCAAGCCAAAGATGGCACCGTCTATACGATCCGTATCTTACCATTAGGTGGCTATGTACGTATGGCTGGCTGGGGTGAGGATACAACTGAGATTAAAACGGGTGCGCCTGTCAGCTTAACACTTGATTCTGACAGTATGTTCGTGACACGCATTAATCTGAGTGATAAAGTTCAATTTGAACAGTCTCTTCCTATGTTAGTGACTGCCTATGATTTTGAGCATGCCTTAACGATTACAGGTGAAGTTAATGGTCAAGTCAAGACATACTCAGTTGACCATGATGCAACAGTTGTCGAAGAGGATGGGACTGAGCTTCGCATCGCACCGATAGATGTCCAATACCAAAGTGCTAGTCTACCTGGTCGAATGATGACCAACTTTGCTGGACCGCTTAATAATTTTATTTTGGGGATCGTGGCCTGTATTTTAGTAGCCTTCATGCAAGGTAGTGTTCAGGATCTATCTAGTAACAAAATTACGGTGAATGATAAAAATCTGCCTGCCTATCAAGCAGGATTGCGTACTGGCGATACGGTTAAAGCTATCAATGGTACTGAGGTATCTGATTGGCAAAGTCTATCTGATCAAATCATCAAATCAGATGGTAAGGCGATTAAAGTCAAGACGCTTAAAGATAGTTTAGTCATTACGCCTAAAAAACAAGATAAAGCCTATATTATCGGTATTTCGCCTAATCTTAAGACAGGGTTCTTTGATAAGGTGAGTGGTGGTGTTCAAAAAGCTGCTACTTATGCCTTTACAATCATTAATGCCTTGAAAAACTTAATCCTGCATCCAAGTCTCAATAAACTGGGTGGTCCTGTTGCCATGTATCAGATGACTGGTCAAGCGGCGCGTGAAGGTCTAACAACAGTTATTGGCTTTATGGCACTCCTATCTATCAATCTAGGGATTTTTAACCTGATGCCAATTCCTGCGCTTGATGGTGGCAAAATTGTTATGAATATCATCGAAGCAATCCGTCGTAAACCAATGAAACAAGAGCATGAGACGATCATTACCCTTGTCGGTGTTGGCTTCATGGTCTTACTGATGATCGCTGTTACTTGGAATGATATTTTGCGCTTATTTAGGTAATATCGCAATCAAACTCATGCGTAAATTCAGTCATATCAGGGCTAACTTACTGTCTATCTCACCAAAAGTGCTGATTTTCCGCACTTTTTTTGATATAATGAAACCACTATATGAAAGGAAAGGATAATCTCCAAGCACAGGGCTTGATAGGGTTATCCAACTATCACTCACATGAAACAATCTAAAATGCTCATCCCTACCTTACGCGAGATGCCTTCTGATGCACAGGTCATCAGTCATGCACTCTTAGTTCGTGCAGGGTATGTCCGTCAAGTATCAGCTGGGATTTATGCCTACTTACCACTTGCTAACCGTGTACTCGAAAAATTCAAGACCATCATGCGCCAAGAATTTGATGGCATCGGTGCAGTAGAGTTATTAGCTCCAGCACTTTTGACAGCTGATTTGTGGAAAGAAAGTGGCCGTTATGAAACCTACGGTGCTGACCTTTACAAACTTAAAAATCGCGATTCATCAGATTTTATCCTTGGGCCAACGCACGAGGAGACGATGACAGCTCTTGTCAGAAATGAAATTACGTCTTACAAAAAATTACCATTAAATATCTACCAAATCCAACCCAAGTATCGTGATGAAAAACGCCCACGTTATGGTTTGCTTCGTGGTCGTGAATTCATCATGAAAGATGGCTATAGCTTCCATGCTAACTATGATTCATTGGATGAGACTTACAACGATTATAAAGCAGCCTATGGTGCTATCTTCACGCGCGCTGGTCTCGATTTTAAGGGGATCATCGGTGATGGTGGGGCAATGGGTGGTAAAGATTCCCAAGAATTTATGGCAATCACACCAGACCGTACAGATTTAGACAAATGGTTGATTTTAGATAAATCAATTGCTGATATCTCTGAAATTCCAGATGGTGTTATCAAAGATATTAAGGCAGAACTGACAAAATGGTTGGTTGCAGGTGAGGATACAATCGCCTACTCCGACGGGTCAGACTATGCAGCAAACTTAGAGATGGCATCAACCGAATTTGTTAAACCAACAGTTTATACAGAGCATATTGAGTTAGCTAAGGTTGCGACACCTGATGCTAAAACAATCGAGGAAGTGTCTGCTTTCCTTGACCTACCAGCTGAAGAGACTTTGAAAACATTAGTTTATCAAGCTGATGATGAACTCGTCGTTGTGTTACTTCGTGGAGATGATGAGCTAAATGAAGTCAAGTTGACCAATCACTTGGGTGCAGACTTCCTTGAACCTGCTTCAGAAGAAGCCACAATCAAACTTTTTGGTGCAACATTTGGCTCATTAGGTCCAGTTGGCTTACCAGAATCAGTAAAAGTAATCGCCGATCGCGTCGTTGAAACAGTTGTGAATGCGACTGTAGGCGCTAATGAAGATGGTTACCACTATCAAAATGCAAATCTTGATCGTGATTTCAAGGTGAGCGAGTTTGTCGATCTACGTACAGCAAAAGAAGGCGAACCTGCTCCTGATGGTCAAGGTAAGTTGAAATTTGCGCGTGGTATCGAAATTGGTCATATCTTTAAGTTAGGCACACGCTATTCTGAGAGTATGGGGGCTAACGTGCTTGATGAAAATGGTAAGGCTAAGCCAATCATCATGGGGTCATACGGCATCGGCGTCAGCCGCATGTTATCGGCAATCTTAGAGCAGTTTGCACGAATTAATGTTGAGAAAACATTTAAGGGTGATTACAAATTTGCTTGGTCGATGAATTTTCCTAAAGAACTAGCACCATTTGATGTGCATGTGATTCCTGTTAATGTCAAAGATGAAACAGCAGTTGCCTTGTCAGCTGAAATTGTTGAGACACTGACTAAACAAGGCATGCAAGTTTTAGAAGACGACCGTGCAGAACGTGTAGGCGTTAAATTTGCTGATAGTGACTTGATCGGGCTACCAGTTCGTGTGACAGTCGGTAAAAAAGCGGCTGATCGCATCGTCGAAGTTAAAATCCGTGCTACAGGGGATATGCTAGAGGTTAATGTAGATGACCTTTCTGATACCTTAGCGATTTTGAACCACTAAGCAAGTCGTTCGGACAACTTGATAAAATAGAAAACAGAAATCTGAATCTTGGATTTCTGTTTTTTTTTACATTAAATAAATCTGATTTTATTATGTTACACTAGACATCAGCAGATGGAATACTTGTGAGGTGTGGTTTACTACATACTAGGTTATCTTATGTCACCTGTCATCTCCTTGATATTACCTTTTAAGGTCTCACCTGATCTGTTTACCATTAGCTTGACCTTGGTCATAACGATCTTAATTGGGCTAGTTTTTTCTATCATACCAGCTAATCTAGCGGCCAGAAAAGAGCTTGTTGAGATATTGAGATAAAGAACTTTTTAAAAAAAAGAAAGCGTTTTCTGGTCTTATCGTTGCAAAAAATGGGGAATCATGATATGATGTATTTATAAAGAAGCACTGGAATGTGCGAACTTACTCACATTTTTGACCGACTAAATCGTATTACCTAGGGAGTCTTTGAGACATCTTACCGCGTGCAAGCCATTTTAGATGGAAGCTGCTAAGTAAGAGCGAGACGCCCACCTGTTTAACATTTACAGCGGGTTCAATACAAGAGTGAGTAACGGCATTCAATCAGTGCTTTTTGTGTACCCACCAGGTCCCACCAGACCCCATGAAACGCGGTATTAAGCGATTTACAAAAAAACGAACCCCACCAGACCCCATCAGATATGAAGCAACTCGTAATAAATCTCGTAATAAATTTATATCAAAAAAGCCTTAACAACGGGCTTTAGCAAGAACTACAAATTTTAAACTCGTAATAAATTTTTGTCAGGCAAGGGACTGTGTATCTGTGATGCACGGTTTTTTATATCTCATCATGAGAAAATATGTGCAGTGACTGCTGAATGTCGCTGTCTAGTGCGCGTGGGGTTAGTATACCCCTATTGCTTATCATATATCTGTAGGAAATAATAAGCACCATTCTTGGCCAGCTTTCTGATATAGCCCTCAGATACTCCCTGTTCTCTTGCTATCGTTGTGTAATAGACTTTGTGGATATAATGGCGGACAATAATATTATGCTCACGGTGTCGTGTCTGTTTGAGTTCTTCTAATGTATTAGTCACGCGCTTTAAGTCTTGGCTCGTTAGCTTGACGTGTTTATCATGACCGAACGTGTGATAATGCCATACTCTATAAAATATCTCCTCAAAACGCCTATACTCTTTATCAGTGATCTTTGCTTTACTCATATACTCCCTCTTAATTATGACAAGTTTTATCAAGTTATCGTACCATTCTTATATAGTAATGATGTAGTATTTTGCAGTACTGTTATGCCATTCCTATATATAAAAATAAAGTTAAGTTTTGTCAGGTTTTCGTACCCTTTTTAAGGACGGTAGAAATAGCAATATCGTCCCTTTTAGGGTGTAACTTTTGTCACTTATCGTACCTTTTCAAATTCCAACATCTTCCAACAAATTATAGATTAAATACCTAGTCAATTGACCAGGTATCTTTTTACTACTATGGATGTTAATATGCTCTTATAGTCTGATTTCTATTTCTCTGATAAATGCGTAGCGGTATAGTACTTTTGCGGTAACAGAGTAACAAGTCATGTAAACGTGACAACCATAGTATTTAGGACGTTACTGACTACAGTAACAAGTGGTAACGGTAACAGTAACAAGCCTATGTTTTTCTACGTAAATACCCTTTTGTTGTGGTTTTGTGCTTGTCATCATTCCAATAAAAGTAATGCCAAAACTTTTCTATCTCCTCGGCCCTATGCAGATCCAATGCTCTATTAAAGCCTGCAGTATTTGGTCTTTGGGTAGATTTCTCCCACTCTTCTTTTATATGATCAGGTAGTCTATGTTCAAATTCTCGCTTAGTAAATGGCTTTACGCCCTCAAATTCACACCAAGCACGATAGTAGGCACTAATAAAAGATGATGGGAGGAAGTCGCTAACTAATTCTGAAAAAGGTTCAGTAACAAAGGCTAATATGGTATCATTAGTGATTTTAAAATCATCTAGTAGTGCCTTAGTTGCCTTGGGTTCAATGAAACGATCAAAGTTTAAGGATAATGCTACTTTTAACACATACTCTAATATCTCAGGGCGCTTGATATAATCATCTTTTATCTTCCAATTGTCATTATCTGCTGTAAATGACTTCTCAAAAGGAACGATAAGCAACCGTCTATAAGTACCATTTGACTTGTTCCTAAACTTAGGTAGAAAGTTGGTAGACTGTATAACCAATTTGTTGAACACGGCCAGTGTAGGTTGTTTACCTTTAGCTTCAACTGGTACTGGGTCGCCTGTCACAACACTAAAGTAATTGCCAGCATTATCTAGGTAGCTGACTTGGCTATCATCTCCAATAATACAAGTCTTACCCACTACTTGAGATAACGCAAACCTTTCCGAAAATTGTTCTACTTTGACACTAGCCACATTCTCACGGCCAATTAAGTTCATGATCAGGCTTTGAAATGTTCCTTTACCGTCATTACCTTTACCAACTAACCACGCGCCTTTACGGTAAGAGTAATTACCATTGGTACTTGCTGATATGATTTGCCATAGTAATTGTACGAGTTCCTTATCTCCACTCATTAGATCCAATAGCCAACTGTCAACGTCCCACCCCTTAATATTAGGTACCTTAGCTTGTACATTGTATTTAGTCGCAATAGTTGATGTAAAGATATATTTAGAGTTAAACGGCTCTAATTTCTGAGTTTTCTTGTTAAAGATACCGTTTTTAACTGTTATTAAGTGAGGCTCAGTTGTCTGTTGCTTAACACTAGATAATGTTTCCAACTTAAATAAGACTTCTTTTGATCTTGCTAAATTATAAGTAGGTTCTAGCCAATAAATCAACCGATGAAAAAAAGGTTCATTAGTTTCATATATGCCATGCTCAGGATTATAGATACCTAGTAATCCGTTTTGATTGTCTAGTTTGATTACTTTTAGCACACTATAAACTATCTTAGCCGTTTCAAGTGGCGGTAAATTCTTAGGTTTTGATCCGTCCTCCCTTGCACCACTCATATAAACATCTCGATACTCCAAAAATAAAGCACGTACACCGTTTAAAGTCTGTGTCTGCTCTTTTATATAATCGGGATCTGTTATCAATTCCTTTTCTTGGTCAGCCCAATCGGCCAGGGCTTGTTTAAATTCGTCTGTATGAACAGTCTTTGCCCCATCTTCCAAGTAATCGGTAAAATCATCTAGCTTGGGTTTCTTTGCCCTCATTGGTTCTTGTGGTGTCTGTGCTACCAACTCTCTTAAATCTTCTGATGTCATGTTGTCCTTTCTAGTTCATCTTAAATACACTTTTCCATATTGTAGAGAGTTCACTATCATCTAATGGCGGACTTGTTCGATTATTGAAAATCTGTAATAAGTCCATACATGTATTTGGCTCTATACCAATCTTGCGCCAATAGTGTAATACTTTATTAGTGTCAATATTTCTATTGCCCTCATTTGCCCCTTGATTGAACAGCTCCCATATCTCAGCACCATAAGTGCGACTAACTCCGCCAGATCTTGAGAAAGATGATGGATAGGATACGCGTGATGTCGGTGCCTGGTTTAACAGATTAAGCAACCACTCTGGACAATCTCGAACATCATCAAGTGTTAACATTTGATTGCTAACTTTATCAGTGAAAGGCATGTAATCGCCATCGGTCCGTCTACTTGGATAGATGGGTACAAAGTGTGTTTTAATCTCTACACCATCTACCAGCTCATTTACAATTGGTTTATCAAAAGTTTCTATAGGGACTTTAAAAAATATATGAACGCCTGCGCCTGTTGGTGTTTTTTCAACATAGGTGTTTAATGCTTCAGCTTCTGCATGATCGCTCCATATCCTGTCAAAAGCCTTGACACCGTTCTGTCCATTTTGGTGTTGGTCCAGGTCAATACAAATCAGCCCACTATTTTTAAGGTTAATCATAATATTACGGTTGGGTATTGAGTTAAACCATTGTTCTATTAATCCATGATCAAGTGTTCCGCTTGCTGTTCCTTTAATAATAGCCCGCTCACTTTTACCAGGAGGGTAGCCTGCTACAACATGGATATTACGATCAATACAAAATAAGGCTTGTTCTTTTGGTGTCATCGGCTCACTCCTTAATTAGCTGGTCTATCCAGTCAAGTTCAGCCAAGGTATACCCATTCACTGCATTATTAATGGTAATACCAGATCGTTGCTTTTTGATTATACCTGCTCTGCGTTCTTCCTCGTCTAAGGGGATAAAATACCCTAGATTATCAAGTGAGCCAATGGCACACCGTTTCTTTTGTAGGTATTCTATCCTACTCTGTAATGTCCGTAAGTCAATATTAAGAGACTTGGCCAAGACTTTACCATGTATGGCCCTATCTATCCCCTTATGATTAGAGAGTATTTTTACAATGTTTTGATCTAATATCTGTAAATCTTTAAGTTTCATTTCTCATACCTCAATTACCTTGCCTGGCAAATTTTATTTATAAATTTTAACTGTTTTTACTTATTGATACTCATGTTCTCCTAGTATCTTAATCACTCGCTCTAGTTCTGCTAAACAAACCAGTTCTTTTATGTAATCATTGAATGTTTCAAATCTTTCGGGATATGATAGCAACTTGATTAGTTTTGGATCTAGTTTTTTAGCATTGCCCCAGTAGGTGTAAAGGATAAGCGCACCATTTCTAAAGATAGTGATTTCCTCTATAGGAGTATTAGTCATTAGATCACTATATTCTTGGTCAAGTTGAGTTTCAACCAATTTCTGAGCATGCCATAAGCTTTTAGTGTATATTAACTTTTTGTTACCCATACAATGCTTTACAGATCGTTCTCTGGCTATCATGTCCATAACGTCAGCAAATACCTCTGCCCGTTCATTCTCTGCTTTTTGGTCTATCTTAGCTTTTCTAAACTTATCCATTTAGCTCCTATCTAGTTATCCAGTACAACAAATTGGCATATATCATCAATCAAGTAATAGATTAATGATGTCTTATACCTAGGCTTGTACCGCTTTAAGCCATGTTTTTCAAAATTCGATAAAGTACTATCTGAAATGTCCAACTCGTCCATGACTTGCTGTTTAGATATATAAGGTAGCACGCGCGTGCTAGCCTTTAACTTAGCTTGTGTGGCTTCATATTCATTCACACGCCGAATAATATTCTCAGTAAGTAAACGACTGGTAAGCGTGGTTAATGGGTCAAATTGGTCCATCATCTACCCCTTTATTCATATTTTGGTCCAAGAAGTCTGTAGCTAGTTTATCTATTTCTTGTAATTTTTTATCAATCATGTAAAAGGTAGGGGTAAATACATTTTTCAAGCGTTCCAATTCATAGACCTGTTCTGTTTCTCTCAAGCTACTAATGTGTGTAACAGCATCAAAAATGAGAGTATTTAGGGCTGAAATGTCGGCTCTTAACGATAAAATATCTTCAATAACATTATCAATCATCTCTATTACCCCTTCGTCATAAATATTACATAACTTGTTAGGTTGCTAAACGTGCGTTCTAAGCCGTGTTTAGTCCATACGGTCCACTTATGAGTAACTGGGTTAAACTGCGCCTGTGATCCAGCCTGTATGCCGTGAGTGGGAAGTAATACGTCTATTGTATTGTTCATTTGTGTAATTCTCCTATTTCTGTTAAAATAAGAGTAAAGCAAAGCCCTGTAAGGCTTGCTCTACTAAGTTAAAAGTCGTTTTGTTGGGGAACAGTTACGGCTTTTTTGTTGCAATCGTATTCTTTATAGCCTGCTTGATAGGATTATAATCTGACCCTGCCATAATCATAGCTATAGCAATATTTTCAAGTGACTTATAACGTTCCATTTCTTCCAATGTGAGGAGATCAAGGAGCGTTTTTTCTTTTCGCCAATTGTCATCACGCGCCTTAATCCCTTTTGCGGTTAAACCAGTGACTGTACTAGCTAGTAATGTTCTAATGATAGTATGCCACCTATTACCGTGTCTTGGAAAATGTGCCCATTCTGATATGGATTGGTGCAATGTTTTACCCTGTGGCTTTTCAACTGCTCGAGCAATCTGTCGGGCTTGTAAGTCCTTTTCAAGTTCATCAAATCTCTTAACTAGTGCCAGCTTGAAAGCTTTAACTGGTTCTGTATTATCTAACCAAGTAATGACTAACATTGCTTGATTCCGGTTAAGCTGGTAAACCTTTACTTTTTGACCTCGACTATCATCTAAGGCTGTCATTTCAAATGACACCTTACCTAGCTGTTCAAGGTCAGCGATATTATTATCGATCAGCTTACGTACTGAAATTTTGTCTAGTCCTGCATACTCAGCAATAACAACATGGTTAGTTGCTACCTCTGCTTTACTCATGTCAGGACTGGTTAGAAATGCTAAGTCTTTCATTTATCCTCTTTCTACCTAAATTAATTAGTTGTATAAATTTGTTTTTCCGGATTATACTCAATCAGTTCAGATAAAGAACAATTTAAATAATCGCAAATCTTAGTTAGTGTACTTAATTTTACATTTTCAGCCTCTTCGTAATAAATAGCTCTAATTGTTGTACGAGATATTTTTGTAGCTTTTGCAATAGAGACTGCCGTTAATCGACGCTCACCCATTATTTTAGATAAATTATTATTCATGTTCAAAATAAACCTTTCTTTCTATTTTTGTATGACTAGTTGAACATTCAACAAGGTTATTGTACAATAAAAAAAGGACCTTGTAAACAACTAAATGAACAACTTGACTAAAAGGATAGCGTATTGTACAATTAAGTGAACAAAAGGAGACTATCAATGTTGTTAAATAAATTAGCTGTTATACTCACTCAAAAAAATATAAAAATATCGCGATTATCTTTCGATACAGGTATCTCTAGAACAACTCTTACTGCATTATCTCAAAATGATAGTAAACGAATTGATAACGATACTTTAAATACTATTTGTACATATTTAAGAATTACCCCAACAGAATTTTTTGAATATTCACCATTAGATTTTTCCATGAGTGCAATAATAGAAGATGTTGACTCTAATATTTTAGAAGCTAGATTAATTCTTTTTTTAAAAATATTTAGTTATAGAAAAGAGGTGGAAACTCTTGAATATACTGGAAAATTAACTTGGAAAGCTACCGAAGAAGGACTGCATGAATGTAATCTAGATTTTGATAATCAAGATACTTGGAAAAATAATCAAACCACCTATTTACATATGACTAGTGATACGGCCAAAAGCACAATTCTTCTACGACAAGCGAAATATGAAATAGAGACAGCTATTGACGCTTATCTAGAAAATCCAATTCTAATGGCTACAGGTAATCCCGAATATTTTTTCAAAATTGATGATTTTGGAGAAATGAACTTATCATTTTCAGAAGGTCTAGTATTTTAATTATAGTAAGCTTAGGATTTTGAAAATTTACATTATAATACTACCAAAAGATATACAGTTGATTATATAAGCTACTTTGATGTAATTATGGAAGATACACTAAACGTATGTAACTTCCTAGACAGCTACAACATACCTCACACAGACTACTACAAAATATTAGGTACGTTACATGAGGTATGTGGGTTTTATTGGGTTTGTTATCATTACTACCAGCCATAACGGTTTCAAACCTTAACATTTCTTAACACTCGCATTTTAAGTTATAGGTATGAACATGTTGGACTATATAGTTTCAAATGTTAGCATTTGTTAGCATTCGGTATGGTTGATATTGTCTAATTTTTACAAAACAAACACAGATTATCGAGTGCTACAATACTGTAATTTACGAAACAAAACACAAATTTATAGTATTGTAGAAACACTGAGGAACCAATAGTCTAGAGGGATATAACCCAGTAAGAACAAGTATTTAACAGGTTTATATGATCGGCCATATCAGCAAAAAAGCCAATTAAATCTAAACGGAGCGTTCCGATTGAAACAGAGCGTTACGATTAAATTTGAGATAAATATAAATTGAAAAAGATTTATTGATAGTGTTGATATTATTGATTTTCTAAGTGGGTCTGATCCACTTAGAAAAATATCAACTTAAAACAAGTCGTTCAGAATGACCTGTTTTATGAGTATTGATTTTAAAGTAGCCGTTAAGAACGACCACGAGTCAGTTGTAATATACTCACAGCCCATAAAATCAACCTAGTTAGACTTTAAAGTACTAAGAGTGTGATTATGTCTAACCTCTGAGACGTGCTTAATAGGGTTTTTATCACGTTTAACATATAGCAGATTCTTTAGAATTGTTAAGAGGCAGCATGCGCGTGACATAGTAACAAAAAGTAATACTAAACATGAAATTAAACTGGAGTAAAAATGATTAATAAAAAAGCATGGGAAAAATCTTTTAGAAAAGTAAATGGTAGAGAGCCAAATGAAAAGGAGTATCAAAAAGCTGTATTAAATGGTTTAGTAAAAGGACCTGATGAGAAAAATAATAGTCCTAAAAAAACTTATGTCATTATTGGCATTATTATTGGTGCTTTTTTGTTAATCATCATAACATTTGTATCGACTTTACTACTCTTTCCAGCGCCTAAAAGCAATCATACCGAAAGTTTTAATACTGGTTCTACTGAAAGTGTAGCCAGTTCTAGCAGTTCGTCTCAATCTAGTTCCTCGGACACTTCTCAGCAAGACTTAACAACATGGCAAAATTTAACTTTAAACGAACAAATTGCTTTACTAGCACAATCTTATACGGCAATAAACCTACAAATTAGTCTTTTAAATGCTGATAAGATTGCAATGACAGCTAATGGAGATAAAGGCGTTAATGATGGGTTTATCCAATGGTATGATGCGACAAATAACTTACATAGGCTAGATGTACTCATAAATGACGAGACAATCTCTTTCAGTTATATTGGTAATACAGGACAATCCGAACGAAAAAAAGATAAGATAAGTTCTATTTTATCTACTTATTTCCAAACAAATACCGCTAAACAAACTACTGAAACATTGGCATTAAAAATGGTAACACCAGTAGAGTTGTATCAGTCAAATATTAGTGAGAAAGACTTAGATATCACCGCTATCAGCAATGGCGATATTAGTTCTTTAGTGGGTAGTTGGGAAAATGGCCACGGTGATGTAATTACCATCAACTCTGATCACTCTGTGAGTTCAGCTCAATCAGGACAACAAGCATCAACTAATTTTAAAATTGCACCAAAAGGTAGTGAATCAAGAATTCCTCATATAGGTGCCGGTCCTGATGCTCCTGCAATTGGAGGTTTTGTATTTGCATTGTTCAAAATAGGTTTTAAAAACCCTTACGGCGATCGGTCTGATATTAAAAGACCACGTATTATTGGTACACAAAGTGAAGGGAATTATGCGCCTGAAGCTTACTATTATAGGAAGTAAATTTGGAAGCACAAATAAAATATAAAGGCTTACTAAGTCAATTTACTAGAATGTAGTATTTTGTAGTACTATCACGCGCGTGATTACGTCCTGAAGAATAAGGAGAAACCCTATGACAACTAAAAATAAAAAAGCAATGGCTAAAGTTATAATAGTGACTATTTTAGGTGTAATAGCTGTTTTGCTTGTACCTATACTGTTTAGTTACTTGAATTAATAATATTTACAAAATAAAAAAGCGCATAAGCGCGTGAAAGGAAGTTGACATGGATAGTAATTTAATAATATACAATGATGATACTGAAAATATTCATATTGAAGCTATGTTTGAAGATGAAACGGTTTGGCTTAATCAAAAACAGATTTCAGAATTATTTAATACTTCCCGAGAAAATATTACCGCTCATATAAAGAACATTTATTTAGAGGGAGAACTTAACGAGGAGGCAACTAGTAAGAAATTCTTACAAGTTCGAGAAGAGGGTAACCGCGCAGTTAAACGAGAAATTACATCATATAATCTTGATCTCATTTTATCAGTTGGTTATCGTGTAAAATCAAAAACAGCTACTCAATTTCGTATTTGGGCTACTGAGCTTATTAAAGAGTACCTTAAAAAAGGGTTTGTTATGAACGATGACAGACTTAAAAATTTAGGTGGTGGGAATTATTGGAAAGAACTTCTCACAAGAATACGTGATATCAGATCAAGTGAAAAAGTGATGTACCGACAAGTGTTAGATTTGTATGCTACCGCTATTGACTACGATCCCAAAGCTGATGCTAGTGTTTTATTCTTTAAAATTGTTCAAAATAAACTACATTTTGGGGCTCATGGTCATACAGCTTCAGAAGTTATCTATTATCGGGTAGACAGTGACAAACCATTTGCCGGTCTCACAAGTTTTAAAGGTAAACAACCTACTCAAGCTGAAGCAATGATTGCTAAGAATTATTTAACAGAACAGGAACTTAGGGTATTGAATAATTTGGTTTCTGCTTATTTTGATTTGGCTGAGTTGAATGCTATTGAAGAAAAAGAAATGCGAATGACTGATTATTTGACTGAACTTGACAATATCTTAAAGTCAACCGGTCGTAATGTTCTTGAGGGAGCTGGTAAAGTTACTACAAAATCAGCTCAAGAAAAAGCTAAACTAGAATTGAAAAGATATAAAGCCAAAACACTAGATCCTGTAGAGGAAGATTATTTAGAACTTATCAACAGACTTGAAAAACAAGCTAAAAAAGAAAGTCGCAAAAAATAGTTTATCTTTAAGTCAGAATTTACCAACTTTGTTATCGTTTGTACCATTTTTGATTGACCGCAACTAATTAGCCAAAAAGAAAAAGGAGGGTTGCATATACTGTTACCGTGTTACCCTTGCGTTACTCTACTTTTTTAGAACGGTAACACTCTAGACCATTGATATATATAGCTTTATAATACTTTGTTACCTTGTTACCTTAAATAATACTAAGTTAGATATAATTTTACCTATACTTCTGACAGATAGACTGATTAACTTCTGTTCGCGTATTCATTTCTCATACCTCAATTACCTTGCCTGGCAATAGAACAGGAGCAAAAGAAATGAATATAAAGAAAGTCACAAAAAAAGACGGCACTATTGTGTACCGTACTAATATATATCTTGGTATTGATAGTTTAACGGGTAAGCAAGCTAGAAAAGTTGTCACTGCTAAATCTGAAAAGATGTGTAATATAAAAGCCAACCAAGCGATCAATGATTTTGAAAAACAAGGTAATACTGTTAGAAAAGTTAGCATAGATAACTTTAAAGAGATGGCCATGATGTGGTTTGAAAGTTATAAGCTAAGTGTAAAACCTAGAACAGTGCAGATTATGCAAACAAGGCTAAATAATTATGTGTTGCCAGCTTTAGGAGCTTATAGAATTGACAAAGTAAACTCTATTCTACTTCAGCAAATAGTCAATCAGTGGGCTTTAAACGCTAGTCAGCCTCTAAATGGGGCTTATCATAGGCCAAGGGGGAAAGGTAAAGACTTTAAAATATACTTTAATATCGTTGAGCGTATATTTAAGCATGCGCTGTCTCTTGGGCTGGTAAAGGACAATCCTTGTCTTAATGTCATTGTACCAAAAGTACGACTTGAAAGCACTGAGAAGAAGATAAAGCACCTTACTGTGGATCAACTAAAAGTATTCTTTGGTTATGCGGAATCATTGCCAAAAGAAAGATATACAACGGAATTGATGTTGGCCCTCAGTAGGTTACTTGTCGCTTCAGGGCTACGTATTGGGGAAGCAGTCTCATTGTCTTGGTCTGATATTGATCTTGATAATGGCGCAGTTTCTGTTAGTAAGACAACCCATAGGGCCATCATACAGCCAACACCTAAGACTAATAAGAGTAATAGGGTAGTGTTGATCGATAGCAAAGTATTAGCAGTTTTAAAGCACTGGAGGATATTTCAAGCTAAACACTTTCTTAGTATAGGTAAAGGTAAGCATGAGTTGGTATTCCCTGGTATAACTGGTAAGGTACTCGACTACCAAATCATACGGCCAGTCTTATTAAAATGGTTTAAAGCCTGTGACTTACCACAAGTTGGCTTTCATGGTTTTAGGCACTCACACGCTAGCCTACTGCTTAATGCTGGTGTACCTTATAAAGAGATACAAGAACGTTTAGGTCATGCTAGTATAAAGATGACTATGGATATATACAGCCACCTTGAAACTGACAATCAAATAAAGGCAGTAGAACGCTTTGAATCAATCGCAAATTTCTAACAAAAAAACACTAGTCGTAATAAATCTCGTAATAAATTCAGGATTTCGAAAAATAGAAAACCTGTAGAGGTAGATATACCAACACTCCTAGAGTTTCTACTTAGTACGTATACGGCATTCAATCAGTGCTTTTTTTGTTTACAAAAAAATGCTTGCCTTTCATAAATGTTCGGTACTATCTATGGTACAATTACCCTATGAATAAAAGCAGAGTAGAAGCACTTACCGATGGGATATTTGCTGTTGTCATGACGCTAACTGTCTTAGAGTTTAAAGTGCCAGAAGATGGCAACTTATTTTCACATCATATGTTGTTATTATTGTTAATCTATGTCACAACGTTTGTAGCCCTAGCCTCGATTTGGAATGCGCATCATCAAATTATGAGTTTTCTCAAGCAAACTAAAGTGGATGAGTTAATCCTGTGGGCCAATCACTTGGTTTTACTAGTTGTCTGTCTGTTTCCTTTTGTTACAGTAGCTCACGCTGAGCATCCTGAATCGACAAGTGCCAGCATCTCCTATGTGGTAATTTATCTACTCACTTGGCTAGTGCTGATTTGTTTTAGCGAGTTAATCTATAGAGTATGTAACAAAAGCGAGACACTTCGCCTACGTAATAAGCAAAGACTGCGTATCTTCTTTATCTTTCTGCTACCAGGGGCTTTAATTTCCCTATTTTGGTTATATGCCTTGCCGATCGTTACCCTACTGATGGCTATATCTTGGGGAAGGCACATTGAGTTCGACTAAGCTGATATCGTTGCTAAATATGTTTCCCTATTTAGTAAACCTGACTTTATTCTTGCATTTCTGAGCGCATTTGGTTATAATAAATTGTTGAGAAAAGCATCTCTCATGATCATATTGCCTCCTTAGCTCAGTTGGTAGAGCAGTGGACTCTTAATCCATGGGTCGCAGGTTCAAGCCCTGCAGGGGGCATATTAAAAATCCTTATACAGTCACTGTATAGGGATTTTTTCTTGTTTTAATTAAATTTGAGATAAATAACCTGTTTTAAAGTGGTTTAGCTTTGGGGACAATAACTCTTATCATCACTAAGAATATTGACAGCATTCCTATTATTTATCATCATTACGTTTATTTTTTGCAAAATCAACAAAAGCAAGAAATAACCAAAAAGAGGAAAAAATGATATATATCCTATTATGGAATAAAAGATAATTTACTAATAATAATATTGATACTAAAAAATAGGGTAGATACCCATGTTTTTTTAAAAATTTTTTCATATATCCCTCCTCATGAATAATAGCTATACTTATTAAACCATAAATGAAATGTTAAAAAATCATACAAAAGTCGTATTTTCGAAACTGACTTATAAAGGAAATGAAAAAAATTTAGTATCAATTTTACTAGAGTTTTATTACTTTTAAAAATTACCTATTAATTAATATCTTTTAGCTAATTGATTTTTTTATGCTTTGATACGACAGTTTTTTAGTATTGATTTCATAATTATGTATATTTTCAAATACTATATAAATAAACAGAAATGTTGCTTTATTCAAGTTTCGTTTTTTGGGATTTAATGAAATTATAGATATCATTTTGTAAAAAATTGTGTGTTTAAGTTCAAAGTATTATAATATCTATATATAATGTTCAACACTTGATGGAGATATTATGAAAAAGTTCGTAGCACTTGTTGATGATGAGATTTTGAATGAAATTTGTAAAGTTTTAAGAAATGAAGAGAGGGAGTTTATAAGTTTTACATCTTATGATTCTGTTGCTGAAATTGCTAAATTACAAATAGATTTTCCGTGTCAACACTTTATTTTATTACAGGCGGAAAGTATAGCCGATTTCCTTGAATTTGAAACAATATTGACGCATAATAGGGGAAATGTAATTGGTATACTGTCTCATAATGTCAAATTGAATGAGCTGATTATAGAAAATGGAGATCAGTTCTTATTATCTGTAGGGGTAGACAATTTAGCTTCTATTAGAGATGTCATCCAAAGAACAATTAATCTAGTATTTTTTTCAAAATCTTGCTATGTTGAGGTATATGGCGTAAGGTTCAATCCAGATGAAGTGCTTTTTATTGAGTCTAGTCGAGAATATCGAAATTGTATCGTGTTATATGAACATGAAGAAAGATTAATCCGACAACCCTTAAAAAACTTTTCAAAATTAAGACATAATCTGATACGCATCGATAGATCTCTTATTGTCAATATTAATAAAATAAAAAGTATTGATATAGGTACGGGAAACATTCAGTTTTATGGGAGCTCGAGAACAACTTATGTTTCTGAAAAGCATATTCACAATTTGGTTACCTTACTTAATTGAGGTGGACAACAAACTATAAAAACATCCCAAATTCAGTATATTATCCCAATTACTTTACAAAATATTGTAGTTGGCATTTACGAGTGATAAACTATATCTTGTAAGCGCTTTATTTTAATACTTTAAATAAAAATGCTTATTTGTATTAGGCTGGTTGACTACAGCATCGTATAAAATTGGAGGAGTTAGTTCCTCATGTAGATTCTATGCACACATTACCTGGACTAACTGCAGGATGTGCGGCCAGTTCGCTATTTTAGGGAACAAGCAACTAGCCGTCATATTTAGATGGTATCTTTAGTGAGCTTCATCACATTATAAATAATAAGGAGTTTAGCATGCAAAAATACTATGTCAAGAATGTAGGGAACTATGGTTTCACAGGTGCATATAATATTGATAAGGAGACTCAGAATCTACAGATTGTATATTTAGATGATTTGTATAAAGCGTTGGGAAATAGGGATGGAGAAGATGTAACAATTTACCTCTCAAAATTTATGGCGCCATACGAAAGAGCTATTAAAGATAAGTATCCGAAGGCAACCATTGAAAATAATGAGAAATTTGATGCGCATACAAAACTTCATGATTGGTTTCCTGGAGCACAACCACTTAAAGATATTTTATAGGATGAAGCAAAATGAAGTATAAGACAATTCCACAGATTGGAAAGGAAGATTGTGGCGCTGCTTGTGTTGCTAGATTATGGATAATTACTTCTCAAAAAAATCTCTATCTGTGAAATAAGACCGCTTATCAAAAACACGCCTTTGGGAACCTCTTTTTATGATTTAAAAGAGGTATTTGATGAAATTGCTTATCCTTGTATGACACAACTATAAAATGACTCAGGGCTTTATTTATAGTGATTTTTGAAGATTCTACTGGTACATCATCTTCAAAAATATCAATAAGAAGATTTATGAAAAAATGGATTGCCTATGTAAATGTAGTAGAATTAGTTAAAGTAAAAGAACCTAAATGCTTTTGATGTGCACCCTAAAATATAAACTTTTGAAATCAAGTATTTACTGCTTGATTTTTTTGTTAGTTTGATAATGCCATCCGATATTGGGTTGACGACATCCAGTTTAATTTCTTCTTAACTCGTTTTGTGTTGTAATAATGAATCCAATCTATTATTGCTCGTTCAAGTGCTTCAAACGATTGAAAGACTCGACCATAATAAACTTCTTGCTTGAGGAGTCCGAAAAAGTTCTCCATAACTGAATTATCATGACAGTTCCCTTTACGACTCATGGATTGAAAAATACGATGTGCCTTTTTGTTTGAGGAGTTCTACCATGGGGCGGTAACCTGCATTGGGATGTTCTGCACGTATTTCAAGCATTTTTTTCTCAATTGCGTCATCTTTGTTAGCACGTTTGAAACGTTTGACCCAATAGTAATAAGTTGCTTTTGGTAGTCCTGTCATACTTAAGATTTCTTTGAGTGGGAACTTGAATTCTCCTTGGAGGGCCTGAACAAGCCTGGATTTTCCCTCGCTTGTCGTTCCATTCGCAGCCTCCTCAGCCCTTTTAAATACTCGTTCTCAATTCTTAGTTTGAGGTTCTCATTTTGAAGCTGAGCGAGTTTTTGTTCAGTTTCACTCAAATCAGACTGTTTCTTTGAAGACTTTTGTTTTGACATGTCAGGCTCTTTTCTAGGTCTCCCACGAGAATTAGAAAAGGCAAACTCACCCTTCTCACAGTAATCAAGCACCCAACGCGCGAGTAAGGCATTATTAGTCATGCCTAATTGATCACCTATTTCTCGATAAGATTTTTCACTTGTTAAGTATAAGTTTACAGCATTGAGCTTAAATTGTGTATCATAAACTGTGTTTTTCCGTTTACGCTGAAGACCTGTACTTCCAAAAGCTCGGTATATATGTACCCAGTCCTTGATTCGACCTGACGTCTTAACATGGTATTTATCAGCTATAAATTGATAGCTACCTAATCCTTGTTCATAGTCTATAACTGCTTTTAGTTTCAAATCAAATGAATATTTAGCCATTAGAAAAGACCTTCCTTTTGGAAAGTCTATATTCTGGGATTCACATCATTTTTATAGGTATTTTTTATATAAAGCTTAGAATACTATGTTTTTCATCGGAGTGGTCACATCAACCTTGGTGTAGAGCCTTTTCTTTTTTAAAATTATATAGAAATTAATAGTAGCTGGTATTCATGTAGCTAAATTTCCCAGGATGTTTTAATCCGCGGAAAGGTTGCCGCGAATTGAGTAGCTAACTTCATTTTATAATTTGCAATCAAAACGAATTTCATTTGTTTCAAAATTGCCATATGCTAAAACAGTCTCTTTTTCTAACATATAATCAAGCACCAGTTTTGAAACCATATATGTACCTAGAAATGCATTTAGGACTGAACCACTATTTGCTATAATCCCATCTTTTTTACTGATAATCAGCGATTTAATTTTATCAATAAATTTTATCGCTGTCTGTTGATTTTTAATTAAATAGGCTGTTTGAGCTAAAACACCATAACCGCATACGAGAATAGGACCATTAATTTTATTATCAACTTTGGCTTGCGTTAAACTTAACATTAATTCATGATCATCAGAAGCATTTATTATAATATCTTTATCCGTAAGTCCGCCAACTAATCTATTTAGTTCTTCGTAGTTAGCTATAAATTTTCTATGTGGTGTGATCTGATGTTTTTCGCCATACCTATCATTTAATGTTTCAACTTTATATTTTCCTATTTCATTTACTAAATAATTTTGTGCCTCTAAATTTTTTTCTTCGATAGAGTCTCCGTCAATTAAAACAAAATGATTGAACTTCAACTTACTCAGAGCTTCAACTAAATAACTACCAGCTGTACCTAAACCGATGATAATAATTCTTTGATTTGAAACTTTTATCTCATAGTTTTGATAGAACGTTTGAGGAAAAGTATTAATAAACATTTCAGTTCTTGTTAGTGGCTTCAATGTGTCAGATATCCAGTAACCATAACCTTTTTTTTCTAAAAATAAAAGAATATCATCTTTTTGTATTTGTGATATTGACGTGTAATTATTGATTTCTTCTCTAGATTTTGCGGTACTAATAAACTGTAAAAATGAAAAAAAAGCATCATTATCATCAGTATTAATTAACATATTTAAACGATTATTACCATGATATATCTCTATTCCTGTTTCTTTTTTCATCCAAATTAATTCTGACTTTAGTCTAAATTGCTTCATTTTTTTGCTTCCTTCTATGAGTTGTTAATATCAAGATAAGTGCCACTAGAGATAATACTGAGAAGATGAACCATGAAATGTTTACATGCCACAAAGTAAGACTCGTAAATATAACTGTACCAACTGGAATTGATAGCATAAACAAGGTATCAAGAAAGGCACCTGTTTGTGCTAATACCTCAGGCGATAGGGCGTTCAATAATTGCGATGACAATTTAGGATTAATTTTACCTATCACATACCCGATAAAAGCGATAAATATTGTACTCATTAAAGGTGGAAACTGTGATATGTTTAAAACTGAAAGGCCTAATAAACTAGCTGATACGAATGAAATTAAGGTGGTGAGTGAGAGTTTTGAAAAAACATCATGTGGCAATAGACTACTGACAATCACACCTAGAATATAAGCGCTTTGCATGATTAAGATAGACGTCCCAAATGGAAGATTTAAAATTGTCTTATCCAGTAAAACGATATTGAAAATTGGTAAAATCGCACTCCCTAGTACATTAACTAAAATAATACAGCTTAACATCCTAGTAAAACCAGATGCCCCTTCTTTACCAAATATTTGTTTGGCATTTGATAAAATTGATTTCAATCTTGCAGTTAGTGTATTTTTACTATCCTTACTATCAGAAGAGATGAAATCAAAAGACATCTCCTTTCTGATGATCATCAGTGAAAAAATTGACAATAAAAAAGTTACCGCATTTACAATAGCAACAAACGAAAAATTTTGATAACTCACACTCAATAGCCAGACACCAAAGATTTGACCTAGTAAAGAACTGATGTAAGTCACAAATTGTTTGAACGAGAATGCAGCCATCATAGTATTTTTTGGAATATTTTTTTGTAAAATGGGCATTTTTAAACCACGCTCAAAATTACTAAATGTATCAGATATAATGTTTATAAAGCATACTGCAGAAAAAGCAAGATAGGACATGTTTCTCTGTAGTAATGCGACTATAATAAATAAAAATGCCTGAAAAAATCCAATGTTAATTGCCCACTTCACCTTACGCTCAGTCTTATCAGCCCGTATACCCACAGAAATTTGAAAAAATATAGGGATGAGCATGATAGCATTTGCAATGAATACCATGATTTTTGGATTAGGCATCGTTGAAGCAAAAATAATGAAAACTAGATTATAGATAGATGCGCCCGAGTTGTTTAAAAAATCAGAAATGATTATCCATCTAAACACTTTATTTTTTAAAAAAAGGTTCATAAAATCTCCAGATTAATTTAAAAAAACGATAAATATAAATTGCTTCATATTCATCGCCGTTTAAGTTTTATGAAATGATGCAAATCGTGATATCATTGCTATCCAATACATGTTTTTCTTCAAAAGTCATATTTGTTTCCTCCTTTTTAACAAAACCTTAGCTGTCAGTCTTGTTCAGTTCTCATAAATCGTTTAAACTAACTTACAAAACAATACTATCACTTCTAACACCTCCGTGCGTAATGTTGCTAGCTTGCAACGGTTTGTTGCAAAAAGTGTTGCAAGTTAGCAACATTACATTTTTCTTTTTTTAATTTGATAAGATATCGTTATCAAATAAGGAAGTAGTGCATATGTTCAGCTTTCTTCGCGGACTTTTAGGCGACTAGGGAATTTAATAAGAAGATTGGAACAAAGGTTTTATTTATGTTCCAATCTCCTTTTATTTGTAGTTAAACAAGAAAATTTCAATTCTTTCCGCCAATCCTTGTGCTCCTAAATCTTTTAAAGCATGAATATCTCTACTAATTCCTGATAAAAGTTCTGGTTTTTTTCTTTCCGGGATATTAATATTTTTTTAAAAATCTGAATAGTTATTTTTTCATCTGTATCAGTCGGTTTTAGTAAAGTATTAAGTTGCTTTTCAAATTCCTCAGCATACACGAAACAACCACGAAATATCATGTAGACATAGACAAGTGTTCTTTTTACAATTTGTGCATTGTAAAGTAAAGGTCTATAAAATGCGTTTTTTTCAATTAATTGTAAACCCAACTGATAAACCAAGTCTGTATCTAAAGCTTCTAAACACATGCTGAAAAAAGTTGTGTCAAACATCGACCACTCTTCACAATCTGTCAGATATTTATCAATAAATTGAGTCTCCTCACCGTCAGTAAGTTTTGCCCGGATAACTCATGAATAGCGCACTTGACCTTGATATTAAAAATCTTTTTTTCATTTGTTCGTGGTTTTCTGATAATCAGCGCTTCAAGCCCATCTATATCTTGTGCATTGATTAAATCTTGTATTTTCTCGCCAAATATTTGCAGATTACCTACTTCAAAATTGCCAATCGTTAGAAAAAATTCACTAACGGTCATATTTAAGCCGTTAATTGCATGCATGAAACCATCTAATAATAACATTTGTGTTCCATTTTCAAATCTTGATACTTGCGATTTATTCAAATTATCACCTGTGACATCTCCCATGGAGTAGCCCCTAGCTTCCCTCACTTTCGATAGTGAGCGCCTAAATCTCTAAAATTCAACATATACATCTTCCCATTAACTTACTTAGCAAGTATAGACAAAGTTGCACAACAAAAAGAACAAGAGCTGTTAAAAACTGATCAGTTTTATGAGCAGAAAGAACTACCTATTACCTACTATACTCCTAGAATTATACGAATCTTTAGAATATTTGTCAATTATTTATGCAATACTTATTTATCTCTAAACGATTATTTAGTTATGATTAAATCAAAGAATTGCCCATCATTTAGGCAGTTTTTTGCATGTCAATAAGCGATAGTCTGACAAGATTCAAGCGAATATGATAAGTGTGAGTGCCAGATAGTAAGCAACGTATATAGTTATCAATTGTTTTTTAGTTGTTTTTATCATACTATTTATTTTAGAAAAGATTTAAAACAGAAATTTGAATTTTATTTCAATTTTTAAAAGGAGAAGTATGAAATTTTTTTTTGTAGTTATTATCCTAGTAATCATCTTGTATGTAAGTTTCAACTATTTATTAGCACAGTCAAAAAAGCCCACAGGAATTATCGGAAGTTTGATGATGAAAATATGGAACAATGCTTATTTACCCATGACAGAATGGAGTCTATCTTTTTTAGATAAAAGAAAATATGATCACGTCTTAGATATAGGCGTGGGCAATGGTGCTACAACAAAGTACATTAGTCATCATTTTTTTTGTAATTCAATCATCGGAATAGATATATCTGACAAAGCAATTGAACAGGCTAAAACCAAAAATTTAGAAAATAATATAAGGTTTGAAAAAAGAGATATTAAAGAAACACCATATCCTTCTGAATACTTTGAATTAATTTGTGCTTTTCAAAACCATTTTCATTGGGAAGATTTACATCAAAGTTTTTTAGAAATAAAAAGAATTATGTCTAAAGACGGGATATTAGTGATAGGGTGTGAGTATACTAAAATAAACTATTTCTTACCAGACTTAAAGTCTAGAGAGGATTTTGAAGTATACCTGGATAAGTTAAATTTGAATTTAATACAAACAAAAAAGAATAGAGGATGGATTTTCTATAAAATTATGAAAGAATAGTTAATTTTGCAATGAACTAAAACAGATGGTCTATGATGCAGCGATTAAGTATCATATATAGATAAAGGCATCCTCTAACATTTTAAACTCATTTAAAAATGAGAGTAATTCATGAAATTGGGACATACTAAAAAGGACTTTACATCTTGGTGTAACGCTTTTTTATGAATGAAAACATAAGTGTTCCTAAATAATCGATAATCAAGTTCGAATGAAGAACATGACTTGAATAAAAATTGATTTTTATTGTGAAATATCGTACAATGATTTTGTTGCTAACTATTTTGTAATAGAAAAAGAAACGAAAAAATTCAGGTTAGGCCACAGCAAACTGATATCGATTTATATGGCTATCTTGAAGATATATTAAGGAGAAAAAATGAGTCTTGAGGTTATTGATGGACAGATAATGAAAGGGTCATTTTATTTAAATAATATCAATCTTAGTTTTGATTCGGGCTTATATCACATCATTATCGGGAAAAATGGGTCAGGGAAAACACAATTGCTAAAGGCATTGATTGGTCTCAATAAACTTAATTCGGGCCTTTTAAAAAATAATGATGCTGTGATTACTTTAAAGAACCAAAAACAGTACTTGAAATCAATTAATTATGTTTCTTCTGATACCAGACAACTTTTTCCAGAGTTGACCGGATGGGAAAATTGTCTTTTCTTTGCTAGACTTTATGGCATTAAGAAGTTGGAAGCAAGTAAAAAAATTAAAAATTTAGCGAATGATTTTGAATTATCAAAAGAAGATTTGCAAAAAACATTGTCAGCATATTCAAATGGTATGTTACAAAAACTACATTTTATTCGGGCTTTTTTGAATGATCCTAAAATTATTTTTCTTGATGAACCGACAACTGGGTTAGATATTATACAGATTAAAAGGATGTATGGTATATTGAAAAAAAAGCAAAAAGATGGTCTAACGATTATCAGTGTGGAACACAATTTATCTGAGGTTAGTCAGTATGCTGATACGGTGACAATGGTTTCGGATGCTTCAATTGTTTTTTCCCAGAGTAAAGAGGCATTACTGAATAGCTACCCTAAAACATTGCAGTTCATTGATTTTGATGTCAGTAATGAACAGGAGATAAAAAATCACCTTTCAAGAAATGAGCAGTTATTTTTTTCTGATACGCCTGAAAATAGTTTGATTCAAAGGCTAGTTAGTCCTAATGAGATAAGTATACCTTGTGACCAGATTATTCGATTTGGTACAAGAGCTACCAATTTATCAGATGTTTTCAGAATTGAAAGTGGAGAATGGATCAAATGATTGGTGCGATTAACTTACTTTTGATGAAAAAAATTTTATTAGACAAGCAAAATATGATACAAACGTTTGTTAGAATACCATTTTCTTTGCTCTTCCCAATCCTTTTTTTAACGCGTTTTTTAAAACTAGGTCAAAATAATATCATGATATCGGTCATTATTTGGGTGTGTTGTACAACGGTTATGTTTGATAGCTACTTTATATCAGATTATGAGTTGAAAAATAATTATGTGACTTATATCAAATTGACAGGAAACTCCTATTACAAATTTAGGGTAATATCTAATGGTCTACTATTTGCAATGCATGCTATTTTATATGCTATATTGATTGAAGTACTCATGTTTTTGAAAATAGTAACTGTCAATCAGTTATCAGTCATCTCTTTGTTGTTGATTATTTTCTCTGTATTTATCTCTGTAAATTTTATTAATTCCTTACAAATCAGATTTAAAGAGAAACAGATTTTCAACATTTTTAATAGTTTGATTGATTTATTATTTATTGTTTCAGGGGTCATGTTTCCAATTCATTTTTTGGGGCAAAGTGCAATAATTTTTTACTTAATTCCGACAGCATTTCCTTTTTCTTTACTGAATAGAGAATCAGCGTATTCAGGGTTGGAACCAATTTTATTCATAGCATCTGTATCTTTGATAATATATATGACTAATAAAAATTTTAAGGTAGGAGAAAAATGATATCTCTCTTATATTTATCGCAAATTAGATTTAAGTTGTTGTTGAAAAATAGTATTGACACGTTATCTATCCAAGTTAGAACGATGACAACACTGCTACCATTTTTGATTATGACGATAGTAGGAACATCACAAAACGACAAGACCATTTTTATTTTAACCTCATTTTTATTGACCTTATTTATAGGTAATAATGTGATCATGTGCAGCATCTATGCCTTGGAAGAGAAAAGAAAGGGACGAGGGAATTATTATCAAGTGATAGGCATTAAGCCAAATACGATTGTCCTTGGGAACATGATACCATGGATAATTATTTCCTCCTTTTCAACGATTTTAACGTTTAGTCTCTCAATTTTCATCTTTCATATCACTGTGTTATCAAGTCATTTATTAGAGACAGTATTTGTCATCGTCATTTTGACAATTCAAAGTTATTGCATTGGGTTTGTGATTGCTTATTTTGCTGTTCAGAAAAATAACATTAAAACAACTTTTTATATTTTTAGTATCATCCAATTTTTCTCGGGTTATATTTATCCAGTTGACTATATTCCGGTACCACTTAGATATTTAGTTTATATTAACCCATTTTTTTATGGCATCGATGGTTTTAGGCAATTACTCCAGTTGGCTTATTTTTTAGATATTTCTTTATATAGTAAGTTAGGTCTGATATCTTTTATCACCGTTATCCTGGTATTAGGTGTTAAAATTATTTCCTCTAAGAACTGGAAGTGGGATAATGCTTAGGGAAATAGACTTGTCCATAGGTTTATTTAGTACATAAGAAGTCTGCTTACTGCAAAGGGTATCAAAAAAGTATAGACAGCAACATGATGTGCACCCATAAAACTCGACAAATGCTCGAATAATTATTTGGAAAGTCAACGAAAAACTAGACACAGAGTTAAGAGAATTTAATAATTATATTTTTCAAAATCTTTTGGAGACTTGTAATCAAGAACTGAATGCATCCTCTTTGTATTGTAGTAGGTTTCGATGTATCTAAAGATTTCTTTTCATAGCATTTTTCTTGACATCATTGTATACATGCTATACAATAGGGATTATGGTAGAAAAAAAGATTATTTATGAGGATATGTTAGCATATTTTGAAAAACTTGTCGAACAAGTAAATACGTTGGAAGATGTGGGGATTAAAACGCGCTATGGAAAAAAACTATATAGAGCAGAAATTCACTTACTTGTAAAGATTGATGAGAATCCAAATCAAAATATGAGTGAACTTGCAAGAACTTCCAATGTTACTAGAGGAATGATCTCTCAACTTGCTAATAAGTTAGAGAGAAAAGGCGTATTAGAGAAGAGAAAATCTCTTTTAAATGACCGAGATATTTTACTTCAGATTACTGAAGAAGGAAAATATATTATTGCATTACATAGCCAATTCCATGAAAATCTCAATCGTAATTTTATCAATTATTTCAGTAATTTGGAAGTAGATCAAGTTGATGTCATTTTAGATTTCCTCAAAGTTACAGAAACATTTTTAGATAATACCGTTAAATCCCAAGCATAGTTGGTATGCTTGGGAAAAAAATCACATATTGTATAGGTGCTATACAAAAGGGAGGTAATTGACATGAAAATAGAAAATAATTTAGAAAAAATCAAGATTTTTATCAATAATAAAGATATATCTCACGAAGAGATAGATAATTATGAACTAAAAAGATTAAAAAAGGTATATCGTTTTTTAGGAAAAAAAGGGTTTAAAGTTGATAAAAATTTATTAAGTTTAGACACGTTGGATGAAGCAAGAAGGCATTTAGCAGAGGTTAAGATGACGAAATCTCCAGATGAAGTTAGAAAAATGCTTAGTACAGGTACTAAGCTAGGAGATTTTGCAGCACATACGATGGTAAAGTTATCAAGAGGAAAAAGAAAGTTCTGTGTAGCTGACTTTTCTTTTGAAACAGATATGACGATTCAAGCTTTCTTTGATGCGATGCAAGATATACTAATGAATAATACAAAGAAACATTTCTTTATGAATCTTGCTGTAAATCCAGACCACTACGTTTTACTGGGGGATAAAGGGAACACTTCTGAAGTATTAGAAACCCCTGCTAACTCACCAGTACCCTTCAGATTCTGGGGCAACTATGATGCCGCATCAGAGGTTCATTCAGAGTTTACCAAAGGATATACGATGCGACTAGCAGGATCTGCAGTACTTGAGGATGGACTTGTTCTGGGGGCTATGAATCATCAACTTAAGCAAGAAGATGGTGTCATTAAATTTAAAGCCGTTATCGAGTTTCCAAAAGCATTACCCAACTACAATTTTCGCATGCATCAATATCATTTAGCTTGTGAATTTCGTCATTGGATAGGCTATATCATAAATGGTATAAAATAATCAGTAGTGAAATACAGGTATTAGCTGGATAAAGCGTATCAAATCATTATGATTGGTTCAACTAGACTTTTCATCTGATTGGTATCATAAAATCTATACACAGTTATTTTTACTTATGATTTTTTCATTAGTTATACCGTCCAATAGACTTTGAAGAAATGCAGTTTTGGGATCATATGTCTTAGTGAGAAGGTAGCTATTTGAGGTAAAGTGTAATAGAATCATAGTGGGCCATGTAATCTTCTAAATATGTTGCGTAGTAACACCAAATTAGCTGATTTCATGGCTTTTTTGGTGCAGTAAAAAAGATGAAGGAATCGCTTCCCCAACCGTAAATGCTACAGAACCTCAGGTATATGTCAGTTTTTAAAGATAAGCATTATATTTTATGCTTAGTAAGCGCGTTAACCTCTAGTTTCTTTTTCTTAGCACCAAAGAAATTTGTTCCTATTGCCCCTAGTATGATTAATACGCCACCAAGTAGATGAAGGCTAGTCAACGTTTCGTTTAAAATAATGATACCTGCTAGTACAGTTACTAGGACAGACACATTACTAAATATACTCATTTGTGCAGGTGGCAATATAGATAGAGCGTAATTTGAAATAAGTGACGTAAGCAATGATGATAGGATCCCTAAATACAAAATAGATAAGGTATAATTTTGATTCGTAAAAGGTAATAGATAGTGGTCTAAAGTGCCTTTAACTATATGATTTGATAAGGATAAAACGCTAAACACGACAAAGGCAATGGTAGTCATGACATATGTCACTGATAATAAAGCGTATTTAGCAACATATTTTTTCGCTAGGATATTATAAAAGGCATTGGAAAGTGTCGATAGTAAAATTAACACTGCGCCTATGATACTGGTATCTTTAGAGTTGACACCATTCATAGATATGATAATCATAACCCCTGAAACTGAAATGATGATGGATAATATTTGCTTCAAAGCAGGTTTTTCTCGTAATATGATGGTTGCTAATATTAATGTAAATATAGGAATACTCGCTTGTATCATTCCCGCCTGAGATGAAGATGTTTGACTTAAGCCAAGTACCTGGAATAAAAACATAAGTATTGGGTATAGGAGTGATAATGGCGATATGAATAGCCAATCTTGAATGTTTAAATTTAATTTTTTCTTTGAAATAAGTAGATATGCTGAAGCAACGATAAATGCAACCGTGAATCTATGAGATAATGCGTCTAGTGGGGAGACATATAAGAGCGTTGTTTTTACGAATAAAAATGATAATCCTATGATTAAAGCACTTGATAGTGCGGCCAGATATGCTTTTGTTTTGTTATGCATGACAATAAAAATTCCTAACTATTAGTTAAATTTTGTTGGTATAAATGTCTATCATATAATGACTTGGGAAACTGTTGTCATCATGTCGTTTTTTATACCTATTTCGTCTGTTAATATGTAACCGATTAGTTAATCATATAATAGGTTTTTACTTTAAGCAAGGAAATGGCTTATCAGAATTTTTGCTTAACTGCTTATTTTTTAGGATTGTCTAGCAGGTTTTCATAGTATGCTTTTTTATCTTGTAGAAATGTAATATGTGCTTGTAATTTATCTTGTTCAAGTTGTAAAATCGTTTCTTGTTCTACCAAAATGTTTATCCTATCTAGCATGGTACTATCGCCTTTTTCGCGTAGTCTAGCATAATCAATTATTTTTGTTAGAGACATGCCAGTTGCCTTAGCGCGTTTAATAAATGCAATCCAGCGTAGATCGTCATCAGTAAAGACTCGATAGTTGGTCGCATTCCTAGCAGGGTGTAGCAGGCCTATCTCTTCATAGTAGCGTAGTGTTGGAATAGATAAGCCAGTAAGTGTCGCAATGTCTGATATTTTATAAGTTTGTTTCATGTGAAACCTTTCTATCGTGATATGAAATTAATGCTTGCTATCAAGTCTACTTGATAGTTTATACTGATTATATCACAGAAAAGGAGGCAGTATTTTGAATAAATACGAGAATGGATTAAGGATTCGTGAAGCAGTAATCGGTAAAGCGGCAAGTCAGTTGGTGTCAGAGAGTTTAGCTGATATCGCACCGATTTTAGATCAAAAGACGCTACTCGTATTCCATGAGGCTGAGACACGTGGGATACTAGATATGAAACAAAGGGAGATGATCACAATTACTAGCTTGCTAACGCAAGGAGATACGTCAAGTCAACTTAAAATTCATATACAAGGGGCATTAAATGTCGGAATGCGTCATGAGGAAATCGTCGAGACATTTATTCACTGTCTGCCCTATGTTGGCTTTCCAAGAGTATTAAATGCAATTTCAGTAGCAAAAGCAGTTTTTGAAGACAAATAAAAATGCGATAAAAAACCCGTATACAGATTTGTCCTGTATACGGGTTTTCGAATGCTAGACTAGCTAACAAGATACTTATCTTAAAATCGTTTTAAGTGTATTGATAAGACCACTGCTTGTACCTGGAAAGGCAAAAATCATTTGGTTGAGATCTTTAGCAGTTATTTTCTTGTTGATGACTAAAGTAATAAAATTAATCAAATCTCCTGCTTCATTACTTAGCAAACTTGCGCCGACTAATTCCTTATCTTGATTGACGATAAAGGTCATATGCGCGTCATCCTCAAGCTTAGTTTGGAATTGCAGTTGTTTGCCAAATGGCACTTCGAAAACGTTATAAGTAGCCTTATCTGCATTCGCTTCTTTTAAGCTAACGCCAACTTGTGCGATCCTTGGGAATGTAAAGACAATATTTGGCACCACTGGATATTGAATTGCTTCAGTAGTTGCGCCCAGAATAAATGATGCAATATAGTCTGACTCAAAACTAGCAGTCGGTGTCAAACGTGGGATGAGTTTGTCAACGACATCACCACTTGCAAAGACATGAGGGACAGTCGTTTGTAAATGATCATTTACTTCAATACCTGAGCGATTATAGCTGATGCCGACTGTTTCTAGACCGATATTTTCAACATTTGAGATACGGCCTGTCGCATCTAAGACATACTCAGTGTCAATCGTTAGGCCAGCAGCAGTTGATACTTGATAGGTGTCATTCACAGCTAAGACTTGATTGACAGACTCACCAAAATGGAAGGTTACACCTTCTGCTGTCAACTTGTTGACAACTGTCTTGACATAGCTATCCTGGTAGGCCATTAAGGCTTTATCAGCATATTCAACAATATGAACCTCAGAACCTAATTTAGCCGCCATGGTAGCAAATTCCATAGCGATAATTCCTGCACCGATAAAGGTGATGTGCTTAGGCATTTTAGCAAGGCTTAGAAAATCACGGCTATCACGGAGATACTCACTACCTGTGATATTAAGATGGTTTGAGCGTTGGCCAGTACCGATCACGATATAGTCTGAAGTCACTTCAGCTTCATCAATCCCAACAACGTGGGTGTCTACTAATCGACCATGCCCTTTAAGCAAGTCAATATTCATATTATCAAATACACCTTCCATCATGGGCGCGTATGTCGGTATTTCACGTTCCTTATAGGCCATCAGTTGTTCCCAACTAATGCTACCATTTGTCGCAATTCCGGCTTGCTCATAACGTGCTAAACCATCTAGAAATTCAAAAGGCGTGTCCAGTAAATACTTAGCATTACAGCCATAGTTTGTACATGTGCCTGCTACGACATCATGCTCCACAATCGCAACCTTTTTGCCTGCTTGTGCTAAGGTAACCGCAGCATGCCAGTTTGCATGTCCTGAACCGATAAAAGTAACATCATATTGATACATTTTTATTTCCTCATATTCTATAATTAATCGCGTACGACTAAATATAGAATAGCGCTTTAAAGATGGCTTGTCAATTATTTACTTTGGAAATAACTTATGCTATGATTAATTAAATATCATTTAATTTGAAAGGTAGTTATGTTTCGAGAATTTCCTAAATTAACCAATCAACTTTGTTACGCAATCTATAATACAAATCGCATGCTAAACCAATTTTATAAAAAGAAATTGCTAGCATTTGATCTGACATATACGCAATATATCGTGCTTTTAGTTCTATGGGAAAAAGATAATATTAAGCTTTATGAGCTAGGACAGACTTTAGATCTATCCAGTAATACCCTAACTCCGCTACTTAAAAGGTTAGAAGAAAAAGGTTATCTGAGTCGTATTCAACCTGAAAAAGATAAGAGACAATTAGTCATTCAGCTCACGCAAGCAGGTAAAGCACTTCAACCAGAAATCCAATCTGTCTTAAATACTTGCTTTTCAGAGGAAATCGATTTTTCACCTGAAGTGATGCAACAGATGATAGCAGATAATGTCAATTTAACACAGGCCATCAAGGCTGACATGTAGATGTCACTTTAAAAATGATCATTAAAAAACCCTAGTATAATAGGTCTTTTTTATCAGGGGAGATATAGGTTTCTCCCAAAAAGGAGAATCGTTTGAAATTTATCCAGTATAACAGTCAAAATAGTGATTTTTATACACAGAGTGTTGCATTAAGAAATCGTGCGCTGTATGGTGATATCGGGATGCCACCTATCAGGCCAAAGGGATCGGTACTAGGCTAGTTAACTTTGCCTTTGAAAGCATGATCGCCTCAGTTGAAAGTGAGGTTGATGGCCAGCCTGTAACCCTGGTTGTGACGACAAATGCTAGAGAAAAAGCGCTTCATTTTTATGAACGTCTAGGCTTTAGCTCAGATGGTGCGATGACGGTTGATCCAGCACATCATGGGATTAGACATCTACCTATGAAAAATATCTTGCTTGTAAAAAATAAGGGATGATGCCCTAAAAGTTGATATTCAGTCCAGTCTTTACTTGCACAAATCAATAAATGCGTGTATGATAACCTTAGAATAAGGCATTGATTATACCACTAGACAAGTGGTAAGTGTCCTCTTGTCAATCGGATATGACATGGGTGTCTAGTGAAAGAGATAAGTGATGCATAAAAAAGAACAACGTACAGAAGCAATTACACTTATAACACAACTGATCGATACCATGAAAAGCCAAGAAAGTGCGACATTATTGACGATTTTAACAGAATCTAGCCATCAGTTAGCAGAGAATAAAGAGGCGATACAATATGTTTTACCAAGGGTTTGTAACGCCATCGCTAGAGAGATGTTAACTGATAACACGATCGTTTCGGATGAGGCTATGGCGCTATATTTTAAGTTAAAACAGTTGTCTTCTAGGTCAGCTTATAAGATAGGTAACCCTGGTTTTTTATGAGATAGCTAGATTGTATTCAGGATGTGGTGTCAACTTAAGTTGCAATATAGTAAACTAGTTGTAAATTCACGTTTACAGCTAGTTTTTAGATGGACACATCGGGTTAAGTTTGAAAACATCTCGATCTACTTGCGCCTATGTTTGCTGGTTAATTTGATTACCTGAATATTGCGAATATGAGCTAAAAAGAGTATAATTAAATCAATACAAGGCATAGGCAGTATAGTGCCTTTTTTTATATAAAGCGAGGTAAGTTAATGGACGTCTCTCATCTTTTTAATCCGAATCTGGATAAAATTCAAATTTCGGCAATTCGCCGGTTTGACCAAGAAGTATCAAAAATACCAGGCATCCTCAAACTGACACTAGGTGAACCTGACTTCAATACGCCACAACATGTTGAAGATGCTGTTGTTGCGGCTGTTCGTGCACATGAGAGTCACTATACTGGTATGTCTGGCTTGTTAGCTCTCCGTCAAGCAGCCAGTCAATTTGTGGCTGAAAAATATGGCCTTACCTTTGACGCTGAGTCTGAAATTTTAGTAACTGTTGGTGCAACAGAAGCAATTTCGGCTAGTCTCATGTCAATACTTGTCGCTGGTGATAAAGTTTTGACACCAGCACCCTTATATCCAGGCTATGAACCCTTGATCCAACTGGCAGGGGCAGAAATGGTCGAAATCGATACGACAAAAAATGGCTTCGTTTTGACACCAGAAATGCTAGAAGCAGCTTTGATTGCACATCCTGAAACGAAAGTTGTGATCTTAAATTATCCATCTAATCCGACAGGTGTGACTTATAATCGTACAGAAATTAAGGCATTGTCTGATGTGATCAAAAAATATCCTGTCTTTGTGATTTCAGACGAAATCTATTCTGAGTTGACCTATACAGATGAAAAACACGTCTCGATTGCAGAATTTGCAAGAGAACAGACGATCGTTTTAAACGGGTTATCAAAGTCTCATGCCATGACAGGGTATCGAATTGGGTTTATTTTTGCAGATGCCAGCCTGACTAGCCAAATCATCAAAACACATCAGTATTTTGTGACGGCAGCAACGACAGTGACACAGTTTGCAGCGATCGAAGCCCTAACAAACGGGAAAGATGATGCCGCCGTTATGACCAAAGAGTATATCATCCGACGTGATTACATCATGTCGCAGATGACTCCCCTTGGTTTTGAGATCGCCAAACCAGATGGTGCATTTTATATCTTTGCTAAGATTCCAGCAGATTTGAATCAAGATGATTTTGCCTTCTTGATCGACTTTGCCAATCAAAAACAAGTTGCCTTTATCCCAGGCTCATCATTTGGTCAGTATGGCAAAGGGTATATCCGCTTGAGTTATGCAGCTAGTATGGCGGTTATCACAGAGGCGATGACAAGATTGACAGCATTTGTCAACGAAAAACGTGCCTGAAGTACAACAAAAAATAACTATCTTTTTTTGAGCAATCAAGAAAAATCCCCTAAATGAGAGGATTTTTTTTATTTTGGTATAATGAGAAGGATAAGAGGGTTGATAGCAGATGAAAAATGTTGAAACACGTGGGCTAGTCTTATTTAGCCGAAACTATCGTGAGCAAGATAAATTGGTTAAAATATTTACAGAATCATTTGGTAAACGGATGTTTTTTGTTAAAAATGCCAGTAAGTCTAAATTTTCAAGTAGTTTACAGAATTTTACCCAACTTGATTTGTTAGGCACGATGAATGATGATGGACTTAGCTTTATTTCCGATGTCAGTGATGCTAGGGTCTATAAATATATCAACTCGGATATATTTGCTCAAGCCTATGCGAGTTACTTGATTGGGTTGTCAGATGTTGCCATTCCTGACAACCAATATGATGCACCGCTTTACGGCTTCTTGATGAAGTCACTAGACTTGATCGAAGATAAAATCGACATGGTGGTTGTGACGTTCATTTTTGAATTACAGGTCATGTCTCGTTTTGGTGCACAGTTAGATTTTAGTCAGTGTGTGTTTTGTCACAGGACTGATTTACCGATGGATTTTTCTTATCAGTATAATGGTTGCCTATGTAGACAGCATGTTGACAAGGATATGACTAGGGAACATCTAGACCCCAATGTCATCTTTCTATGCCACGCTTTCATGGCCATTGACTTGGAGAAGCTACCAAGTATTAATATTTCTGATGAGTTGAAGAAAAAGATACGTCTCTTCATAGACGGTTTGTATGATCACTACACAGGTGTTCAGATTAAGGCTAAAAAATTTATAGATGGTCTGGATGGTTGGGCAGATATCATGAAAGATGATGTCAAGTAAGTGTGTAAACTATGAAAAAAATAAGCGAACCTGCTTATTTTTTTTCGTTATAGTGCTGCTTTATCTCGTTGGCTAATTCAGGGTAGTCAGTCATAAAGCCTGCTAGATGGTGGTTAAAGGCAAAATAGAGATCACAATCATCATTTATAGTCCAAGGCCGTAAAGGCTTATGGATTTTCTTAAGCTTATCGGCATTTTTTTTCACCCAATTAATATGCGGATGTAAACTTGTGATGTAGTCAGCTTTTAAGCCTTCTGCTATTTTCTTGTCAGATGTTGACATCAAGTAGCAAAGGTCGACGTTGGGTTCAAACTCAGACAAGCGCTTGAGCGATTCCAAATTAAAGGAACAATAGATATGTGAAAATGGATAGGGGTTAGAGGTGAGTAAATCGCTGGTGAGTTTCTCTATTTCAAAATAGGGGAAATTATCAGTCTTGATTTCGATATTTAGGGTACCAGTAAAGTTAAGGTCGCATAGTAAGTCTAACACCTCAGATAAGAGGGGGACTTTTTCAAACTTATATTGGGTATCAAACCAAGCACCTGCTGAATATTGTCGGATATCTTGGAACATCAGATCACGAATTAAGCCGGTACCATTTGTTGTACGATCGATCGACTCATCATGTATGACCACGATCTGATTATCTTTTGTTAGATGGACATCAAGCTCGATGCCATCGCTACCAACCTTGATTGCTTCGGAAAAAGCAACGAGTGTATTTTCTGGCCGGTTAGACTTGCTACCACGATGGGCAAAAATCTTGGTCTCAACAGAATCCTGATGTAAGAGGTGTGAGAGCTTAGCTGTCAATGCTTTACGTCGTGCTTTACGTCGATCAAGCCATCTATGGTATCCTTTTTTAATTGCCGTAAACATCGCGATACTCACTTTCTATTGCCTTTACAAAGTCATGCATGATCTGATCACGTGGGACTGCCATGTGCTTGGCTTTAGCAGTATGTAAGGTGCTACTAATCTTGAATAACTTTTCATAAAAATGATTGATTGTTGTTGTATTTGCAGCGTGATAGGCTGCTTTAGTCTTGTAACTTTGTGGGTGAATTTCCGGATCATATAGTTCACGATTTCGTGAAACCCCATACTGTATCGTACGTGCGATGCCAAATGCGCCGATGGCATCTAGTCGGTCCGCATCTTGAACGATTTTTCCGTTTAGGGTGAGCGGTTTTGCAGTCCCCTCTAGTTGGCTAGAAAAGGATAGATTATCAATAATGTCAAAGACCGTCGTTTGCTCCTGGAATGAGATACTGGTTAGGAAGGCTGCGACTTGTTGTTTTGCTGCAGGAACATCATCGACTAGTTTTTCATCGTAGGTATCGTGTAAGAGCGCGGCAGCTAGGACAATCTCTTGATCAGCCATTGGATAGTCAGATAAAATAGACTGGGCTAATTTGTAAACGCGAAAAACATGGTCGAAACCATGTCCGTCTTGATTATGCGTGTGCCAATTTTTAGCAAAAGTAATCAGTTTATCTATCATTTAAAATAATTAATTCCCATTACGGTTTTAACTTCATCCAAGGTCTGTGCAGCCACAGCTTGTGCTTTTTGCGAACCAGTTTTAAGCATGTCATATACTTGCCCCATATCTTTGGCAAATTCAAGACGACGTGCCCGAATCGGTGCAAATTCTCTGTCTAAGACCTCGAGTAAATAACGTTTTGTCTTGACATCTCCAAGTCCACCGGCTTGATAGTGGGCTTTCATATCAGCGATGGTTGCAGCATCTTCTGCTGTTCCAAACACATCCAGATAATGAAAGACCATATTGCCTTCGATTTTACCTGGATCTTCAACACGAATATGATCTGGATCCGTATACATGCTCATGACTTTTTTCTGAACAGTATCTGCATCATCTGAGATGTAAATACCGTTGTTAAGTGATTTAGACATCTTAGCATTCCCATCGAGACCAGCTAGTCTACCCGCATTTTCATTTTCTGGATAATAGCCTTCTGGTTCAACGAGGATATCTGTTTGGTAGGCATGGTTAAAGCTGCGAACGATGTCACGTGTTTGTTCAATCATCGGTTTTTGATCATTACCTACAGGGACGAGGTTTGCTTTAAAGGCTGTAATATCAGCTGCTTGTGCAACTGGATAGACTAGGAAACCAGCAGGGATCGACTCACCAAAGCCTTTTTGTGAGATCTCAGTTTTGACTGTAGGGTTGCGTTCCAGACGAGCCAGGGATACCAAGTTCATATAGTACATCGATAGTTCGGCTAATTCGGGAATTTGTGATTGGATAAAAATCGTAGACTTGTTTGGATCTAAGCCAACAGCCAAGTAGTCCAATGCTACTTCGCTGACTGATTGAATGATCGTTTGTGGATCTTTAGCATGGTCAGTTAAGGCTTGTTGATCTGCTAAAAAAACAAACAAGTTATGCTTGCCTTCATTTTGTAGCAAGACACGATTCTTTAATGAGCCGACATAATGGCCGATATGTAGTTTTCCGGTGGGGCGATCACCTGTTAGAATAGTTGGTTTCATGAATATCTCCGTTAAATTGTAGTTAAGCACATTATAACATGTTCTCCTCCAAAAATCGGCTATAAATTATTTATATCCTGTCTACTGACTATGAAAATGATCTCTCAATTACCGCCTAATAGGCGGAGGCAGCCCTTTTTATTTCCTCATAAAAATGATAGAATGGAAATAGCACGTAAATTGAAGATAATAGAGGAAAAAAATGTTACAAGTAAGTGATATTAGTTTACAGTTTTCAGACCGTAAACTGTTTGATGAAGTCAATATTAAATTTTTATCAGGTAACTGTTATGGCCTAATCGGGGCAAACGGTGCTGGTAAATCAACCTTTTTAAAAATTTTAGCAGGTGATATCGAAGCAAGTACTGGTCATATATCTATGGGAACAGATGAACGGTTATCTGTTTTGCGTCAAAATCATTTTGACTATGAAGATCAGACACCACTAGAAGTGGTTATGTCAGGAAATGAAACTTTAGCCAAAATTGCAAAAGAAAAAGATGCCATTTACATGAATCCAGACTCAACGGATGATGACTTTATGCATGCGGCTGAATTAGAGGCGCACTTTGGAGAACTGGGTGGGTATGAAGCTGATTCAGAAGCTGCATCATTACTTCAAAATCTAGGCATCACAGTAGAGCAACAAAGTAATCTCATGGCAAATTTAACGGCTGGCGAGCACGTTAAAGTACTATTAGCCAAGGCATTATTTGGGAAACCAGATGTCCTTTTACTAGATGAACCGACAAATGGTTTAGATATTCAAGCCATCAATTGGTTGGAAGAGTTTCTAATTAACTTTGAAAATACAGTAATCGTCGTATCCCATGACCGTCACTTCCTAAACAAAGTCTGTACACACATGGCTGACTTAGATTTTGGTAAGATCAAACTCTTTGTCGGTAACTATGATTTCTGGAAAGAGTCATCAGAACTTGCTTTAAGACTCCAAGGTGATGCTAACCGTAAATCAGAAGAGAAAATCAAAGAATTGCAAGACTTTATTGCGCGTTTCTCTGCCAATGCCTCTAAATCGAAACAAGCAACATCTCGTAAGAAGATGCTTGACAAGATTGAACTCGATGAAATCGTGCCATCATCACGTAAATATCCGTTTATTAACTTTAAACCGGACCGTGAAATTGGCAATGACTTACTGAAAGTTGACAACCTATCTGTTACAATCGATGGTGAAGTGATTTTAGATAAGATCAGCTTTAACCTGAATCCAGGAGATAAAACAGCCTTCATCGGACAAAATGACATCCAAACGACTTCGCTTATTCGTGCCCTCATGGGTGATATCGAGTATACAGGTGAAGTGAAGTGGGGCGTGACAACGACGCAAGCTTATCTACCAAAAGATAATACACGTGATTTTGCCAGTGGAGAATCTATTTTAGATTGGTTACGTCAGTTTGCTAGTAAAGAAGAAGATGACAATACTTTCCTTCGTGGGTTCTTAGGTCGTATGCTCTTCTCAGGTGAGGAAGTTAACAAGTCTGTTAGCGTCCTATCTGGTGGTGAAAAAGTCCGTGTCATGTTAAGTAAACTGATGCTTTTGAAATCAAATGTTTTGGTATTAGATGATCCAACTAATCACTTGGATTTGGAGTCGATTTCTTCTATCAATGAAGGCTTGACAAACTATAAAGGTAGTCTGCTTTTCGCTAGTCATGACCATGAATTCATCCAAACGATCGCTAACCACATCGTTGTCTTGTCTAAAAATGGTGTCATCGACCGAATCGACGAAACCTATGATGCCTTTCTTGATAACGCTGAAGTTCAAGCAAAAGTTAAGGCACTTTGGGCAGATTAAGTTACGCCCATCTCTGCTATGAGAGTGAATGAGAAAAGTCGTTGTCAAACGGCTTTTTTTGCTGTAATCAATGCCGTTTTATGAGCCTACTTTTGCTATAATAGGCTTATGACGATTAAATTGATTGCAACAGATATGGATGGGACCTTTCTTGATGGTAAAGGTGCCTATGATAAGAAACGCTTTGATAGGCTTTTAAGTAAATTAGCAGAACAAGACATACGCTTTGTCGCGGCTTCTGGCCGTCAGCTTTTAGCCCTAGAAGCGATGTTTTCGGCATTTACAGACCGCATCATTTTTGTCGCTGAAAATGGTGGGATTGTTAAATACCAAGATCAGATCTTATTTGAAGAAAAAATGCCTTTTGACCAAGTACTGGCAATCGCTGAGTTTGTCAGACGGTCTGACTTTATCGAAGGAGATTCCGTTTTATTAAGTGGGGCTAAAGGCTCATACATCCTTGAAACGGCTGATGCGCATGCCAGGCAAAAGGCAGCTATGTACTATGAGAATATCCAGATTGTATCTGATTTTTCAACTGTAGTAGACGACATTCTCAAACTGACAGTTAGCTTTAAGCCTGAGACTGTTCTTGAGGGCGAAGCCTGGCTTAATGCCGAATTAATGGGGGCTCGTGCTGTGACGACAGGCCTAGCATCTATTGATATTATTCCCTCTGGTATCAGTAAAGAAACTGGCTTATCACATCTAGCTGAGAAATTTAAAATCCAACCATCTGAAATTCTTGCCTTTGGTGACAACCTGAATGATTTAGAGATGCTAAGCTATGCGGGGACTTCTTTTGCTATGCTTAATGCGCGTGACGAAGTGAAAGCTGTGGCAGATGAGGTGATTGGACATCATGATGACGCAGCAGTCATGAGGTATTTGGAAAATCTAGTCAAGTAGGGTAGTTAGAGAACCCAAAATACAAAAAAGAGCACAAATGTCCTAGCATTTGTGCTCTTTTTGTTGCGCTAATTGTGATCTTGCGGTCATGAGAGGTTCTTATCAATAAAGGTTGCTTACAGTCGATTTAAATAACATGATAATTGATAAAATCAGTCATTTTTTTTTATGTGTGATAGTAAATTACAGACAAAACTTTAAAAATAGCTTTAGTATAAAACTATACAGAACCAAAAAAACGTCTACTGAGTAGTCGACGTTTTTGGGTTGTTTTGAAAGTTAGTTCAGTAAATTAGAATGTTTGTGCGATTGTTTCGATTTTAGTGACAGCATCTGCAAGGATTTGCTCAGCATTTTCAGGTGCGTAAGCTTGGCCTTCGATATAGACAGATGTCACGTCGTCGATACCGATGAAGTTCAAGACACCGTTGATATATGCTGATGCGAAGTCATTGCCACCGTAAACACCACCGTTGGCTTGGATGTGTAGGACTTTTTTGCCAGTTGCAAGACCGACAGGGCCTTCAGCTGTATATTTGAAAGTCTTACCAGCAACGTTGATTGTATCAACCCATGCTTTAAGACGTGTTGGGATTTGGAGGTTCCAAAGTGGGTTAGCGATGACAACTTTATCAGCAGCAAGGAATTGGTCAGTCAATTCACCAAAACGGCCAACTTTAGCTTGTTGTTCAGGGCTAAGTGCACCAAATTCTCCACCAGCAGCTAGTGTGTTAAAAGCAGATGCGATGTCAGCATCGATTTCTGGTACGTTATCAGCAAATACATCAAGTACTGTGATTGTATCGTTAGGGTTAGCAGCTTGATAAGCAGCTTTAAATGCTTCTAAGCCTGTTACTGAAAAAGATGTTTCTGATGTAAGTGGATGTCCTTTGACAAGCAATACGTTTGACATGTGGGAACCTCGTTATTTCTATTATTTTTTTTATTTATTACTTATTCATTCTATATAAAAATGGCTAAAAAAGCTTTGTTTACGCTTGTAAATTTTATCACGAAATGGTGCGTCAACTAGCTGATTGCTTTTGAGGTTAATATGGCTAAAGCTAGGATGATACAAGTCTTTTTAAAGGGGAAGATTCACTGGTTTCTGGTAAATGAGGTTTAAATGTTACAAAATTGAAAAAAAAACAAAAATATGATATATTATTAGATTGAAAAAGAAATAGGACACAATCGTTGATATATAAGGGTTTGAGGGTGTTGTAGATTCGCTTAACCATCCTTTTAACCATCCCTTGCTATATTTTTATAATGCTTTTAAGATATTACCGAACTTTTCGGCAGTATCTTTTTTCTTATCCTCGGCAAGATGACTGTAAGTGTTCATAGTAATAGAGTAATCAGCATGACCTAACCTTAACTGTATTTCTTTAGGGTTGACATCGGCATTCATTAATAAGCTGGCATGAGTGTGTCTGAAACCATGAAAGCCTATATTAGGTACATTAGCAAGTTTAAAATGTTTTTGTAAAATCACAAGTTCATTCGCATAGGTAATTGTATGTTTTAGGTTTTCAAATACTAAACTATCTTTCAAAGTGATCACTCTATTGTTTTGAATTTTTTTCCATGATTTAAGCAGTATCAAGGTAGAAGTATCAAGAGTTACAATTCTATTGCTTTCTTTGGTTTTTGCGCCTTTTTGAATACGTTCGGCTTTATTCATAGTTTGAACGATTGTTTTATTTACCGAGACATTCGCATTGTTAAAATCAATATCAGACCAAGACAGGGCCAAACACTCACCTATACGTAAACCAGTGGCAAGTAAGAAACGATACAGTGTAACATGTCGCTGGTTGCTTGTTGTATATTCCAAGTTGTCCAGGTAAGATAGAAAAGTCTTTAATTCAGTATTGTCAAAATACTTGATTTTATTAGTTGTTCTAGATTTTAGTTTAGGCGGTATCACGTTTATAGCTGGATTACTTTCGATCGCACCTAGTTGCATGCCATAGTCTAATATGCGCTTGATATAGTTAAGCAACATTTTATAGTCTTTGCACTTTCCTTTTTCTCGTTTACCCTCTTTGATAGGGCTTGTATTAGCGTTTTTAGCCCACTGATTGACAATACCTTGCAATAACACTGGGTTTATCTTATTAAGCTGATACGAGCCAAGAGCAGGCAATATATAGACTTTTAAGAAGTTATTAGCTACCCTTATACTATTAGCTTTTACAGTCAGCTTATAGCTATCAAACCAACTCATAGCAAGCGCATTAAAATTATTAAAGACAACTTTTTCCCTTGCAATAGTAGAACCATTGCTGATAAACTTATTTATAGCTTGATTAGCTTTTATCTCGCACATTTTACGAGTTTTAGCAGTAGCGGTAGTTTGCACTTTCTTACCAGTCAAACTATCCACACCTAGATATATATTAGTTCGGTACTTAACTGTACCGTCTTTTTTTGTGACTTCTTTTATATTCATGTTCTCTCCAGTTCTATTGTCAGGCAAGGCAATTGAGGTATGAGAAATGAGATATAGTGTACAGCACATATAAAGTTAACCAGTTTATTAGTTGTATGGATAGGTAAATTATATCTAACTTAGTATTATTTAAGGTAACAAGGTAACAAAAGAGTATAAAGCTATATATATCAAGGGGTTAGAGCGTTACCGTTCTAAAAAAGTAGAGTAACGCAAGGGTAACAGGGTAACAGTATATTCAACCATTCTTTTTATTTTGGGATAATTAGTTATGATAACGTAGTGTATTCTAGTGTATTTTACGTTTGTTATTTTCAATATTTCCCGAGGGAGTGAGTAATATTTCTTATTTTAACAGGCTTTCAAATACTAGTGTGGCTTGTAATCTATCACCGCCACCAAAACCTTTACTGCCACCATTGGCGGTTGTAATCGTGTGTAGACGGTAACCTTTGGAACACTGTTTATTGATAACATTTTCTAATTCTGATAGATTTTTAGAACCTTTGCCGATAAATTTTTCTTTTAAAACAACTTCTAAGACAACGTAATTAGGCATATTTATAAAATTCCTTTATAGCTTTTAACGTGAATCCATCCTGCACGTAATGATAAATGTATATATTCTATTTAGTTCTAACTAGTGTCAGCGTTTTTTTATCAACTACCCTAGATTACCATCATTTAGCAGTACAACATAACTATTCTTTAAATATGATTCATCCCCTCTAGTTACAGTGGCAGTCTGTCCGTCTGATAATGTGATAACGTCATCTCTATTCATGATTTTATCTCCTTTGGTATATATAGTTTTATAGTACACTCCATTTTTAGAGTGTACTATTTATTTAGTGAGGTTTTGCCAATTTTTACCTAGGGATCATAAGGTGTTAAGGTTCAGGTTCAGGTTCATGGATAGTGAATTTAGTTGTTGGCTTTTGATGACTTGGATACTCAGAACTCTTTTTCGGCGTGACCGTTGTGGGTCAATACGTTGTGCTGACGTTAAATCGTTGTTTGGCCTGTTTTGGTGTCGTGCTCATTCGGTGCCAACACCACTTTTTTAAATTGATTACCGATGGCACCAGATGAGCCCGTCGGTTTAATTTGTTTTAGATAGTTA
>NZ_JXJW01000017.1 GCF_002441695.1 Pseudolactococcus piscium
TTTTCATACGTTTTTAGAGGTGCCCTTAAGATTAATATATTAATTTGTTTAGTCAAATTTGTAAATGAAAGATATTGATCTATGAAATTAAAATCGTAATAATCAAGTAAACTAATGAACACTGACTTTATAAAAGATGTATTGATATTAATTTCAAAAAAGTAGCAGAGTAATTTAAAGTCTAATTGATACATTTGTCGATTAGACCTGTACTACAATTTGGTATAACTTATACGGTTGCAATCTCATTATTTGATAATCACTTAGTATTTGAAGACCCGTCCTCTATTTTTCAGTGTTAATTCTGTAGAAACACCTTACAAATCAATTCAAAGAACGAAGAGGAAAGCGTTGTGAATGACCATTAATATTTCCTTCACTATTTCAATTATAGTATTCTATATAATACATTTAAAACAATTCTGCTCTTTTATTTTTCTATCTTGAAATAACTAGAATAGACAAAAAAACAACGCACTTAAGTGTAAGGCGCTGTTCTTATTCGAAACGTTAAACATTTTTTTATTTCTAGAAAAGGTAGTCAAAAAGGTAGTCATTGGGTTGATTTATACTGCAATATAGTGAAATTCAAAATTTCAAGAATCGCTCTAAATCAAGCTTTTACACGTCTACTGACGTGTACTGAACCCTTACTTGACTTCTTTAAAAGTTACGTGTTTACGTAATTTTGGAGAGTATTTTCTAAGTTCAAGACGGTCAGGTGTGTTACGTTTGCTTTTTTGAGTCAGGTACAAACGTTCGCCAGATTCTTTGTGTTCAAGAGTAATATTTACGCGCATCTTAGTTTGTCCTTTCTATTATTTTGTAACTTTTTTGCCTTTGTAATATCCTTTAAGGGATACACGGTGGCCGCGGCTGTAATCGCCAGTCGTTTCATCAAATATAACTGTTGGTGCTGTCATTTTATAATGCGTACGACGCTTGTTTTTCTTAGATTTCGAGGTGTGACGTGCTGGAACTGCCATTTTCTTAAATCTCCTTTTATTTTTTAAATTTGTTGCCTTGATTTCTCAATACTTATCTATTCTAACAAAGTTCACTTGAGAAATCAAGCATTTTTGTCAAGTATTTTTACTTGACAAGAACTTGACCGATATCTGAGCTGATCTTTTAAGATAAGGTTTCCAGCTCAGTAATTCTAGCTTGGGTTGTTTCATATTTTGCTTGATAGTCTGCTTGCTTGGCTTTTTCTTTATCGACCACTTCAACTTTGGCATTAGCCACAAATTTCTCATTAGATAGCTTACGTGTTACCATATCCAACTCTTTTTGCCACTTAGCTAGTTCTTTTGTAAGACGGGCAATCTCATCTGAGATATTAATCAAGCCAGCGAGTGGTAAATAGATTTCAACATCTGAGAGAATGGCTGTCATCGCTTGAGATGGTACGTCAATATCAGTTGCAATAGCTAGTGTTTCAGGATTTGTAAAGCGCGTTAGGTAGGCGTCATTTGCCTTTAAAAAGGCTTCGATTTCAGGATTCTCAGTCTTGATCAAGATTGGAATTGCTTTACTTGGTGCAGTATTTACCTCTGCACGACTATTACGGACAGATTTGATGATATCTTTGAGTGTCTCAACACCACTGACTGCAGCATCATCTGTAAACTCAGGGCGCACTACTGGATAGGCAGCAGTTACCAAGCTACCTGTAATCAGACCAAGATTTTCAGAAATTTCTTCTGTTACAAATGGCATGATTGGGTGCAGTAAACGCAGAATTTGATCTAGGACATAGACTAGTACACTACGTGTGACATCTTTTTCTGCTTCATCTTGGCCATAAAGGACTTCTTTGGTTAATTCAACATACCAGTTGGCAAACTCTTCCCAGATAAAATTATAGAGGGCACGACCTGCTTCACCGAACTCAAATTTTTCAAAGTTTTTCGTCACATTTTCGATCGTCTCATTTAGCTTAGTTAAGATCCAGCGGTCAGTGACGTTACCTGCTGTTTTAGCTGCTACTTTATCAACATTAGCTAAGATATCAGTTGCAGTAACCGTCTCCTTATTCATGATGATATAGCGTGAGATATTCCAGATTTTATTGATGAAATTCCAAGCCGCATCCATCTTCTCATAAGAGAAACGGACATCTTGACCTGGTGCAGAACCGTTTGATAGGAACCAACGTAAGGCATCCGCACCATATTTTTCGATGACATCCATCGGGTCAATCCCGTTACCGAGAGACTTAGACATCTTACGGCCCTCTTCATCTCGAATCAAGCCATGAATCAAGACATTTTTAAAAGGTCTCTCTTCTGTAAATTCCAAACTTTGGAAGATCATACGGCTGACCCAGAAAAAGATGATGTCATAACCTGTCACCAAGGTTGACGTTGGGAAATAGCGCTTAAAGTCAGCAGCATCTTCATCTGGCCACCCCATGGTTGAAAACGGCCATAAGGCTGAGGAGAACCACGTATCTAAGACATCATTATCCTGTGTCCAGCCATCACCTTCTGGTGCCGTCTCACCGACATACATTTGACCATCTACGTTATACCAAGCAGGGATTTGATGTCCCCACCATAGTTGACGTGAGATAACCCAGTCGTGGACGTTTTCCATCCATTGTGTAAAGGTATCATTAAACCTTGGTGGGAAGAATTCAACAGCATTTTCTGTTTGTTGGTTAGCGATAGCATTTTTTGCCAGCTCATCCATTTTAACAAACCATTGGGTAGACAAGCGAGGTTCTACTACAGCGCCTGAACGCTCAGAATGACCAACGCTATGCGTCATTTTCTCGATTTTAACAAGCTGTCCCATGCTATCCAGCTGAGAGATGATTGCTTTACGGGCTTCAAAACGATCCATGTCAGCAAAGTCAGCTGCTAACTCATTCATCGTGCCGTCATCATTCATGACATTAATCATCGGTAAAGCATGACCTTGTGCATTCAGACGTTCTACGACATCAAAGTCGTTTGGATCATGAGCAGGTGTGATTTTTACGACACCTGTTCCTTTGGTCATATCCGCATGATCATCAGTTAAGACAGGGATCTCACGATTAACAAAAGGAACCATCACTGTTTTACCGATAATATCAGCATAGCGTTCATCTTTAGCATTGACAATCACGGCCACATCACCTAGGAGTGTTTCCGGACGTGTCGTCGCAATCTCGACCATGCCTGACCCATCTGTGAGCGGATACGTAATATGGTAAAAGGCACCTTCGACATCTTTATGGATCACTTCGATATCACTGAGGGCCGTACGTGCAGCTGGATCCCAGTTAATGATAAACTCACCACGGTAGATAAAGCCTTTTTCATATAGCTTAACGAATACTTTTTTGACAGCTTTTGATAAACCATCATCTAGGGTAAAGCGTTCACGTGAATAGTCGAGTGACAAGCCCATCTTGTTCCACTGAGACTTGATCGTCCCCGCGTACTCGTCTTTCCACTCCCAAACCTTGTCTAGGAATTTTTCACGGCCTAAATCATAACGAGTAATCCCGTCCTCACGTAAGCGTTCTTCAACCTTGGCTTGCGTTGCAATCCCTGCGTGGTCCATACCAGGCAACCATAGTGTATCGTAGCCTTGCATCCGCTTGGCACGAATGATGATATCTTGTAAAGTCGTGTCCCAAGCGTGACCAAGATGGAGCTTACCTGTCACATTTGGTGGTGGAATGACGATACTATAGGGCTCCGCAGTTAAATCGCCTGATGGCTTAAACACGCCTGCAGCAAGCCATTTGTCATAGCGTCCTGCTTCTACTTCTGTTGGATCGAATTTTGTTGACAGTTCTTTTGTCATGCTTTTCTCCTCTATCTTACTTATCTTATTTTCTGACTCATCTACTTGCTTTTCAGTTAATCGGAAATCCGTTTGAAATCAAACAAAAAGCCCCCTATTATAATGAATAGGACGCTTTCACGTGGTACCACCTAAATTCCCAAACGGTGTTTGAGCACTCGATTTTTTTATTCAGTTGATCAAAAAGTAACTATTGTAAAGGTATCGACGTCATTTTCAGCAATCTGACGTTCTCTGCTACGATACCGACTTTACAAACCTCTTCTTGTTTGACCTTCATTTTAGCAAAATATGCACGCGCCGTCAACTTCCTTGACGACTGCCAAGCTTATTTGGGCAAGACTGTCGATACAAAGTTTGCAAGGCCTCGCTCATGTTGCATCTGATGGTTACAGGCATCACTATCTAAACAGATATAATTGCCATTTTTAGTATAGGTGCCATCCACGTTTGACTTGGTCAAGGCCATGAACTGCACTACCTGTGACGTCTGTGAGCAGATGGCACAGGTATTCTTTTTCGTGTCTGCACCGATGGTACCGTAAATCCCCATCGTCTGACCAGCATGGTTGACCAGCATATACTTGCGATGACTGGCTAAATCGTTCCAAGCAAAATAAGTGTAATCCCTTAACTCAAGGTGTTTAACCTCAGGTACTTTTAGTTTCTTGACTTTCTTAAACAGTTTTTGGATCACTGCCTTAGTCGGAAACTCAAATGGGACGACCTCAGCCTTAACTGATGCCAATAATTTTTCTGCACCCTCTTTTGTCAAAGTTGGTGACTTGATATCACGGATAAACGGCGCAAGCGTCTCTGATAATTGATACATCTCATCCGAAATTTGTGCGTAGAGTGCCTCTTGTGTCTCGACTGAATTCACTGAATGATAGGCATTAATTAACTCAAAGGTGAGATGCCGAATCCGGTTAAAGTCAGATGGTGTGATCAAAATGGTAAGCCTTTGGTAAATTTGCCAAGTTTTTGTTCAGTCGTTTTATCGATGTCAACCAAGGCACTGTTGACAGCTTGGGCGATCATGTCTGACAAAGTTTCTGGATCTTCTGGATCGATCAAGTCTGTCGCGATATCGATATTTACAAGCTTACGATCGCCTGTAAACGCAACTTTGACCAAGTCTTGTGCAGATGTCCCATAAAAAGTCGTTGCTTCAATATCAGCTTGTGCAACCTTCATATTCTTTTGTAAATCCTGGGCTTGTTTCATCATTTTTTGCATGTTCATCATAGTTATGTACCATTTCCTTTATTCTATAGGCTTCATAGCCATTTTTACTTTTTCTACTGACCACAACTAACCATTTTTTTAAATCATCAAAAGTGTTAGCCACTTCTTTTTGCTCTGCAGGGGATAAGAAGACAGCCTCTATCATCCTTTGTGCTATGGTTTTGGACATCTTCTATTTTAACATCTTTATACCTTTCTGTCAGCCGATACTTGTTTAGCAACTTAGTTTAAATGATTCGATTTATCAAAAAGCCAGTACTTCAGTACTGGCCAAAAGTATTTGACAAATCGCTACTACGAGCTAAATAGATCACTCTCGCTTTTTACTGATAAACCAGGTGATATATGTCATGGCCAACAAACCAATCATAACGATTAAACGACTGTCCTTGTCACCTGTTTGCGGTAGTTTTTTCACTTTAGATTCTGTAGCAGTGGACATCGACGACTTTCCTTTGTCACCTTGATCAGCCTGTTTATCTGTTTCTAAGACTTTTGAAATCACTTTAATTGTTGCCACAGCACTCACATTACCATTCTGATAAGTGACGTCGTAACTGCCAACCTGATTACTGTCTACCGTGCCCGTGACTGTTAGGTCTGATAGGATGAGTGGCGAACCCGTTTTATCTGTGGCTGATACAAAATTGTCCTCAGCTTGCCAAGTGTCTCCTGCATAAATCGTTGTATCTTTTGTCATAATCGTTGTTTTATCTGATACAACAGTCACAATAGCTACTGCATGAACATTCCCATTTTGATAATCGACCTCGTATCTGCCTGGTCGACTACTGTCTACTGTACCAGTAACACTTAAATCTGATAGAGCAAGTGGCACGCCAGTTCTATCAGTGGCTGATACGAAGTTATCCTCAGCTTGCCAACTCTCACCAACATATAAGCTGGAGTTTTTAACACCTACAGAACTCAAATCATTTTCTTGAATTAACCCAATAGAAAATTGATTGTCATTTCTCGTTAATTGAATTTCTGTCCCTGATAGATAGGCATCTGGAATGATATAACCAGCTGGTGCCTGCGTTACAAATAGTGTATACTTTCCAGTTTGTATATCGTTTAATGTATAGTTACCATTTTTATCTGTTTCGATTGTTTGCATTAGATCAGTTAATTGATTAACTAATACTAAGGTAACACCCGGAATTTTAGTCGTTGGCTGTTCACGATTATAAACCTCAAACAGTGCCTGTGCTTTATAAATAATCCCCTCAGAGTCACCTGCAGAAAATTGTAAGTTGGTAACTGAAGATGTCGCTGTTCGTTCTTTTTCCGATAAGCTTTCAATACTACTAGAAGAAACTGTCATCATTGCAGAAATCTGTCCAGCATTCTGTGAGATGACACTATAGCTAATATCAATATTTTCTGTCAATGTATAATCACTAAAAATAATATTGACACCTTCAGAAGTCTTCTGGACTTTGTAACTATTTCTAGGAACTCGACTAATTTCAATTGAATTGATATCTATTTCTCCGCCCGTATTCCCTAAAGATTTCATCTCAAAAATGGGATTAACAACTTTTTTCGTTGTCTGATTAATATTTTGAGTAGACCCCTTGACGGTCGTCAAATTTTTGGTTCCTACAACTGCACTTTGTGCTATGGTAACAATATCCGTAACAGTATTCGTCACCTGTATTGTAGAAACACTTTCCTCATTATTGTTTTGAGGTTCCTTCGCATAGCCAGAAATACTAGTTGTTTGATTAGCCTGCCATCCATTCGCATAGCTGTAAGCTATCATGTAACGCTTATTAGTCGTTCCAAAGTTGAAGAGATACTGATTAGTTGCAGTATCGAAGCTAATCTCTGGATACCCAACATCAGTTTTCTTCATCAGATTACTAGTATAACCTCCTCGATCCCAATATTGTGGATAAATTGCATCAACCTGATCATTTGATACATCATAGATATCAAAGACAACATCTGTATTTTTAGGAATTATAGTCCTAACAGATAGGTTTTCTATCGTATCTTGACGTGCATTTACCAAGAACTGATTTTTGCTTCCTTGTAAGGTTTTTTCAGAATACAATTTCCTGCCTGTAGATACATAGCTTTCAATACTATCCATACCATCTGCCTTAATTGTTATCGGAATTTTATCAACAGGAATCACTTTAGTTGTAGGTAATCCGTCTGGTACATAATTGAAGCCAATAGCAAATTGTACAGAACGGACAATCGGTGAAGTAAATTTTACCAGGGTACCTCCAGCAACTTTGCTGATTGTGTAATCTACATTAAGTTTGTAATAGTAATTAACATCTCTGACTTCTCTTAAACTTAAGTAATCTGGGTGTTTAACAAAAATTTCTAGGTGATTCATTGGCAAAGCGTTGCTGGCTTCAATATTAAGGACAGTATCACTGCTATAAGCACCATTTTGATAATAATTGCCCCATGCAGTTTCAGCATTACTTGGGTTAATGATCGAAATCGGCTCAACATAATCATCGCCAACAATTTTAAATGCTTTACCAGGAATCAAAGGAGAAGATACGTTAATGATGATATCTTTTTTATTAAAGGGCACTGTAAGAAAGGTTGACCCAAGCCGAAGATTGCTATCTATTTTAGCAGTAATAATTGTTTCATTATCTTTTGTCTGAACATCAAAGTAATCTGATACTTGGACAGACTGATATAATGCATCATTAGCTAAGAGTTTATCTAACGTAATGGGTTGTCCATTCTGGCTAGTAATTACGACCTTCTCTCCAGCTTTCATTTCAGTCGGCATACTATGAATATATAAAGCATACTTTCCTTTGCTACCAAATAAACTCCCACCAAGGATTGCATCGTTAGTTCTTGAGTAAATTTCTTTTTCATCTCTACTCGTTTTAGCACTTAAAGAGATGCCAGATCTTTTTCCTGCAACATTTTTTAATGAAATAGATCCCAATCCAGTTGTTGGATATCCCTTACTATAGTAATATGCATAATCACTGATCGCTGATAAACTAATTGTAAACTTATAAGAAACGGCGTATGCTTTTTGCCTATTTAGCCGTGCTATTTGAACCGAGGTGTCCTGTACTGTATTGCTTAAAATCGTGTAATCCGTACCTTCTGTTAATTCAGTCTGACTATCCGGGTTCACGTTCCCTTTAATATCTACATCAAAGCAAGAAACAGCTAGTGCTCTCATATCTTGTTTCTTATAGACAGCATCCGGTGAGCTTGCAAGCGTTAACGAAAGTGTAGTCTCCCCTGAAAGGTTTCGATCTAAGTTATAGTAAACCACGCCATCTAAACCAATAATACTTTTGTTTTCAACATACTTAAGTGTATCAACTGTTTCATATAAATCAAATGAATAAGTTGTTTGTGCTAAATCACCTATCATAATTTTGACTTGTGGTTCTTTTTCCGTATATAAAAAACTCTTTAACTCAATCGAAAATGATACATCTGTAACTGCTTGTGAAAAGGTAACTGTTAACTGCTTCGTGCTACCAAGTACTTGCCAACTCGCATCGATTCCTGCTATCATACCAGAACTATCTGAAAAGCCAAGATTATCTGGTAATGTCATTACAAACGTTGAACCCGCTGGATAAGCCTTATTTGCAACTTCAAAGTCCAGCTTCAACTTTACTGGTGTATTATTTAATAGACGTGTTTCAGTAGTCATACTATACGCCACGTCATCCATAGAGGTAAGTGTCGCTTTTTTTAACAACTGATCTGTAATATTAGTCTCTTGCGTTATGCCACTGTCCGTTTTTACAGGTTCGGTAGCCGTTTCTTTGTCTGTCTCATCTGTTATTGATGCTTTTGACTGATTCACGGGCGATTTTTCGGCTGGTATCTCATCTGGTAAATCACTACTTTGCTTAACCCCCGATTCCGCATGCACGTCATTCTTTACAGCAGTCGTCATTTCCCCCTGATGACTATCCCTTGTTTCAGCAACAGCCAATAGTGGTCCTATTACTTGTGATAGACTCAACACCCCGATCAATATCAATCCATATAATCTTTGACTTACTTTTTTCACACTGTTTCTCTCTTTCAATTTCCGTCTGCATCAATCAATAATTTCATTTTCCTTTTAAAAACACGATAAATAATAAGGATATAACTACATCTTTATTAATAACCCTCGCTTTTTATTATAATATATTTACATTTAAATGTCTATACCAATTTCATTTTTTCAGACACTCATTAGATTGGAGTGATTTTAAAACTAGAAAATTGTCTTAAAATGAGAAAATAACTTGCAGAATATGCCTCAATAAGCTATAAATACGAACTTTATTTTCTTATCCAGAACTGGACATAGTTTTTTTCTAAGACAAAATTAGGTCATTCGGTGTTATACTAAATAAATATTGTGTTATGCAGGTATCAAAAAGGAGGAACTATGGCAGACAATGACAATCAATTTATGCGAAAAATGAGCAGTAAACACTTGGTAACGCTTTCCTTAGGAGGCGTTATCGGCACAGGTATCTTTTTAAGCTCAGGCTATCTGATACAAGAAGCTGGCGCTATCGGGACGATCATCGCCTATGTGGTAGGCGGCTTTCTTGCGACACTGGTGATGATGTGTTTGGGGGAATTATCAGTTTATCACCCAAATACTGCCTCGCTCCATCTCTATGCCTCAAAGTATATTCATCCTAGCCTAGGCTTCACCGTCGCTTGGCTATACTGGCTAACCTGGACTGTGGCGCTCGGCTCACAGTTTATCACCATGGGGGTTTGTCTCCAAAAGTGGTTCCCACAGACACCAATTTGGGTGTGGTGCGCCGTCTTCTCAGTGCTAATCTTATTGCTCAATATGCTAGATATTAAAATTTTTTCAGTGAGTGAATTTTGGATGTCTCTGACTAAAATCGTGGCACTCGGTATTTTTATTATTTTAGGGGCTATGGCCATCACAGGATTGCTACCTAGTCATGCAAGCAGTGCACCCTTATTTACCAACTTGGTTTCAAATGGGGTCTTCCCACACGGAGTTGGTGCTGTCTTTATCGTCCTACTTTCAGCAAACTTTGCCTTTAGTGGTACCGAGTTGATTGGTGTTGCTGCTGGTGAAACGAACCACCCTGAAAAAAATATCCCTAAAGCCATCAAAAGTACGCTATTTTTATTAATCACACTATTTATTGGGACGATCGTTGTCATCGGTGCTTTAATTCCAGGCTCATCAAAGATCTTAACAGAGAGTCCATTTGTTTCTATTTTACAAAATATCGGTATTCCCTATGCCAGTGATATCATGAATTTCATCATTTTCATTGCCATCCTTTCTGGTGCTAACTCTGGTTTGTATGCAGCCAGTCGGATGCTCTGGTCACTTTCAGAAGATGGTACCTTACCTAAAGTCTTTTCTAAATTATCGAAAAACGGCTTACCAATCTATGGCTTGCTCTTAACCTTAGCTGGTGGTCTGCTCTCTTTATTTTCTAGCATCTACGCTGAAAGCACCGTCTACTTAGCGCTCGTCTCTATCTCAGGTTTTGCTGTTGTCGCAGTTTGGTTGTCTATCGGTATCAGTCAACTAAGATTTAGGAAAGTCTTTCTAGCGTCTCATCCCTTGTCTGACTTAACCTATCGCACACCAGGTTACCCAGTCGTTCCTTGGCTAGTGATCATTTTATGCGTGGTTTCCATGATCGGTATCTATTTCGACCCCAACCAGCGAATCGCCCTCTACTTCGGTATCCCCTTTACCCTAGTTTCAATCATCGTCTATCAAATATTTTATAGCAGGAGAACACATGACATTTCAACACTGGCTGACTGAGCAAGAGGTGGTTATCATCGATGGCTCAATGGCAAGATTACTTGAAGAACAAGCGCTTGAGATTAACCATAAATTATGGACAGCACTGGCATTAATCGAGGCCCCAGAAGCCATCTTTAACGTCCACAAACGCTATTTTGATGCAGGTGCTAATATCGCCATCACCGCAAGCTATCAAGCAACTGTGAAAAGTTTTTCTGACCTGGGCTACTCTGAAGCAGATGCCATCTCATTCATCAAAAGTAGTGTGACCCTAGCCAAAGAGGCTAGAGCAGCATCAAAAAGCCCACAAACCAAATGGATTGCGGGATCAGTCGGACCATATGGTGCCTATCTATCAGATAGCTCTGAATATACCGGTAATTATCAGATAGCTGATACTGAGCTATACACCTTTCATGCAGGTAGAATCAAGGCCTTAATCGAGGCAGGTGCTGATATCTTAGCGATTGAGACGATACCAAGATTAGACGAACTACAGGTCATCTTATCGATCATCGCTACTTTTGATTTTCCAGTCATGGTCAGTATTTCCTTGAAAGATACAGGACATATGCCAAGCGGGGACAGTCTTGATGCTTTCCAAACCCTTGTCGAACAGGATAAACATGTCATCGCCTATGGCATCAACTGCGTCGCACCACAGTCGGTTGCAGCTACCATCGAACACCTAGCAGCCCATGCAACAAAACCCTTGCTAGCCTACCCAAATTCAGGGGCAATTTTTGATCCCATCAGTAAAACTTGGTCAGAAGACTTGAGCACAAAAGAGATATTTTCTGTGGATGCAAAAATCTGGCACCAAAAAGGGGCGACATTAATCGGTGGCTGTTGCTGTTCTTCTGACAGTGACATTGCCTTATTAACGCAGTCACTCAAGGGATAATAGCGTCATCCACCATCCTTATACGACTAACTTGGTCAACATGACCTAATTTGACCTAGCATCCCTTGCTTGCTGCCTAATCCATGTCACAAGTTTAGACAACTCATCTCTTGATTCCTGATCTCGTGTGATGAGATAAAAATGGCGTTGATATTTCTCCGATAACGGCTTATAATCAAGGCCTTGGGCAGCTCTTTCTGAAATAATCGAACAGCCGTATCCTTTTTTCAACAAGGCGACGATAATTTCGTTATTATGAATCGATACCTGTTCTTGCTTGATGTCATGTTCTTCTATATAGCGTTGGGTATAATAATAGACACCTGATGTCTCTTCTCTGACCAGCCAGGGGCCGATTTCAGGGTTGCCAACGATGACGAGTTGATCTTTGACCAGTGGGAAACGGTGCATATGTTTCATCGACAAGGGTTTTTCAATAAAGCCAAAATCAATCTCATGCCGGTTGAGTGCTTCAACGACGGCTAAGGAGTTCATCAGTTTTATCGTAATAGATAGTTTAGGGAAGACACGCTTAAGTTGGATGATCAAATCTGGCAACACATAAATAGAATAAGTATGGGAAGCGCCAATGACACAATGTGTCATCTGGTTTTTTTCATGCTGTAAATCCAACTTCAGCTCCCGCCACTCATCTAATAGATTGACAGACTTTTGATAAAGCAAGTCCCCTTGTGGCGTCGTCTCAATTTCCTGACGACCATTTCTGATAAATAAGGCAACCCCTAAATCAGCTTCAAGCTGCTTGATCTGGGCAGAGACCGTTGGTTGGGCAATAAAGAGCAACTCAGCTGCTTTAGAAAAATGCTTGGTTTCATAAACGACTTTAAAAGTTTCCAGATACTTAAACATGGCGACACTCCCATCAGTTTTTTTGATTAAACCTATTATATCAATTGATTATAGTAATGGCTAATTTTTATTATAATAGAGTTAAAGGAAAAGAGGCAGACTTATGATTAATCAACTCATTCAAAAAAACAAGGCAATTTTGCCAGGACTTGGCTTATCCATCATTGTTGCCATTATCGGAAAATTATGTGCACTTGCTTTACCCAGCTTAGGTGGTGCGACACTTGCTATTTTACTGGGGATTGTTTTGGGTAATACACTTTTCAAGCAAGCCTATTTAGCAGATGGGACTAAGTTTTCCGAAAGTAAGTTACTGGAGTGTTCAGTCGTCTTACTAGGCTTTACTGTCACCTTTCAAACCATCAGTCGACTAGGGTTAAATGGGTTAGGTTTTATCATCGTTATGATGACAGTCGTCATTATTTCAGCCATGTTTATCGGCAAAAAACTCGGATTTTCAGAAAATGTCGGTATTTTGATGGCCAGCGGCAATGCTGTTTGTGGCTCATCTGCTATCGGGGCTGTCGCACCGACTATCGGCGCTGATGATGACGAAAAAGGTCAAGTCATCACACTGGTAAACTTATTAGGGACAGTCATGATGCTCACGTTACCAATAATAAGTACCATCTTATTTGGTCATAGTTTATTAGCTCATAGCGCCCTATTAGGTGGCACACTCCAATCTGTCGGACAGGTCGTAGCCGGTGCTAGCTTGCTTAATCAGGAAACAGTCCGATATGCCATGCTCTTCAAAATAACTCGGATTTTATTTTTAGTCGTGGTCGTCTTTATCTTTCAGAAACGTCATAAAAAGCGGACAGACAGCACGGTCAGTAAAAAACGGTCATTTCCTATCCCTTGGTACGTCTTGGCTTTCTTACTCATTTGTATCCTGAACAGCTCTGTCAGCTTACCTAAACCTTTCAGCGATAGCGCACACTTCATCAGTACGTGGTTTGAAACAATCGCACTTGCTGCGATTGGCTTACGACTTGATTTGAAGAAATTCATCAAAGAAGGCCCAAGATTTCTGATTTACGGACTCTCAGTCGGTACAGTCCAAACATTAGCTGCTATTCTATTGATTATCATGTTTAAAATCAACTAACTAAAAAAGTTAAGTCTTATCCTGATAGCGATTACGCACGGAAGACTTAACTTTTTTATTATTTAATTTATTCAGACTGACTTATGATAGCTCAATGCAGCAAACGGCCCATATTTAGTCACGTCCTCTAGTTCAAATCTTTGTAAGCTGTCGCTCTTTGTGAAAAGTGGAATGCCATCTCCCAGTAAGACTGGGGCAACTTGAATCTTCAGCACGTCTACTAAATCCTTCTCTAAAAGTGGGGCCAAAAGTGTATTCCCACCAACAATCCAGATATTTTTAGCAGTATCTTGCTGCTTAATAAAGTCGACTACTGATCCCGAGACAAAGTTAAACCCTGCTATATGCAAATTTGGCTCATGTGTGAACACATAGTTTGTCGTTGTCGGGTAAATTTCATCTAGATTATCTAAATCCTTAATGGCATTAAACGTTTTCTTGCCCATGATGACAATGTCCATTTGGTTATAAAAAACGTCATAGTCAGTGACTTCGACTGATCCTGTCTGATACAGCCAATCTAACTGATGATTTTTGTCTGCCAAATAACCGTCCAATGATATACAGCCATAAAAAAATACACACATATTTGGTCTCCTTTGACTAGCTAAAAAACGTTGCTACCCTCATGATAACATGTATGACTCAGAAAATGGCAACCCTTAACTAAAAAATGACTAGTTATCCATAAAAAAAAGCTGAGCATCATCGCTCAACTAATATGCGGAGAAAGGGACTTGAACCCTCACGACCAAAGTAGGTCACAGGATCCTTAATCCTGCGCGTCTGCCAATTCCGCCATCTCCGCGAAACAGTACTTTATAAGTATATCAAAGTACTAGTGTCTCGTCAAGCGGTTTACGACTTTTTGATCGGTTAATACTTGATTTGATCAAATAGGCCATCTGGTAAATCGTGGAATGATTTACCAGCCTTGAAGTTATCAAATTTCCCTAGCAGAAAACCATAGGCGTCTAAGCGGCTCTCATAGCGAATGACCGCTTCTCTAGCACGGTCATCCCCATCCTCATCGACAACTTTTTGACTTGCTGTCATCGCTAACTCATTAATGGCAACTTGACTAGTCACCCACGCTTCAAACTCTGTTATAAATTTTTGTTCATTTGTCATCACTTACGCTCCTTAAGGCGATTTTTATTTATTCAGCAAGGTTAATCAATCCCTTAACTGCATGTCTTATGTCTTATGTCTTATCTGTTATCAGATACCTTGGTTATTAACTTTTGATAGGCAACACGTTCCCCTTCATACATGACGGTACCACAGACTTCAAACCCTAGTTTGGTCAAAATATGTTGCATAATCTGATTATCTGGATGTGTATCAACGCGAAAATCGGTATAGGTATCAAATGTTTCAAAAACATCAGTAAACAGCTTTTGTCCGAATGACTGACCTCGAACCTGGCTTGAAATAGCTAGCCGATGTACCGTCACATAATCTCGGTTATGAGTTAACCAGGAACCCTTGAGCTGGTCATAGGCTGGTTCAAAACCTGTGATAACTGCTGCATAGCCTACAAGAATACCATCATGTTTTAAAACATACCCCACGCCTTTTTCGATATCAGATAGGACATCACTGGATGACGGATAGGCACTCGTTTGCCATTGGTCAAGGCCTTGTGCTTTTAAGAACGCACGCGCACTTTCAATCACCTCGATGATCTCCGATAACTCTGCTTGCTTGGCTTTTTCTATCATTTGCGCACCAACTTAACAACTGCTTCTGTTCTAGCTGTATGCGGGAACATATCCACTGACTGGATGTACTTAATGTCATAGACAGATGCCAGCTTAACCAAGTCACGCGCCAAAGTTGACACATTACAAGAGACATAGACCATTTTTTCAGGTCTAGTCGCAACGATCGTATCCAATAACTTATCGTCTAATCCAGTCCGTGGTGGATCGACAATCAGTGCTGTTGCTTCAAAGCCATCAGCTACCCATTTAGGGATAACTGTCTCAGCTGTCCCCACCTCATAGATCCCATCAGGCACATTAATTCTTGCATCGTCTATCGATTCTGCAATCACATCCATGCCACGAATACTGCGTACCTTGCCTAAGAAAGCACGACCAATCGTGCCTGTACCAGAATAGGCATCAATCAAATCATCATCCGGCCCTGCATCCATGGCTCTGACCGCTTCACGATAAAGGACATTTGTCTGTTCTGGATTAAGCTGATAAAAGGCACGCGGACTCAGCTCAAAACTATAGTCAAGTACCCCTTCTAAAATCGCACGCTCTCCCCATAAAATCTCCGTTTCACCACCATAAATCTCTGATGTTTTCTTGGCGTTTATATTTAGGGCGATCGTTCTAATCTCTGGAAATTTCTCAGTTAAACTCGTAATCGTGCGTGTCAGCTCAACAGGTGCAGAGGAAATGAAAATGATTTGAACCTGACCGGTCTTATGCGCTCGTCGCACCATGACTGTCCGGACACCATCAAATTGGCGCTCATTATAAATCGGAATCCGATGAAAGGTCAAGAGTTCAGTTATCTCATTAATGATTGCTTGTGTCGTCTCATCCTGTACGAAACAATTTTTAATTTCAACAAGTCGATGAGAGCTTTCAGCAAAAAGACCAGCTCTGACTTTCTCACCTAGAAAGCGTGTCTGGAATTGCATTTTTGCCCGATAATGTTGCGGATTTTTCATTCCTATGGTCTTGCGAACCTCATAGGTTTCATAGCCTGCTGGCTTAAACTTCTGCAAGGCCTGCCTTAACAAATCTTGCTTGAACAATAACTGTTGCGGATAAGCCAAATGCATAATTTGACAGCCGCCACATTGCTTATAAATATCACATACAGGGACAACACGATGTGGGGACTTTTTATTTAATTTAAGGACTTTTGCTGTCGCATAATTTGGCTCACTTTTGATAATTTCGGCGTAAACCTCTTCACCTTTAAGTGCGCCAGCGACAAAAACTGTCATCCCTTTAAAGTTCCCGACACCTTCGCCATTGATACCGATTTTTTTTATTTTAAGTGGAATTTTTTGCTTAATTTTGAGAGTCATATACTCATTTTACCATTTTTTGCTCATTTTGACTCACTATCCTTAAGCAATGATTTTATCTTATCCCTTATTTTAAACGGGCTTGGTTGGTACTAAAAGTCTGAGTGAATTGAGTAGCACAATGACTGTACTTCCCTCATGTGCCATCACACCAGCCACAACCGATAGATTGCCAATCAAGCTCATAGTCACAAGAAAGAAAACGACAACTAAGGAGAAGACAATATTTTGGAAGACGATCTGTTTCAACCGTTTAGATACCTGATGCGCTTTGACGATATTGGTTAACTTATTCTTCATCAAGACAACATCAGCTGTTTCAATCGCGACATCCGTCCCATCTCCCATGGCAATACCGATATCGGCAGTTGCCAATGCTGGTGCATCATTAACCCCATCTCCTACCATGGCAATCATGCCAAATTTAGCTTTATTCGCTGTGATATTTGCTGCTTTTTGGTCAGGTAGCACGTTTGTCAGGATTGTATCAACCCCAATTGCTTGACCAATCGCTTGACCAGTTAATTGCGCATCTCCTGTAATCATGATGGACTGGATATCCTCTTTTTTGAGGTAGTTAATCACTGATACGGCCTGCTCTTGTGGTACATCTTGTATGGCAATTAAACCAACAACTTGCTGGTCCACAGCGATATAGACAACTGTCTTACCCTGACTTTCATGACTTTCTCTCTGTATCGTCCACTTGGCAGCAACCTGATCAAATACACTCGGTTTAGCAATTTGAATCAGCTTGTTATCATACCTAGTCGATAGGCCTTCTCCCACACGATTTGTTACTGCTAGCGCGATGGGCTGATCAATCTGGTCAAACTCAGCAACGATAGCCGTAGCAAGTGGGTGGTTACTCTGTTTTTCCATAGCAACAACAACTGGTAAAATAGCGGTAAATTCAGGATCAAGGTCATAGGCAACAACTTTAGGTTTCCCTTGTGTCAACGTGCCTGTCTTATCAAAAGCGATGGCTTTCAAATTAACAAAGTTTGCTAAAAATGAGCCACCTTTAAACAAGATACCTTGCCGTGCTAGATTAGAAATGCCTGCAAGCGTTGCTGGAATAGCTGAAACCGCGATAGCACATGGTGAGGCTGAGACTAAAAAGACTAAGCTTCTTGAAAATGTATCAGACCATGACCAGCCAAATAGAATGGGGAAGCTAACAAGTAATAGGATAAAGATTGCTAAGACAGCTGTCACATAAACTGGCTCATATTTTTGAATGCCAGCGGCTGTCGGCGACAAATTATTTTGTGATTGGGCGACCATTTTTAAAATTTTTGAAAAGACAGTATCCTCACTGTTTTTAGTCACTGTCATCGTGAAGGTACTGTTGCCATTCATCGTTGCGCCAAAAACAGGATCGCCTACCGTTTTTTCTCGCGGTATGCTTTCGCCATTAATCGTTGACTCATCTATGCTGACTGCACCCTCAGTAATCGTCCCATCCGTCGGTACTTGTGCACCATTTTGGACTTGTACACGATCGCCAACCTGTAATTGGTCGACGGAGACGACTTCAACAGTCCCATCAGGTTTGAGTCTGCGTGCCTCAGTCGGATTCAACTCTAATAGCTTGGTAATTTCTCTCTTGCTTTTACCTGCCACATATTCTTCTAGAAAATGCGCACCAGCAAAGATAAAAATCAATAAAGCTGCTTCTTTAGATTCGCCTAGTATAATGGCACCTAGTGCTGCAAGCGTCATCAGGATATGCGTATTCGGGGTAAATTTTCTGTTAGCTTTGGTATTTTCGATCGTATCGACGATCCCCTCAATCATCACATGATAACCTGATAATAAGAGGGCAATGATATCAAGGATTTGCGACACCTGTTGAGAAACAGGTAGGAAGAAAGTTAAACTAAATAAAATGAGCCCTAAAAAGTAGTGACATTGGGTAGTTGCCCAAAATGCTGTTTTTTTATGATGGTGTGTGTGTGCCATGACATACTCCTTTATGATCTGACTGGTTTATGGTATATTAATAGGATAAACTATACCTTAAAGGGAAGGTCAAGCATATGAACAAAAATAATTTATTAACCATCGGTCAACTCAGTAAACTATCAGATACCCACATCAAAGCAATCCGATACTACGAGAAAATCGGTATTTTTCCAGCCAGTTATGTTGATCCTGATAACGGGTATCGTTACTATTCAAATGCACATGTCATTTATTTGCAGTTAATCAAGCTATGTGTCACCTACGATATTTCATTAAAGTCATTTAATAGTTACTGGGATGGTGATGATAAAATTGATCTGAATGCCATCATTGAACAAGCTAAACTGCATATCGACGAAAAGAAACAACAGCTACTCCGAGATGAAAACTTTCTATCTGAGCTGAGTTCTGAACTGGCTTTATCACAAAATTTGCATACTAAGATTGATGCGCTCATCGAAACTAAGCATGAAGATTTCTTACTGATTCCTTTTGAAGGAGATATCTTTTCCTACCACTACTATGCCGAATTTCACAAGGCCTTAGCCATTATCGATAGACATAAAACGACCTACTTTAATAAGGTCGGCTGTTATTATGATATTCAACCCAACCAAACAAAACAGTATCTTGCCTTAAAAATACAGGCACATACGCCTGATACTGGCTGTCTAGAAGTCTTACACGTTAATAATAAAACCGCAATCATCAAACATATCCGGCCAGATGAAGTCGCGCTTGAACTAACTGAACTCGCAAACATCAGCTGTAAATGTTTGATTTTAGAAACCTATGAATCACCTTACCATGTCGTCAATCCCCACTTAGAACTGCGACTACTCTTAAAATAAAGGGCTGTCCAACCTATCTAACGCACAAGGTTAAAAGGACGAGCAAAATCCTGGTTTTTTACGTATAATAAAGTATGCCTAAAATTATCTCACTCGAAAAAAAGAAACGCTTATATAAGGTTGTGTTTGACAACGACCAGACCATCTATGTCACCGAAGATACCATCGTCCGTTTTTTCCTATCCAAAGGGGCTAGCTTTGATCCACCTGAAATCGATAAAATCGTTGCATTTGCTGATTTTTCTAGGGGAAAAAATCTAGGACTTTACTATATTTCATTTAAGCAGCGCACAAAAAAAGAGGTTGTTACCTACCTCCTTGATCATGATATCCCTAACTTTCAGATTGCTAAAATCATCGATGAATTAACCGAATCACGTTTTATAGATGACGACGCCTATGCCGCATCCTTCATCCGGGGAAAAGTGCTAGGCAAGACTTCAGGACCTTACCAAATCAGACAGAAGCTGACTGAAAAGGGCATCGATAAAGCATTGGTGCTAGACAAACTAGACGATCTGTTTGATTTTGATACCCAGGTTGAGGTTGCCACCCATCTAGCTGAAAAACTGGTCATGACTAAGTATAGTCGCCTGCCATTAAAGGCATTAAAAATGAAGATCTCGACCCACTTAACGAGCAAGGGCTTATCCTATGACATCAGTAAGATCGCACTTGATAATCTTGAGTTAGAATCTGACCAAGAAAATGAGGCTGACCTCCTTCAAAAAGAACTGGAAAAAGTCCTGAGAAAATATAGCAGAACCTACGATGGCTATGATCTTAAACAGCGTGTTAGTAACGCCCTCGCCCGTAAAGGATTTGATTTCGACGTGATTAACCGCGAACTCCGAGAGATAGACTTCTAGTTAAAATAGCGCGATAGCGCCTTAATTTCATCATGAGTTAGCGGACGATAGTCGCCAGATGCTAGCTTGTCATCCAACTTGATCGGTCCGATTTGCCTTCTGAGCAGTTTGGTGACTAAAACCCCTATACTTAAAAACATCTTGCGAATCTGACGATTTTTACCTTCACTGATCGTGATACAAGCTGTCTGTTCTGACGTCACGATTAATTTTGCAGGTGCAAGTTTAATAGTACCATCGATGACTAGACCAGAGGCAAATTTAGCCACAGCTGTTTCTGATAAAGGCTCCTTTGTCACAACGTCATAGACCTTCTCAACATGTGCCTCAGGCGCCAATAGCTTGCGGCCCAACTTACCATTATCTGTTATCAAAATTAGACCCTCAGATAAAAAATCTAATCGTCCAATAATGTAAAGCCCCTCACGATTGATATCTGGTGATAGCGCATCAAATACCACTGGTAAACTGGCATCCTGATTAGCAGACAAGGTCCTGATGGCCTTATTTAGCATAAAATAGCGATGGGCCGGAAATTGAACTAGCTTATCATCTAACTTGACCTCATTGAGGTTACTGTCAACTTGGTGGTTGATCAATTTGATAGGTATGCCATCTACTAACACACGGTTTTGTTTGATTATTTTTTTGACTTCTGACTTTTTCGTCGTCGTATAGCTGACTAATACATCATCAATTCGCATTTTTAATTCCTATTTCTTGACCTTTTCTGACTTTTAAAATATAATTTAATTATATAATTATTTTTGAAAAAAAAGCGAGGTAAACCTATGGCTTTTACAAATACACTCTCACGATATGCTAGTTTTGGCACGATCCAAACCATACCAGGTGAGGTTATCGATTGTTTCTGGTATATAATAGATAATAATCTAAAAGGCGTCTTCGTTTTGGAAGCGACGATTAACTTTGAATTATTAAATAATCACGGGGCCCTCTCCGTTCGTTTTTCACAGGATGATGACCCTGAGACTGCTGTCGTCATCGACTTTAACTATAAGTTCGAGTCAAACTGGCCTAGACTTTTTCATGCGGTAGATAACATGGGTCGCGAAACAATTATGACGCCCATGGAACTCTAATACCTTATCTATAATACTTAATGAGACTGACAACACCTGTCAGTCTTTTTTTGGCTTAATCTGACAACTTTTAGCCATCAAAAAACAAATCCCGAAAGATTTGCTTATTTATTTACTATTCAGTTTCGTTTGCTACGAATGGAAGCAAAGCCATGATACGTGCACGTTTGATTGCTGTTACAACTTTACGTTGGTTTTTAGCAGACGTACCAGTCACACGACGTGGTAAAATTTTACCACGTTCAGAGATGAAACGTTTCAAGAGCTCAGTGTCTTTGTAGTCAACATTTTCGATTTTATTTGCAGCGATAAAGTCAACTTTTTTGCGGCGTTTGAAGCCACCACGACGTTGGATTGCCATGTGTTTTCTCCTTATATTATTCTAGATAGATTTAAAATAAACCTACCTACCTGTGATTAAAATGGTAGATCATCATCACTCAAGTTCATCGGTGTCCCACCTGAAAACGGATCGCTATCGCGTCCAAAGTCAGGTGTTGCAGCTGATGCTTGTGGTTGTGATGATTGATTGCCACCGAAGTTTGCAGTGTTTGGTTGTGATGATGGTGTATATCCACCGCCACCTTGACCATTTTCGCGAGCTGAACGGCTTTCTAGCATTTGGAAATTATCAGCCACGACTTCGGTTACGTAAACACGTTGACCTTGTGGGTTCTCATAATTTCTCGTTTGGATACGGCCAGTAACACCCAAGAGTGCACCTTTTTTAGCCCAATTTGCTAGATTTTCCGCAGCTTGACGCCAAATGACGATATTAATGAAATCCGCTTCACGCTCACCATTTGCATTTTTAAAGGTACGATTTACGGCAAGCGTAAATGTCGCCACTGCTTGGTTAGCTGGTGTGTAACGAAGTTCAACGTCTTTGGTCAACCGACCTACTAAAACAACATTATTAATCATGTTTAGTCCTTCCTGATACCTAAAGCGGGCTTAAAATTAAGCTTCAACCTTAGTGATCATGTGACGTAAGATGTCATCGTTAATTTTCGATAGACGGTCAAATTCGCTTGTCGCAGCTGATTCAGAATCAGCTTCAATAGTGACAATACGGTATAAACCTTCGCGGAAATTATTGATTTCGTACGCAAGACGACGTTTTTCCCAATCTTTTGATTCAGAAATAGTTGCACCATTTTCTGTTAAGATTGTGTCAAAACGCTCAACAAGCGCTGTTTTTGCATCTTCGTCAATGTTTGGACGAATAATGTAAAGAATTTCGTACTTAGTAGTAGCCATTGATGTATATCCTCCTTTTGGTCTAATGACTCGAGGAATTCCTCGAGTAAGTGAGGGTTTCTCACAAGTATTAATTATACCATAATAGATGAGATGATACAAGTTTTATTTTTCTAAGTAATTGGTGATAAGCATTGGCTAACTTATCTTGCCAATTCATGTCCTCTTTTGCACATCAAATAACTTGCTTGCTAATCGCTACTACTCTAAAATATTGCTACCATTTTAAACTATTTAATGGTATAATTATCCTAAAAAATTAGAAAGTACTTTATGACTAGTTCTACGATTCGACACTTTATGACCTGTGTACTACTTACCATGATTACCCTGTACCTATTAAATCTACTATCAAATGGGCAAATCAATTCGACATTATCCTTAAATTCAGACAAAATTATTAATGAAAACCAGTATTTTCGATTATTAACCTTTGCCTTTTTGCATGGTAGTTTGCTTCATTTGGTTGGCAATCTACTCGTCATCAATAATATCATCTACCCTTTTCTTGATCGAAAATTATCTCCTAACCTTTTTCTAGCCACTTTTTGTATTAGCACGATAACAACTGGTATCATGCTTTTAGTACACTATACTAAAGCTCCGTTTACTTTCGTCGGTGCTTCAGTAGGCTTCTACGCTTTTTTTGGTCTCATGCTTATTTATTATCTGAGAAGCGGCTGGTCAGCTTTCATCTCCGACTTGTCCCACCAGCCCATCTATAACAATCTTTTAGTTTGGGCAATCTTTGTTTTCTTCCTTGGTAACATCATTACCTCGGTTCAAGAACATTTCACTACTTTTTCTGGGCTCTATGCCCATACTGTAAGCTTTATGGTTGGCCTTATCATAGGCTCACTCACACCAACTCACTTAATGATGAATAAGCCGAATACCGACACATAAGCACCTCTTTTATATAAAAAAACACCTTACCAGTTGGTAAGGTATTTTTGACTTTAATCAGCATACTTGCTAGACCCCCTTTTTCCCAATAAAAGGGACAAATTTCGCTGTCTTTTTGGCATATGCCTTGAAGTCTGGACGCTCTTTATATTTTTTTTCTAATAACGGTACACCTGATACAAATAACAATAACAAGGTAATAACTATGGGGCCAATAATCCCCCACATGTTACGACTTTCGTTTAGCGTTACCAGGAAGACACCCCACCAAGCTAATGCTTCACCAAAATAATTAGGATGACGTGTTGTCGACCAAAGGCCAGTTGTCAGCAATTTGCCTTTATTGTCTGGATTTTTCTTGAATTGGGTTAATTGATAGTCACCAATCACCTCATACCCAAAGCCAATCACCCATATGATGATGCCTAAAATCGTCCACCAGCCGACAACGGTCGACGTCCCGGTATTAACCAGCAAAATAGGTAGCGATACAATCATCAATAGCACACCTTGTAAAACAAAGACATTTAGAAATGCTTTTAGTCTTGCATACTTGCTTCCCCAGCGTTTACGCATATTGACATATCGGTAGTCTTCGCCTTTGCCAATATTACGTTTTCCTAGATGAATGGCTAGACGTAGTCCCCAAATAACAACTAAAATAAGCGTTATCACGCTTGCAGGCGTAGCATTTTGATGCACTAAAAATCCAGTAAGCGCGACAACGATAAATCCCAGACCCCAAGCAATATCAACAATCGAATTATCTGCTAAAACTTGTGCCAATAAGAACAGGGCTATAAAATAAATACATACAACTAAAATGACAATGCTCATTTTCCTTCATCTCCTTTATCAAATTCATAGGCAATAGCGACTGACCCGTCACCTGCACTCAAGGCAACAGCTGTTGAGATGGGGAGAACAAATGTCGGTGCCATGCCTAATTTTTGTCTTAAATCATGCTGCCATTTTTCTGCTCGATCTGGCTGACTAGCGTAGACAATCCCATAACTTAAGAGTTGCTTTTTCTGATGTAACGTCATGATTTTCTTCAGCATCTTCTTTTCATTACCAGTTAAGCCAAAAGAAAAATTGACTAACTTACCGGCACCATCAGCTATGGTGACGAGTGGTTTCAGATGCAACTTCTGTGCTAATCTCCCTGCTTTTTCAGGGACACGACCAGAGTTAATCATCGGTTCTATATCATCCACACTCACTAGGATGGCAACATGTTGCGTCCACTGTTTTGCTTTATCTGCTATCTCTTTTAAGCCAAGACCAGCCTGAATCCATTGATTGACACGCATGATAAGTAAGCCTTGAGCAGCAGAATTTTGTTTAGAATCAATTACCGCTAACCGCTCGGCTGGCAAGATTTTCTCAGCAATTCGCTTGATACTATCAAAAGTCCCACTCATTTTTTGAGAGACCGTAACGACGATGACAGCCTCATAATGACTTTCTAAAAAGCGGAACAAGCTATCGATTTGACTCAGTCCGGGCTGTGCAGATGACCCGCGCTCCCCTAAACTTTGTTGCAACTCAAAGAACTGTTGATTCTTAATCGTCAACCGATCAAGATAACTTGCTTGGCCCATCAAAATCGTCATGGGTAAGACATGTATCTGTTCTGATAGGACATAATCCGCCGGAATATCAGCAATAGAATCCGTAACTAAAGCAATTTTTGCCTTTGGTGTTTGGCTAACATGGTACTGTAGTAGCATATCATCAATCTTTTGTTGAATTGGTTGGCCAAATGTCCGTAACTTGTCAACAATTTCTGAAGGATCATTAGCATGAACATGAATACGCGCTTTACCTCGGTTCACTGAGACAATCGTAGACTCTCCCAATCCTTTTAGAGAAGCTTGAATTCCTTCACTAGTCCCCGCTACATTTTCCAATAACACTTCTATACAGTAGCGTTGTGTTGGTACTTCTGTAATCAATCGATTACGATGGATAGCCCGATCAATCTCCGGATGTTCTTCTGCTATGACCACAGGGATGGCTTGATTGGTAAAGCCCAGTGTAAAGCCCTCTATAAAGAGATAAAATCCTTTTGCACCTGAATCTACAACCTGATTCTTTTGTAGAATTTTTAACTGGCCCGTTGTATTTTCTAAGGCATTTTTAGCGATCACTAGGGCCTTAGTTAAGCGCTCTTCAATCTGCAGTGTTGCTGATTGTGCTGCAAGTGCATCACCCCAAGACCGAATCACTGTTAAAATCGTGCCTTCCACTGGCTGACCAACGGCATGATAGGCATCGTCCACCGCTAGTTTGGTACTTGCCACAAACTGATCAAGAAAAGTCTGTTCAGATGTTTGACACAAATTATCATATAGACCATTAAAATACTGGGCCAATATATTGCCTGAATTCCCTCTAGCACCAACTAATGAGGCATCCGCAAGTCGCTCAAATAGGGATAAAGTAGAAGGGAAATGCCCATCAATTGCTTCCTTGATTGTCTGCATCAAAGCTGCTAAATTATTGCCTGTGTCCCCATCAGATACAGGAAATACATTAATATCATTTAGCTCTTTTTTATGGATAATCACTTGCTCAGCGCCAGCTTGAAAGGCAAGTTTAAACCGCTGATATTCCTGAATATCGGTATGTTCTGCCATTATATCTATCTCCATTTAAAATAAGTCGCTGTTAGCATCGTCAATACTGAAACTGCTGCTGTAACGCTTGTCCCCCAAACTAAATCGACGACTGTCACAACTACCGGCCAGTCTTTTAACGTAGCCAAGTTAGTCAAGTCATAAGTTGCATAACAGAGTAAGCCTAGAAATGCCCCTGCAAGACAAGCATATAGTAGACTTTCTTTTGATACTGCAGGATTGATAACAAAGAAAACCAAGCCTAGTACATACAGTCCGTAGAAAAGCACTGCTGGCAATAACTGGGTTTGCCCCATGATATGACCTAGATGGTGTTGGTAAAACTTTCGTGAGATAAGGAGTAGCCATAACATGTCAAATACCAAGAAATAGCCAGCAGTAGTTAGTGATAACTTAAAAAATTGTCCCATTTGATTCACCCCTTTTCATATAGTAGTTATTAAATCATTTTAACATAGAAGCGGGGGATTGTATTCATGATTAGATTAGCATTAAGGAAAGACAACTTTTCTACTGCAATCCAGCCAATTTTGATAGCACGTATCGGATTTTTTTTGCTTTGACAGCATGTTGTGACGTCTGAACGCCAAAGCAAAAGCAGAAAGATCACCCTCGTTTTTCTGACAACAAAAAAAGCCGTACATGCAAGCATCTACGGCATGATAAGTCCGACTTAGTTGGCTTTGGCAACCGCAATATAATTACCTTCTGGGTCTGAGCAACTAAAAGTCATGAGGCCATTATAAGCCACAATCTCACTTGCAGTGCTAATTTTTGCGTGAACCGTCTCAAAGTCCTCGATAAAAATCATAAGAGAAGGAAAGGACCCTAGCACTTCTGGCGAATATTTTTTGATGAAGGCTTTCTCAAAAAGCGCCAATTCAACTGTCGGTGTTAACTCTAGTATGATCCCCTTGAACTCTTCTGGTAGCGGGATTTCCTCCTTAATCTTTGCGTTAAAGTTCTCAAGCCAAAAGCGACTGACGATATCAATATCCTCAATATACAGCATTATTCTTGTTTTAGTGACCATCTTCATACACCTTATCTTTCATATAACTTAGGATTGCTTGCTTAAAAGCAAGCATTAGATCAGCATAACATGCTCATTCCAGGCGTTTAACTTGTTTCATGGTGCCAGCAAAATAGGCTAAGCCAACAACAAGTGACGTGATAACAAATTCCCACCATGACCATCTACCGAAAATCGTTAGACCCAAAATAATCAAGAAACAAGTCCCTAAAACGGCATCCTTCGGTCCTAAAGGAACATTCACATTAAACATCTTATCGTATCATCTCTTTTCTACTATAGGTTAATTATTGTTTATTGTTTTGAATTGATAAAATCACACCACAGTTAATGGCTACTAAAACCCAAATCCATTCTGCAAGTCCGATATGACACCCTCTCATGCTGCTTTCAGCATAACATTTTTCGATAGGCGTCCTTAATGCACGGTTACGCGCAAAATGAGCAAAGCTATCTAAAATTAATCTTATCATAATTCCATAATTTTGTGTCTATTTGGTGTATCAGGTGATGTGAAGGCTAAATCTGCCAATTCTATAATTGTTTACAAAAATTAACAATAGCCATGGCTATGATATAAATAATGAGTGTAGCAACACCATAGGCTAAAACAATTAAGCAGTCTACTAGCCACATTTTTTGACCGGTTCTCTTTTCTCTTAACGCATTGACATCACCATTTTGTGAAAAGGCTAGAATTTCCTTGTACGTTTTTAAGTCATTTTCTTTTTTAAAGGTCTCTAGTTTTAATGAACTCCAAAAGCCAGGTAAAAATAAAACAAGTGGTACGAGCAGTATTGTATTAGATTCTGGGAATGCGACGACTAACCCAATAGATAAGGCTGACAACACTGTGGATGTTAACATAATTTTCGTATGTAAGTCGGATTGTTGGTTGACTTTATTTCTACTTATCTTCATTTTGATTTCCTCCAGGTCTGCTTTGATCAACTCATCTAATGATATATCAAATAAAATCGATAAAGCAATCATGCTTTGGATATCTGGATATGTCTTATCCGTTTCCCAGTTAGAAATGGTTTGTCTTGATACAAAGATTTTTTTGGCTAAATCATCTTGGGAAAAATTTAGTAAACTGCGGTATGCTTTTATTCGCTTGCCTATCTCCATAACTGTCTCCTTTATATAAATCAAGTATAACAAGAAACGTTATCAAAGACTGTCAAAATCTTTGTTTTTCCTTTGATCACAGCCTCTGTCAAAAGGTTTTGACAGAGGTATCAGAGACAGTCGCAGCATATCTACTTTGTGTAAACATCGTTTACAAGGTCTTGAACATGCAACATTGTTTCTCTTGAACAGTCAAAATAAGCTTTTCGAAAAAAAACTAAACCCCACACGCTTTAGACGTTATCCTGAGGGAGTTTACAGGCATATAAAAAACACCGAAGAGATACAGATCTCTTTGATGTTTACCGATTAATGAGCACGACAACTTATTTACTGCATAACCCTATATTCCAGCAATATCTTTTTTACGATTATGGCAAGCTACTCATTGTTTCCTATTTATCTGTTAAAAAAACGAACACACCAAATGCAATTAATACTAAACTAAAAATAGGGTATCGGCTCAAGAGTGGGATTTTCAGAATGTAGAGGAGAAGGACGATGATAGCTGATATGACAAATCCACTATATCTTGAAATAGCACTTGGTAGTTTAGGGAAAATATTTTCTTGTAAATATGTGCCTAACATCAGCATACATAGCGCAAACAAAATCATATCTTTACTTCTCTCATTCTAATAGGACCTAAATCACATCGGTTGATGTGCGCCACTTGGATGCTACTTTTATGATACTACGGCTTAATCTAAATAAGAGCTGTTCAAAAAGGCAGATCCTCTATTTGTACCGATTGGCATGATTTGATTTATCACTTGACTTAAGTGTTTATAGAAGTCAGATGCATCTTTTGTTAATCCTGTATTGATGGCCTCTAATTGTAGACTAGACATAAATTTGTTAACGACAGCGACAGCATAGCGTTTCTTTTCCAAATCTTGTTTGGCCATCAGGCCGATTTTACGCTCGCGCTCAGTTAAATTTGGGTTTAGACAATAATCAAAAACTTGATCCAGCAGACCATCCTCAATTAAGGTCATCTTCTTACGACTGGTAAACATATAAACAACTCCTGCTCTCTAATAAACTAAAGGACTTCTGCGATAAGCTGCTTGTCAGTTAAAAACACTGATGCAATCATCCTGCCCTTATTTTTTTTCATTATAGCACTTAGGCTAGGTGAAAGCAACGGATAACATAGCTGTTCATGACTGGCCGAAATGACTGGTATCAGACTAATTCATCTTCTTTAGAGAGTCTATCTAGCATGGCAATCAGTTCTTGTAACTTTTCATCCAATACGGCATTTCTCAAATAGGCATATTGCACATAAAATGGGACTTTATCCTCAGCAACTAAGGGAATTTTTACCAACCCATCCATGTCTTGAAAGGGGAGGAAGTCTGTCATTAGGGTAATACCGATATTTGATTTGACAAGTTGACCGATCGTATGGACATCAGAAAAATGGAGGAGCACTTTGGCCTTATTTTTATATTTATCGTTCAGACTTTGAAAGGCACCTGTATGTGCCAAGCCTCTTTCCAGCAGGATAAAAGGATAGTCTAAGGTATCAGCAAATGACACTTCCGATTTTTGAGAAAGCGGATTATCTTTTGACACAAAAATAAAGAATTCGCGCTTATAAAGTAGCTCCACAGTTAGACTAGGGTGTGTCAGAGGCGTGACACTCCCCATTAAACTAAAATCTAGCTGACCAGATAATAAATTTTCTAATAAATCCTTTGATCTTGCCGAAATCAAGTTAAAATTTGAAATGAGATTAACAGTGCCCTCCTCCCTCAGTAATTTAGAAAAAATCCTGGCGCGGATAAGGGGTGGAAAGCCGATATGTATTTTATTTTGCTTGGCATGTTCGATCGCTCTATCAACAACCAACAATTCGTCCAGTATACTGGTAACATGGGCTTTTAGTATCTCACCCTCCCGCGTTAAGACGACAAACCGATGTGAGGGGTCTTTTTGGATCAGGTCGCATCCATAACGTTGTTCGAGACGTTTCATGGCATAGCTAATCGTCGGCTGACTGACATTGAACTGGGTTGCTACTTGGGTGAATGATAATAACTCGCCTAAAGCATTAAAATATTCAAAATCCCGTAAATTCATGATAAAATGCTCCTTTTTTATTATTTTATCATATTATTCTCTATTTGTTATAAGTAAAATTTATCATATCTAGCGGAGTTGACTATAATCTTTTACAAGGGTTACACTATATACCGTAGAGCAGTTATGCAGCATAATTTTAATTGGAGGATGTACAAATGCGTACACATAAATTGTTTAATAAAGGGTCAACATTGACATCCTGATGCGAGGAATCAATGTTAGATAACTGAATATACAATAATTAGGGAAACAATAGAAAGTGTAGTAAAAATGAAAACTTGGACAAATGCAATCGTTGATAGATTAGATGCAGCTTACCGCGTACGTTTTGATAAAGATGAATCATTGATTTTCTTAAATGATGCCTATCAAAATCTATTAATACTCGAGCTCAAAGCCCAATTAGATGACAATGAACAACTTAACCAGTTCATTGCCTACTTCATGGAAGTAAGAGATTTATTTATCGGTGAATTAGTGGATCGTTATCCATCAAACTATCACAATATCGAAGCTAAAATCGCTGTGTTACATCAAATGAATGATCAAGTGCTAAGTATCAGCAAATAAGCAAGCACAGCTAACACGGATCGTCTCATAAAATAAAAGGAGTTTACAAGACATTGGAACAGGAAAAACTATTTAATAAAGGGTTTATTTCAATCACACTCATCAACTTTGTTGTCTATCTCGTTTATTACTTATTAATCGTCATCATTGCGGTTATTGCACAAAGTGAATTACACGCAACACTAGGACAGGCAGGCTTAGCTTCCGGCATTTATATTATTGGTACTCTATTGGCCCGTCTGTTCATTGGTAAAAAATTAGAAGTGATGGGTAGAAAAGCCGTACTAAGATACGGTGCCTTATTCTACTTAGCTACGACAATCGCCTACCTCTATATGCCCATCATCCCAATGCTTTATCTGGTTCGTCTATTAAATGGATTTGCATATGGGGCCTTATCAACGGCCACTAATGCCATTGTAACCGCCTATATTCCTAAATCACGTTATGGTGAAGGGATTAACTATTATGGTCTAAGTACAAGTCTTGCTGCAGCTATCGGACCATTAATTGGTTTATTACTTTTAAACCTGACTAACTTTAGATTTATCGTCATTTTCTCTATCGTGCTTGTCTTACTCACAACGATCGCTTGTTTTGCTTTCCCAGTGAAAAATATCGTACTTACAAAAGAAAATAGAGCAGCAATTAACAAATGGACGTTCGATAGCTTCATCGAGAAAAAAGTTATCTTCATCGCTTTCGTCGCTTTCTTAATGGGTCTCTCATATTCAAGTGTTCTTGCCTTCCTGTCTTCTTATGTTAAGGTGATTCATTTGGTTGAGATTAGTTCCCTATTCTTCGTCGTTTATGCCCTAGTGATAACGGTAACACGACCACTTTCTGGTAAAATATTCGACTCATTTGGCGAAAAATTTGTCATGTATCCTAGTTACTTGTTCTTAACAGCTGGGTTAATCCTATTAAGTATCACTGATAGCAGCTGGATGTTATTACTTTCAGGTGGGTTAATCGGTCTTGGTTACGGTACCTTCATGTCAAATGGTCAAGCCGTTGCCTTGAAACAAGTTGTCTCTAATCACCGTATTGGTGTTGCCCTTTCAACTTACTTCATCGGGTTAGACCTCGGTTTGGGTGTTGGCCCATTCGTCCTAGGTGAATTAAGAAGTTTATTCTCTTTCCAAGAAGTTTACTTGATTGCAGCTGTGCTACCGATCGTATGTCTTGTACTTTATATGATTTCACGTCGCAAAGGCAATAATGCGCCTGCCGCCATTAAATAAAGCTTTAGATCTATTTCGATAAGTTAAGCAGCTCGTCTGCTTATGATTTATTCTTAAAAAACTGATTAGCCAGATAGCTAATCAGTTTTTTTGTATGATGTAAAGTTATCTTAATGCTCTGAATAATTGCTTACTTATAGTAGGAACATTAGATTAGTTCATCCTTTATGTCTTGTGCGTCCCTACTCTTACAGAGGTGAATCAGTAAGCAATACAAGTTAAACACACTGAGATTACCGTTCACTAGGATAGTGCTTATAAGCGCAGATAAAAAAACTGGACGAGCCAGTTTTTTTGTCTTAACCAAATACTGCTGAAATACCTGCATAAACAAGTATGATGACACCTAGTACGATCCTATATTTACCAAAGAAAGTAAAATCGTGTTTTTTGATATAATCCATCAAGAATTTAATCACAACGATGGAGACTAGAAAGGCAGTCAGACTAGCGATGAACAAGATGCTAAACTGATAAAAACTAAAGCCTGATCCCGAAAACATAAACTTAACAATTTTCATCAAACTCGCACCAAACATGACGGGAATACCAAGAAAGAAAGTGAATTCCGCAGCAACGAAACGAGATGCACCTAGTATAATCGCACCTAAGATCGTCACACCAGATCGTGATGTACCAGGCATAAGCGATAAAACTTGAATCAGGCCGATATAAAAGGCGAACTGATAAGGCATACTATCGAGTTTAACTAGCTTATCTGGTCGTGTTTTCGCCCACTTCTCGATATAGATGAAGGCAACGCCATAGATAATCAGCATGAAGGCAATCGGTACAAACTTATGAAAATGCGCATCCAACCATTTATCCAGTGGCAGGCCAATGACTGCAGCCGGGATACAAGCAATGATCACTTTCAACCATAGTTGCCAGGTTAGTTGTGTCTCACGTGCTGTCTTGTTTTTGTCAAATGGGTTCAATTTTTTAAAGTAAATGACAACAACTGCTAAAATCGCACCCAGTTGAATCACGACATTAAACATGTTCATAAACTCAGTTGGTTGCTTGAGTTTGATAAACTCATCGGCCAGAATCAAGTGAGCTGTCGAACTGATCGGTAGCCATTCCGTTATACCTTCTATAATCCCTAAAATAATCGCTTTAATAAATTCCATGATATCTGCTTTCCTATTTTAATTTTTCTAGCTTCTGTATACATTATATCAAAACAGGTGCAAGTTATGCGCATAATTTATCAATTCCTTCAGATGTACTCGCCTAGCCAAATGACACGCAGATAGATATTGAAAATTCAGTCTATTTTTAGTACAATAGGGAAGATAATATATACACTTAGAAAGAGACTTATGAAAAAAATATTTTCGCTTATCTTTGCGACACTGCTCGTCCTAAGCCTAGCGCCAACTACTCCTGTAAAGGCAGCTAGTGACGATAACGAGTTCCGTGTCGGTATGGAAGCAGGTTACCCGCCATTTAACTGGACGCAAAAAACAAATGCTGATGGTGCGGTTAAAATCGACGGCACCAATCAGTATGCCAATGGCTATGATGTCCAAATCTCCAAAAAAATTGCAGCTAAACTGGATAAAAAATTAGTCATCATCAAGACAAAATGGGATGGCTTGCTACCAGCCCTAACCTCTGGCAAAATCGATGCGATCATCGCTGGTATGAGCCCAACTGCTGAACGTAAACAAGCCATTGATTTCTCACAAAACTATTACACCAGTCAACTGGTCGTCATGGTCAAAAAAGATGGTAAATATGCCAATGCCAAGTCGATTAATGACTTTAAAGGGGCTAAAATTACGGGTCAACAAGGTGTCTTCCACTATGACCTAATTCCACAAATGACTGGTGCGACAAAAGAACCAGCCATGGGAGATTTCTCAGCTATGCGTGTCGCACTCGAGTCTGGCACGATAGATGGCTATGTCGGGGAACGTCCTGAAGGGATCACAGCAGTATCTAAGAATCCTAAGTTCAAGATGATTACGTTTGCTGATGGCAAGGGCTTCAAGACAAATCCAGATGATACACAAACTGCTGTTGGCCTCAAAAAAGGCGATAAAAACCTTGAGGACATCAATACAGTTTTAGCTGGTATGAGCCAAGCTGAACAAACAAAAACGATGGATCAGATGGTCGCACTCCAAACGCAAACAACTCAAAAGGTCGGCTTTTGGGGGCAAGTAAAAGAAATCCTCAAAAATAATGGTGGTGACTTTGTACAAGCTGCTGGGATGACTCTCTTCATCTCGATTATCGGGACATTCATCGGGACATTTATCGGCCTCATGATCGGTGTCTTCCGAACATCAAAGAAATCTGCTAATCTTGCTATGTCACTGCTACAAACTGTGGTAGGCTGGTTGATTAACATCTATGTTGAGATATTCCGTGGCACACCGATGATCGTTCAGGCCATGGTCATCTACTATGGGTCTGCACAGTTTCTAGATATTTCTTTAGACAAAACACTTGCTGCCCTGCTTATCGTCTCGATCAATACAGGTGCCTACATGAGTGAGATTGTTCGTGGTGGTATCTTCGCTGTTGATAAAGGACAGTTTGAAGCGGCCAGTGCACTTGGTATGAGCCATGGTCAAACCATGCGCAAGATCGTCTTACCTCAGGTTATCCGAAATATCCTCCCTGCAACTGGTAACGAATTCGTGATCAACATCAAGGATACATCAGTCTTAAATGTTATCTCGATTACGGAGCTTTTCTTCCAAGGGAATACTGTTGCCCAACAAAACTATCAATATTTCCAAACCTTTACAATCATTGCAGCGATTTACTTCGTCTTAACATTTACTGTGACACGTATCCTGAGATTAGTAGAGAAAAAATTAGATTCTGAAAATTACACTACAGGTGCTAACCAAATGCAATTGCCTTTAGAGAAAAAAGTTGTAGAAATAGGGGGTGAAAAATGAGCGAAGTAATTCTAGAGATTAAAAATCTAAAAAAATCTTTTGGCCAAAATGAAGTCCTTAAAGATATCCATATGACCGTTACATCTGGTGAAGTCATTTCGATCATCGGCAGCTCTGGTAGCGGTAAATCAACACTGCTACGTTCTATCAACTTACTAGAGACGCCAACATCTGGCGAAATTCTCTATAAAGGCGAAAACGTCCTCACAAAAGGCTATGACCTGAACAAGTACCGCACCCATCTAGGGATGGTATTCCAGTCATTCAATCTGTTTAATAACTTAAATGTATTAGAAAATGTTATCGTCGCCCAAACGACTGTCTTAAAACGTAGTCGGGATTTAGCGACTACGACAGCCTTAGATAACCTAAAGGCTGTTGGCATGGATAGTTTTATCAATGCAAAACCTAGTCAATTATCTGGTGGTCAAAAACAACGTGTTGCCATCGCGCGTGCTTTATCGATGAACCCTGATCTTTTATTGTTTGATGAACCGACAAGTGCGCTCGACCCCGAGATGGTCGGCGAAGTGCTTAAAACGATGAAAGAACTTGCTGATAGTGGGCTCACGATGGTTATCGTAACACATGAGATGGACTTTGCTCGTGAAGTATCCGATCGTGTTATCTTTATGGACCAAGGCGTTGTTGCCGAATCTGGTACACCCGATCAAATTTTTGTTCATCCAAAAGAAGCTAGAACTAAAGCATTCTTGACGCGTTTCTTAAAAGATTAACATACGCATGCTAAATTAATTTTAAAAAAGATAAGATACTTAACCACCTGTATCTTATCTTTTTTTCCTTTAAATCAACCAAAAGATATTTCGCTATAAAATAAGCGAAGCCCAAAAATGAAAAAATATAAATATTTCCATTTTTTCATTGACATTTATATAGCCCCTTGTTATAATGATATTGTAACACAACTTAATATATTAAAGGAGACAGAAAATTTCATGGAACTTAAAACCTTTTTAAAAAGCACGCTTGTTTTGACAAGTATTGTAACGACTGGGGCGATATTCGCAAATACAGCTATTGCCAATGCTGATACCACATATGATGGTGCCAAGAAAGCCAAAACAACATCTGATCTTACTTTTATTAAATCAGATACACCAACACCTCCGACACCTCCAGGACCAAAACCAAAACCAGAACCAGGTCAAGATCCAAAACCTGATCCAAACCCACAACCAAATCCACAAGGTGGCGAATTAATGCTATCTTATGCCTCTAACCTAAACTTTGGTACTCAGCTAAAATCAGATACGAACTTTTTTGCTAAAGCAGACAAAGGAAGTAATGGCACTGAATTCTTACCATTTATCGGAATAGAAGATAATAGAGGGTCTGAACGAAAAGGTTGGAAACTAACTGCTAAGCAAGATACGCCTTTCAACTCTACAAAAGATAACAAAAAACAGTTGGATGGTGCTACTATCACATTCTCTAATCTATTTTACAACGATGAAGCAGGTGCCCCTAAAGCAGCTGCTGGTGATGTTGTCCTAACCTCTGATGCAAAAGATCTTGCGACTGCTGATACGACAACTGGTATTGGCAGATGGAGCCTTGGGTTAGGTAAATTAGAAGAGGGAATCGTAAGCTACACAGCAGATAAAGATGGCAAGATGACACCTGTAAAGGGACTAGTTACTAAGGGTGTAAAACTCTCTATACCAAATACTTCTGTTAAAGAGTCTGATACGTATACCACGACGATCACCTATGAATTAATCGCAGATCCAACTGCTTAATCAAACTAGGTTAAACATTAAAATCAAAAGTAGGGAGTTAGACTTGGTATACAGTTGTTGTATATAGAGGCTAAGTCTCTTTTTATATTGCTTTGTTGACTACGAAATTTGCAGATACCAGTAAAAGCTTTTTAACAACACGACTTGATCATGAAGCAAAATAAGTATAAGCTAGCTATTCTGATTTAAACATAACAGTATATACACTCTGGATGTCATACTGACCGAGATAAAAAAACAAGGTGATACCTAGTGCTCGATTAAATTACGGTATTAATTTAGTTGAGCGTGCTTTTAAATCTGGTCTATCACAAAACATTTAAAAATGATCATTAAGTAAAGAGGTCAAAAGGACGATATGAAAACGATAAAATTAACTTTGCCCCCCATATTGATAGGGATGATACTTTTAGGACCTATCTCTAAAGTCTATGGGGACACTAAAGACCAAGTCAAAACAGATGCCAGCATTGCATTTATTGACGGGACAGCTACACCTAATTCACCTGCTAGTAATCATCTATTGCCCCTTGGAGAAGAGACGATACCGAGTCTTATCTGTGCCGGACTGATCCTACTGGTTTTAGTAGCACTGATTCTATACATCAGAAAAAAGAGACATTAAAGTATGAAAAAAAATAAATTATTCACTTTGTTTTCTCTGACACTTTTGTCGTTGGGAACACCACTCACAAGTATTGCACAGGCAGTTGTCATCAGCCAAGATACTACTGCTATCACCACTGCAGTAAACGACAAAACTGAAAACACACCCAATCAAGAAACTGAGCCAGTGCCTACTGACGAAGATAAGACTGGTCAAGATGAAGCTGATTCAGTGATTGCTGATCAGGAGAACTCAGAGAAACAAGAAACTGAGCCAGAAGCTACTGAAGAACCCAAAAATGAAACGAGCACGCCATCCGACAAAAAACCGAGAGCAGGAAATTCTGGAAACTTAAAAAATGACGGACTTACCTGGGGAGATGCACCCTGGGCCTTTGACCCAAATACAGGTATCTTAACGATCAACTCAGGAACCCTAGACAATCGTGAAAACGCACCTTGGAACCGTTCTGATAACTTCAAAATTAATGTTGATCAAATCAAAAAGATTATCTTTACTGGTAAAACTAAAGCACCTAAAAGTTGTTTAGACTTATTTGCTAACCTAACTTCTCTAAAGGAAATCGTCGGATTAACTAATTTCGATACCTCCGAGGTGAATAATATGGCTGGCATGTTTAGGAACTGTACGTCACTAACAAACTTGGATATGTCAAAATTTAGCACCTCAACGGCGAATAATATGAACGGTATGTTTAGAAACTGTACAGCACTCACAAGTTTAGATCTATCAAATTTTGATACTTCTAACGTAACAACGCTCCAAATCATGTTCTCCCAATGTAAGTCGCTTAAAAATCTAAATCTATCAAGTTTCAATACAGCTAATGTGACACGAATGGATAGTATGTTTAGGGACTGTAACGCACTAGAAGCTCTAGATTTATCAAGTTTTAGTACAGCTAATGTGACACGAATGGATAATATGTTTGCCCAGTGTAGAAAACTAAAAAGTCTAAATGTTTCAAATTTTGATACAGCTAAGGTGACAAACATGACCTACATGTTCTATCAATGTGGGTCACTTATAAACTTAGATCTATTAAGTTTCAATACCCCTAATGTCACAAATATGGATAACATATTTTATAAATGTTCGTCATTAAAAAGTTTGGATCTATCAAAATTTGATACCACTAAACTAACCAATATGGAAGATATGTTTTCAGGCTGTCAGTCACTTCTAAACCTAGATCTGTCAAGTTTTAGAACATCAAAAGTGACAAATATGAACAAGATGTTTGCTAATTGTAAATCACTTGAGACCTTAGATATCTCAGGTTTTAATACGAGAGTTTATGATTCATATAAGCAGACAACCATGATAGATATGTTTGCCGGTGCATCACCTTATAGCGTAACATTTGGTAATGACTTCCAATTTCCATCAACAATGACTTCGCCAAATGTCACTAATTTTTCCTTATCACCTCCTCCTAGAAACAAACTACTGGAAGAAGGACTCTACTCTACTGGTCTTGTGGTCGAAAAAAATGGTAAATCTGCCCCTTTCTCCACCGTAAAGGACTTCATTGCTAGCAGTCGGTGGAACCCAATAAAATCCGGGACCTATATGTTCGAGACTAAACCTATTAAATGGGGAGATGCACGTTGCTCCTATGATTCGAATTCTCGTACCCTAACGGTTAACTCTGGTGATCTTTATGGTAAGCAACCTTGGTCTACTTTAGGTGTTACAAACGAAGTTAAAAAAATTGTATTCACAGGTAAAAACAAAATAACGTGGTTAAACATGCCAGATGCTGGCGTATTCCCTGGTCTAAGTCAGCTGACAGAAATCATCGGTTTAGAGAATCTAGATGTCTCAGCTTTAACTAACTTTAGTAATATGTTTTCTGGTTGTAGTTCCCTTAAAAGTCTAAATCTATCAAGCTTTGATACGACGCGCTTACAGACCTCATATCCTCCGTTAACTAATATGTTTAAGGGGTGTAGCTCGCTGTCTAGCATCACTTTAGGGGATAATTTTTTATTCTCTCCTTTTATCAACTCTCCCAATTCAGATCCTTTTCTACCTAACCCTATAGCCCTAAACAGCTGGGAGAAATCAACCGGTAAGTGGATTCGAGAAGATGGCAACTCTAAAGCCTATAGTCCTAACGATTTCATGGCTAACTATGGGAAAGGCGACTTAACAGCAGGAACTTATATCGCTGAAGTTATCCCGACTAAGTGGGGAGATGCGCTATGGACATTTGATGCTAAGACTGGTAGCTTAACAGTAAACTCTGGAACACTGGAAGCAGGACCAACTACTTCTCCCTGGAAACGTACTGATGGTCAAGAAATAGATGCGAGCCGCATCAGAAAGATCATATTCACTGGGAACACCCAAGCACCTGAAAATTCAGACTCTCTATTTTCGGGTCTTTCCAACCTGACAGAGATTGTGAACCTGACTAACTTGGATACCTCAAAAGTGACAGACATGTCTCACATGTTCATCGGATGTAACTCGCTCAAAACCTTAGATTTATCTAACTTTAATACGTCAAATGTAACCAAGACTGAGTGGATGTTCCAAGACTGTGCATCACTGACAGAACTAAACCTCAAATCATTTGATACCTCGAAGTTGACCAAGATGTGGATGATGTTTAGTGGGTGTGCTAGCCTGACAAGTTTAGATCTGTCAAATTTTGATACAAAACATGTTGTCACCATGGGTAAACTATTTTATGACTGTTCAAGCTTAACAAGTGTTAACCTATCAAACTTTGACACGTCACAAGTCACACATATGGGACAGATGTTCCAAGATTGTACTTCCCTTACAAGTCTCGATTTATCGAGCTTTGATACAGGTAACGTCACAACCATGCAAAAACTATTTAAAAACACGCCTCTTTCTAGTTTAACACTAGGCGTTAAGTTTACATCGATGGGCGATGATGCTGACTTGCCTATACCTACCGCAATAAATGAAGGGGAGCAACTAACCGGAAACTGGATTAGAAAAGATGGTAAGTCTAAAGCCTATAGTCCAGCAAACTTCATGGCTAACTATGGTAAAGGGGATTTAACAGCAGGAACTTATGTTGGTGAGCTGATTTCTAGTGGTGCTATCTTAGAAACTAACGTCTCCTTTAGTACTGATTCAGGCAAAACAGTTGCGACTACTGCTGTGATTGGTGACCAACTGCAAGCGACACTCACAGTCAAGCATTCTGATAAATCACCGACAGACGCGACTGCTAACACCGTTAAGTTATCAACGATCAGCCTGTTGACAGATGCATGGGCATTATCGCCTACTGTCACAGTCACAACCTTTGATCAAACTGGTAAGCAAACAGCAAGTAAAGCGCAAACCATTAAAGATAATGAACTCAGTTTACCATCATTACCTTTCGGTTCGTATGTCGAGATTACCTTAACAGGGACTGCCTGGGAAAAAGCGTACGCCATCTCTGGTGGTAATTATCGCTATACGCTGAGTCATCAAAGTCAATCAGGAATGCAAAAAGTTGAAACATCGGATAACTTTATCATTAATAGTGGTGCTTTCGGTTTCAAATCAGTCCCTAATATTTCCTTTAAAGACAACATCTTACCGACAAAATCTAACCAGATTATTGATCGAAAAGACCCTGACTATGCGATTTCGGTAACAGACTATCGAGGGACGCGTTTACCTGATGGGGTAACAGCAAAACCTGATCGCCTTAACTGGGAGATCACTGCCACAGCTAGTCCATTTAAGGATGCTGCTGGTAAAACGATTAAGCTATCCACTATGGCTATCAGTTTTACAAAGGCAATCGGGCAGACGACAGAACTCGGTGCTGATGCGATACTCATTTCATCTCACGATGTGACAGGTGAGACTGCTAAGCAGCATAATCTCACTAAGTTATCTTGGGCTAAAGAGCTCGGCTTTAAAGTAGTCGTCCATAACAGGACTGACTTAGATACTACAAAATATACTGCAGATGTAGACTTTGATTTAAGAACAGCACCTTAAGCCATCACACATCAATTAACTAGCTAAGCAGTAATAAGTTATAAGGGCTACAAATTTTAAAAAACCGGACTGAGGGGACCCCCTAGTCCGGTTTTTTTTGCTCTTTGTCAAATCGTGTGGGAAATATCCAAAGACCATAAGCAAGGGATTCGGTACTTTTTTTAGTTTGTTATAACAGTGTTCATCAAAACAACTATTTAAAAAGGACTGAGGAGACTAGGAATGGCAAGACAAGTCAGGGAAATTATTTTAGTTTACTCACATTATAATTGAATTCAATACTGCAACACAAAACGAATTAAGAAGAAATTAAACTGGATGTCGCCAACCCAATATCGGATGGCATTATCAAACTAACAAAAAAATCAAGCAGTAAATGCTTGATTTCAAAAGTTTATATTTTGGGGGTCACATCAAAATGCTTGATTTCAAAAGTTTATATTTTGGGGGTCACATCACAATACTTGATTTCAAAAATTTATATTTTAGGGTTCACATCAAGCATTACCACTAAATTTTTAATGATAATCAATCTAAAGCATTAATTATAAATAATTGTGGTTAAGGTGCAGTCCGTAGATCAAATGATACATCGGCAGTATAGTTTGTAGTATCTAAGTCAGCTCTATTGTGGACGATTGCTTTAAACCCGTTGTCTTTAGCCCAAGATAACTTAGTAAGATGATTGTTTCTAGCAGTCTCACCTGTCACATCGTGAGACGCAATTAGCACTGCATCGGAACCGAGTTCTTTTGTTTGGCCTGATTTATTCGTAAAGCTGATTGCCAAAGTAGATAACTTAATCGTTTTACCAGCAGCATCCTTAAATGGACTAGCTGTTGCTATTATATCCCAATTGAGCCGATCTGGCTTTGCCGTCGTGCCATCAGATGGTAGCTGAGCGCTACGATAGTCTGCTACTGTGATCGCATAATCAGCGTCTTTACGATCAATAATCTGGTTGAATTCGGTCGGTAAGAAGCTTTCCTTAAAGGAAATATTAGGTACTGATTTAAAACTTAGTAAACCACTATTACTGACAAAATTATCTGATTTATCAACTTTTTGAACACCTGACTTATTTTTATGATAGAGCGTATAGTGACAGTTATAACTAGGGGATGCATCTGTTTTTTCCCAGACGGTCCCAGTTAAGCTAATCTTTAAATATGATCCATAAGGCAAGGTGGGTAGGCTAACTTCATTATTTGAAATAGTCTGTACTTCAGTAGCCGTTTGGTTACCATTTTGATCAAACGTTGCGATTGTTACACTAGTGGATAATACCCATGCATCTGTCAAAAGTTTGATATTTGTTAATTTAACGGCGACTGCGGTCGAACCAGTCGGCGATTCAGCAGTATGCTTGACTGTGATCTCCCCTTGTAGTTGATCACCAATCACAGCATTAGTCGCAATTGTTTTGCCTGAGTCAATACTAAACGAGATGTCGGTTTCTAAGATAGCAGTATCATTCTTCAGTTCAGCCACGTAGGTACCTGCTTTTAATTCCTCGCCAATCTTTTTCATAAAGTCGACCGAGTCGTAGGCTTTAGAATTCCCGTCTTTTCTAATCCATTTTCCAGTTAATTGATCTCCAGCGTTTAGTGCACTGGGAGCAGTTAGACCACAATCACTACCCAAATTCTTAAATTTGTCGCCTAGTGTTAAGCTAGAAAACTGCGTATTTGTAAACATCTTCATCATCGTGGTGACATTCTTGGTATTAAAGCTCGACAAGTCAAGATTTTTAAGAGAAGTACATCCTTCAAACACATGTCCCATATTTTTAGCACTTGAGGTATCAAAGCCTGATAGATTGAGGCTTGTTAAACTTGAGCAGCCATAAAATAGTTTGCCCATCGTGCCAACATTCTTGGTGTTAAACATAGACAAATCTAAACTTGTCAGTTTTGCACAGCCACTAAACATCATCCATATTTTTGTAACCTTTGAGGTGTCAAAGGTCTCAAGATTTAGTTCTGTAAGTGAAGCACAGTCTTGGAACATCCATTCAGTACTTGTTACATTTGACGTATTAAAGTTAGATAGATCTAATGCATTAAGAGACTGACAACCAAGGAACATCCGGTCCATATTTGTCGTTTTTGAAGTATCTAGGTTAGGCAAGTTAACAATTTCTGTCAAGTTTGTTAGGTTAGCAAATAGGGAGCCTGAATATTCCGGTGCTGTCGTAGGACCTGTAAAGATAATCTTTTTAATCTGGTTCCCATCGATTCCATCAGTTTCTCGACGCCATGGTGAGGTCTCGTAGCTATCAAGCTCTCCTGAGTTGATTGTCAAGATACCTGAGTCACTATCAAATGTCCATGATGCATTTCCCCAAGTAAGTGTATCATCAGCACCCACCCCTCTAGCTCTCCCTATTTCTGAGTGCTCTGGTTTAGTGGGTGAGGCTGTCGCCTCACTTTTTTGTTCTTCGGTCGTTGAGGTTGAAGGCTCAGTTTCTTGTTTATCCATCGTCTGCTCATCGGTAGTCGAGAACGGAGACGTCCCTTGTTCATTCATGTTCTGATCATCAGTAGCCGAGGAATTAGTTTCTTGACTATCCGAATTATGCTCATCAGTTGTTGATGGATCGGTTTCTTGATTATCCGACTTTTGCTGATCACTAGTAGTTGGTGCGATCCCTTGTTCTTTAGCGTTTTTGGTATCGTTACTTGATCCGTCGGAGGTAGTGATGGTATCTTGCTTAGCGCCACCTGCCTGTGCGATACTCGTTACTGGTATCATTATTGACAAAAGTGTCAGAGAAAACAAAGTGACTAATTTATTTTTTTTCATGTTTTAATATCCCTTTTTTCCTGATATAGACGATCAATCCGCCTAAAGCCAGTAGTGCCAATCCGGCACAGAGAACAGGTAGTATCATCTGTTCTCCGAGTGGCAATAAACGATTACTAGAAGGTGCAACAGGTGTAGGTGACCCGTCTATAAATGTAATACCGACGTCTGTTTTGACTTGTGGCATCGTATCACCATAAACTTTACAGATAGTCCCTAAACATATCATCCCAATCAAGCTGGTGATCAAGCTTATTTTTATCATTTTCATATCGTTCTTTTTACCTCTTTACTTAACAACCATCGGTTTTTTATTTTTTTTGATATACCAGATGATAAAGGCGAAGATAATTAAGACTAAAGCAGCGATAATCAGGAATAAATAAGTATTATTTGTAGATTTATCGGTCACGTAGACTGAATTTTTATTGAACTCTTTCGCTTCTTTTGCTTTTATTGTAAACTTTTTAGTAAATGAAAATGCCTTACCATCAGCTTTACCAGTTACAGTCATGATATACTTACCAGATTTAAAACTATTGTTTACTAAATTAATGCCATAATTAAATTGAGAATTAGGTGCCATTCTCATATTAGAGTTTTCAGCTTCATATAAGACTTTTTTTGACCCTGCTTTGGTTACGGATGCTTTTGCTTCCAGTTTCTTAATTATCACAGGCGCCCCATTTTGAAGTGTTGCACTGATGACATTTTGTGAATTACGTTGTTCTATTTTAGCATCTAGAAGTGACATATCAGGTACTATCTCAGCTTCTGTTTCGCGCAATACGACCCCCACAGTATAGGCAATGTTACTTTCTACCCCACTTGTTTTTGGTTTTGCTTTTGTTTCTGCTGATGTGACACGTATGCCTCCTAGAATCTGTCCATCGTATTGTTTTTCAGGCATGATAACCGTTACAGGGACATCGATTGCACTTTTTGCTGGAATCGTCACGTCTTCACTCTCAACTGTCGCAATATCTGAAAAACCGACTTTTAAAGTTGTGTTCTTATTACTATTACCAGAGTAGTCGGTTATCCCATTATCATTTGTAGCACCATTATTAAGTTTGAGCTTGAGTTTGACTGCTTGGTCTGCCCCATTAAAGATGCGAATTGGTAGCACTTTATGTTCATTTGGTGCTACTTTTAGATCATAATAGCTACTTTGTGTTTGCTTTGTTTCAGGATCAAGTGGTGTTACTGAAAAGCTTTTACTGGTATCTGCTGATACGCTTACTGCAGTTAATAGGACAATGAAACTAGCCAATACTATATAAAATTTGTTCTTCAATCTGTATTCTCCTTAGAAAAAGGGCGCTAGCTTGTACATTCACATGATGTATAACAAGTCTAGCTCCCTCCTTTTCATTTTAATGATTAAGCTAGCACTTGACTAAGCTGCTGCTGGATCCGCGATTAATTCGTAAGTGATCGTCGTGGTATAAGTATCTGATTCTTTAACAGAAGTATTTGGAATAAATAATTTTACACCTTTGGTAATTTGACCTTTGATAGGTGTCGCCTTACCCTCTGTATCTACTTTGTAATCTACGATTCCCTCTTCTAATTCGCTACCAAAACCAAGACTCCATGATCCAATACCTGTTGTCAACTCTGCAGTCGCAAGGTCTTGTGCTCCGGATGATAAGGTAATATCACCAGAAGCAGCTTTAGGGGCACCGGCTTCAGCATCATAAAATAGATTAGAGAATGTAATCGTAGCACCAGCCAATTCTTTTTTGTTATCTCGTGTTGACTGAAAAGGTGTATCTTGCTTAACTGTTAATTTCCAGCCTTTTCGTTCAGACCCTCTATTATCTGATACTGAGATAAAAGGTAAAAATTCAATGCCTTTACTATCTATATCCGCTTTAGCAAAAAAAGCTGCATCTGACTTCAACTGAGTACCAAATTTTAAATTAGGTGCATAAGAAATCATTAATTCCGCACCCTCTGGATTTAGAGTTGGAGTTGGTATTTTATCTGGATCAGGTTTTGGTCCTGGTGGTGTTGGTGGTGTCGGGGTATCTGATTTTATAAATGTAAGATCAGATTTTGTTTTGGCATGCAACGCATCGGGATATGTGTCATCCGCATTAATAACTGTTGCATTCATGAGGACACCCCCAGTCACAATACTTGTTAAAATAAGCGTTCTTTTTAATAACATTCTTAATTCCATGAAATTTTCTATCTCCTTTATTCTATTAAGTTGTAGTATAATATCATTATATAAGGCTGCCATCTAATTGTCAATACTTAAATGAGATTATTTTTATTTTTTAATATTAGACTTCGTTTATGTGAAAAAGAAAAGACTGTCATCCGTTTTGTTTAAATAACGAAAAAAAGATAAGATACAAGTAATGAAGTATCTTATCTTTTTATACTAAATCGGCTTATCGCTCATGTCTTTTAACTAAATCTATTCATAGATTCTTATCTTATTCTGTCAGGTAAGCTTTGGCTGCTGCATTCACTGCTTTCAGATCAACTCCTTGCTGCTTGGCGGCAAATACACAGCCGCAGTAACACTGACGATAAATATCATATTCCCCACACATGTCTACTGAACGACGGTAGCCATTATTTTTCTTGAAGTCACTCGGTAGATAATTCACAGCATAAATTTTTTGCATATCCAAGCCAACTTCATTAATCACTTGGCTATTTTTATGAGGCGAAACAGTCAGGGCACTGCCAAAGTAGTCAAAACCGAGTGCTTGCGCTTTTTCAGCAACGATGTCCAGACGCATTTGAAAACAAGCTGTACAGCGTTTGCCACCCTCAAGTTCAGATTCAAGTCCCTTAGCCATGACCATCTGGTTAAAAACAGCTGGTTCATAGGGACTCGACATAAAGCCGACCTTTGCGCCCGTTCTTTGATTAAAGGTCTCGACAAAGTCTTTTTGGACTTGCTCTCTTCGGCTATACTCACTTGCTGGATGGATATTAGAGTTGGCAAATAGAATCGTCACATCCGCATAGCTGGATAAGTACTCTAGACTATACGTACTACAAGGGGCACAACAACTATGCAGTAAGATGCTTGGCCGAACCTGCTGTAACTGCCAGTCTGCCATCACTTCTTGTAATACCTTATCATAGTTGACTTTCTGACCAGCTTTATATGTCCTTAAAATTTCTGTCGAATCTTTCATCATTGGTCCTTTTATATACCCTATCCTATGCTTATCAAATCACTTAGCCACTCACGAGTTAAAACCACACTTGTCCATCACCAGTTGCTAATCCGCTATAATTTCAACAACATCTCCAAATAAAGCTTGTGCTTGGTCAATGATTGGGTTATCTGATTCTTTTTTTGTCACATCTTGTTCCTGATCTGTAGCCGAAGGTGCATCCGAATCAGTTTTTTTCGTCTTTTGCAAGGCCGCATACTCAGTTCGGATTGCTAGCCAATCATCACTCGTTAAGGCGATGATTTCAGGGGCAAAGCCGACGATATTTGACATATAATTGCCAAATTGCACTTTTAGTTCTTCATTTTGAACTGCTTTTTGGGCAATAAACTCACTTTCAAAGGTCACAACAACAAATTCTCTTGAGGCGGCAACTGCTGAGGTACTTTGCAACATTGACTTGCCAAATCCACTATCAAAGGAGTTAATGACCTCTTCCCATGCACCTTGAATCGCTGTTCTAGCTTCGTTTGTTGCTTGGGATAGTGCCTTAAAGACGAAGTCTTTACTGAAGTAGCTAGCACTAGACTTTGCTGTGACTTTCTTTTCAGTCACAGCTTGTTCAGTCCTAGGCATCGTCGTGAACTCGCCCGAAGCAAGCTTACGACTTAAATCAGCAACTTGTGCTTGCAAGTCAGTAATAGCAGTCGTATAATCAGCTGTTTTTAGAGACTCAGACAACCTCATGGTCATGACGTCAGCAGCAATTTTTTCTTGTGTTGTTTGCTTCAAGGTTTGCAAGGTTTGTGTCGCGATATCAATCCAGTTAAAAACTTGTGCTTTGGCTACAGGGAGTGTCGCTTGATCTGCTAAAAGCATATCCCGAAAATGCCCCATCAAATCCTCGGTAAAGCGGATCATATTTTTTCCGTCACCAAAAATTTGATCTAACTGAGCAAGGGCCTCCTCGACTTTCTCTTCTGAGATCGCCATAATGTAGGCCGCTAAAGCCTGCTTTGAAATGGCACCTGTCACTAATAAAGCAACATCCAGGGTCAAACCATTTTCGCTAAAGCTTAAGGCTTGGTCAAGTGTTGATAGGGCATCACGCATGCCGCCATCAGCTGCAGTCGCAATCAAGTCTATGGCATCTGTTTCAAATGTGACTGCTTCTTGTGTCAATATATCGGCTAAATGCTGACTAATATCGACTGATGTGATTGCTCTAAAGGCGAACCGTTGGACGCGTGATAGAATGGTAGCTGGTATTTTCTGAATTTCAGTTGTTGCCAATACAAAAACGACATTTTCAGTTGGTTCTTCAAGCGTTTTGAGTAGGGCATTAAAGGCCCCTGTCGTCAGCATGTGCACCTCATCTATAATATAAACTTTATAGGTAGCACGAGATGGTGCATAGGTCGATTTGTCTCGGATTTCACGGATTTCATCTACACCATTATTCGACGCAGCATCCAGCTCAATCACATCCTCAAGGGAGCCATTGGTAACACCTTGACAGATTTCACAGTGATTGCAAGGCTCACCGGCTACTTGATTTGGACAGTTAATCGCTTTTGCAAAAATTTTTGCAGCTGATGTTTTACCTGTTCCCCTAGGACCAGAGAAGAGATAGGCATGCGAGATTTGATTTGTGACGATGGCATTCTTTAATGTTTTCGACACGACTTCTTGGCCGACCATGTCATCAAAGCGCTGGCTTCGGTACTTACGATATAGGGCTTGATAGCTCATTTTTCATCCTTTGCTTCAATTGAAAATTGATTAAAATGCCAAGTCGTTTTATCAATTAATAGCTGGCAAAATTGCTCAAGAAACTCACGATCGATTTGGTCATACCCCTTGATGATAGTGGCATCTAGATCAAGGACACCGAGTAACTTCCCATGTTTAACCATGGGAACGACAATCTCAGAACGGGCTGCTGCATCACAAGCGATATAGTTTTGATGCAAGCTGACATCATCCACGATGATTGTCTTATTTTCACTGGCAGCTTGACCACAAACACCTTTACCAAGGGTAATATTGACACACGAGATACCGCCTTGAAAAGGCCCTAAAACAAGTTTTTCACCATCAAATAAGTAGAAGCCTACAAATACTTGATCAGTCAGGACTTGTGATAAGAGGGCACATGCATTTGCTAAATTGGATAGGGCATTTCCCGTTTCATCAAGCAGTGCATCAAGTTGCAACAGGGCTAGCTCATATTTTTCTTGTCTCGACATCTTTTTCACCTGACTTTTCTGATATAATAGTTGTTATAGACCACGCTAAACCAGTACATGTTCCCATACCTGGTAGATTAAAGTCTCTCGTCTATTATTATATCAAATTTTGGAGATAAAAATGAACCTTGATGAAATTCGCGTCGATATAGATGCATTAGATAATCAACTGATTGACCTTTTAGAAAAACGGATGCACCTCGTCTCACAAGTTGCCACTTTCAAGAAAATGACCGGTGGTCGTGTCCTTGATAACACACGAGAGCTCATTATTTTAGAAAAAGTCGCCAATCATGTTCAAGACCCTATCTTTACAGAAACTATCGTCAATACCTTTAAAGATATCCTTAAGAATTCACGGTATTATCAGGAAACTGCTTTAAAAGATTAGAACGGATGCACATCATGAGACTTGATTATCGCGATACTGCGATTTGGGCATTACTGGCTGTGCTTATTGGTCTGATTACAGGTGTTCTTGATGCAGTATTTGGGCGTATATTATTAGCCGTATCTAGCTTTCGTAGCGATCACTTCTACTATCTCATCCCATTTTTAGCCCTTGCCGGTCTTGCCACTGTCTATATCTATCAACGATTCGGTAAGCGAGCTAACAAAGGCATGGGACTTGTCTTCAGTATTGCTAACCAGTCAGATGAGACTATCCCTAGACGCTTGATTCCGATTGCCATGCTGACAACCTGGTTGACCCACCTGTTTGGTGGGTCTGCTGGTCGTGAGGGTGTCGCGATTCAGATTGGGGCAAGTGTTGCTAACTATTTAGGTGACTTAGCCAAGGTTAAAAATCGGCATATCATGGTCATGGTAGGCATGGCGGCGGGTTTCTCTGGCTTATTTCAAACACCTTTAGCAGCCACTTTATTTGCAGCTGAAGTCATCGTTGCAGGTAGTATTTACTATCAGGCTATTTTACCCGCACTGATTGCAAGTCTTGTTGCAGCCCAAACTTCGCATTTTCTTGGCCTAGAAAAATTTTCGATTGCTGTCAGCAAACTGCCAACACTCAATTTGCTCATTATCATAAAACTAGTTGTGATTGGGATTGCTTTTGGGCTAACAGGATTTATCTTTTCTTGGCTATTAGGCAAGACGAAAGCTAGATTAAGCACTTTACTGCCTAATCCTTATCTTAAAATCGCTGTAGGTAGTGTGATACTATCCGTCTTATTTGTCGTTTTTGATCACGGGCGCTATTCTGGTTTGGGGACGAATTTAATCTCCACTACTTTTAGTGGGGGGCCGATTTTTGCTTGGGACTTTATCATCAAACTATTGCTTACGATACTGACCTTGTCTATCGGCTTTCAAGGTGGTGAAGTCACCCCACTCTTTGCCATCGGGGCCACACTTGGTATGGTATTAGGTACTCTAATGGGCCTGCCCTTGATATTTGTAGCCGCATTGGGCTATGCTGCAGTTTTTGCTGCAGCCACTAACACATTTTTTGCACCACTCCTGATCGGATGTGAAGTCTTTGGTTTTTCACTCCTGCCCTATTTGTTTATCACAATCTCAGTCAGTTATGCCTTAAATTTTAATCACTCCATCTATACAACACAGAAAATACGACAAATCCAGAAACCAGATCACTAATGTGGGCTGGTTTTTGCATGGCAAGCATATTATCTAGTCATACAAAAAGACCTACTATATTAACTAAACTTAGTATAGTAGGTCTTTTATAATCATAACTTGTTGCTTAAACTTCAAACATCAAATCGCCATATGATGGCATTGGCCATGCTTCTTTGTCGACGATCATTTCAAGCTTATCAACAGGTGCACGAAGGGCATCCATTGCCTTGAAGACAACTTCGTTATAGAAGCGAGCTTGTACTTTGCCTTCTTCTTTTTGAGTTGCTTGATCTGTCACTGCCTTAAGCTCAGTAAGTGCTGACTTAGTTACTTTAAGTAAGTCAGATACTTCTCCTAAAATATCAGCCTGAACACTAGCATCGCTACCAGCTGCCTTGACTGCAATCACAGTATCAGCTAATGACTTAGTATATTTGATGACAGCAGGAATAATTTGTTTAGTTGCCATATCGATCATGGTTAAGGCTTCGATATTGATAACTTTAGCATAATTTTCATACTTAACTTCTTCACGCGCTTTTAACTCAGTTGGTGTCAAGACGCCATAATTGTCAAACAAGTTGATCACGTCTTCAGATTCCAAAACTTCTGTCGCATCAACAATCGATTTAAGATTTGGCAGACCACGTTTTTCAGCTTCGACAACCCACTCGTCAGAGTAGCCATCGCCATTAAAGATGATTCGGCTATGTGCTTTCGCATATTCAGAAATTAATGCATCTACTTCTGCATCGAAATCAGTCGCTTTTGCCAGACGTTCTGATGCATCATCAAAGGCTTCTGCCACAATCGTGTTCAAGACAATATTTGGTGAGGCGATCGAATCACGTGACCCAACCATACGGAATTCAAATTTATTACCTGTAAAGGCAAATGGAGATGTTCTGTTACGGTCAGTTGCATCTTTAGTGATATCTTTCAAAGCAGAAGAACCAGTTGTTAAGAAGCCACCCTCAATAGATGTTGAAGCTGAACCAGTTTCAATATATTGGTTAATAATATCTTCTAACTGTGATCCCAAAAAGACTGAGATGATTGCTGGTGGGGCTTCGTTTGCACCTAAACGGTGGTCATTACCTGGATCTGCTGCAGATTCACGTAGCAAGCCAGCATATTTATCCACTGCCTTAATGATCGCTGCAAGTACAAGTATGAACTGTTTATTTTCATGTGGTGTGTCACCTGGTTCAAGCAAGTTTTCACCAGTATCTGTCACAAGTGACCAGTTATTATGCTTACCAGAGCCATTTACCCCAGCAAATGGTTTTTCATGGAGTAAACATTTCATATCATGTTGGCAAGCAATCCGTTTTAAAGTTTGCATAACAACTTGGTTTTGATCGACAGCAACGTTTGCATTGGCATAGATCGGTGCAATTTCATGTTGCGCTGGCGCAACTTCATTATGCTGTGTCTTAGAGGTTACGCCAACTTTCCAAAGCTCTTCATTGATATTTTTCATGAAGCCGGCTACACGTTGACGAATCGTACCGAAGTAGTGATCATCTAGCTCTTGACCTTTAGGTGCTGGTGCACCAAATAAGGTACGACCAGTGTAGATCAAGTCTTTACGTTGTTCAAATTTGGCAGCATCTACTAAGAAATATTCTTGTTCAGCACCGACAGAAGGCGCCACTTTTTTAGCACTTGTATTACCGAAAAGACGGAGTAATTTAATAGATGAATCAGAAATAACTTGCATAGAACGTAACAACGGTGCTTTTTGGTCCAATGCTTCGCCATTATATGAATAGAAAGCAGTTGGAATTAAGAGTGTTGTTCCTGCGGCATCATGACGAACAAATACTGAAGAGGTTGTATCCCATACAGTATAGCCACGTGCTTCAAAAGTCACACGTAAACCACCAGAAGGAAATGAAGAGCCATCAGGTTCGCCTTTGATCAACTCTTTACCTGAAAAAGCAGTTACGACACTGCCATCAGCTTTTGGTGCTGTGATAAATGAGTCTTGCTTTTCAGCTGTAACACCAGTAAGTGGTTGAAAGAGATGCGCGAAATGTGTTGCACCTTTAGCAATCGCCCAAGTACGGATTTCATTTGCAATCACATCGGCTGTTGCAAGATCAAGGTCTCGTCCTTCATCAATTGATTTTTTAAATTGTTTGTAAACACTTTTAGGTAAACGCTCTTGCATGACTGCATCCGTGAAAACATCCTCAGCAAAGATTTCTGGAATATTGACTTTGTCCATCATTAAATTCTCCTGACATTCTATATGTGATAAGTTCTAACACTAATCATTATACATTTTTTTCGATGCGAATGCAACAATAGTTGTAATTTTTAGAATTTTCTTTTTTTATGCTATTTTTTCTATAAAAAAATACAAGATGCGCATCTAAATGCGCTGTCTTGTATTTGATCGAATTGCTTAGTTTTAATATAAATCGAGGTAGTTATCCACTTCCCACTGGGAAACGAACTGTGCATAGGATGCCCATTCTACTTTTTTCGTTTCGACAAAGTTCGTATAGATATGCTCACCGAGGGCTGACTTGACAACCTCATCCTCACGCAATGCTTTGACGGCATTATGTAGGGTTGATGGTAGATCACTAATACCAACTGCTTTGCGCTCATCACCTGTCATCATGTAAATATTATTTTCGACTGGTGCAGGTGCTTCAAGCTTGCGGTCAATACCATCTAATCCACATTCAAGTAAGACAGCCATCGCTAAATAAGGATTAGCTGTCGGATCAACTGAACGGAGTTCCAAGCGTGTGCCCATACCACGTGATGCTGGGACACGAACAAGTGGCGAACGATTACGTCCTGCCCAAGCAATATAAACAGGTGCTTCATAACCAGGGACTAATCGCTTGTAAGAATTCACTGTCGGATTTGTAATCGCTGTGAAGTTATAGGCATGATCTAAAACACCACCAAGGAAATGATAAGCCGTCTCAGATAGTTCTAGTTCTCCTTTAGGATCATAAAAGACATTATCACCTGCTTGATTAAACAAGGACATGTTACAGTGCATGCCGCTACCATTTATCCCAAACTTAGGTTTTGCCATGAAGGTCGCGTGTAGCCCATGCGCACGTGCAACTGTCTTAACAACGAGTTTAAAAATCTGGATATTATCACATGCTGCTAAAACATTTGTATACTTAAAATCAATCTCATGTTGCCCCACCGCAACCTCATGGTGGCTAGCCTCTACTTCAAACCCTAAATCTGTCAAGACGTTAACAATCTCACGGCGCGTATTATCAGCTGAGTCTGTTGGTGCCAAATCAAAGTAACCACCTTGATCATTCACTTCAAGTGTTGGATTCCCTTGTGTATCTAATTTGAATAAGAAGAACTCGGGTTCTGGTCCAAGATTAAAAGATTTAAATCCTGTCTCTTCCATATGCCTAAGCGCACGTTTCAAGTTACCTCGTGGATCTCCAGCAAAAGGGGTCCCATCGGGATTATAAACATCACAGATCAAGCCCGCTACTTTCCCATTTTCATCTCCCCATGGAAAAATAATCCAAGTGTCTAGATCTGGATAGAGGTACATGTCCGACTCATTAATTCGTACAAACCCTTCGATAGAGGACCCATCAAACATCATTTTATTATTTAAGATTTTTGCTAACTGCTCTTGTGTTGCAGGCACTTCAACATTTTTTAATGTCCCTAAAATATCCGTGAACATCAAGCGTAAGAATGTGACATTCTTTTCTTTAACTTCTCTTAAAATATCTGTCGTAGTCGTTACCATCTGGTATCTCCTTTATTCCATTTACAGCTTATTAGCTGCATATAAAAAGAGTGTCTATCATGACAAACATCTCTTTTAGTTTCTCTCATCTGCCAAAACTTACCTTAAGGTCGATCTGGGTTTATTAAATCTAGACTGCTGCAAGATTTCTTGCTCTAGTATCTTGCGTACCTCTGCATCAGTTATCGATTTATTTTGAACTTCTGCAAGTTCAGCTTTACTTTTTTCATAAACTTTCTTGATCCCTGCGATGTTTAAGCCATCATTCAGATAATCTCGAATTTCTAACAAAACATCCATATCGTTAAGCGAATACATCCGGCGATTCCCATCATTTCTTGCTGGAAAAATCAGATCTTGATCCTCATAATAACGAATTTGGCGTGCTGTCAAATCGGTTAATTTCATAACAGCACCAATGGGAAAGACAGCCATCGAGCGCCTTAGTTCACGTTCTTTCACTAGAATACTCCTCCTAGATGTCACATCATCTCTCTTCTCATTATATAGTGCCTTTTAAGAAAAGTCAACGGCTAATGTTAGATAAAATAACATCTACTTAAGTAGCGTCCTCTAGTTAATCTCCGGTGTACTCATATCCAAAATGTGCATAGGCTTTGGCCGTTGCACAACGTCCTTGACGTGTGCGAATCAAGAAACCTGATTGAATTAAGTACGGTTCATACATATCCTCTAAAGTTTCACGTTCTTCCGAGATATTAACCGCGAGTGTCCCTAAGCCAACAGGCCCACCACGGTACATCTCTATCATTGTTTTGATAATCTTTTGGTCGACATAATCTAGACCAGAAGCATCCACATCTAGCATCAATAACGCTTTTCGTGTTACCTCATCATCGACGAGACCTGTCCCTTTAATCTGTGCAAAATCTCGGACTCGCTTGAGTAATCTGTTGGCAATACGCGGTGTCCCACGACTCCTGCGCGCAATTTCATGTGCCCCATCTCCCGTAATCTCAACATCAAAAATATCGGCTGTTCGTGTGACAATTTCTGTCAGGTCGTTAATATCATAGTAAGCCATGTGCGCATTGATACCAAAACGCGCGCGTAGTGGATTGGATAGCATACCAGCTCGGGTGGTTGCCCCGATTAAGGTAAATGGCGGTAGTTCCAGATGAACACTGCGACTAGCATCTCCACCACCAATCATAATATCAATATAGAAGTCTTCCATGGCGCTATATAGCACCTCCTCAACTGCCATCGGTAATCGATGAATTTCATCTATAAACAGGACGTCGCCAGCCTCTAATTCATTCAGAATCGCGACTAAATCGCCAGCCTTTTCGATTGCTGGACCAGATGTCTGTTTGATATTAACACCGAGTTCATTTGCAATCACAAAGGCCATGGTTGTCTTACCTAGTCCTGGAGGACCAAACAGCAGCACATGATCCAGTGACTCCTCACGTAATTTGGCTGCCTTGATAAAAATATCTAGTTGTTCCTTGATTTTATCCTGACCGATATATTGGGCTAGATATTGGGGTCTGAGCGTCCTCTCGGCTAGATTTCCTTCTATTTCAAGGTCAAAGTCTTGCAACTCGCCTGATGTCATTTTGTCATTTTCCATATCTCTATTATATCATCAAACTATTTTATTATATAGGGTTATCTCTGTCATATTATCTGACTATGATTTGCTTCAACTCCTTTGACTTTACTCATGCTGATCTCGTCTAATTCTAAGACTATCACACGAGTAAGTTGCCTATAAAAAAAGTTGCGCTGCTAACTTGCCTAGGTATCTCACCTACTTTACAAGTTATCAGATCGCAACTATTTCATCATCAATTTCAATGCTTTTTTAATAAAGCCTTCGGTCGTGTCTGTGGTACCGTCTAGATAGGTCTCAACCTTCTTAAGTTCCGATGCTTTATACCCTAAAGCGCTCAGTGCTGCCAAGGCATCATCGAGTGATGCGTTAGTAGGTGCCTTAGCAGCCTGTGTAGGTGCTGCGACATTGTCAAACTTACCTTCTAAATCTAACACCATTTGGCTGGCAGTTTTCTTACCAACACCAGGGAATTTTGTCAGATACTTGATATCTCCACTATCAATAGCAGTCACAAGGCCGACATTATCATCTGCCGCGATAATCGCGAGTGCTGATTTTGGGCCGATACCAGAAACTGAAATCAATTGTAAAAACAAGCGTTTCTCGGTTTCATCTGTAAAGCCATACAAGGTATGCGCGTCGTCACGAATGACTTGATGCACATAGATTTTAATCTCTGCATTGAACAGATTTGAAAACGCGTAGGGGTTCGCCACATGGAGTAGATAACCAAGACCTGATACGTCAACGACGACATAGGTTGGTGTAATTTTGCTTAACGTGCCATTTAAATATTCGTACATAACTTCTTTCTATAAACAGTAGTGTGACCGACTTAAAACTGAGTATGCCACCCCCCTTTGTGTGTTTGCTGAATCCGCCTAAACATCTTTTCAAGGTCTGTATTTGAAAACGAGACAAGAGCTGGCCTACCATGTGGACAATTATAGGGATTTTTACACTGAGCGAGTTGCTGTAATAAATCGCGGGCACTGGCGGGATCAATAAACATATTAGCCTTAATCGAACTTTTACAAGCAATCATAATCGCCAAATCTTCTCGATATTTCTTGACAGATACATCACGTCCAGCTAACAGCAGGTCGATTAATTCATAAGTAGCCGATTCGATTTCATCGTCATTCATCCAGATTGGATGTTCACGTAAAATGAGTTGATCATCTCCATAAGCGGCTAAAAAAACGCCCGCTTCTGCTAACAGCTCTTTTTTATCCAATACCAGGCCAATTTCATCCTGGGTTAATCTGATCAAGATAGGCGCTAATAGTTGTTGCTGATCATAGTTAACCTGTCCAATTTTTTCACGGTAATACTCATATTTGACACGCTCTTGCGCCGCATGCTGATCCACAATATAAAGCCCTTCTGGAGATTGGCAAAGCAAGTAGGTCCCGTGCATTTGAGCTAAAAATTCTAGTTCAGGAAAGCTTTTATTACTAACCTCATCATCTGCAGATGTAAAGGATACTGCCGCATTAACCACGGATGATTCCTCAGGTATTGCTTCCGTGGTTGCTCCAGACGTTGTTTCAGCTGCTGAACTTGACACAGTCGTTCTATCTTTGACAGCGGAGAGCTCTGAAAGTGACGTTGGCACGAGGTCGATTGTGGCCTTCTCTTGTACATAAAAGTCCTGACGTTCTGAATCATAATATAGCTGTTTTCCCGTCAAAGGCAGACTAGTTTGTTGCGCTTTAGCGACGGGAGACGCAGTGGACGTTGACTTATTTAAGTTCTCAAGCGCATTTGGAATTAAGGTCTGCGGCTGCAAGACCTGACTGATTGCTTTCGTGATCAGCATCATCAGTTCTCGCTCTTTGGAAATTCTGACCTCTTGCTTTGTCGGATGCACATTTACATCTGCTAAAAAAGGATCAATTTTGATGTCAATAACCGCAAGTGGAAAACGCCCCACCATCAATTTTGACCCATACCCATCTACAATCGCACGATTGATGAGGAAATTCTTGATATAACGACCATTCAGTAAAATCGTAATATAGTTGCGATTCGCCCGCGTTAGCTCAGGCAAACTGACATAACCACTGACTTCAAAATCAAGGTCTGAATTTGAAATAGCCAGCATTTTTTTAGCTGTGGAGATGCCATAAACACCCGCAATCGCCTGACGCAAATCACCAGTTCCAGCCGTCTTCATCATCTCACGTCCATCATTGATCAAAGTGAAGGCAACTTCAGAATGCGCCAAACTCAAGCGGTTGATGATATCAGTGATATGACTCAGCTCAGCCTGTAGACTTTTAATGTACTTCAGCCGTGCTGGTGTATTATAAAATAAGTTTTCGACTTTGATACGTGTACCAACACGCTTGGGTGCAGCATCATTTTGGATGATAACACCACCCTTGACAATCAACAAAGTCCCACTTTCATCACCATTATCTGCTACAGCTGTATTGATCGTTAACTCACTGACGCTTGCAATAGAAGGGAGTGCTTCACCACGAAAGCCTAGTGTCCGAATCCGAAAAAGATCATCGACATCTTTTATCTTACTGGTCGCATGACGTTTGAGCGCTAGGGCAACTTCATCGCGCGCAATCCCTTCGCCATTATCGATAATTTCGATTGACTTAAGACCGGATTCCTCGATTTTGACCGTAATTTGTGTCGCAGCTGCGTCGATGGCATTTTCCAGCAACTCTTTTACAACACTAGCAGGTCGTTCAATCACTTCACCAGCGGCAATTTTATTGGCTAAATTCTCATCCAGTTCAATGATTTTAGCCTGTTTTTTTTCCTGTATTGTCATGACCTTATTATACCATTTTTTAAAATTGCCATGTGCTTGTTTCGTTTAAGTTCCGTCGGATAATGTATTGATATCATATGAAAACTTAGGATTATTGACTATTAATTTGACTTATATAACTCAAAACCAAATGATTTTGCTGTATAAGATTCATTTTCTGAAGCGTCAACTAGACCTTGTTGCCAGGCGTCATAAACCTCCAAAAAGCGGACTTCTTCTTCATCTGAATAGCCGGTAAACACAGTTTTATCAATATTCTCATGTTGAAAAAAAATCGTTTTTTCGGGATTAATACCTGTCGGATAAATGGCACCCATATAATCTGCGAACCTGTCACTTCCAGTTTCTGCATCTTCATAAACTGCACCGCGACCTATGACGACTAATTTTTGCATGCCTTCTTTAAGCAGGACAATACTACCTAATGGTAAAAGTTGTTCATTCCAATTCATTTCTGTTTCTCTCCTTTTTCTTCTAATGTTGTACCTTTAATATGCTTATCAAAATATTTTTTTCCATACCATTCTATCTGTGTTTTTTCTTCCCACAACCGATAATCTTCTGGATATTTATACTTATAATAACCATGAAGCAAATAGGGTAAAAACAAATAACACTCTGCTACTACGATACCAATATCCATGACAAACCACATGGCAAGGATACTGATAAATCCAATAAAATCAGTTCTAACGCCTGTTGTATCAGGAAAAATAAATTTCCATAACACAACTAAAATAACTGCCACCCAGCCATATTTCATCACAAATTTGATTAACTTATCCACCAGATCGTCTAGTTTATTATTTATTTGCTCAGTCTGAAATAGTTGTTGGCTTAAAGCACGTAACTTACTTCTAACTACTAAATAACCTATTATAGTAACTAAAGCGAAGAAAACAATAACACCTAAAATAGTTAACGAACTGAAGAAAAAAGTTAACAAAATTAAATTAAGTATTACCATCAACCAAATCATAAAATTGTTACTATTAACATGATATATCACCTGTTTTAAATATAAAAATCTATGTTTCTGTACATAAACGATACTGATTATCCATAAAGATAGTGTTAACCAAAAAAACCAATGTGGTAAAAAATTAATTGTTGGACTAGGTAATGGAGAATCTGGGTCATGATGGTAATAGAGAAAAGTCATACCGTATGAAAGAGCAATCACTGGCAAAATCAAGAGAATACTTAATATCGGTCGCTTATAGAGTTGCTTTGGATCTCCTTTTTTTATCATATAGTCAATCAAACTATCATCAAGTAAGACTAAACTTTCTTCAAAAGACGCTGTCATTATCTTTGGTACTCTCATATTACTTACCCCCACTTAAATTTTGGTATCTTAATCGAAGAAATAGCTTTACCAAGGGATTTCCCTACATTTTGAACGTCCTTATATACGTGTTTAGCAGTATTTAATCCTTGACTAATCCCCTTACCAATAGCTACTTTACTGTTATCATACAATTTATAGGCGTCATCTTTTATATCATCATAAAAGTGCGGATTTACTGCTTGCAAAATTACGTTACCAAAACCAATAGTTCCACCAATAGCAATACCAACTGGACCCAATGGTGCTAAAAGTGTCATGCCTTCAAGTGGTCCAATACTTTTCAATGTCTCAATTCCACCACCAATGATGCCTTTCCCAATACTGCCCGTCTTACCATACTCATCTATACCACTGGATACAAAGGTAATCCCTAATTGTGCATATGTGGCAACTTTTGCAATACTCCCTAATCCCTTGGCAACGCCAAACTCCTTTGCACCCTTAAGCCATTTAGCATTTTTCAAACTTTCACTTACAAAGGTTTTTACAGGAGAGCTAAATTTACCAAAAGCTTCATATGCTTTCCCTAATGTATCAATCTTTGGTAGCCATTTACCTTGCGCTATGGCCTGCCCAAAAGTTTCATATTTTGATAGACCATTGATTAACTTTGTCTGGATACCACTAGGAAGTTTATTAGCTAAGATCCAGAATTCATCATTGCCTAGTAATTTTTTTACTACATTTGCAGGATAAGCCTTTAACAACATCTCTATTCGTTTTATATTATCTGTTTTGCCTTTTTTTAATGGGCTTAGTAGATCTTCCACTTGCTTATATAACGCTAAATATGCATTCGATAACGTACTATCTTCTACTGCTGTAGCATTTTTCTGTATTTCACTAAACCAACGCTCATCCATCCCCTTAGGAAACTGATAGC
>NZ_JXJW01000018.1 GCF_002441695.1 Pseudolactococcus piscium
CCTGGAGACTTGACAGGTGCTTTGACGGGAAAAGCTTCAGAGGCTGGTCAGGCGTTTTTGAAAAATATGAAGCAGTTCGTATTTAGGTCTCCAGTAAAAGGGTGTTAAAATCATGACAGATAAACCAAGACAACGTGCACGACTCGAAGAAAACTACTATGATGATAAACGAAAATACCAGCGTCAAAAAGAGGCGATCGTTGAAAAAGAAAATGCGTTTAAACGCGAACGTTCTCGCTTAATGGAAAATGTGTACTCACTTATGCCGCAAAGTAGCCACGAATTACAGGTGCTAGACGCTAGCTTGTATCAGCTACATGAAACATTTTTATCAGAAACTAAACGGGCAACTCGACTACTTGAAGATGAAGTACGCGCATTAAATTCAAGTTTCAATACAGCTTTAAATGACTTGAAATAAGCAGATGATAAAGCCAGAAAAAAAACAGCGTTCGCAACGCTGCTTTTTTGTGCTTGTAATTGCCTGTTTAGCTTTTTTTGTTTATTGATTGTCTAAGATAAACTGAGAAATCAGCTGATTTACTTCTGTCGGACTTTCAGCATAAGGCAAGTGACCAGCATCCTTGATTAGGTAACTGGTTGCCTGTTTGGCAGTCTGGCTATAATAGCTTGCGACTGCATTGGGAAATAGCGGTGATTGCTCGCCACCAATATAGAGAATCGGCAGTGATACCTGCTTGAGCACATCACGATAATCCTTGGTCAAAAAGTCTTCAACCAAAGGCGCAGTCTTTAAGAAATTAAAGCGATAATGCCCTTGGTGCATGCTTCTTAATAAATCAGTCTCGATTTTCTTTTTGGTTAGCGTAACATGAGAAAAGTTGTCAACTGTCTCTGATACAGTTTGCCAGGTTAAGTCATACATACCTAAAGACCAGTCACTGGTATTGATTGCTTTAGGCGGACTATCTATGATTGTAAGTGACTTGACCTGATCCTCACCAAACAAACTTAAATATTCAAAGGCAATACCAGCACCTAAAGAATGACTGACGAGATGGAATTGATCAAGACCAAGCTGATAAACCAGTTCCTGTATATCTTTTGCTAGTCGACTGATTCGCAAACCAGATATAATGTCTGTATTTTCACCATGTCCTCTTTTGTCCAAATGAATACAGTGAAAACCAGCTGTACTAAAAAATACATTTTGAGCTGCCCAGCTATAAGTTGTCCCTGAGTAGCCAGCCAAAAAAACGACAGGAATGCCGTCACCACTGCTTGTAGCAGTTAAAGTTACCGCATCACTTGTAAGAAATTTCAAACTAATTCCACCTTTATTATTGATATCTTTTATTATACACAAAAATTTAGGGTAATTTCCAGCCAAAATAGTTGAAAAAAAATGAAAAACAGTTGATAATAGTATATGGAAAGCGATTTCAATTATACGAATCTTGGAGGATAAGTAAATGCGATATGTCGTCAACAAAAATTTGGATGCACCGTTTAATATTGCGATGGATGAGTGGTTATTAACGCATTTAAAACCGGAAGCACCAGTTTTTGCTTTATGGCAAAACAGAAATGCAGTGATTGTAGGTAAGCATCAAAATACCTATGAGGAAGTGAATGAAGCAGTTGTCAAAGAAAAAGACATTCAAGTTGTTCGCCGTGTCACCGGTGGTGGCGCGGTTTATCATGACCAAGGCAACCTGAACTTTACTTTCATCATTCCAGTGGCGCATCCTCAGGATGTCGATTGGAAAAAATTTGTACAACCAATCGTTGCCGCCCTTCATAAATTAGGTATTCCAGTTGAAATCACAGGTCGAAATGATCTGGTATTAGACGGAAAAAAAATTAGTGGGAATGCCCAGCGCTATCAGGATGGTTATCTGATGCATCACGGCACACTGATGTTTGATGTTGATGTTGAAACGATGGTGCGTGTGCTAAATGTCAGTGATGAAAAATTCATCTCAAAGGCAGTAAAAAGTGTCAGAAGCCGTGTTGGTAGTATCAAGCAGTATGCCCCACACTTAACAATTGCGCAATTTCAACAGGCTTTGACGGATGAATTGAGTGAAAATGGTCAAGACCAACCCATTCAATTAACGCAAAGCCAACTAGCTGAAATTAAAACGCTTGAAAAAGAAAAATTTTCAACATGGGAATGGAATTATGGTGAGAGTCCAGAGTTCAACTATCATGCCCATGAAAAATTTGCTGGTGGTATCTTAGATATCAAAGCAGAGATTGAAAAAGGCTTGATCAAACAGATCTACTTTGGCGGGGATTTCCTCGGCGTGGAAGATATTGAAAGATTAATGCCGCAATTAATAGGTGTCCCATTTGAAGAAACGACGATTCGTGCTATCTTGAGCGAAAATCAAGATAAACACTACTTTGGTACCATATCAAATGAGGAAGTCCTATCACTCATTCATGAGTGAAAATGATGCGATACAATTAAAAGGAGACGGTGAATATGAGTCAAGCATTAGAAATTTTAAATTTTGAACAACAATTAGCTGTACAAGCTGATAGTTTTCCAGAATTAGCTGTATTAGACAAAGATGGTAAAATCATCGACCAAGCTGGTTTTGACGCAGCAGACTTGTCTGATGAGAAACTGGTTGAGTTGATGAAACGTATGATCAAACAACTTGTTTTAAACGAAAGAAGTGTTAAGCTAGCAAAACAAGGTCGTCTAGGCTTTGTTGCCCCAACACGTGGACAAGAAGCAAGCCAAACTGCAACAAGTTTCGCCTTCAATGATGACGATTACTTGATGCCAGGTTACCGTGATATTCCACAAATGATTCACAAAGGCTTCCCAATTTATAAAGCATTCTTGTGGAGTCGTGGTCATTACGAAGGTAACTTGATGGAAGGTGTTAACACATGGTTCCCACAAATTATCATCGGTGCCCAATTCGTTGAGGCAGCTGGTATTGGTCTTGGTATGAAAAAACGCAAAAAAGATGCGTGTGCTTATACCTATACTGGTGATGGTGGATCATCACAAGGAGATACTTACGAAGGCATGAACTTCGCAGGTGCTTTCAAAGCAAATGCAGTCTTCATCATCCAAAATAATGGCTATGCGATTTCAACACCACGTAAAGTCCAAACAGCAGCAACACACCTCGCTTCTAAAGGTTGGGGTGCTGGTATTCCAAGTATCGTCGTTGATGGTATGGATGCAATCGCTTGTTATCTTGCGGCTAAAAAGGCGCGTGAATGGACTGTAGCAGGAAATGGTCCTGTCTTAATCGAAACGATCACAGACCGTTTAGAACCACATTCAATGAGTGGGGATGATCCACTTCGCTACCGGACAAAAGAATCTATCGAAGAATGGGAAAAAGTTGAACCATTGATCCGGATGCGTATTTTCTTAGAAGACAAAAAACTTTGGAATGAAACAATCGAAGCAGACTATAAAGACGAAATAAACGCAGAAATTGATGCGGCAGTCAAACAAGCTGATAGTGTTCAAAAACAAAAGATTTCAGAATTTATCGAAACAACTTTTGAACAACCTGGTTTTGTACAAAAAGAACAAATCGAAAAATTCAGAGAGGCAGGCAAGTAAATGGCAGTAAAAACATATATCGCAGCAATTACAGAGGCAATGGATTTAGCACTTGAAAAAGATGACAACGTCCTTATTTTTGGAGAAGATGTTGGTAAAAATGGCGGTGTATTCCGTGCAACTGATGGCTTGAACCAAAAATACGGTGATGAACGCGTCTTCGATGCACCCTTAGCAGAGAGTGCTATCGGTGGTGTTGCAATTGGTTTGACAACGCAAGGTTACCGCCCAATCATGGAAATCCAATTCTTTGGTTTTATCTTTGAAGTAATGGACTCTATCTCTGGTCAAATGGCTCGTAACCGTTTCCGTTTCCACGGTACGCGTGAATTCCCAATTGTTGTTCGTGCACCTTATGGTGGCGGTACACATACGCCTGAAATGCATGCTGATAACTTAGAAGGCTTGATGGCATCTACACCAGGACTTCGTGTCGTTATGCCAAGTAATCCAGCAGATGCAAAAGGCTTGCTATTGTCTGCAATCGAATCAAATGACCCAGTTATCTTTTTAGAAAACTTGAAACTTTACCGCTCGATTAAAGGTGAAGTACCTGAAGGCTACTACACAACACCACTAGATAAAGCGGCTGTTGCTAAAGCAGGTGATGATGTGACAATCATTACTTACGGTGGCTTGGTACCCGTCTGTCTAAAAGCTGCAGATGTGCTTGAAAAAGCTGGCATCAATGCAGAAGTTATCGATTTACGTACGGTTAGCCCGATTGATGTTGAAACAATTGGTCAATCTGTTGAAAAAACGGGTCGTGTTGTTGTTGCACAAGAAGCACAACGTCAAGCTGGTATCGCAAGTACAGTAATGGCTGAAATTTCTGAGCGCTTTATTCTTAGCTTGAAAGCACCAATTGGCCGTGTTTCTGCACCAGATAGTATCTATCCATTTGGCGCAGCAGAAAACGACTGGTTACCACAAGTTGATGATGTTGTTACTGCTGTTAAAAACGTAGTTGAATTTGAATAAGGAGTGAAATCATGACAGAAATCTTTAAAATGCCCGATGTCGGCGAGGGAATGGCAGAAGGCGAAATCGCTTCTTGGTTAGTTAAGGTTGGCGATGCGATTAAAGAAGACGATCCAATTGCAGAAATTCAAAATGATAAATTATTGCAAGAGATCTTATCACCATATACTGGTGTCGTAACTAAGTTATATGTTGAAGCTGGTACAGTAGTTGAAGTTGGCGCACCTTTAGTTGAATTTGATGGTGACGGTTCTGGCGCAGCAGCACCAGCACCAGTTGCACCTGCAGCAGCAGCGCCTACGGCGGCACCAACACCTGTTGCAGCACCAGTTGTAGCAGAGGCGGCACCAGCAGCACCAGCATCTGGTAAAGTTGGCGCTCCAGTTATCGGTGGACAACTTCGTGCCATGCCTAGTGTGCGTCGTTTTGCACGTCAAAATGGTATTGATTTAACAACTGTTCCAGCAAATGGCCGTCATGGTAATATCACGCTTGAGGATGTTAGAAACGTCTTGTCTGGTGCTACTGTAGCACCAGAAGCTCCAGTATCTGCTGAAGTATCTGAAGCACCAGCTGCAGTCGCTACACCTGCGGCAGCACCTAAAGCTGTTGTTTCTGAAAAAGCGGGTCGTGTACCGATGACGCCAATTCGTAAAGCAATCGCTAAAAATATGACTAGCCAAAAACAAAATGTGCCACATGTGACATTATTTGAACAGGTTGAAGTCTCTAAATTGATGGCGCACAGAGCAGCATTTAAAGATATCGCCCTAAAACAAGATGTTAAATTGACTTATATGGCTTATGTTGCTAAAGCATTGGCTGCGATGGCAAAACATTTCCCTGACTTAAATGCGCATGTTGATATGGCTAAAACAGAAATTGTTTACCCTGAAGGCATACACATTGGTATCGCGGTTGATACGCCTAATGGCTTGTTTGTACCTGTTGTTAAAAATGCAGATCAAAAATCAATCCTGGCTATTGCTAAAGAAATTGCTGAATTGGCAGAGCGTGCACGTGATGGTAAATTAACGCCAGACGTTGCAAGTGGCTCAACAATCACAATTTCAAACATCGGTAGTGCACGTGGTAACTGGTTCACACCTGTTATCAACGTTAACGAAGCCGCTATTCTTGGCCTGGGTACAATCGCTAAAGAACCTATCGTCAATGAAGAAGGTGAAATCGTTGTTGGTAATATGATGAAACTTTCCTTGTCATTTGACCACCGTCTTGTAGATGGTATGCTTGCGCAAAGTGCAATCAATGACTTGAAGAAAATGTTGAATGATCCAGCATATATGCTGATGGAGGTATAAGTTAATGGTTGTAGGTAGTCAAGCTAAAAGCGTTGAAACTGTTGTGATTGGTAGTGGACCTGGTGGATATGTTGCCGCAATTCGTGCAGCAGAACTTGGTCAAAAAGTGACGATCATTGAACGTGATTTTATCGGCGGTGTGTGTTTAAACGTTGGGTGTATCCCTTCTAAAGCCTTGATCAATGCTGGTCATAACTATTATTCACAAATCCATTCAACTAACAGTATCATGGGTGTGCATTCTAATGGCGCAACATTGAACTGGGAAGAAACGCAAAAATGGAAAAATGAAAAAGTTGTCAATACCTTAACTGGCGGTATTGCTATGTTGCTGAAAAAACATAAGGTTGAGATTTTACGTGGTGAAGCGCGTTTCAATGACAACCAAGTGATCAACGTGATTTCAGAAGACGAGAGCCATCTCTTAGAATTTGAAAAATGTATCATCGCAACAGGTAGCCGTCCAATCGAAATTCCAGGATTTGCTTTCAAAAATCGTGTTGTTAACTCAACTGGTGCGCTTAGCTTGCCAGAAGTACCAAAACATCTAGTTGTTATCGGTGGCGGTGTTATCGGTAGTGAATTAGCTGGTGCTTATGCTAACTTAGGTAGTAAAGTAACAATCATCGAAGGTTTGCCACATATTTTAAATGGCTTTGATAAAGAAATGTACAGCTTCGTTGTGGATGATTTCAAAGAAAAAGGCGTTGAAATCGTGACCAATGCTAAAGCTAAAGAAGCTATTCAAGATGACGGTTCTGTTAAAGTAATCTATGAAGTAGATGGCGCAGAACAAGAAATTGAAGCGGATTACTGCTTAGTATCTGTTGGTCGTAGACCCAATACAGATGAACTTGGCTTAAACACAACGGATGTTAAAATGACTGACCGTGGTCAAATCGTTGTAGATGATCACCAACAAACAAGTGTTAGTCATATCTATGCGATTGGTGATGTTGTTGAAGGCCCAATGCTTGCCCACAAAGCTAGCTATGAAGCTAAAATTGCAGCAGGTAATGTTGCTGGTCAAGACATCAAAAACTGTGCCATCTCTATTCCAGCTGTTGCCTACTGTGATCCAGAATTGGCAACAATGGGTGAAACAGTCGAATCAGCCAACGAAAAGAATTTGGACTTTATGATCAGTAAATTCCCATTTGCAGCAAATGGTCGTGCCATTACGATGAATGCGACTAAAGGCTTTATCCGCATGTTAAGCGATAAGAAAACTGGTGTTGTCATCGGTGCTCAAATTGCTGGCCCAGGTGCAAGTGACTTGATCAGTGAATTTGCTTTAGCGATTGAAAATGGTTTAACGACTGAAGATATCTCTATGACAGTCCATCCTCACCCAACATTAGGTGAAGCAATCATGGATACAAGTGAACTTGCTGACGGGATGCCAATCCATATTTAATGACGATTTAAATCGATTAAATCAGGTTAGCTAACGCAATTAGTTCAAAATGAAAAAAGGTAAGACTTGCTAATTAACCATTAGTAAGTCTTACCTTTTTTATTGATTTCATATGTATTTAGAAAAAATGACAAAATAAAAAACGATTGGATGATGTCAAAAATCAGTCAATCATTTTTTATATGCGTATATTTTTAGTCTAGCGTCGCAAGTTTACCCTTAAACTCAGCAATCGTGTTATAGCCTTTAGCGACTAAAATGTCGAGTAACTCAGAATTGAGTCGATCAAAGACACCAAGTCCTTCTTTATATAATTGGGTACCCACTTGGAGCATAGAAGCACCGCAAAGTAGATGTTCATAAGCATCACGACCAGTCAAAATACCACCAGTCCCGATAATATCGATCGTCGGATTAAGGCGTTGTCTGAGGGCACGGACATTGGCAAGTGCTGTTGGTTTAACATATTCGCCACCAATGCCGCCAAAACCGCCTTTAGGTTTGATGACAACCGTATCTGTTTCATCATCAATATAAAGCCCATTACCAACAGAATTGATACAGTTGACAAACTTAAGGTCAAATTGATTTAAAACGGCAGCAATCTTATCAAAATGCATGAAATCAAAATAGGGTGGGAGTTTGACACCGAAAGGCTTCGTGTAAAACCTAAAAATCTCAGTTAAGAGTTTTTCAGTATCCTCAAAATCATAGGCCATTTGCGGTTTACCTGGTACGTTTGGACAAGACAGATTAAGTTCAACAAGGCCTGTATAGGCACTATCTTGAATGGCTTTCATATTGGCAACATATTCATCAAATCCTTTATATGAGGCAACACTTAAGAAAAAAGGTTGGTCAGGATGAGCAGTTTGTCGTTGTATAGCATCCTCAAGATAATAAGCAAGACCGAGGTTTGGCAAGCCCATCGAGTTAATGCTGCCAAGCTCAAGGTTGACATAGCGAGGTTCTGGATTGCCATCGCGGCCTTCTGCAGTCGCTGATTTTGTGACAAATGACCCAGCGGCAGAAGTGGCTAGTCCATCAAGTTCTGCTGTATCCATACAATGTACACCAGAGGCATTCATAAATGGATTTTCATAGGTGTGTCCGTAAAAAGTTGCTTGTAAACTCGCCATTAATTTCTCCAATTTCAGTTTGATACCTCTATTTTATCAAAATAATCTGAATTCTCCAAAAGAAGATAAAAAAACAAGCGATCAGGCTTAACTTGATCACTTGTTTAGGATGGATTAAGCAGTCAATTCTGCGAAAATCGCTTTGACTGTTGTAATTTCATTAATTTTATAGCCATTCGTACCTGAGAAGATTAGGCCCATATCTGTATTATGTTCTACAGAGTTAAGCAAGGCTTCACTGATACAGTAAGGGATTGTTTTGCGGTCACATAATTTAACCTGTAAACAGTTTAAACATTTAGCGATTGGAATAATCGGTGTTTTAGGTGCAGCTTGTGCTTTATAATCTGTTACACCTGCTGAAATTGTTTCCGTAAATTTGTTATCGATTGCACGACCTGGCAAGCCAACTGGTGATGTCGTCAAATGGATATCATCTTCAGTCGCTTTTAAGAAGCGATCTTTGAAGTCATCTGGTGCATCACATTCTTCAGTACCGATAAAACGTGTCGCCATTTGAACGCCAGAACAGCCGAGATTTAGGTAATGCTCAATATCAGCACGATCCCATACGCCGCCAGCAAAGACAACAGGAATTTTTGTATCGAATTTTTCTTCGTATTCCTTAATGTGGGCGATGATTTTAACAACTTCATCATCCATAGTTTGCATGGCATGTTCAATTTCACTTGCTTTAAAACCGAGGTGACCACCGGCTTTAGGACCTTCGATGACAACAAAGTCAGCTGTCCGATTATATTTTTTTGCCCAGTTACGTAAGATAATCTTAGCAGCTTTAACTGAAGAGACGATTGGGGCAATTTTAGTTTTGGCATTGCCGACAAGTTCAGGTAAATTCATCGGTAAACCAGCACCAGAGATGATGACATCAGCTCCAGCTTCAACGGTTGCCTTAACAACTTCGTCATAGCGGAAACTTGCGACCATGACGTTAAAGCCTAGGATACCACCTTTTGCAAAACTACGTGCTTTATCAAGCTGTTTCTTGATTGTTTGCAAGTTAGTTCTGACTGAAGCACGTTGAAATTTTTCTTCTTGAAAACCAATTTGAGCAGTTGATAGAATGCCGATACCGCCTTGAGCAGCGACACTTCCTGCCAGTCTATTTAGGGAGATACCAATACCCATACCACCTTGGATGACAGGGATTTTGGCTGTTAAGTCGCCTATTTTTAATTCTGGTAGATTCATTTTTTCTTCCTTAAGTTTTAAGTATTTAGATCCGTATATAGTTTTAGAAACTAGATGTACTAAACTATATAACTTATTTTATCAAACTTTTAGCGTTTGTCAAACGATATGTTTATAAATAAGCTGTGCAAGTCAAAGTTAGTTATTCAAAAATCTTGACAGTCGAAAAAAAACTTGATATAATTTGAAAGTCAAACAACTTGATAATCAAAACTATTATATAAGGAGCATGTGTTGGCAGTAGATTACACAAAAATAAATCAATATCTAACGCACATCTTTAATAATGTCCTGATTATTGAAGAGGCAGCCTTACGGTCATCTCGATTTTCAGATGTATCGATTAAGGAGATGCATACACTTGATAGTATAGGTGAAGCAAAAGTGACAACCCCGAGTGATATTGCAAAAGATCTGATGTTGACGGTTGGTACGGTTACCGTGTCGCTTAATCGGTTAGAGAAAAAGGGCTATATAGAACGCTATCGTAGTGAGAGTGATCGTCGTGTCGTCCATGTTTCTTTATCACAACGTGGTCGCTTGCTCTATCGCCTGCATCGAAAATTTCATCAAAAGATGGTGAAACGGTTTGTAGCAGATCTGCCAGAAGATTCAGTAGAGATTCTACAGACAGGATTGGAAAATCTTCACACTTTTTTGGAGGAAATTAGATGAGTTTTGGCAAGATCACGGCAGTTGCACACTATGCACCTGAGCAAGTCGTGACAAATGAAGATTTAACTAAGGTTATGGACACCTCGGATGAATGGATCAAGTCACGAACAGGTATTGAACAGAGACATATTTCATCAAATGAGAATACGTCTGATCTGGCGACTAAGGTTGGTCAACAGTTATTAGCACAAAGTAAGCTGACAGCTGAAGCAATCGATTTTATCATCGTAGCAACGATTTCACCAGATGCTAGTATGCCCAGTACGGCAAGTCTGGTACAGGCCAAACTAGGTGCTGTAAACGCCTTTGCCTTTGATTTGACTGCGGCTTGCAGTGGCTTTATCTATGCCTTGTCTGTTGCAGACAAACTAATGACAAGTGGTGTTTATAAAAATGGGATTGTGATCGGGGCCGAAGTGTTATCTAAGGTTGTCGATTGGTCTGATAGAGCAACGAGTGTCCTATTCGGAGATGGGGCTGGTGGTGTCTTACTTCAGTCCTCAATGCAAGGGCCTATGCTCTTGTCTGAATCTCTTAAATCAGACGGTAGTCGCTCTCAGAGTTTAACGAGCAACTTAACGCAACCCAACTCACCATTTTCAAAAGCTACTCAAGCCAATGACTTGTTTCTGAAGATGGATGGTCGTGCTATATTTGATTTTGCAGTACGTGATGTGCCAAAAAATATTTTGGAGACGCTTGAAAAAGCAGAACTTAATCTAGAAACAGTAGATTATTTTCTTTTGCACCAAGCCAATTCAAGAATTTTAGATAAAATGGCGCGCAAAATCAAGGCAGATCGCTCAAAATTCCTGCAAAATATGCAGGAATATGGTAACACGAGTGCAGCAAGCATACCGATTCTCTTGTCAGAAGCGGTGGCCTCAGGCACGATCAAATTAGATGGGACACAAAAAATAGTCCTAACTGGTTTTGGTGGTGGCTTGACATGGGGCACAGTTGTTGTTAAAATTTAAGTAATACTGATTAAAGGTGTTTTCAAAGTTCGTAAACTTCGGAATACCTTCATTATATAAAAATAGAAAAATTGGAGATTTAATCATGTCTGTATTTGAAAAAGTTCAAGAAATTATTGTTGAAGAACTCGGTAAAGAAGCAAGTGAAATTTCACTTGAAACATCATTTGAGTCACTTGATGCTGACTCACTTGACATCTTCCAAATTATTAACGAAATTGAAGATGAATACGATATCGCAATCGAAACTGAAGATGGCTTAAACACCGTAGGTGACTTAGTCAAATTCGTAGATGCGAAAATTGCTGAATAATAAAAATTCTGAGAGCGTGTGAGCGTTCTCAAAATTTTTACTCCCTAGTAGTTTGATTGTCAAACTATTTGAAAATAAAAAGACATAACATGAAAACTAAAATAACTGAACTACTCAACATTGAATATCCCATCTTCCAAGGCGGTATGGCCTGGATCGCTGATGGCGATCTTGCAGGAGCTGTCTCTAAAGCAGGCGGTTTTGGTATTATCGGCGGCGGTAATGCGCCAAAAGAAATCGTTAAAGGTCATATTAAACGGATTAGAGAAATTACAGACAAACCGTTTGCCGTGAATGTCATGCTGCATTCTCCTTTCGTTGATGATATCGTAGATCTTGTGATTGAAGAAGGTGTCAAGGTCGTGACGACAGGAGCTGGCTCTCCTAAAAAATACATGGATCGCTTTAAGGCTGCTGGTATGATCGTCATTCCAGTTGTTGCAAGTGTTGCGCAAGCTAAATCTATGTCGCGTATTGGCGTTGATGCCATTGTCGCAGAAGGCATGGAAGGTGGCGGTCATATCGGTCAACTGACAACGATGACCTTAGTTCGCCAAGTCTCAGATGCTGTCGACTTGCCTGTCATTGCTGCAGGTGGTATTGCTGATGGTAAAGGGATGGCTGCTGGCTTCATGTTAGGCGCTGATGCGGTTCAAGTCGGTACACGTTTTATCGTAGCGACAGAATCAAATGCCCACCAAAATTATAAAGACAAAGTGTTGAAAGCCAAAGATATTTCAACAGTTGTTTCAGCGAGCCATTTTGGTCATGCGGTTCGTGCCATTAAAAATCAATTAACAAAAGATTTTGAACAAGCTGAATTAGCGGCCTTTAAACAAGAAGACCCTGATTTATCTGTGTTTGAGGAAATGGGTGCAGGCAAATTACCTGCTTCAGTTATTCATGGTGATGTTGATAATGGGTCAGTTATGGCAGGCCAAATTTCTGGTTTAGTCCGTAAAGAAGAAAGTGTTGAAGACATCATTTTAGACTTATACAACGGATTCCAAGCGGAAATTAAAGCGTCTGTTAAGTGGTTAGATTAAGATAATATATAAGGAAACTTTTGTACGAAACGATACTCGCATACGCTAGTCTCGGTACTTAAGTTTCTATTAAAATAGTGGAGTAAATAATGACTAAAACTGGTCTTTTATTTGCGGGTCAGGGTGCTCAGAAATTGGGTATGGCTCGTGATTTATATGATAATTTTGATAGTGTCAAAAAAACCTATGATGAAGCGTCTGAAATTTTGGGCTATGATTTGCGTCAGTTGATTGATCAGGATGCTGAAAAACTAGCTGAAACCAAATATACACAGCCTGCGATTTTGACAACCTCAGTTGCCATTTTGCGGTTACTTGACTCGCAAGGTGTTACCTATGATGTCGTGGCCGGCCTATCTTTAGGAGAATATTCAGCCTTAGTGGCAAGTGGTAGTCTTGCATTTGCTGATGCCTTAAAACTCGTTGCAAAACGTGGTCAGTATATGGCAGAAGCCGCACCTACAGGCTCAGGTAAGATGGTGGCAGTGATGAACACAAGTTCTGATGTCATTGAAGTAGCATGTCAAACAGCCTCTGTAAAAGGCATTGTCAGCCCTGCAAATTACAATACACCAGCACAGATTGTTATTGGTGGTGAAGTTGCAGCAGTTGATGAAGCGATGGCCTTACTCACAGAAGCTGGTGTCAAAAGAATGATTCTTTTAAACGTATCAGGACCATTTCACACAGCCTTGCTTAAACCAGCATCTGATAAGTTAGCGGTCGAACTTGAAAAAGTTGACTTTCATGACTTCAAGAAACCTTTGATATCTAACACAACTGCTCAGGTAATGTCATTTGAAGAAATCAAATCACTTCTGACACGTCAAGTCATGGAACCAGTCAAATTTTATGAATCAATTGATACGATGTTAGCACTCGGTGTCACAGACTTTATTGAAATTGGGCCAGGTAAAGTCTTATCTGGGTTTATCAAGAAAATCGATAAGACTGTAGGCATGAAACAGGTTGATGACTTGGCTTCGCTAAACGCACTTTTGGAGAAATAATATAATGGAAATTACAAATAAGAACGTCTTTATTTCTGGATCAACACGTGGTATTGGTCTAGCGATTGCCCATCATTTTGCGGCTAATGGTGCCAACATTATCCTTAATGGTCGCTCAGAAATAGCTGCAGATTTGCTTGCTAGTTTTGATCAATATGGGGTAAAAGTGAGTGGTGTTTCAGGTGATGTTAGTGATTTTGATGACGCTAAACGCATGATTGATGAAGCAACAACTGCACTTGGTAGTGTTGATATTCTGATTAATAATGCAGGGATTACTGCTGATAAATTAATGCTTAAAATGACAGCAGATGATTTTGAAAAAGTGCTAAAAATCAACCTAACGGGTGCTTTTAACATGACACAGGCTGTTTTGAAACCGATGACTAAAGCGCGCCAAGGTGCGATTATCAATATGACCTCTGTTGTCGGTTTGATGGGAAATATCGGTCAAGCAAACTATGCTGCTTCAAAAGCTGGTTTGATTGGTCTGACAAAATCAGTGGCTCGTGAAGTTGCTGGCCGTAATATTCGTGTTAATGCCATTGCACCAGGCTTTATCGAAAGTGATATGACAGATGTCTTATCTGATAAAGTGAAGGATGCGATGAAAGCGCAAATTCCAATGAAACGTTTTGGTAATACTGAGGAAATTGCAACAACTGCATTATTCCTTGCTAGCCAAGAATATATTACTGGGCAAACAATCGCCATCGATGGCGGGATGAGCATGTAGTAAGCACCTATAACTAAAATAAGAAAATAGTTTGATACCTTGACATGAGAAGCTGATAGCTAGTTTTACTGGTTAACAGCTTCTGTGCGTCTAACATAAAGGGATCAAAGCGAAAGATGAAGTGAGGAGTAAAATATATGACAAATCGTGTAGTTATCACAGGATACGGGATTACATCACCGATTGGCAATACCCCTGAAACATTTTGGACAAATCTGCAAGCTGGTAACAGCGGGATTGATGCTATCACAAAATTTGATGCGACTGAGACAGGTATCACAGTAGCTGGAGAAGTCAAAGATTTTCCTTTTGATAAGTATTTTGTCCATAAAGATAAAAAACGGATGGATACCTTTAGTATCTATGCTGTTTATGCTGCCTTAGAAGCGCTAAGCATGGCTGGTATCGACACTGAAGATGGGTCGATTGATAATGACCGTTTTGGTGCGATTATCGGCTCTGGTATTGGTGGCTTACCTGTCATTCAAGAACAAGGTGCACGTCTGGCTACACGTGGTCCTAAACGGATTGCGCCACTTTTTGTACCGCTTTCTATCGCTAATATGGCGACAGGAAATGTTGCCTTGCGTGTTAAAGCAAGCGGTGTTAGCCGTGCTGAAGTAACAGCATGTGCAGCAGGAACAAATGCTATCGGGTCAGCTTTTCGTGAAATTAAACACGGCTATGCAGATATCATGTTAGCTGGTGGTACAGAAGCTGCGATCTGTGATTTGGGTGTCGGTGGGTTTGCTAATTTAACAGCCCTAACGAAAGAGACAGATCCAAAACGTGCCTCTATTCCTTTTGATAAAAATCGGTCTGGTTTCGTATTGGGAGAAGGTTCAGGTATCTTAGTACTTGAAAGCCTAGAACATGCTCAAAAACGTGGTGCAACGATTTTGGCTGAGATTGTGGGCTATGGCTCAACAAATGATGCCCATCACATGACAACACCATTGCCAGAAGGCTCTGGTGCTGCTAAAGCCATGCAACTAGCCCTTGATGAAGCAGGAATTCAAGCAAGCGAAGTGGGCTATATTAACGCACACGGTACATCAACACAAGCCAATGAAAAAGGCGAAGCACTTGCCATTCATACTGTTTTTGGGGATGATGAAAATGTCTTAGTTTCTTCTACAAAAGCCTTAACTGGCCATGCACTTGGTGCTGCTGGTGGGATTGAAGCAATCGCGACACTACAAGCAATTCAACATCAATATGCGCCTGTCAATGCTGGTACAACAGAACTTGATGAGAACACATCAATTATTAATGTGGTACTGGGCCAAGGTAAAAAACATGATATCAACTATGCTATTTCCAATTCACTTGGTTTTGGTGGGCATAATGCTGTCATCGCACTTAAAAAATGGGAAGGTGAATAAGCAAAATGTCTATCCAAATCAATGAAGTAAAAGACTTGATGTCACAGTTTGATGGGTCAAGCTTACGTGAATTTTCTTATGCAACATCAGAATTTAACTTGTCTTTCTCTAAAAATAACGGTGTGCCAGTCGCACCCCTAGCACCTAGTGCGCCTGCAGTGGGTGCTGAGGTGTCTCACACAGTTTCTGATACTAAGCCAACTGTTGCTGCAACAGCAGCACCAAGCGAAGCTGTTAGCCTTGCTGAAGGTGAGGTCGTTACAAGTCCACTCGTAGGTGTTGCTTATCTTAAACCAGCACCTGATAAATCGGATTTTGTTAGCGTCGGTGATTCAGTGAAAAAAGGGCAAACCTTACTGATTATTGAGGCCATGAAAGTGATGAACGAGATTCCAGCACCGCATGATGGCATCGTTACAGAAGTACTCGTATCGGCTGAGGCTATGGTTGAGTATGGAGAGGAATTGGTCCGCATCAAATGATTGATATTAACCAAATAAAAGACGCCTTGCCACATCGCTATCCGATGTTACTTGTCGATCGCGTGTTGGAACATTCAGAAGACGAGATTACAGCCTTGAAGAATGTGACGATTAATGAACCTTTTTTCAATGGTCATTTTCCAGAGCATCCTGTGATGCCGGGTGTTTTGATCATGGAAGCTTTGGCTCAGGCAGCAGGCGTTTTAGAGCTATCAAGACCTGAAAATAAAGGTAAATTAGTCTTTTATGCGGGTATGGACGGTGTGAAATTTAAGAAGCAAGTTGTACCGGGTGATCAACTCATCCTACATGCTAAATTTATCAAACGTCGCGGACCAATTGCTGTTGTGGAAGCAAAAGCAACAGTTGACGGTAAGTTGGCAGCAAAAGGAACATTGACTTTTGCTATTGGCGAGTAAGTTAAAGGGTACTTAAATGTTTAAAAAAATATTAATCGCCAATCGTGGTGAAATAGCTGTACGGATTATCCGTGCGGCACGTGAATTAGGCATACAAACAGTCGCTGTTTATTCAGAAGCAGATCGCAATGCACTACACACATTGATCGCAGATGAAGCTGTTTGTATCGGACCTGCTAAAGCTAGTGAATCATATCTAAATATGCATCAGATTATCTCTGCTGCAGTTACGCTAGGGGCTGAAGCCATTCATCCGGGATTTGGTTTTTTGAGTGAGAATTCAAAATTTGCTAACCTATGTGAAGAAGTCGGTGTTAAATTTATCGGACCATCAGCGCTTGTTATGGACACGATGGGAGACAAAATTAATGCCCGTGCGCAAATGCTTGCGGCTAATGTCCCTGTTATTCCAGGGTCAGATGGAGAAGTCTATGATGCGACACAAGCACTTGAAGTGGCGCAAAAAATAGGCTATCCTGTCATGCTCAAAGCATCAGCTGGTGGTGGCGGAAAAGGCATTCGTAAGGTTAATTCTCAAGATGAATTACTGCCGAATTTCTCATCTGCCCAAGCCGAAGCCCAAGCAGCATTTGGTAATGGCGCCATGTATATGGAACGTGTCATTTATCCTGCACGTCATATCGAAGTACAGATTTTGGCTGATGAATTTGGTCATGTTGTGCATCTTGGTGAACGGGATTGCTCACTACAACGCAATAACCAAAAAGTGCTTGAAGAAGCGCCATCTATTGCCATTGGTAAAACCTTACGTGCTGAGATTGGTGCAGCTGCAGTAGCAGCGGCTAAACATGTTGGCTATGAAAATGCGGGTACGATAGAATTTCTACTTGATGAAGCATCAGGCAAGTTTTATTTCATGGAAATGAACACGCGTATCCAGGTTGAGCACCCTGTAACCGAATTTGTGACTGGTGTAGACATTGTCAAAAACCAAATCAAGATTGCAGCAGGTGAAGCATTAGGGTTTACCCAAGATGATATTAAAATCAAAGGCCATGCCATTGAGTGTCGGATTAATGCTGAGAATCCTAAGTTTAACTTTGCACCGAGTCCGGGTAAGATTACAGATTTATATCTACCATCAGGTGGTGTAGGGCTTCGTGTTGACTCTGCCATGTATCAAGGCTATACGATTCCACCCTATTATGATAGTATGATTGCCAAAGTCATCGTTCATGGTGAAAATCGTTTTGAAGCCTTGATGAAGATGCAACGGGCACTTTTCGAGCTTGAAGTTGAAGGTGTACATACCAATGCAGAATTCCAGTTAGACTTAATTTCTGATCGGCATGTGATTGCAGGAGATTATGATACTGCCTTTCTAGGAGAAGTATTTTTACCGACATATTTGAAAAAAGAGGATTGATAATAGATTATGGCTTTATTTAATAAAAAAAGTAAATATATTCGCATCAATCCAAATCGATCGAGAAGTGGTGATAAAAGTACGCTACCAGAAGTACCAGATGAGCTTTTTGCCAAATGTCCAGGTTGTAAACATACGATTTATAGCAAGGATTTGGGTGTAGAAAAAGTTTGTCCCTTCTGTGCCTATAATTTCAGAATTTCAGCTATGGATCGGCTTAGCCTTGTTGCAGATGCTGATACGTTTACAGAATTTTTCACTGGGATTGACTCAGAAGATCCATTAAACTTTCCTGGTTATGTTGAGAAGTTAGCTGCTACCAAGGCTAAAACAGGCCTTGATGAGGCTGTGCTAACAGGTCTTGCGACGATTAAAGGTCAAAAAACAGCACTTGCCATCATGGATTCTACTTTTATTATGGCATCTATGGGAACAGTTGTTGGTGAAAAAATCACGAGATTGTTTGAGTATGCGACTGATGAAAAACTCCCAGTAGTCATCTTCACAGCATCAGGTGGTGCCAGGATGCAAGAAGGCATTATGAGTTTGATGCAGATGGCTAAGATATCAGCTGCTGTAAAACGCCATAGCAATGCTGGCTTGTTGTACCTGACCATCTTGACTGACCCAACGACTGGTGGAGTTACAGCATCATTTGCCATGCTAGGAGATATTATACTAGCGGAACCACAAACCATGATTGGGTTTGCTGGCCGCCGGGTGATTGAGCAAACAGTACGGGAAGATTTACCTGAAGACTTCCAAAAAGCAGAATTTTTGAAGGCGCATGGGTTTGTCGATAAAATCGTCAAGCGTATGGAGTTGCCAGGTGTTATTGGTCAGATTTTGAAACTCCATAGTCAAGATAACAAAGGAGGACATGAACATGCCTGATAGTGCAAATAGAATTGTGCAACTTGCAAGAAGTCAAGACCGGTTGACAACACGTGACTATGCTAAAAAAGTCTTTGAAGACTTCATCGAATTTCATGGGGATCGTAATTTCAGAGATGATGGTGCCATCCTTGGTGGGATTGCTAGTCTTGCTGGTCGTCCTGTGACGATTGTCGGGATTCAAAAAGGTAAGAGCCTGCAAGATAATCTGAATCGTAATTTTGGTCAACCCCATCCTGAAGGTTACCGTAAGGCACTACGCTTAATGAAGCAAGCCGAAAAATTTGGTAGACCCGTTATCACCTTTATCAATACAGCTGGTGCCTTTCCAGGTTCTGGTGCTGAGGAGCGTGGTCAGGGTGAAGCGATCGCAAGAAATTTACTTGAGATGAGTGACCTAAAAGTACCAGTTATCGCCATTATAAACGGTGAGGGTGGGTCTGGTGGTGCACTTGCCTTGGCAGTTGCTGACCGTGTTTGGATGCTAGAAAATACCATGTACAGCATCTTATCACCAGAAGGCTTCGCGACGATTCTTTGGAAGGATTCCTCACGAGCACCTGAAGCAGCTGAGCTATTGAAGATCACCTCAAAAGACTTACTTGCAAATGGTGTCATCGATAAAATTATTCCAGAGGAAGATACGATTGCCTTGCTAAAAGCTGCCTTGATTAGTGAACTTGACGCGTTAACAAGTATGACGACAGAAGATCTAGTCGAAGCACGTTACCAAAGGTTTAGAAAATATTAAAAAACGCGATGACGCGTTTTTTTGTGGCCTTCTTTCAATTAAGCAGACTAGGGTAAGGCTTTGGAACATCTCGCCTAATGCTGATATTTTTAGTATAATAAATGGTAGCGCACCTCATGGTGCTAAAAATTAGTCAAGTGGCCCTAACCCCAAAATTGACGTAAACAAAGCGCATACAGATAATGCCTCATGTATGTTAATCCAGTCACCACAATCCAGTCGTGATGATATGTCCATTACAAAGTCAACGAAAAGAGACCCATGCTTAGAATTACACAAATCAAATTATCTATCCAGGATGACCTAGCAGCTGTTAAAGCGCAAGTTGCTAAAAAACTCAAAATTAAGCCTGTTGATATCCTTTCTTTCAGGATTTACAAAGAATCTATTGATGCCAGAAAACGTGGTGAAATTAACTTTATCTACACGGTAGATATTCGTGTGGCAGATGAAAGTCGTTTTTTAACAGGTAAATTTAAAAATGTTGCCATGACACCAGATCTAACCTATAAAAATCCTCAGATGGGCACGACGAAACTCGCACATAGACCTGTTGTGATTGGCTTTGGACCAGCAGGCATGTACGCCGCACTCTTGCTCGCTCAGATGGGCTACAAACCCCTTGTCCTAGAACGTGGTGAAGCTGTCGATGAACGTGTGAAGTCAATCGATGACTTCTGGGAAGCAGGCAAATTAAATCCTCACTCAAACGTCCAATTTGGAGAAGGCGGCGCAGGGACCTTTTCAGATGGTAAATTGACCAGTCGTGTTAAGGATTTACGGGGGAGAAAAGTCCTGTCAGAATTTGTCAATGCAGGTGCACCTGAGGAAATCCTTTATAAAGCACACCCCCACGTTGGGACAGACTTACTGCGTGATATCGTTAAAAATATCCGAAAAGAAATCATCTCACTGGGTGGTGAGGTTAGATTTAATACCCAAGTCAACCATGTTGAAATCAATGATAACAAACTGGAAGGGCTGACCTTGACCTCTGGTGAGTTTATTCAGGCACAACAGGCCATTTTAGCGATTGGTCATAGTGCCAGAGATACCTTTGGTGAGCTCTATCGGGATGGGGTCAAGATGACAGCAAAACCCTTCGCCGTAGGTGTCCGTGTGGAACATCCCCAGACAGTCATCGACAAGGCGCAGTATAAGGAATTTGCAGGCCATCCAAGATTGGGTGCAGCAGAGTATCGCTTGACCCATAAAGCTAAAAACGGTCGAGGTGTGTATACATTTTGTATGTGCCCAGGAGGACTTGTCGTTGCCTCTGCTTCCGAAGTAGGTCATCTCGTCACAAATGGCATGAGTGAACATGCCAGAGACCAACATAATGCTAACAGTGGTCTTTTGGTACAAGTCTTTCCTGAAGACTTTGGGAGTGAACATCCACTGGCAGGTATCGACTTCCAAAGAGCACTTGAAAAGAAAGCCTATGAACTTGGTGGGCGTACTTATCAGGCCCCAGCACAGTTAGTCGGCGATTTTCTAAAGGGACAACCGTCAACGGCAATGGGCAGTGTTACCCCTAGTTATTCTTTAGGCGTCATGCCAACTGATCTGACAGCCCTATTTCCAGACTATATCTCAGATGCGCTTAAAGACGCACTGATAGGCCTGGATAAAAAAATGCATGGCTTTGCCATGTCAGATGCGGTCATGACTGGCGTGGAGTCACGCTCATCTTCGCCCCTTAGAATTAATCGGGATGAAGCAAACTTCCAATCAGAGTCCACAACAGGCATCTACCCAAGTGGAGAAGGTGCAGGATTCGCAGGCGGTATCGTCTCAGCAGCCATTGATGGCCTCAAATGTGCGGAAGCCTTAATCAGTCAGTTTGCTCCTGCCGAGGTGTGAGGGGTGGAATTTGAACTAAATATTTTGTAGTTTTTTCTTGTTTAGTTGGGTAAATATGACAAAAAATCTAATGTTGACTTTTTTAGCCGATTTTTTAGTATAATAGAAAAATAAAATAAAATAAGGAGATTGATTTCGTGATTGAAAACGATGTAACTGTAAGTGCTCCATATACCTTGGCAAGTTTTTTTGGAGGTGTGGGTGGCATTGATTTGGGTTTTGAACAGACCAAAAAGTTCAGTTCGGTGTTCATCAATGAATTCGACAAAAATGCTCAGGAAACAATTTCTTTAAATTTCCCTGATGTTAAGCTTGACCGTCGAGATATTCATGCTGTTGATACAGATACTGATGATGTACCAGATACTGATGTAATTGTTGGAGGCTTTCCTTGTCAGGCTTTCTCTATTGCGGGGTATCGAAAAGGTTTTAGTGATGATAGAGGGGACTTGTTTTTTGAACTATATCGTATTATTAAAAAGCATCAACCAAAGGCTATTTTTATTGAAAATGTTAAAAACTTAGTAACACATGATCACAGTAATACTTTTCGTGTTATTCGTGAGTATCTAACTTTAGCTGGATATTATGTGAAGTGGAAAGTTTTAAATGGAAAAGATTATGGAAATATACCGCAGAACCGAGAGCGTATTTATATTGTAGGTTTTTCTGATAAAAATTCATTTGACAATTTTAATTTTCCGGAAGAGATTGCATTGACAGCTAAACTCTCTGATGTAATTGATTTTCATAGTAAGCAAGATGATAAATACTATTATGTGTCAGGTCGTCAGCCTTTTTATGAACAACTTGTTAATGAAATCACTTCTCAAGAATCCATTTATCAATGGCGTCGTCAATATGTTCGTGAAAACAAAAGTGGTGTAGTGCCGACTCTTACTGCAAACATGGGGACGGGAGGTCACAATGTTCCCTTGATTAAGTCCGATACTGGTATTCGTAAGCTTACACCAAGAGAAACTTTTAATGTTCAAGGATTCCCAAAGGACTTTCAATTACCAGAGAAGCTAGCTAATGGTTCATTGTATAAACAAGCTGGAAATTCTGTTGTTGTTCCAGTAATTAAGCGTATTGCAGCCAATATATCGAAGTCTTTAGATGTAGGTCAAGCAGATGCTAAACCTTATAGTCCATCAAGTAAATACAGTCTTTTCCATGTCATTATGAATGGAAGACTTGAAGGTGAGAGTGGATTTGTAAAAGAGTTTAATTCTATGAAAGAATTGAATAAATACTGTGCGGACCATGCTATTAAGGTGCTTGAAGAGGAACAATATTTAAAGACTATTCATAGAAATAGTGTAGAAGAGTTTTATATTGTACTAAATTCTTCACAATAATATTTGGAGGGGTCTATCATGGCAATGTGGGAGAATCTTCCTGAAAAGCAAAGAAAATATTATAGGAAGTTAATACTCAGCTTTGCTAGTCTTAGCGAAGCTTTTTCGCAGAAGTCTGAATCTTTGGAGGGTGATATACACGTAGCTCCTATAGTTAATTCAAAGTTTCAGGAAACTGTTTTTCAACGTAGTTTTAATGCCCATGGTGAGGATTATGGTAATACTTCTTATGATGCCTCAGTTGTAGTTGATAATGAACATAAATACATTATCGGACTTAAATCATTTGGTATTGCTTCTGGGGATCAAAAAATAGCGCAGTTCAAACGTCCACAAGCAGAACTTGGATGGAGAAGTATTTTTACCGAGATAACCGAAAATGCAAAGGGAGAAAAAACAAAGGCTGAGATAGATGAAATTAATGAACCACTTTATCGGAAATTAGCGGTAGATATTTCTAAACTTAGAAATGAAAGAATTGCCTCTTCTAAGGAAAACCTAAGAGGATTGGAACCCAATGATATTACTAATGTTGAAGCTGTCTATCATTACTTGATGCCCTCTAAAAAAGAAAATTCTCCTCAAATATCTGTTGGTGAAGTTCCGTATTATGATATAGATATTAAAAATATTGTAATTGAAGGTTGTACTAGTGTTAAAAAACCAATGAATTTTAAGTTTAATGATGGAAGACATCATTATAAATATACTGAGGCAGATAGTCAACTTTTAATGTTCTTTGATAAAACATCATTAGAGAATTGGGATGTAAAATATGTGGAAGATCCTTTTAACATCTTTGCCCGACTAGGTTCTATATCTAACGAAGTTGAACAGACTCAAATTGAAGATCATTTTGCAATTAGTCATTCATTTTCTTGGAAAATTAATATTAGGCCAGTATCTGGATTTAATCAATTCATGGGATTACCTAAAAACTCAACGAAATCTATTCAATCTTTGATAAATGCAGTAAATAAAAATTTTTCAGAAACCAATGAGATAAAAGAGTTTATAACTCTTTTAGAAAAATATAAACAAGATTATGAAATCTTACCAATTCTACCAAATCAAGCAAGATATTTAAGACGTGATGAAATTATAGAACAAAGCAAAAAAATTTCGGTTTCAACTATCCCTACCAATAGTTTAGAAGAGAATTTTTTCGTTCCGGAGTATCCAATTACAAAATTAGTTATGAAATATTTGTTTCGATCAGCAAATGAAATTTATATCCCTATTCCTAGTTCAAAAAGATTTCACAATGCTTATCCCGATTTTTTTGGAAAAGATTATGGTATTTTAGAGGGTAAAAAATTTAAGTTGCCTATTAAAGATAGACAGTTTAAATTGGAATTTTTACCATCTCATACAGTAATTAATGCACAGATTGTGCAAGATGATGGGAAGGGGATTCAATCATCAGGAAGTCAAGATGTTCTGGGAAAATGGATTCTTCAAAAAATTTTTCAATTACCTGAATTTACACCATTAACATCTGAGCGTATGGTTGAAATGGAGATAAATGGCATTCGTTTGATTAAGTATTCTGATGCTGATAACCATATAGGAATAGAATTTATCTGGATTGATGATGAAAAACTTCCTGTGGATTATTTGGATAATAGCTTATTCGGTTAAGAAGATTCGATTAAAGAACTTCACAAACCAACAAATGACGGTAGAACAAAATCTGTAGTTGAGATGCATTTGAGATTCTTAGAAGCTATCGATTATAAGTTATATAAGTACTTAATAAATACAATTTAAGATGATCGGTTTACAAATATATCAAAAAAGAACGATATTCTAGCAAGTGTTGTACCTTCATAAGTCATTATTAATAAATACCAGACATAAGCACAGTCTATCAGCTCTTATATACCCAAAACCCCCACGACATCATTATCGTGGGGGTTTGTCATGAAATGAACTAGTCAACACATGAAACAGTCTCGTTAATCAAGGTCAACAATCTGTGGGTCAAACGGCAAATCAAACCATTTGACTTCGTGTCTGTTGTGGATCATATCATCGGTCATGGCCATACGATAGACAGTCGGATTATCATAAGTGGTCATATAGTAGGCTTTTTCGGTTGTACTCATGATGCCAGTGTACTGGGTATAATCTGAGACACCAGTAGATGGGATATTTAAGCCTTTGGGTACTGATACCATACCTAGGATATGTAAGATATTTGTAACTGCTTGATCAATCGTAGTAGCCGCAGGTAAGTATTGACGGCCAAATGCTGCACGGACAAAGCGATCAGGTGGTGTGTAAGATCCGGGTAGCCCTTGAGTGCCAGTGCCTTGACTGAATTGTGATGCTGTCACATGATTGAACTGTTTATTTGGGAATGCTTGTGGTTGTATGTGTAAATAATTATTTAAGTTTTTGATATGCCAGTCTAAGTTTGGTGTATTTGTCATCACACCAACGGGGTTATCGAGGAGGGTTAAGTCACCACCTCGTGCTTCGATGACTGCTGCTTGCCCAGTTTGATCTGTTAAGATATAGTGTAAGGGTAGTGTTGGTGCGCCATTATCAGGGATGACCAAGGCGATGTCAGCTATCTTTTCTGCTATTTCAGATAGGGTTGCAAAATTACCCAGCAGATAGGTAATCAATTCATGTGGCGCCAGATTAAGCTTATCTGCGAGTGGTTTTTTTTCTAAGACAATCTCATTTGCAAAATATAATTCAGCCATGGCCAAACCATGTTCGTTAAAGCCATCAGCAATCACGATCTCATCTTCATAACTTGCACCTGCTCCCATGATGGCATATTGGGTTGTTTGCTTGCCACTAAAATTTGTTTGGAAATTAAATTGTCGTGGTAAAAATACAGGACGCCCATCTAAAACCTGAGAAAAATCCATGGTCCTAGCGAGAAAAAGGTCATTTGCTTCTGTTTGATAGGTCAATGATGTGCACATAAATAAGCCTGCTTTCAATATATAAATTAGTTAATCAAGTTGCCATACAAAATTAACTTAAGTTGATTTCACCCTCATTCTACCACTTTGTGCAAGATATGTGTCACGATGGCCTGTCAAATAGTATTAAAAAAACTGCCTAAAGACAGTTATCTTAAGATCAAGCCAATTACCATGGTAATCGCTAAAGCGCCATTATAGAGCATTAGATTATTAACAGATAAGATAAAGGTTTCTCTTTTATCTTGTTTGCGTAAAAATGTCCTGATATTTTTGAGGATAAGTGGGGCAATGACTAACATCAATAAAACCGTTTTTGGTAGAATGCCTACAAGAATCGCAAGCAAAATCGTGAGACTAGCTAAACTATACATGGCAACATATAATTTCAAAGCTTTAGGAATGCCCATATAGTGTGGTAAGGTCAAGCGACCATTTTTTTCATCTTGGGTTAAATCACAGATATTATCAGCTAACATGACATTAAAGTTCATACAAAAGCACATGATGCCAACGAGGACAATCGGGACGAAGATGGCGAAATCGATCGTAAAAGTGAGGCGCCACTTATCAAAGAAGGCTAAGAAAAATCCTTTATCGAATGCATTGATATAAATACCAAAGAAGAAACCGCAAATCCCTTCAGCAAATCCAGCTAGGACTTCACCGAGTGGAAAACGAGAAAAGGCAAAGGGGCCAAAGGTATAAAAAATCGCGATTAAAAAGCAAAGGGCACCTATCGGGAGAATGGCAATATTTGTCGTTAAGACAACCCCCACACCCACAATCACATCAATAGCAAGGAGAGATAGACAAATTTTTAGTGCGAGGATAGGCGGGATTTGGCGGGTTGATAAGATATTTTCATGCGTCTTATACTCTGGATCAAGTGCTTTTTGATAATCCATCAGATTATTCCAAGCACTGACAAAGAGGTTGATGGCGATAAGGCCGATGAAAAAAAGAAGTGTTGGCGCTAGGTGGAAGCTTTTAAAATAGTAGAGTGAGAAAATCAGACCTGCTATAGGAGATAATAAGGCGGCAGGTAGGGTCTGAATGCGCGTGAAATTAAGAAATGTGTTAAGAGTCATAGGGTTCCTTTGCTAAATGACGAAATTTTCTAAAAATTATGCCAGTTTTGTGATATAATACATATTAACTATTATAACAAAAATGAGGAGATCAGATGCGCGCAATTGTAACGGTTATTGGACAAGATAGAACAGGTATTGTAGCTGGCGTTTCAACACGTCTAGCAGAACTTGGTGTGAATATTATTGATATCTCACAAACGATTATGGATGGGTTTTTTACCATGAATATGGTTGTTGAAATTGAAGAAACTGGCTCATTTTCGGATATTAAAGCAAATCTAGAAGCGTTTGGTGCGACCTTAAAAGTTGATATCAAGATCATGAATGAAGCTATTTTTGAGGCCATGCATCAGCTTTAAGCTGGTATTGATTATTGATGGGGCACGTTTATCGTGTTTGACGGCTCATGATAATTGCCAGATAGTTGGTCTGGTATTATTTTTTTTGCTGACACGCTGTAAATCTGTTTTAATGACTAGATAGTTCAGAAAGGTAACCACATGAAACAAACTCAAATTCTTGAAACAATTCGCATGATTGAAGAGGAAAACTTAGACATTCGGACGATTACGATGGGGATTTCTCTACTTGATTGTATCGATAGTGATATCGATCGTGCCTGTGAGAAAATCTACCAAAAAATCACGACGAAAGCCAAAGACTTAGTAAAAGTCGGCAATACGATTGGTGATGAACTTGGTATTCCGATTATTAACAAGCGTGTCAGTGTAACACCTATCGCGATTATTGGTGCGGCAACAGATGCAACTGACTATACGCCTTTTGCCTTGGCACTCGATCGTGCAGCCAAAGCAATTGGGATTGATTTTATCGGTGGCTTCACAGCACTCGCGCAAAAAGGCTATCAAAAGGGTGATAAGATTCTGATCAATTCTTTGCCAAAAGCGTTAGCCGCGACTGATTTTGTTTGTAGCTCTGTTAATGTTGGCTCAACTAAAACAGGGATTAACATGGATGCAGTCCGTGATATGGGTGAGATTATCGTCGCTGCCGCTAAGCTTGATGATATGAGCTGTGCCAAACTTGTCGTCTTTGCAAATGCTGTAGAGGATAATCCTTTTATGGCCGGTGCATTTCATGGGGTCGGTGAAGCAGATGTTGTGATTAATGTTGGGGTATCTGGACCAGGTGTTGTCAAACGTGCGCTTGAAAAAGTACGTGGTGAGTCATTTGATGTAGTTGCTGAAGTTGTTAAAAAGACTGCTTTTAAAGTCACTCGCATGGGCCAACTCGTTGGTAAAATGGCCTCTGAACGCTTAGGCGTCGAGTTTGGGATTGTGGACCTATCGCTTGCGCCAACCCCTGCAGTTGGCGATTCTGTCGCGCGCATTTTAGAAGAAATGGGTCTGGAGATGGTCGGCACGCATGGTACAACAGCAGCACTGGCCCTTTTAAATGACCAAGTCAAAAAAGGTGGTGTCATGGCTTGTAATCAAGTCGGCGGTCTATCTGGTGCCTTTATCCCTGTGTCAGAAGATGAAGGGATGATTGCTGCCGTTAATGCTGGCGTTCTTAACTTAGAGAAGCTTGAAGCGATGACAGCGATCTGTAGCGTTGGTCTTGATATGATTGCAGTTCCTGGCGATACACCAGCGACGACGATTGCAGCCATGATTGCTGATGAAGCGGCAATTGGTGTGATTAATATGAAGACAACTGCTGTTCGTGTCATTCCTAAAGGAAAAGTTGGTGATCAAATCGAATTTGGTGGTTTACTTGGGACAGCACCTGTCATGGCAGTTCATAAAGAATCCTCAGCAGCCTTTATCGCACGAGGTGGCCATATTCCTGCACCAATCCATTCTTTTAAAAATTAAAGAGTTAGATAAAGTAGAAAGTGGAGAAATCTGCTTTTTTTTGATAGAATAAAGATAAAATAGATTGCCTACTGCTAGCGATAGAATGACCCATCTAGTCTAGAGTTTTTCTAGCTAGTGATAGTAGCGGATATTAGCAGTAAGCATCATGATAAAGGTGAGGTAGAAATAATGGTAAATGTTTATCTAGTCAGACATGGCAAGACCATGTTTAATACGATTGGTCGCGCACAAGGATGGTCAGATACCCCTTTGACACGTGATGGTGAACGCGGTGTGACTGAGTTAGGTCTGGGCTTTGCAGCCAAAGATATTAAATTTGATCTGGCTTTTTCTTCAGACAGTGGTCGAACGATTCAGACGATCGGTTTTATTTTGAAATACTCTGAAAATGAGGGTATTCCTTATGAGATGGACAAACGTATCCGTGAGTGGTGTTTTGGCAGTCTTGACGGGGGCTTTGATGGGGAACTATTTGATGGTGTCTTACCTCGTACAGATGCTTACAAAGATAAAAGTGAAGCATCTTTAACTTATGAAGATATGGCTAATGGCATCCTTGAAGTGGATACAGCGGGCTGGGCAGAACCTTGGCATGTACTCAGTAAACGTATTTTGGATGGCTTTTTTGAGGCGGCTCAAAAAGCGGAGGTACAAGGCGCCCAAAATATCGTCATTGTAAGTCATGGGTTAACCATTGCGACTTTTATTAAGTTGATTGATAGTCGTCAGCCGAGATTTCAAGGCCTAGATAACGGTTCAGTTACACACTTAACTTATAGCGATGGTAATTTTACAATCGGAAAAATTGGTGATATGAGTTATAGAACATTAGGACAGGAGATTTTAGATGCCCAGTAATCAGTACCCTAGAAGACGCCCACGTAAGCAACCTAGATATGATCGCATGATTCTACCAGGTTTGCTTGTGATTTGCCTGATTGTCATCATTGCTTTTGTCGGATACAAGATGGTCAAAAAAGATAATGTGAAGACAGCAAATTCCTCAAAAGTTGTGCAGTCCCAAAAATCAGGTAGTGCCAAAAAAGCAACGTCTGCAAAAGATAAGCAGCAATCTAGCAATTTACCCAAGAGTAAGGCAAGTGACTGGAATCTGGTGCTAGTGAATCGAGAAAATCCTAAAGATGAGTTGAACCCGGAGTTAACCCAACTCGGCAATATCGTAGTTGATTCTAGGATTGCTCAGTCGGCAGAAGCATTTTTGACAGCAGCTCAAGCAATCAACCCAGCAGAACACTTCATTTCAGGCTATCGTAGTGTTGCCTATCAAGAGACACTTTATAATCAGTATGTTGCACAAGAGATGGCAGAAGATCCATCGCTAGACCATAAGGCAGCAGAAAAAGTCGTGCAAACTTATTCTCAACCAGCGGGCATGTCTGAACATCAAACAGGACTTGCTATCGACCTGTCGGACGTTGATCGCCTTAATGAATCAACGACTGCAAAAGAAATCGCTGCAATCGCACCAACTTATGGCTTTGTCCTACGATTTACAGACGCAGGGAAGCCATACACTGGTGTCGGACATGAAGATTGGCATTTTCGTTATGTCGGCGTTGAGAATGCCAAGTACATGACAGAACACAATTTGACGTTAGAACAATATTTGAAGCAATTGAGCTAATTATGATAGTAGACTTTATATAAACCTGTTAATTATGGTAAAATAAGCATATCTAAATTTAGGTTAAAAGGGCTAGGGGTACAAGACTCATGTTTTCAGGAAAATCGCCATCACTTATCTTTTTTACAAGCATTGGCTTACTCATTTATTCAGCTTGGCAGATGATTAATCAAATTTTACCAAGTCTCAAAATATTTAATGTGATTTACGATACCTTTTTTAAGGCTGTTAATGCCTTTAAAGAGCAGTATAGTACAGCCATGTCAAATGTTCAATTCCTATTATATGTTGTTGTTCTGGTCGGGTTTATCATTTTGATCGCTAAATTTTGGAAGTTTACGATCTATGCCTTATTCGTTATTATCTTTATTTTAGTTTGTAATTTTGTCTATTATGCTTGGTCAACAGGGGCTACGCCCTCAGAATGGTTTGTCTTTGTCGTCATGGCTGTTAGTTTCTTTAATGTTTTCAGCTTATCCAAGTCTGGTGGCCTTATTTAGGCAATAGGTCAAGACATTTATGCATAAATTAGCACTCTGTTTATCAGAGTGCTAATTTTTTTGTTTTATTCTTGACATTATCGTGATAGCATTATATAATTAAAGATGTAGTTAGCACTTGGTAACTACGAGTGCTAAAAGTGAGGTGTTCAATTTGATAACAAAACGCCAGCAACAAATTCTTAATTTAATTATTTCGCTCTACACGCAGTCACATAAAGCTGTAGGGTCTAAAGCTTTGATGGCGTCTATCAAGGCTTCTAGTGCAACGATCAGAAATGATATGAAGTACTTGGAAGACTTGGGATTCATCAAAAAAGAGCATACGTCATCTGGTCGGGTACCGAGTGTGACAGGCTATAAATACTTTGTTGAAAACTTTTTAAAACCAGGTAAACTCGATAATAACGATGTATACCAGGTCATGAAAAATTTTGATGGTGAGTATTATAAACTAGATACGCTCTATCAACAAGCAGCTAAAATCCTATCTGAATTAACAGGGTTTTCAGGATTTGTCTTAAATGTTTCTCAAAAAAATCAAGTCTTATCTAAATTTGACATTGTACAGTTGGATAGTCATTCTGCTATGGCAGTCATGACACTTGATACAGGACTCGTTAAGACGATGCAGTTTGTCCTACCACGGTCGATGACTATGGAGGACCTAACTACCTTTAAGTTTATTGCTGATGAACGGTTAGTTGGTAAGAAAATCTTGGATATCCATTATTCATTGCTGACTGAAATTCCACAAGTCGCCCAAAAGTATTTTATCGTGACGACGGATGCCTTACAGCTCTTCGAACATGTATTTACAGAGTTGTTTAAAGAAAATTTGATTTCTGCAGGTCGGCAAAATTTATTAGAGTATTCTGAGGATGTTGTCTCGCTTTATAAGATTTTGATGGACGATGAGGCAATTATCCATGAAATTCGTGATTTGGTGTCTGAGGATGAGATAAGAAGCGTCAAATTTGATGCAACACTTACTGAGAATCATCAGATTTCAAAAAATATCACCTTGATGACGCAGCAGTTTGTTGTGCCTTATCGCGGTCTCGGCACACTCGCCTTGATGGGGCCTGTCGATCTTAACTATCAAAAAGTAGTATCGACTATGGATTTGATCGCAAAAATTTTAACCATGAAACTGAGTGATTATTATCGCTACTTAGATGGTAATCACTATGAGATGATGTAACGCATAAAAAATATAAAAAATTATTTGGAGAAGTTATGACTAAGAAACATAAAAAAGAAGATATCGAAAAAGAATTAGCAGAAGAAATAGAAAATGAAGCAGTTCTTGAAGAGATTGTGGATGCTGAAATCGACGAGCTTGCAGTTTTACAAGAGAAGCTTGATGAGATGGAAAACAAATATCTGAAAGCACACGCTGAAATGCAAAATAATCAACGTCGTGCAAATGAAGAACGTCAAACACTCTTAAAATATCGCTCACAAGATATGGCGCGTAAAATATTACCAGGTTTGGATAATCTAGAGCGTGCACTTGCTGTTGAAGGCTTGAGCGAAGATGTTAAAAAAGGCTTAGAGATGACATTAGATAGCCTTCAAAATGCGCTTAAAGAAGAAGGTGTGACAGAAGTTGCTGTAGATGGTGAATTTGATCCTAATTTCCATATGTCAGTTCAAACTGTCCCAGCTGATGATACGCATCCTGCGGATACAATCGCACAAGTCTTACAAAAAGGCTACCAATTGCATGAGCGTAATCTTCGCCCAGCCATGGTTGCCATTTATCAATAGGCCGATTTAATAAGCAATTCAAATGTAATACAAAATAGCTTGACCGAAATGTCATAAAACTATGATAACTAAAATAAAATAAAAAAAAGAAGGTAATTATAATGACTAAAATTATTGGTATTGACTTAGGTACAACAAACTCAGCTGTTTCAGTTCTTGAAGCTGGCGAAGCAAAAATTATCGCAAATCCAGAAGGTAACCGCACAACACCATCAGTTGTTGCATTCAAAAATGGTGAAATCCAAGTCGGTGAAGTTGCCAAACGTCAAGCAGTGACTAACCCTGACACAATCATCTCTATCAAACGTCACATGGGGACTGATTATAAAGTTGAAGCTGGTGGAAAATCTTACACACCACAAGAAATCTCTGCAATGATTCTCCAATACCTTAAAGGTTTTGCTGAAGATTACTTAGGTGAAAAAGTTGAGAAAGCGGTTATTACAGTTCCTGCTTACTTTAATGATGCACAACGTCAAGCAACTAAAGATGCTGGTAAAATCGCAGGTCTTGAAGTAGAACGTATCGTCAATGAGCCAACAGCAGCTGCACTTGCTTACGGTCTTGACAAAGTCGACAAAGATGAAAAAATTCTTGTATTTGACCTAGGTGGTGGTACATTTGACGTATCAGTGCTTGAACTTGGTGATGGTGTCTTTGAAGTATTATCTACTTCAGGTGATAACAACCTCGGTGGTGATGACTTTGACCAAAAAGTGATCGATTACTTGGTTGCCCAATTCAAAACAGCTAACGGTATTGATTTAGCACAAGACAAGATGGCTTTACAACGTTTGAAAGATGCTGCTGAAAAAGCTAAAAAAGACTTATCAGGCGTATCATCTACACAAATCTCATTACCATTTATCACAGCTGGTGATGCTGGACCGCTTCACTTGGAAGAAACATTAACACGTGCTAAATTTGACGATTTGACAGCTGACTTAGTAGAACGTACTAAAACACCAGTTCGTAAAGCCTTGTCAGATGCTGGTTTGTCAGCTTCAGAAATCGATGAAGTGATCTTGGTAGGTGGCTCAACACGTATTCCAGCAGTTGTTGAAGCTGTTAAAAAAGAAACAAACAAAGAACCAAATAAATCAGTTAACCCGGATGAAGTAGTTGCCATGGGTGCTGCCATCCAAGGTGGTGTGATCACTGGTGATGTTAAAGATGTTGTTTTACTTGATGTGACACCTTTGTCACTTGGTATTGAAACAATGGGTAATGTCTTCACTAAACTGATCGACCGTAACACAACAATCCCAACATCTAAGTCACAAGTCTTCTCAACTGCCGCTGATAACCAACCAGCAGTTGATATTCATGTGTTACAAGGTGAACGTCCAATGGCACCAGACAACAAAACATTAGGCCGTTTCCAATTAACAGATATTCCAGCTGCACCGCGTGGTATCCCACAAATCGAAGTAACATTCGATATTGATAAAAATGGTATCGTGTCTGTTAAAGCAAAAGATATGGGAACAAACAAAGAACAAACCATCGTTATCCAATCTAACTCAGGTTTATCTGATGAAGAAATCGATAAAATGATGAAAGATGCTGAAGTAAATGCTGAAGCGGATGCCAAACGTAAAGAAGAAGTTGATCTTAAAAATGAAGTAGATGCAACAATCTTTGCTACTGAAAAAACAATCAAGGAAACTGAAGGCAAAGGATTTGACGCTGAACGTGATGCAGCACAAGTGGCTCTTGATGAGTTGAAAGCAGCACAAGAAGCTGACAACTTAGAAGACTTGAAAGCTAAACTTGATGCTTTAAATGAAAAAGCGCAAGCTTTAGCAGTCAAACTCTATGAGCAAGCAGCAGCTGAACAACAAGCAGCTGGTGAAGCGACTAGTGCTGATGCACCTAAAGATGACAATGTTGTCGATGGTGACTTCGAAGAAGTCAAATAAAGAAGCTACCAGCTTAGGCTGATAGACGATAAAAGGTTAGATGATGACGCTTGCGTCTTGTCTAACCTTTTTTTATGTTTTGATCAGATAGGCTGACACTATGAGTTGACAAGTTAAAAAATGTATAGTAAGCTATACGTATAGTTAAGTTTACGTATAGCTTACTATACTGGAGGTATATGACTAACAAAATTAAAGCCTATAGAACTGAACATGGGATATCCCAGGAAGCTCTGGCTGAAGCAATGGAAGTAACTAGACAAACGATTATTTCGCTAGAAAAAGAAAAATATACGGCATCCTTGAATCTGGCTTATAAATTAGCTCAGTATTTTAACACAACGATAGAAGATATATTCTTTGATAGCAAATCTGATAAGGAGGAGAAGGTGTAATGTTTCATTATGTATTTAAGCATCAGATCAAAACAGATGAAGACTATAAGAAGTATCAATTATTTTGGTTCCCGATAACTGTGCTACTCATCCTGAGCTTTATCTTGATTGGTTTTAAGATCCTTGGTCCATCAGACGAAATATGGGGCGCTGCTATTGGTGGTCTACTTCCGATGGTGATTTATGGTATTTGGCTAATGGTTGTTTTCAATAATCCTAAAAAGTTGCGAGCTGCAAGACTAAGACTAACTGATGAACGTAGAAAAATTGTCGAGCAAGAGGTTTGGTCGCATGTAGGTCGATTGATGATGGGTTTACTCACTGCTGCGTTACTTTATACCGTCATTAGCGGGGCAATCATATTAGACACCAAGCAGCTAACCATTCTACTCTATTTAATCTTGATTTATTATTTTTTCAGGTTAAGGAAATAGTTTTTTCAAAAAAATTAAAAATAACACAGATATTTCAGACTGGAATTTGCTATAATAACGATATAGATAAGCTAAGGAGACGAATATGTTAAGAATAGAGCGTATCACCAAACAGTTTGGTGACAAAATTGCTGTGGACAACCTAGACATGACTGTTGAGGATGGCTCAATCATGGGATTGATTGGGCAAAATGGCGCAGGAAAAACAACGACTTTTCGGATGATCTTAGATTTTATTAAATCTGATAGTGGCTTGATTAACTGGAATGGTAAGCCGATTACCCAAGAAGTTAAACAAGGCATTGGGTTTTTACCAGAAGAACGTGGCCTCTATCAAAAAATGACTGTAGAAGAACAAATTCTTTACTTTGCTGAACTGCACGGCATGAAACGTGATGAGGCGAGAAAAGAACTTGTGACTTGGATGGACAAATTAGAGGTAGTTGGTAAGATAACTGATAAAGTCCAAACACTTTCTAAAGGGAACGCGCAGAAAGTACAATTTATCGCGACCTTAATCCATCGCCCTAATTTTTTGATTATTTTTTGATTTTAGATGAACCATTTACGGGATTAGATCCTGTTAATACAAGTCTTTTGATGGATGAAATTAAGACACTTAAGGAAAATGGCGCTGCCATTATTTTCTCAAGTCATAACATGAGTGGTGTTGAATTATTAAGTGACAATCTGACCATGCTTAAAAAAGGTAAAGTTGTCTTACAAGGCGATATTTACGGAATTCGAAATAGTTTTGGCAGGACGCAAGTCTATGTGGAGAGTGAGCTGGCAGATACAACACTTTCAGCTATTGCAGGTGTTAAAACGATTGAAAAGCAAGGCGCAGGTCGATTGATTCATATTACAGAAGAATCTGTTGGTCATGATATTTTCAAAAAAGTGAGTGAAACTGGCTATGTACAGGCCTTTGTACAAGCCCCACCAACACTAGATGAGATCTTTCGTAAGGAGGTAGCTGAGCATGTTTAAACAAGTTAAATTAGTCGCAGGACAAGTCTATCGCACAAAAATTAAAACACCAGGGTTTTGGTTGATTGTCCTCTCTCCTTTATTACTACCGATTATCGGTTTCTTGATTGGGTTTATGATGTCTAAAGGTGAAAGCAATAAGCCAACACGTCTGGCTATTGTAGATAATTCAGCCTTAGTAAAAACCATTAAATCTGGCAAGCTATTAGATGTTAGTTTATCAGAAGTGACCACTATCGACAGTGCCAAGAAAAAACTGAAGGATGACAAAATAGACGGTTATTTAGTCGCATCAGATGGCCAATATGAGTTGATTAGTTCATCAGATGGGGCAGCAAAATTTGATGAAAACAAGGTCAGAAATGCCCTAACTCAGATTGAGATGACAGAAAAAGCAAGCAAACTGAATTTGAAGGCAGAAGACCTGATCGCCCTGCAAACCCCTGCTAAGTTAACGATGAAAACGCAGAGTAACAAGGGAGAAGCGAGTGGTGGTGATAATAAAAATATGGCCAATTACTTTATCTCCCTAGGGACTGGTGTGGCAATCTTTGTTTTGTTATCAATCTATACCAGTATGATGGCACAAGAAGTTGCCAACGAAAAATCAAATCGTATCATGGAGATATTACTTGCTGCAACGAGTGCTAAGATACAGTATTATGGTAAAATTATCGGCGTTAGTCTCTTAGTTGTGACGCATCTCTTAATCTACGTGGTGTTAGCAGGTGTTGCCTCCATTGTATTAAAGGGCAACAAGGTAGTTGAAAATGGCTTGAAGTTATTTAGTGGTGTAGATATAGGCTTCTTAATCATTACAGTCTTGATGGTCATGCTGGGTGTTATCTCATATCTTGTCCTCACTGCAATCATTGCCAGTATTGTCAATGATCAAAGTCAAGTCCAACAAGTTGTGCAACCCATTGTTTACTTATCGATGATTGGCTATGTGGCAAGTTTCATGTCAGCAAGCATGCCAAGTAACATCGTTTTAAAGGTGCTTGCTATGGTACCGTTTATCTCACCAAGTTTGATGCCAAGTCGGTTGGCGATAGAGTATGCGAGCACTACTGAGGCAATCATTGCTTTGGTCCTTCAATTAGTCGCCTTAGTCTTAGTTGCTAAGTTTGGCGAAAAAATCTATGCCCGAAATGTCTTAAGCTATTCAGATGAAAAAGTCTTTAAGCAATTTATTCATAATCTAAAAAAATAAGTGAGAATCCTTACGGCATGTAAGGATTTTTTTCGTATATAAAAATAAGAGGTGAATTGATGCAGATAGAAACGATGATTGAAAAAATAAAACACCATCGCTGGTTGCTTATTGGCCTGCTGATACCTATTATGGTTATCGGTCTCTTAGTCGTCATATTTGCTAAGCAGGATACAGCATCATCTTCTGTGGGTCTAGTATCATCCACACAGCTTAATGCAGGAGGGAAATCTGAAAAAGGTGTTAAAAAAATGTCAGGTAATGACAAAAAAACGACTGCTAAAGAAACTGAGCGTAAGGATAGGATTACAGTTGATTTAAAAGGTGCTGTAAAAAAGCCAGCAGTTTATACCTTAAAACAGGATAGCCGGGTTAACGACCTCTTATTATTGGCTGGAGGCGTAACGGATCAGGCAGATACCAAGTCGATTAATCTAGCACAGAAACTGACGGATGAAATGGTCGTCTACGTGGCAAGTATTGGCGAAGATAAATCAGCTGAAATAGTCGGGACTAAAGCACATGATGATGTGGATAGTGCAGCAGCGCAAGCGATAGACAAAATCAATATTAATACGGCAGATTTAGCACAGCTTCAAAAGTTAAGTGGTGTTGGGTTGAAAAAGGCACAAGATATCATCGACTACCGGGAACAAAATGGCAAGTTTAATCAGCTAGAAGATTTAGGAAATGTATCTGGATTTGGGGAGAAGTCGCTTGAAAAGCTTAAAGAGAGTGTGGCAGTGGATTGATATACCAGCGGTTTTCCTTACTTATTTTTGCGTGATCTGCTATCTAATTGTTTTTCGATTTTCCTATCTTTTACTCATCTATTTGCTGATATCTAGTTTATGTTTTACCTGGCATAACGGTGGACCAGCATGTTTTAGATTGTGTTTGATTTTACTGGCATTTGTGAGTATTTGTCTTACAATTCGGCTTAAAGAGGTAGCTGACTTTGCGCGTGATTTACCGGTGACTGAGATAACACCTCGTCTGGATACGATACAAGTCAAGGGTGACCAGATTTCCTTTCGGGGTAGGTCTCATGGTCAAACCTATCAAGTCTACTACCAAGCGAAAACAGAGCAAGAACAGCAGTATTTCACTAAATTAGATAAGTCGATTCGGCTGACGATTTCTGCCAGTGTTGAGAAAGCCGAAACAAATCGAAATTTTAATGGCTTTAACTATCAAAATTATCTTAAAACCCAAAACATCTATCGTGTTGTCACGATTGATAACATTAGTCAAATAAGGAAAACCAGTAAGTGGGATATTGGGAGGGTACGACGTAAGGCAATGCTTTTTTGCCAGACGATGTTTCCAGACCCTATGGCATCTTATATGACCGGCCTTCTGTTTGGTCATCTAGGTGCGTCATTTGATGAGATGAGGGCTAGCTACTCAAATTTGGGTATCCTGCACCTGTTTTCTTTATCCGGTATGCAAGTGTCTTTTTTTATACATCTGTTTAGAAAAAATTTATTGCGTCTTGGCATCAGACGAGATTGGGTGACACGCATGCAACTCCCCCTCTCCTATATTTATGCGGGGCTAAGCGGTTTCTCAGTTTCAGTTGTCAGAGCATTGTTACAAAAAATGTTAACGCATCTTGGTGTAAAATCAAGCGATAATTTCAGTTTGACTTCATTAATCTTATTTGTGATGATGCCTAAATTCTTACTAACAACAGGCGGGGCATTATCTGTTTTCTTTGCATTTGTCATCTCCATGCTTGGTGGTAGTTTTGCGTCACTGCCTTCATGTCAGCGTAAGATAAGCACTACGCTAACCTTAACAGGTGCGATACTACCAGTATTACTACTCTCCTTTTATAGTTTTCAGCCGTTTTCTATTCTATTAACAGGTGTCTTAGGTGGTCTCTTTGCTACGGTATTAGTACCTGGACTGTTCCTGCTATTTTTACTTTCGCTTATCACAGGCATCGTCATAAAAGAGGTCAATTACTTATTTGTCTATATGGAAGTGCTGTTGCGTTGGCTAGAGAATTTGATAACACGTCCGCTCATATTAGGTCGGCCATCACCGGTTATCTTTCTGGGCATGTTGATCATGACGGGTATCTTAATAGATAGCTGGCGACATAGAAAAATACGCTATCTACTGATCGTCAGTCTGTTTTTGATGTCTATTTCTACTAAATTCCCATTAACTGAATCAATTACGATAGTTGATATTGGTCAGGGCGATAGTATCTTACTTCAAGACCGCTTGAATCAGCAGACGGTACTCATCGATACGGGTGGGAAAGTAGATTTTATCAAACGACAAAAATGGCAGGAGAAGCAGACAAGGCCGAATGCAGCGTCTACTTTAATCCCTTATTTAAAGAGCAGGGGAATTAGTCAGCTTGATACAGTAGTCATCACCCATACGGATGCCGATCATGTAGGTGATTTGATGGTCCTACTTTCTGAAATTAAGATCAAAAAAATCATGGTCAGTGAAGGCAGTATGACGAATCCAAATTTTGTCGCCAGACTATCGCAAACGAAATCTGACATACAAGTTGCGCAGGTTGGTGATCGACTTAAGCTATTTGACAGTTATTTGGAGGTGATTTACCCATTGACGCAAGGAGATGGCAAAAACAATGATTCTATTGTGCTATATGGTACATTTTTTCAAACTTCCTTTTTATTTACTGGGGATTTAGAGGCAGCGGGTGAAGCAGCCTTACTAGCTAACTATCCGACACTCAAGGTTGATGTCTTAAAAGTTGGTCATCATGGATCTAAGACTTCCTCGTCAGATGCCTTTATAAAAAAAATCCGACCAAAGATTGGCCTGATATCCTGTGGCAAGAACAACCGCTATCAGCATCCTAATCAGGAAACACTAGACGTATTTAAAAAATATCAAGTGCAGGTTTATCGAACAGATTTGCAAGGGGCGGTAAAGTTTGAGAAAAAAGGTAAATCTTGGCATATTAGGACAGTAAAGTGATAGAATTGAGGGGAAGCAATATAGAAAGGACTGGATACAGGATTTGTATCCACAGTGTTAACATGGCAATTTTAAAAATCAACTATTTCTCAGAGATTCTCGGAATCGTGCGAGATGTGAATGTCATCTATCCGGAGGCAGTTAAGAACCCTGATCAAGATGTGCCTTTGACTGATATTCCAGTACTTTATCTGTTACATGGCATGTCTGGTAATCAGGATACTTGGCTGAACCGCTCAGGAATCGATCGCTTGATTCGAAATACGAATCTGGCGATTGTTATGCCATCAACAGATTTGGCTTGGTACAGCAACACGACCTATGGTGCAAGATATTTTGACGCCATTGTTGAGGAGCTACCAAACGTCATTCATAATTTCTTACCAAATTTATCTATGAAACGTGAGAAAAATTTTATAGCGGGCCTTTCTATGGGAGGATATGGCGCCTTTAAGATTGCCTTAGCGTCAAATAAGTTCTCTTATGCAGCAAGTTTGTCAGGTGCCTTATCATTTGACAACATGGCACCAGAAAGTTTGGGAGACTTGGCATATTGGCAGGGGGTATTCGGTGACATAACAAACTTTGATAACTCAGAAAACTCAATCCAAAAACTAGCATCAGATTTTGATGGAAAATTTGGTGAATCCAAACCGCAACTTTATGCCTGGTGTGGACACCAAGATTTTCTTTATGAGGCTAATAACATAGCTGTAGCTGATTTAAAGGATAAAGGATTTGATATCACTTATGAAACATCAGATGGTAAGCATGAGTGGTATTACTGGGTTAAAATGATGGATCAAGTGCTTGATTTTCTACCCATAAAATACAATAAAGAAGAGCGTCTTTCATAATTTTGAAATGTTTTTGCAACTTTTTTCAGAAAATCAGTCTTAAGTCCTATTTTTTGTTTGACTTTTGGAGAAAATAGGACTAGAATTCTAATGTTAAGTAAATTCGTAAGCAAGCTTACGTATAAAACTATTTTATCTTAAGGAGGGCATATAATGCCATTAGGAATCATTGCGTTGGGTCTCGCAGCACTGGGAGCTACAATCGGTAACGGGATCATCGTCGGAAATATCTTAAACGCGGTTGCACGTCAACCAGAACTTGAAAACAAATTACGTACGTATATGTTTTTGGGTATTGCATTTATTGAAGGACTATTCTTTATTGTTCTTGCCATGACTTTCGTCCTTAAATAAGACGTCTTACGTTTTATAGAAGGGAAGTGAGTATTCGTGGAAAAATCTTGGTCTTTTAATATTGGACCGGTTTACTTTGATGGCGCTGTCCTTGTTATGACTGTCCTGACTTGTGCGATTGTCTTTGGTCTTGTCATTTGGGCAAGCCGGAAGATGACTTTACGTCCGAAGGGTAAGCAAAACGTCTTGGAATGGATGATTGAGTTTGTCAACGGTGTCTCTAAAGATAATATGGGTGGGACTGAATCACGTCGTTATTCACTATTTGTCTTTGTCTTGTTTGCATTCATATTTGTCTCAAATAATATTGGTCTCATGACTAAAATTGAAACGGCAAATAGTCTAAATTACTGGAAATCGCCGACAGCAGACGTAGGTGTGACATTAACTTTGTCACTGATGGTTGCACTTGTTGCCAATCTATCAGGTGTCAAACGCTTTGGCTTTAAAGGGTACCTAAAACATGCCTTCTTCTCGCCAGCAGCCATGTTACCTATGAAATTAATGGAAGAGTTTGTTAACTTTTTGAGTTTGGCACTACGGTTATTCGGTAACATTTTTGCCGGAGAAATTGTACTTAGCCTTGTTGCACAGCTTGGTAATTCACATATTTATTACTTACCTGTTGCAATTGCGCTTGAAGTTCTCTGGATTGCATTTTCACTATTTATCGGTGCACTCCAATCATACGTTTTCATTTTGCTTTCAACGATGTACATTAATGAAAAAATTGCGGAAGAAGATTAGAAAGGAGGCGTCATGAGTCAATTTATCCTATTAGAAGCTGCTCCTAGTTCAATGTTTGGTAATATCATCGTCGTTTCAGGCGCTTTCTTGATTTTGGTAATCTTAATCAAGAAATTTGCTTGGGGCATGATTACCTCAATGTTTGAAGAGCGTGCTAAAAAAATCAATGATGACATTGATAGTGCAGAAGCTGCGCGTAAACAAGCAGAAGCATTTGCTGAAAAACGTGAAACAGAATTAGCTGGATCACGCGAAGAAGCCAGTAAAATCATTCTGACAGCTACTGATGCAGCACATGCTAACAAAGCGAAAATTGTTGCTGAAGCATCAGAAGAAGCCAGACGTGTCAAACAACGTGCTAACGAAGAAATCGAACAATCTAAAAAAGAAGCGATTTCTGGTATTAAAGGAAGTGTCGCAGACATTTCAGTCAAAATTGCAGAAAAATTAATCGGTCAAAGTTTAGATGCGACATCGCAAACTGAGTTGATCGATAGTTATCTGGAAAAAATGGGGGATTAATCATGTCTCTCATAATTGCTCAAAAATATAGTAAAGCCTTACTTGAAGTTGCGCAAGAGCATCAACAGTTAGATGAGATTTTAGCCGAAGTGGCAAACTTTGATCAAGTGATCAAAGCAACAAATCTCACCGATTTCTTGGCTGATGTGACTTATGCGGATGAAAAAAAGATTGCTGTTATCAAAAGTTTACAAGACGTTTCATCAACACTGTTTAAAAATTTCTTGGCAACATTGATTACGAATAAACGCTTAGCGCTTTTACCTTTAATCATTAAGGAAATTCGAAATCAAGCTGATAGTTTATTCAAAGTATCTGATGTTGACGTGACAACTGCGGTTGACCTGACATCAGCACAACTCAGTAAACTGGAAGCGATGGTCAAACAAAAATTTGATCTTAATGATGTAACGATTAAAAACACGATCGATAAAAACATATTGGGTGGCGTTGTGATCAATGCCCGCGGTAAGATTATCGATGCGAGTATCAAATCGCAGTTAAATAAAATTGCGAAATCTATCATTTAAATATGATACGGATAGCGATACGACCCTGTCGTAGGCTTTGAATAGCGTGAGACTAGATCTGGTGAATTTATAGCAGGTCAAAAAGCTAGCCCTATTCAAATGTTTGCTTGAAGTTAACATAAGGAGGCGACAATCTTTGGCTTTTAACGCTAATGAAATCAGTTCACTGATTAAACAACAAATTGAAAATTTCACACCTGATTTTTCGGTCGCTGAGACCGGAATTGTAACATACGTTGGTGACGGGATAGCCCGTGCCCATGGTCTTGAAAATGCCATGAGTGGTGAACTACTTGAGTTTTCAAATGGGTCATATGGTATGGCACAAAACTTGGAGTCAACTGATATCGGGATTATCGTTCTCGGTGAGTTTGGCGACATCCGTGAAGGCGATACAGTAAAACGTACAGGTAAAATCATGGAAGTACCAGTTGGGGAAGCGCTTATCGGGCGTGTTGTTAACCCACTAGGTATTCCAGTTGATGGTCTTGGTGAAATCAAAACAGATAAAACACGTCCTGTTGAGTCTGTAGCACCGGGTGTTATGCAACGTAAAAGTGTTGCAGAACCTCTTCAAACAGGTTTGAAGGCGATTGATGCATTAGTCCCAATCGGCCGTGGTCAACGTGAGTTAATCATTGGTGACCGTCAAACTGGTAAAACAACAATTGCAATCGATGCGATCTTGAACCAAAAAGGTCAAGATATGATCTGTATCTATGTGGCGATCGGACAAAAAGAATCAACAGTCCGTACACAAGTTGAAACGCTCCGTAAATATGGTGCACTAGACTATACGATCGTTGTCACTGCATCTGCATCACAACCATCACCATTACTCTTTATCGCACCATATGCTGGCGCTGCTATGGGTGAAGAGTTCATGTACAATGGGAAACATGTTTTAGTCGTCTATGATGACTTATCAAAACAAGCCGTTGCTTACCGTGAACTGTCTCTCTTGCTTCGTCGTCCTCCAGGTCGTGAAGCTTACCCAGGTGATGTCTTCTACTTGCATTCACGTTTATTAGAACGTGCTGCGAAACTTTCTGATGATCTTGGTGGTGGGTCTATGACTGCATTACCGTTTATCGAAACACAAGCAGGAGATATTTCTGCCTATATCGCAACAAACGTTATCTCGATTACAGATGGTCAAATTTTCTTAGAAAATGACCTCTTCTACTCAGGTATTCGTCCAGCGATTGATGCAGGATCTTCAGTATCCCGTGTTGGTGGTAGTGCGCAAATTAAAGCCATGAAAAAAGTAGCTGGGACACTTCGTCTTGACTTAGCATCATTCCGTGAACTAGAAGCCTTTACGCAATTTGGTTCAGATTTAGATGCTGCAACACAAGCTAAGTTGAACCGTGGTCGTAGAACAGTTGAAGTTCTTAAACAACCGTTACATGCGCCACTTGCAGTTCAGTATCAAGTCTTGATTCTTTATGCGTTAACGCATGGTTTCCTTGATACAGTACCAGTTGATGATATTCTTGCCTTTGAATCTCAGTTATTTGACTTCTTTGATGCCAATCATAAAGACTTACTTGATACAATTGTGACAACTAAAGATCTTCCTGAGGAAGAAAAGTTGGACGCAGCCATTCAAAGTTTCAAAGCATCATCAACATTCAAATAATAGGGGAGGTTTGGAATGCCAGCTTCGCTAAATGAAATAAAAGTAAGAATTGCTTCAACTAGAAAAACTAGTCAAATCACTGGTGCCATGCAAATGGTTTCTGCAGCTAAATTGACAAGATCTGAGCAAAACGCTAAGAGCTTTCAAGTTTATGCGCAGAAAGTCAGATCTATTACGACTGATTTAATCGGTTCTGAATTATCTGATGGCTCAACTAATCCGATGTTGATCAAACGTCCAGTTAAAAAAACAGGATACATCGTGATCACATCAGATAAAGGGCTTGTTGGTGGTTATAATTCATCTATTTTAAAATCTGTGATGCAGATGTTAAAAGATGATCACGAAAATCCAGATGAGTTTGTCATTATTGCTTTAGGCGGTATGGGTGCAGATTTCTTTAAAGCACGGGATATTAACGTATCTTACGAACTCCGTGGTCTTTCTGATCAACCTTCATTTGATGAGGTGCGCAAGATTGTCAACAAATCTGTCACACTTTATCAAAATGAACTTTTTGATGAATTATATGTGTGTTACAATCACCATGTCAATTCTTTGACAAGTCAAGTTCGTGTGGAAAAAATGTTACCGATTTCTGATATAGATGAGAATGAAGCAACACCACATCACCAGTCGTTTGAATTGGAACCTGATCGTGAAACCATTTTAGATCAATTACTTCCCCAATATGCGGAAAGTATGATTTATGGTAGTATCATTGATGCAAAAACCGCTGAACATGCCGCAGGTATGGCAGCCATGCAAGCAGCAACTGATAATGCGAAAAATGTGATTAATGATCTGACCATTCAGTACAACCGTGCCCGCCAAGCAGCAATTACGCAAGAAATTACGGAAATTGTCGCGGGTGCCAGTGCTTTGGACTAGACAAAAAATTGAGATACCCACGCGAGTAGGTAATCGGCGTGTGCGCATGACTGATGTTATGTGCAACAAATGCCTTGCCTACCCAAGGTATCTCTTCACAACCTAAAAATACAGGAGGTAATATGAGCTCTGGTAAAATTTCACAGGTAATCGGACCAGTTGTATACGTACAGTTTGCAGGTGGAGAAAATCTTCCTGAAATTAATAATGCCTTGATTGTCTATAAAGACAATGGAGATGATACTAAAACAAAAATCGTACTTGAAGTAGCACTTGAGCTTGGTGACGGCGTTGTCCGCACCATTGCCATGGAGTCTACTGATGGCTTGAAACGTGGACTTGAAGTGCTCGATACAGGTCGTCCTATCAGTGTACCAGTCGGTAAAGAAACTTTAGGCCGTGTATTCAACGTTATTGGTGATACCATTGACCTTGAAGCACCGTTCCCAGAAGATGCTAAGCGTAGCCCAATTCACCAAAAAGCACCAGTGTTTGATGAATTATCTACATCTAATGAAATCTTAGTGACTGGGATTAAAGTTATCGACTTACTCGCACCTTATTTAAAAGGTGGTAAAGTTGGTCTTTTCGGTGGTGCCGGTGTTGGTAAAACCGTTTTGATTCAAGAATTGATTCACAACATTGCCCAAGAACATGGTGGTATTTCTGTGTTTACAGGTGTTGGTGAACGAACTCGTGAAGGGAATGACCTTTATGAGGAAATGAAAGAATCTGGCGTTATTGAGAAAACAGCCATGGTCTTTGGTCAAATGAATGAGCCACCAGGCGCACGTATGCGTGTTGCCTTGGCTGGTTTGACAATTGCCGAACATTTCCGTGATGTTGAAGGACAAGATGTTTTGCTCTTTATCGATAACATTTTCCGTTTCACACAAGCCGGTTCTGAGGTTTCAGCCTTACTTGGTCGTATGCCATCAGCCGTTGGTTACCAACCAACACTTGCGACTGAAATGGGTCAATTACAGGAACGTATTACGTCAACTAAAAAAGGCTCTGTTACCTCTATCCAAGCGATCTACGTACCAGCCGATGACTATACTGACCCTGCGCCAGCAACAGCCTTTGCCCATTTGGACTCAACGACTAACCTTGAGCGTAAATTAACGCAACAAGGGATTTATCCAGCCGTTGACCCACTTGCATCAAGCTCACGTGCCTTGTCACCTGAGATTGTTGGTAAAGAACACTATGAAGTGGCAACAGAAGTACAACGTGTCTTACAACGCTACCGTGAATTGCAAGATATCATTGCCATTCTAGGTATGGATGAGTTATCTGATACTGAGAAGACATTAGTTGGCCGCGCACGTCGTATCCAATTCTTCTTGTCACAAAACTTTAACGTTGCTGAACAATTTACTGGTCAACCAGGTTCTTATGTACCAGTTGAAGAAACAGTTAAAGGCTTCAAAGACATCTTAGCTGGTGCATATGATGAACTTCCTGAGGATGCTTTCCGTTCAGTTGGCCCAATCGAAGATGTTATTGCTAAAGCTAAGAAAATGGGTTACTAAGGAGGTCTGATATGGATTATATGACAGTCCAAGTCATCACACCAAATGGTATCTGTTATGATCACCATGCCTATTTTACGCTCCTATCGACAGTTGATGGTGAACTTGGGGTCCTACCAAATATGATCCCAACCATCGCCTCACTGAAGATTGATGAATTGAAAGTACGTCGTATTGACGACGAGAAACACGTTGACTGGATCTCTATCAATGGCGGGATTGCAGAAGTACTTGATAATCGTGTAACGATTATTGCTGACTCTGCTGAACGTGATCGTGATATTGATGTGACACGTGCTGAACGTGCCAAACGTCGTGCTGAAAATGAGTTACAAGAAGCTGAAAGTAAACGTGATATAGATGCAGCGAGACGAGCTGAAGTTGCGCTTCACCGTGCACTCAACCGAATTAATGTATCTGGTCATAAATAACAAAAAAAACTTGTCCCAAGCGGCAAGTTTTTTTTATTTAGATATAAAGTATCAGATCAGCCAAATATTTCAGCCTTCAACCGTTTACCTGTTGGTGTGGTCGCAAGACCACCTTCAGCTGTTTCACGAAAAGCAGATGGCATGGCTTGACCAACTTGGTACATGGCTTGGATAACTTCATCAGTGGGTATTTTTGATTCGATATCCGCAAGCGCCATATCGGCACAAAGAAAGGCTAAACTTGCCCCCATTGCATTACGCTTAACGCAAGGCACTTCAACTAGCCCAGCTACTGGGTCACAGATCAAGCCTAGCAAATTCTTGATCACCATGGCACAGGCGTGACTTGCTTGGCTTGCAGTGCCACCTGCTGCAAGTACTAGGGCAGCAGATGCCATAGAGGCGGCAGAACCAACCTCGGCTTGACAGCCCCCTTCAGCGCCTGATATAGAGGCATTATTTGCAATCACTAGGCCAAAAGCACCGGCCGTGAATAAGAAGTCGAGTTGGGCTTCTTGTGTTAGGCCGAGTTTTTCGATTGCTGTAGATAAGACTGCTGGGACGCAACCAGCACTACCTGCAGTAGGTGTGGCACAGACTAGTCCCATCTGGGCATTGCTTTCATTTACGGCAATGGCATTTTTAGCAGCCGTTAAAATCGTGTAGTCAGATAAGGTCTTACCTGATTTGATGTAGCGGTCGAGTTTTGACGCATCACCACCAGTTAAGCCTGTACGTGAAGTTTTATCAGTCATGCCGTGGTCGATAGAGGCGAGCATAACGGTCAAATTTTCAGTCATCAATAAACGGATTTCTTCACGAGACCGGCCTGATGTCTCTATTTCTGTGGCAATCATCAATTCTGAGATTGAGCCATTAAAACGTGTATCAGCCTGTGTGACAAGCTCATTTATCGTATAAAACATAGTACTCCTTATTGCTTTACTAGCAGGTTATAATAGCCTAGTTATACTACTCTTATAACCTGCTGTTTAGTTTTGTAAATAGCGAGTCTGTTAGCAGCTTAGTCAAAGAAGTTCACATTGTATAACTGTGGGATATCTCTAATTTCAGCTAGTGCTTGTGTGGCATCATGAGAATCAACTTCGATGATCATGATCGCCTGATCACCAGCATTTTCACGGGTCACATTCATTTGGGCGATGTTGATTTGATGGGAGGACAAGCATTCTGTCACGCGCGCAATCATCCCAGGGACGTCTTGATGAACGATGATAAAGGTAGGGGTGTTCATATTTAGGGCAATATCAAAGCCATTAAGTTCTGTAACTTGTATATTACCACCACCGATAGAAATACCTTTGATCGTCATTTGCTTGGTGTCAGATTTGATACTGATGAGTGCAGTATTGGGATGGTCAGCTTTTTCATCTTTATGAATATGCCAAAATATTTTAATTCCCGCCTTGTCAGCCAACTCAAGTGATTGGGGGATGCGGTCATCGTTTGTATCCATACCTAAAATCCCCGCAACAAGGGCTAAATCAGTCCCATGGCCCTGATAGGTCTTAGCAAAGGACTGGTAAAGATGAAAGTCGACTTCTGTGGGCTGTTCACCAAAGATAGAGTGAACGATTTTACCAATCCTGACGGCACCCGCAGTATGAGAGCTGGAAGGGCCAATCATGACAGGACCCATGATGTCAAAAACCGATTTAAATTTTAGGTTTCTCATTTAAAAATCTCCAATAATGCTTTAGGATGTGCGACGATATGGTCACATCCTACTTTCTCCAGTTCAGCTCTATCGCCAAATCCCCATAGGACACCGACTGTTTGCGCAACGTGATTATCTAGACCACCGATGATATCATACTCACGATCGCCAATCATAACAGACTCATCCGGTTTTGATTGTGTTGTCATGAGTGCATGCTTCAGGACTAATGTCTTAGTCATCGTTTGTGGTGTACTCCCAAAGATGCCATCAAAGTGATCTGATAGCTTGAGTGCCTTTAACATGTCGATTGCAACCGACTCTTTCTTAGACGTTGCGATGTAGAGGGTGTAGCCACGAGTGCTAAGTGCGCTCAAAGTCTCAACGATGTCGGCGTAAGGGGCAGACTCCAGCATACCAGTGCTTGCATAATAGGTCCTGTAGTGGTTGATGGCTGTTTCAGCCAAGTGCTCATCCCCATTTGATAGGGTAAGAAAAGTGGTTTCGAGTGGTGGGCCAATAAATGTATTTAAGGTACTATCTGAGAGCTGCGGGAGGTGAAGCTGATCAAAAGCATATCGAAAGCCATTGATAATTCCTGTGCCGCTGTCAACGATTGTACCATCTAAATCAAAGAATAAGTTTTTTAAAGTCATAGCTCTATTTTATCATGATTTAGCGGGATATGATGGGTTTTTACATCAGAAACTGCACCTTAAAAAAGACAGATTATCCGGAATAATCTGTCTTTTTATCGTGTTTCTCCAGCAGCTAATTTAGTAAGCCCCGTTTGTGTTTCAACTAAAAGGTAGCCCGCATCATCTATCCCCTTAGAAAGCCCTGTGATGTCCTGATCAGCATACTTGATATGGACTTGTTTGCCCAAATCAAGTAAGTGTGCCCGATAGTCAGCTAAAACCTGCTTGTCGTCGTCGTGCGCATAGAGGTCAAAAAAATGGTCTATGAGAGAGGCTGCGATTTGATTACGTGAGATATCAAGTTCTTTTGTGATAAAGCTAAGATCAGAAGCTTGATTGGTTAGATTTAAGCCAATCCCGATGACGATAGCTGAGTAAGTTTGACTCTCGATATTAACAACGGCTTCAGTTAGGATACCACCAACTTTTTTCCCTTGATAATAGAGGTCATTTAACCATCTAAAGTCAAGCTCAATAGCAAGTAGGCTTTTGATTGTTCTGGCAACAGCTACCGCACTTGAAATGGCAAGCAAGTGTGGTGTTACTGGTTTATCTGCCCCTATAGGCAGGGCAAAACTGATATATAAGCCTGTTTGAGCAGGTGAGGAAAAACTGCGACCAAAATGTCCAGCACCTTTAGTTTGTACATTTGCGATGATGACACTAGGCTGGGTGATAGCGTCACTGATGAGGCCAATCTTGGCATAGGTATTGGTCGATGATAGGGTATCAAAAACTTGCAGGTTGATCGCTCGTGTCTGCTCAGATAAGTAGTGGGAAATACCCGTAGCACTCATTTTTTCGCTGGCGACATAGCGGTAGCCCTTACCAGGTCCACGCTGGCTTTCGATGGTAAATCCATCCGCGATAAGTTTGCCTATGGCCTTCCAAATTGCGGCACGAGAGATGTTGAGTTCAAGGGCCAGTTCTTGCCCAGAAATCCATTCATTTTCTCGATCGACAAGAAGTGTTAAGATCGTTTCTGCTGTTGAAGTTGTCATACCTTATTTTAACATATTTGGCGCATTTAGCGGCCGATAGCTCTTGCTTGTTACGTGATGTCGTCAGTTGTCGTTAAAAGGGATACTAGGGTATCAAAAGTGGGGGTTTTAAGTAACAAGTCTTGCTTCTTTTCAGAAGAAATGAAGTCCAATAAAGCATCATAGACATATTGCACCTTACTGACATCATCAGGTCGAATCGCCATAAAAAAGATAAACTTGACACGTTTTGATTCCCCCCATTCGATGCCTTTTGGCGCGATAACAGGGAAAATAGTACTGATTTTAACACTGTCACCTATAGGATGAGGGAGAGCAATCACGTCATTGATTAAGGTGTCGGAAATCGCTTCTCTTGCGATAATTTGTTGGATAAAGTGATCCGTTACAAAGGCATTATCGGTTAAGGCGTCATGCATTTTTGTAAACAGCGCTGCTTTAGTTAATTGGTCATTGATCACATAGAAATGTTTATCTTGATACAGACTAGTTGGTGGGACTACAGTGCTAAGTGTGTTAATCGCTCGCTCAATCTGTTTAAAAGCAGTATCAAAGTAATTGATATCTAAAAAGATGATATGAGGTGCCTTGTTTGGAATTGGTATCGTTGTAATAATCAGGTCAAACTGTGCTTGACTTTGTCTCGCTTCAAATTCTAGATAAGATATTTTTTCGATGTCAGAGAAGGTATCAGGAAATTTTCGTCTTATCTTACTTTCAATAATGGAGCTGAGTGTTATCCCAGTGCCACAAACAATTGCTAGGGAAAAACTGTTGCGTTTATCTTTAAAACTCTCGATAGCGCTAGCAAAATATAAAGCGATGAAGGAGAGTTCATCTTCAGAAAAAGAGATACCATAGGTGTCCTCAACTTCTTGGATGACAATGACAGCCAATTCAAAAGGATAGGGGAAATTATTTTTGACGGACTCTAATATCGGGTTATGCCTGTTGCCATTTATGGTATGTATTTGTAAGAGCCTACGGATATGCTCCTTCAAGTTTTGCTTAAGACTTGCATCAGTTACCCATTTTGCACCTGTATTCTTTTTCAAGTTGCTTAATATTGAGTTGACGATATCTTCTGCTAGTTTTTGAGTCACATGATTGGCATCTGAAGCCATCAGATGTGGAAAATTCTCAGATAAAATATAGTCGACATATTTTTTTTCACTTGCATTAAAGCTAATCTGAAAGGCATTCTCGAGATTAGCTACAAACTGGACGATTTTCTCATGAGAGGCTGCTGTTAAGGAAACATCCTGTTCAAAGAAATCAAGTGTATGGCCGTCAGAAATTCGACTAACAGTTAATAGCAGATTTGCGAAGGCATTGCGATGAAAGTAATCAGAATCAACCTTGATGAGTGGGTTGAGGTCATGCCAGAATAAGGTGTTAAATTGCCGATAATCGATATTCATGCAAATGTCTTTTTCTACTGTATTTGTGGCAGTAATAAATTCCGATAGGTCTTCTTGGAAAATAGCATGATTAATGGCATAGCGAATATCTTGTTCTTCACCAACTAGTGTATAGCCAAGGTTACTCTTATTGATGAGTTTTAACTTATAGTTAGCGAGTATATCTCTTAGAGATCGAAAATCATTGTATAAGGTATTTTGACTGACATATAAGATGTTTAATAACTCATCTTGTGTGATATAGGTATCAGAGGTTAGAAATATGCGCAATAGATAGCGTAATCTAGCATCTGCAGTGGTAAATAAAAATGTACCAGAATTATCTTTAGACCAAAAAGCATGAAATGCAGCCTTATCTTGGTAGGTCACAACATAGCCTTTTTTTCTAAGCAAAATAATCTCGGCCCCGTGAGAGATGATATGGTCATTGATTGCTTTAATATCTGAACGTAGGGTCCTGCTAGACACTTTAGTCACCTGGCTTAAGTTATCTAAGGTGACCGGATCAGTTTGTATCAGAAGATAATTTAAAATATTATCTAGTCTTTGAAAAAATAATTGTGACATATTGACCTCCAGTTTTACTATTAACTTCATTATAGCATGGTGGTATAGACAGATCATTTTATTTTATTTCCTAAATATAGTGGTTAAATGAGTAATTTTTTTTTTATCAAACTGCTTAAACTTTTGGCAGTTTAAGTTAGTGACATAGCTATCATGACATGGTATATTTGGTCTATAGCATTTAGGGCATCTCTTCATAGTCAAATATATGAGCTGTCCTTAAGAAAGGAAAAATGAGATGGAATTTAGGAATGAAAACATTTTATTAGATGTCGCAGTAAAAGATAAATTAGCCTTGTTTGAATACATAGCTGACTATGCTGTGACACATAAGATTGTTGCTGATGGCGACGCTTTAGTTGAGGCGTTTTTAAAAAGAGAGCGTGAGGTGTCTACAGGATTGCAAGATTCATTTGCCATTCCACATGCCAAAGCTGCGTTTATTAATGAACCCATTGTTTTATTTTTGAAGCTGAGTCAACCAATCGAGTGGGAGACATTTGACGACAAACCTGTGGCCAACGTCTTTGCATTATTAGTGCCATCAGAGTTTGAAGGCATGGTTCATCTACAAATGATTAGTCAGATTGCGACTTCATTGATGGAAGAATCATTTACAGATATCATCAAGCATACAGATGACGTGACCTTATTAACAACAACAATTTCAAGCGCAATGAATGGAGAGTATTGATATGAAAATTGTAGGGATTACCTCTTGTCCAGCAGGACTAGCACACACACCAATGGCAGCCAAAGCACTAGAAAAAGCCGGACCCAAATTAGGCTATGAGGTGCGTATTGAACAACAAGGATCGATGGGGCAGGTGAATAAGCTCACTGCTGCAGAAATCGAGGCAGCTGACTTTGTCTTACTTGCGACGGATCAAAAAATTACTGGACAAGAACGCTTTCAAGGTAAAAAGCAGATTCGAATTAATATCACAACCTGCATTAAAGCGCCAGAAGCTGTGCTAAAAAAATGCGTGCAGGCAGTTGCAGGTGATGATTAGGTCAGCGATTGACTGATTAATTTCTAGACGTTATAAAGGAGAAGGATATGAAAAAATTTCTAAATACCGCTAAAGGTCATCTGATGACGGGGATTAGTTTTGCCCTACCGATGATTATTGGGGCATCTCTCGTTGTTGCTATCCCTAAAATGATAGCGCTTGCAATGGGCATTACTAGCCTAGATCCATTTGCCAAAACAGCCGGATTCGAGCATTATTTATACTTAGTTGAGCAAGTTGGTTGGACTGGTATCGGCTTAATCAATACAGTGCTTGCAGGTTTTATTGCTTATTCGATTTCAGATAAATCAGCACTAGGTGCGGGGCTCATCGGTGGTGCGATTGCCTCTAAAACAAACGCCGGTTTCCTCGGTGCTATGATTGCCGGGTTTGTCGCAGGTTACGCTGTTGTTTGGTGTAAGAACCACATCAAAGTACCTGAAAAATATAACAGTATCTTACCATTAATCGTTTTTCCCTTAGCAGCGACGCTATCGGTCGCCTTAATCATGGGGGTTATATTATCAGGGCCATTGGGCTTGATTAATACAGGCCTCGTGTCTTGGATTAAAGCCATGATTGAAAACGATGTCAATAAAGTTTTACTAGCTGTCATTATGGGTGCCATGATTGGTTCTGACCTAGGAGGCCCGATTAATAAAGCCTCTTGGATGGCGGGGAATGTGTTACTAACTGAAGGTATTTTCTTACCAGCAATTATCGTAAATGTCGCGATTTGTGCAGTACCGATGGGCTATGCATTGGCATCACTCTTCCATAAAAATAAAATGAGCAACGAGTTATTAGACGCAAGCCGAAATAATTATGTGATGGGCTTTATCGGGATCACAGAAGGTGCAATTCCCTTTACCATGATCAATCCACTCAAGTTAGTCCCTGTTAATATGATTGGCGGTGCTTTGGCATCAGGTATTGGGGTTAGCTTAGGCATGTATGCTAAAATGCCTCCAGTAGGTGGTGTCTATGGCTTCTTTACAGTTGGTAACGGTTGGGCTTATCTAGTAGGCTTATTTGCAGGAGCTGCCTTTATCGGATTTGTCGCACCTTTGCTTGTTAACTTTAAATCAGAAGCAATGGGTGAAACAATGAGCGTTGATGATATTGAAATTAGCTTTGAATAAAGCAGGTAACTGAAAAAGCATATATCCTGGATATATGTTTTTCAATAGAAAGGGTTAAGATGATTAAGAAAGTTCATGTCGTACCACATTCTCATTGGGATCGTGAGTGGTATTTTACAACCAGCAGATCTAAACTATATTTGATGCATAATTTGCAAAAAGTACTCGCACTTTTATCAGCAGATAAGGGCTATGCTCATTTTGTACTTGATGGTCAAGCCTCTTTATTGGATGACTATCTTGCATGGCGACCAGAAGATCAAGCAACCATCGAAAAACTTGTTAAAGCAGGTAAGTTGATTGTTGGACCTTGGTATTCACAAACGGACCAACTGGTCATTTCTGGAGAAAGTATTGTCAGAAATATGCAATATGGCATGGCCATCAGTGATGCTGTAGGTGGCTATATGCCTGTTGGCTATGTCCCGGATTCATTTGGTCAGTCTGCAGCTATGCCACAAATTTATAGAGAATTCGAGATTGAAGATACCCTGTTTTGGCGTGGTGTTAGTGATGATGATGTCAAACATACTGAATATACATGGCGTGGTGAAGATGGCAGTGTTGTCAATGTCTATCAAATACCGTCAGGCTATTATATTGGTGGAGATATTCCAGAAAATGACGGACTATCTCAGTTTTTAAGAGAAGATCCTTTTAAAACAGTTTGGGATCGCAGTACAACAGATCAAGTCCTTTTCCCTAATGGCTTTGACCAAGCACCAGCTAGAGAAAATCTCAGTGAACTCGTCGCAAAAATGAACGCGGCATACGACGAGTTTGATTTGGAAATCTCCACATTCGAAGCTTACATTAATAGTATAAAGGCACAACACCCCCAACTAGAACAAGTTTCAGGTGAGTTGTTAAATGGTAAGATGATGCGGATTCACAAGTCCATCTTTTCATCACGGCCAGACTTAAAAAAACTGAACACAGAAGTACAAAACTACTTGATCAATAAACTGGAGCCGATCTTATCGATGTCGACTAGTTTGGGATTTGACTATCCTAGTGAAGTCGTTAAAGAAATATGGAAACTGATGTTTGAGAATGCAGCGCATGACTCTATCGGCTCTTGCGTATCTGATACGACCAACGAAGATATTTATTTGCGGTATAAAAAAGCAAAAGATCTGTCAGAAAATTTGGTAGAGCTGAAGCTGCGGGAACTTGTCATGCATATGACCAATAAAGAAGACATTACACTCACAGCCTTCAATACGGCATCACAAGCCATGTCAGGTGTTTTTGAAACGACTTTATATGTACCACAACTAGACTTTGCTATTGAAGATGGTTCAGGAAATGCTTATCCGTATACGATTTTATCAGCAATAGATCAGACGGACTATGTACTGGGACAAGGGAATGTGTTAGATGCAAGCAAAGCACAATTTAGACCAGATCGTGTTTATAAAGTCGAGATTGCGATCGCCCTAGCTGATGTCAACGCCTTTGGCTATCAACAATTTCATCTTAATCTTGGAAAAGTCACCCACCAACCATTGGAAAAAAGTCTGGATACTTGTATCGAAAATGCCTTTTATAAGATTCAAGTTAATGCACGCAATTCAGTAGATATCCTAGATAAAAAATTAAATATCTGGTACAAAGATCAGGCCATACTAGAAGAAAATGGGGATGATGGGGATTCGTTTAACTACTCGCCACCACGACAAGATAGGGTGATTCGATCTACTGAGTTCTCACCCGAGATCACAGTAGACAAATCGGACATTATCAGCACACTCGTCTTAAGCTATAGGATGCAAGTTCCTGAAAACTTATCAGCGCGTGCATCAGGCGAAAATGATGTGACACTGCCAGTTTCCTTAACGATTAAACTCAAGAAAAATACGGCTTTCATAGATTTCTCTTGCTCAGTTGACAATCGAAATGCCGATAGTCATAGACTCTGTGTCCTATTTGATACTAATATCGCCTCAAAATTCTCCTATGCAGACCAACAGTTTGGCGTCTTGAAGCGTCCGGTTGTTAGAGAACACGACATGGCCTTATGGGAAGCAGATCAGGCGTCATGGAATGAAGTACCGATTGCTATCGAAACATGCCAAAGTTTCGTCTCCTTAGAGAATGAGGCACGTGGTGTGGCGCTAGTGCCTAAAGCGGTGAGAGAATATGAAATCATAGGCGATGCTTATGATACCATCAGACTGACACTGTTTAGAACCTATGGCTTTATGGGGAAAGCAGATTTACTATATAGACCAGGTCGCGCATCTGGAGAATCGGTCATCGAAACACCCGATGCTCAGTTACATCAAAAAATGACCTATAATTTTTCAGTCGTCTATTACCAAGGTAGCTTATCTGATTATGGACTGTCAAATCAGGTTAATCACTACCTTAAAGGTCTTGAACTCTATCAATACGCTGAATATTTGAATACACGCCTCAGATTTACACAATTTGATGTTGAAAAATACTTGCCACTTAGCAACAGCCTATTTGAAACGACTGGCGACTTGGTCCTCAGTACGGTTAAAAAAGCTGAAAATCGAGATGGCCTTATCTTAAGATATTATAATGGGAACTATCAGACACCAGAAACCATCAAAATAAAGGGTAATCATGCAGTCAAACTTGCTGAGCTGGTCAACTTAAAAGAAGCGACCAAGCAAGACCTATCAGTGTCATCTGATTGTATCGTGATACCAGAAGTTGGTCATGCTAAATTCATTAGCCTTTATATTGAGTTTGAATAAAGGGATTTGTCAGACGAAACTAAAGCAAGTGATATCGCATCAAAAAAACGACTCTCCTAGGCCTAGGTGGGTCGTTTTTCATGGCTTAAATAATCGCTACTTTATCGCCTAAAACAGTGATGATTTGTGCATTTGAAATCGGTTTGAGATTGACTTTAGTACCGTAGTCAGCGATGATTGTCTCAGCATCGGCCTCAAAGGGTGCACTATTATAATGAGGCAGCGTATAGAAATCAACGAGATTTAGGCCTTGCGTGCTAGTCAGCAGAGGTGCTTTTTTGATACTATCCATGGCTGAAATGTAGGCGATATCAGGCGATGTGATAACAGAGCCAGCAGATTCTCCGATGTAGAGTTTACCTTGATTGACCTGTTCGATAATCAAGCGATCAGCCCCTGTAATGGCAAGTTCCTGTCGTAGGAAGAAGGTGTTACCACCCGAGACATAAATCGCGTCATTGCTTTCGAGTTTGCGTTTGATATCTACCGCAGATTCTGTCGAAACCTCTAGTTCGTCAACAATCATGCCAAGTGCTTCAAAGGCTTTTTTAGCTGCTAGGACATAGCCATGATTTTCTTGAGAGACATTAGCTGTTGGGATAAACGTGACGACTTTACCAGAGATAGCTTGGCCAGCAAACTCAGGTAAACGATGGGCGACATCTTCAAAAGACGATGCCAGGAATAATTGTTTCATGTGATACTCCTTTGATCTGATAAGGTATTATTTTGTTTAAACTGCTTGTCCCTATTATAACATAGGCAAGGGAATTGGCGCTTATGACAGGGATGATAGCAGTAGCCTAGCGCGTCTTATGCGCGCTTATCAACAAGGCCCATATCTAGTATTCGCTAGCTAAACATGCTATAATAATAAAGTTAATAACGCCCTTCAAAGCGATTAATTAACACAGGAACAGCCATGCTGTTACCTAGAAAATTTGATGGGAGGATTATTATTTTGCAAAATGATAATTCAAAAACACGTGTCGTAGTCGGCATGAGTGGTGGAGTAGATTCCAGTGTCACGGCGCTTTTGCTCAAAGAGCAAGGCTATGACGTGATTGGCATCTTCATGAAGAACTGGGATGATACTGATGAATTCGGTGTCTGTACTGCGACTGAGGACTATAAGGATGTTGCGCTGGTCGCTGATCAGATCGGGATTCCTTACTATACAGTCAACTTTGAAAAAGAGTATTGGGATCGCGTATTTGAATACTTTTTAGCTGAGTATCGCGCTGGTAGAACGCCTAATCCAGATGTGATGTGTAACAAGGAAATTAAGTTTAAAGCCTTTCTTGACTATGCGACAGAACTTGGTGCTGACTATGTGGCAACTGGACATTATGCGCAAGTAACACGTGATGAGGCTGGTCTTGTTCATATGCTGCGTGGCGCTGATGATAATAAGGATCAAACTTATTTTCTTAGCCAACTTACACAAGCACAACTTCAAAAAGTCCTGTTTCCACTTGGTCATCTGGAAAAACCAGAGGTCAGGAAAATAGCAGAACGTGCAGGCCTTGCAACTGCTAAGAAAAAAGATTCAACAGGCATCTGTTTTATCGGTGAAAAAAACTTTAAACAGTTTCTCAGCCAATATCTCCCTGCTCAAAAAGGCCGTATGATGACCTTTGAAGGCAGAGATATGGGAGAACACGCGGGCCTCATGTATTATACCATCGGGCAACGTGGCGGTTTAGGCATCGGTGGTCAACATGGCGGGGATAATGAACCCTGGTTTGTTGTAGGTAAAGACCTCACACAAAATGTCTTGTATGTTGGTCAAGGCTTTCATCATGAAGCCCTTTACTCAACAAGCTTAGATGCGAGTGAACTTTCTTTTACACGTGACATGCCAGATACCTTTGAAATGCACTGTACAGCTAAGTTTCGCTACCGTCAAGCAGACACTGGTGTCACAATCAAGGTCAATGGCGATAAGGTTGATGTCGTATTTGACGAACCCGTTCGTGCCATCACACCAGGCCAAGCAGTTGTTTTCTATGATGGAGAAGAATGTTTGGGCGGTGGCTTAATCGACCATGCTTACAAAAATGAAGCAGTCATGCAATATCAATAAGATCATGAGAATAGAGAAAACGTCTTTGGGCGTTTTTTTGTTTGCTTTTAAGTAACGCATGATACATGAATTTTATAGTCCTTAAGTCTATATTAAGAGATAAAATAAAAAAATAGGATAACGTTTGAATTGTTATCTAAAAGGTGTAACATGGAATTATCAGAATAATGAATGAAACAGTCG
>NZ_JXJW01000019.1 GCF_002441695.1 Pseudolactococcus piscium
AATTTAACGTATTTTGTCTTCAGTCTGAAATAGCATCAGCTTGATGCTATTTTTATCTGCTAAATGACTTTATTTTTTAATGCAAAACGGTATAATAGACATAATGAAAAAACAAAAATTAACGTTTGATAGTCGCATAGACTATGCACTCATACTTCCTGTATTTCTGCTCAATTTGATTGGCTTACTTGTCTTATACATAGCGACCAACCATGATTACCCCCATCGTCTTGCTAAGGTGATGACACAGCAGATCACATGGGGCGTTGCAGGTGTTATATTGGCATTTATTGTCATGCATTTTAATGCCAAAATGCTTTGGAAGTTTACCCCAGTATTATATGGTCTAGGCCTAGTTTTGATGGCTTTACCGCTTAAATTTTTTGACCCGATGACTGTTGCAGCAACAGGCGCAAAAAACTGGGTTTATTTAGGTGGATCAAATCTGTTTCAACCCTCTGAATTTATGAAAATCTCTTATATTCTGCTAATGGCACGTGTTGTTGTTGCCTTTCAGAATCGCCTAAAAGATAGACTGTTCAAAGATGACTTTAAACTGATTCTCTATATGTTTTTAGTTACCTTGCCTGTCATGATATTGTTAGGCGCACAAAAAGATTTCGGGACAGCGCTCGTATTTATGGCAGTGTTTGCAGGGATGGTTATCGTCTCTGGTATTTCGTGGCGTATTATACTACCTGTTGTTGGGCTGGTTGCGCTTATTGGTGGTGGGATTATTTTCCTGACAACTTTTGATTCAGGTCGAGACTTCTTGAAGTCTGCCGGAATGGGTAACTACCAGATTTTAAGAATAGATGCCTGGCTTGATCCTTTTGCCAATGCCCAAGGGTCTACCTACCAACAAGCACAGGGCTTGGTAGCGATAGGGACAGGAGGCTTAGTAGGGCAAGGATTTAATGTTGTCAATGTTAGTGTGCCAGTGCGTGAATCAGATATGATTTTCACTGTTATCGGAGAAAATTTTGGCTTCATCGGCTCTTCATTTGTCATTTTACTTTATTTCATTTTTATCTACCGAATGATTAGAGTGACCATTCGTGCTAATAATCAATTTTATATTTATGTGTCAACAGGCATCACGATGATGATTTTATTTCATGTCTTTGAAAATATTGGCGCGAATATCGGCGTCTTACCTTTAACAGGGATCCCACTCCCTTTTATCTCACAAGGGGGGAGCTCGCTGATTGGGAATTTAATTGGTCTTGGGTTAGTCTTATCGATGACCTATAATCATATCCCTGTATTTCCTCATGATAACAGTCATCACATGCCGATTAGGACTAAACGTTCTAGAACAGATAATGCTGTATTATAACTAAATTGGTAAATACCACTTTTCAAAGTGGTATTTTTTATATATAATTAAGTTATAAAAAAGAAAGCGTTTACAGCATTTAAATGTGTAAACGAATTGGTAATTATCATGACAACAATCGTAAAATTATTTTGTTCTGCCGGCATGTCAACATCACTTTTTGCTCAAAAAATGCAAAAAGAAGCTGAAGCACGTGGTCTCGATTTTGATGTAAAAGCTTATGGCCTTGCTGAAGTTGATACAGAGGGACCACAAGCAGATGTCATCATGATTGGCCCACAAGCACGTTATATGCTGAATGAGGTTGCTGGTAAATTTCCAAATACACCTGTTAAAGATATCCCAATGCAAATGTATGGGTTGATGCAAGGTGACAAAGGCCTTGACATGGCAATTGAATTATTAGGTTAAGTTAACATGTGAAACACTTGAAAAAGTGTTTTTCTTTTGTTAAACTAAAGAAAAAAAGATAAGGCATGAGTGAAGTTACTCATAAGGTGAGGTCCATTGCGCAGATAAGTGATTGAAAAAATTGGAATTTTTTTCTTAAGCTTATTTTGTGCGGACTTTTTCACCTCATCATATCCCTTAAAAGAAATCGTATATTTTTCTGATACGATATTTTAAGGACAAGAGAGGGTTTTTCGAGCACGTTCAGCTTAAGCAGTGGAGGTGCTTTTTTGATTACATTAAAAGACATAAGGTTCGGTTATGCCGAAAAAAATATTTTTGAGACCCTATCAGTCACGTTTGATAGCAGCTGGAAGCTAGCCTTAGTTGGTAGAAATGGTCGTGGTAAAACAACACTAATGAAACTCTTGTTAGGCGACCTGCCATTTACGGGACAGATTCACTCGGATAAGCTTTTTTCCTATTTTCCTCAGCAAGTAGCTGACAAGTCCTTATTGACTAAATTTGTCTTAGACGACCTTTATCCTGTTGAGGACTGGCAAATACAGCGAGAATTAAATTTGCTTGGTTTGTCAGAAGCGACCTTGTGGCGACCATTTGAGACCTTATCAGGGGGTGAGCAGACGAAAGTGTTGCTGGCAGGTCTATTTTTAGATGAAACTACTTTTGCTTTAATTGATGAACCAACAACACATTTAGATCAAGCTAGTCGTGACCTTATTGCCAAGTATTTACAGGGCAAAAAAACGGGTTATATGGTGACAAGTCATGATCGTCAATTTTTAAATCTAGTGAGTGATCACCAGCTTGCCATTGAGAGAAACACCATCACCTTGCTTGCGGCAACTTATGCGACTTATGAAGCTGAGAAGGCACTACGTGATCGGTTTGAGTGGTCACAAAATGATAAACTTAAGTCAGAGATTGGCCGCTTAAAACAGACAGCTCAAGATAAGGCAGCCTGGTCAGATCATCGTGAACAGGACAAATCTGGAAAACCGGGTCAAAAAGGAAGTGGGGCAGTCTTTGACAAGGGATTTATTGGGGCTAGAGCAGCACGTAAAATGAAGCAATCAAAGGTGCTCGCGCACCGGATGGATAAGGAAATTATTGAAAAGGAGAAGTTACTGAAGAATATAGAGAAAGTTGACTTACTTGCCATGGCTTATCAGCCGACGCATCGTAAAGTTTTACTGGATGAAGCAAACTTGACAGTCTCTTTTGATGACTCTCCTTTATTTTTACCAGTTGACTTGATACAGCATGCTGGCCAAGTCACGGCAATTACAGGTGAGAACGGGGTTGGTAAATCACAACTCCTAAAACAACTTGTTGAGGTGGCGCAAGACAAAGGCTTAACCATCTCCTATGTCCGACAATTATATGCTGATAATAAAGGCAATTTAGCCGACTTTGCTGAGAGACATCATATAGATTATTCTAGCTTTCTTAACAATCTCAGAAAATTAGGCATGGCCCGTCATGTCTTTAATCAAAAAATTGAGGAGATGTCACTAGGCCAACAAAAAAAGGTGGAACTTGCTAAATCTTTATCTCAAACAGCTGAACTATTTATTTGGGATGAACCACTTAACTATTTAGATGTGTTCAACCAGCAACAAATTGAAGCTGTCATCAACCAAGTTAAGCCAGCATTGCTCATTGTTGAACATGATGCCACATTTATTAAACAGATTGCAGATCAGGTTATCACGCTTTTGCCAAACAAAAATGAAAATAGTAAGTGAAAAAATGTTCAAAAATATGTTAAACTATAAGAATGAAAAATATTCAGTCTCATGTGTTTAGGGGCACGATATATGCCATATTAGCAGGTGTTTTTTGGGCTTTTTCTGGAATATTTGGTCAACTCTTTTTTCAATCATACGCTGATAATGCCATGTGGATCACATCATTTAGGCTGTTAGTGGCGGGAGTTATCCTATTAGTGGTATCCTATCTGAGTAAACCGAGTGCCTTTTTCGATATCCTGAAAGATAAAAAAAATATCCCAGAATTGATCAGTTATGCCATTTTTGGTGTCCTCATGCTACAATTATCTTTTTATGAGAGTATTCAAGTATCTAGCGCAGCAACGGCAACTGTCCTACAATTTACCTCTCCAGTTTTTTTGCTGTTATATTTGGTGATTTTTAAACATCAGAAATTAAACTTGAAGGTAGTTGTGTTGGTGATTGTCGCCATGCTCGGTATTTTTTTACTCACGACACATGGCAACCTTGTAACGATGACCATCACGCCTTTAGGATTGGGCTTAGGCTTGCTTTCAGCAATTGCAGTCGGCACATGTGCGATTATTCCTAAACGCCTGCTACAGACATTTGATGTCCTAAACGTAACGGGATGGGGGATGACGATAGCAGGGGTAGTCATGAATATCGTACATCCGGTTTGGGTGATTGATTTTAAGCTGACACCAAAGAGCTTCTTATTAGCACTCGGTGTTGCAGTTATTGGGACAGCGATTGCTTTTATGTTCAATATGAGCGCAATCAAATATATTTCACCTGTGGTGGCATCAGTTTGTTCCGCCATGGAGCCGATTTTAGCATCAGTATTCAGTATCTTTTTATTTGGTATGTCATTTGATTTGCTGACCGGCCTATCAATGCTTGCTGTTTTAATCAGTGTCATCATGCTTTCATTAGAAGAAGGAAAAATATGAGTTATACAGATTATATCTGGGATTTGGGTGGAACACTACTCGATAATTATCAAACATCAGCCTTAGCTTTTCAACATGTCTTACGAGCCGATTTTGGCGTTGACGTGGGGTTTGAGGCCATTTATGATGCACTCAGAGTATCAACAGAGTTTGCAGTTACACAATTTGCAGCTGACCTACCAGAGTTTATCCAGCTATATAAGACAAGAGAAGTAGCAGATTTGCGTTCGCCAATCTTATTTCCAGGCGCTATAGCGGTGCTTGATGCCATCGTTAAACAGGGCCATAGAAATTTCATGATTTCTCATCGAGACAACCATGTGATTGAGATTCTTAAAGCAGCGAATATCTCTCAGTACTTTACAGAAGTTGTGACCGCTAGTAATGGTTTTGACAGAAAACCCAGCCCGCAATCTATTCAATATTTACTAGATAAGTATGAGCTTAAACAGGCTGTGATGATCGGGGATAGAAATATTGACATGTTAGCTGGTGAAGCCGCTCATATTGACACCATTTATTTTAATGCAGTTGATGATCAAACAAAGGTCACGCATAAAATAACCTGTTTGACTGATATACTCAGTTTATAATGACGCAAAAAATCACCTCTTGGCTTAGACAAGCCAGTAGGTGTTTTTTTGCGTAAAATATAGTATAATATAAGAGATATGGTGTGTAAGTAATCCATTACAGAATCGAAAACAATGTCTATTATTAAAAGGGGCGTCACTTGTCTTACAAGGCATAGCACCTAACTTGAAATAGAGTCATGCAACTATAGTCAGAATATTTAATGTATGTTCTGGTTTAAAAGTAGTTGTTTATAATTGAAAGAGGCTAGAGTTGACATCAGAAGAATTGCAAGCGATACAAACTAAAAAAGATAAGGCAGCTGAGTATGATGCCAGTCAAATCCAGGTATTGGAAGGGCTAGAAGCCGTTCGGATGCGTCCAGGTATGTACATCGGGTCTACATCATCAGAAGGGCTACATCATTTGGTGTGGGAGATCGTTGATAATTCGATAGATGAAGCTTTAGCTGGTTTTGCGACGCACATCGAAGTATTTATTGAACCAGATAACTCAATCACTGTTGTCGATGACGGTCGTGGTATTCCAGTAGATATTCAAGAAAAGACTGGTCGTCCAGCTGTTGAGACTGTCTTCACAGTCTTACATGCTGGTGGTAAATTTGGCGGTGGGGGCTATAAAGTATCCGGTGGCCTTCATGGTGTTGGGTCATCCGTAGTTAATGCCCTATCAACACAGCTTGATGTCACAGTCTTCAAGCAAGGGAAAAAATATTATCAAGAGTATCATCGCGGTATTGTAGGTGATGACTTACAGTTAATCGGCGATACAGATAAACACGGGACGACAGTTCATTTCATACCAGACCCAACGATTTTTACTGAAACGGTCGAGTTTAATTTTGAAAAATTAGCGAAACGTGTTCAAGAACTTGCCTTTCTAAATCGTGGCTTACGTATTTCTATTACAGATAAACGACCAGATGAGCATGATGTTCTGCGTTACCACTATGAAGGTGGTATCAAATCATACGTCGAATTTTTAAATGCTGGTAAAGCAGTCTTATTCGACCCAGCGATTTTCACTGAGGGTGAATTAGATGGTATCGCGGTTGAAGTGGCTATCCAGTATACGGGCGGCTATCACGCAACAGTCCTCTCTTTTGCAAATAATATCAGTACCCATGAAGGTGGGACACATGAGCAGGGCTTCAGAACAGCCTTGACGCGTGTGATTAATAACTATGCCAAAGCAAACAAACTCCTCAAAGAAAATGAAGAGAATTTGACTGGGGATGATGTACGTGAAGGCTTGACTGGTGTGATTTCCATCAAGCACCCTAACCCACAGTTTGAAGGTCAAACCAAGACGAAACTAGGCAACTCAGAAGTCTCTGGTATTGTCAATAAACTCTTCAGCGAAGAACTTGCGACTTTCCTTTTGGAGAATCCACAAGTGGCTAGACGGATTGTTGAAAAAGGGATTTTAGCTAGTAAAGCAAGAATCGCTGCAAAGCGTGCGCGTGAAGTGACTCGGAAAAAATCTGGCCTTGAGATTTCAAACTTACCTGGTAAGTTGGCAGATTGCTCATCGAACGATCCAGCACAAACTGAGATTTTCATCGTTGAGGGAGATTCAGCCGGTGGGTCAGCAAAATCAGGTAGAAATCGTGAATTTCAGGCAATTTTACCTATTCGTGGTAAGATTTTAAATGTCGAAAAAGCGAGTATGGAAAAAATCCTGGCTAATGAAGAAATTCGGTCGCTCTTCACTGCGATGGGTACAGGATTCGGTGCAGATTTTAATGTTGAAAAAGCACGCTATCATAAGCTTGTCATCATGACCGATGCCGATGTGGATGGTGCCCACATCAGAACACTGCTATTAACCCTGTTTTATAGATATATGAGACCTGTTGTTGAAGCTGGCTATGTCTATATCGCACAACCACCAATCTATGGCGTTAAATTAGGGGATAAGATCACCTACATTCAACCAGGTACAGATCAAGAGTCTGAGCTACAGCAAGCAATCATCGATATGACAGTCGGTAATAGAAAACCAATCGTACAACGCTATAAAGGGCTTGGCGAGATGGATGACCATCAACTTTGGGAAACAACCATGGACCCTGAACATCGGACGATGGCGCAAGTAACAGCAAATGATGCTGCGGAAGCAGACCAGGTATTTGATATGTTGATGGGTGATAGAGTAGAGCCTCGTCGAGACTTTATTGAAGCCAATGCACAGTATTCAACGATCGATATCTAAGCTGAACTGTATGGTATAAAGTTTATATCTCATAAATTTGCATCACGAGTTTGATAGCGGTACTATAAGTATAAAGGAGAAATAATATGTCAAAATTTGATCGTATTCACTTAGTTGTGATGGATTCTGTTGGAATCGGTGCAGCACCAGATGCTGACGAATTTTTTAACCACGATGTTGATGACACAAAGTCAGACACATTTGGCCATATCTCGGAGAACTTCAATCTTGAAGTCCCTAATCTGGCAAGCATTGGTCTCGGACATATTCCACGAGAAACACCACTTGTTGGTGTAGAAAAAGTAAGTGAGCAAACTGGCTATGTGACCAAACTTGAAGAGATTTCACGTGGTAAAGATACGATGACAGGCCACTGGGAAATCATGGGCTTGAATATTCAAGTGCCTTTCAGAGTATTTCCTGATGGTTATCCAGAAGATTTACTTGAAAAAATAGAAGCTTTCTCTGGTCGTAAAATTATCAGAGAAGCCAATATCCCTTATTCTGGTACGGCAGTGATAGATGACTTTGGTCCTCGTCAGATGGAAACAGGGGAGCTGATCATCTATACATCAGCAGACCCTGTCTTACAGATTGCAGCTCATGAAGACGTGATTCCACTCGAAGAACTTTACAAGATTTGTGAATATGTTCGCTCGATTACTTTGGATGATCCCTATATGATTGGTCGTATTATCGCCCGTCCATATATTGGCACAGCAGGTAATTTCACAAGAACTGCTGGTCGTCATGACTATGCACTTTCACCATTTGGTCATACTGTACTAGATAGCCTAAATGAAGCTGGCGTTTCAGTTTACTCAGTAGGTAAAATAAACGACATCTTTAATGGTGTTGGGATCAATCATGATATGGGGCATACACCAAGTAATATGGTTGGCGTAGACAGACTGATCGAAACATTGAAACTCCCTGAATTTGACAAAGGGTTTTCGTTTACTAACCTGGTAGATTTCGATGCACTTTTCGGCCATAGACGTGATATCGCAGGATATGGTACTGCCATTAATGAATTTGATGCTCGCTTACCAGAACTGTTTGATGCCATGCATGAAAATGATTTGTTACTGATTACTGCTGACCACGGTAATGACCCATCTTACCCAGGAACAGACCACACACGTGAATATATTCCCTTACTAGCTTACAGTAAAAGCTTTGCAGGAAATGGCGTCATCCCTGTCGGTCATTATGCGGATATCTCAGCAACTGTAGCAGAAAACTTTGGCGTTGCGCCAACTGAAAATGGTCAATCATTCTTAGGAGACTTAACATAATATGACATTTATTGAAAAAATTAAAGAAACAGCTGCGTTTTTGAAAAGTCAAGGCATTGGACATGTTGATTTTGGCTTGATTTTAGGGTCTGGACTTGGTGAATTAGCAGATGAAATTCAAGATGCGATTCGGATCGATTATTCAGATATCCCTAACTGGGGACAATCAACTGTTGTTGGTCATGCTGGGAAATTAGTTTATGGGACATTATCAGGAAAAAAAGTCTTGGCTCTACAAGGACGTTTCCATTTTTACGAAGGCAATTCACTTGATGTCGTGACGTTTCCAGTTCGTGTATTAGCTGAGTTAAAAGCAACTGGTATCATCGTGACTAATGCTGCAGGTGGCGTAACGCACGGTCCAGGAACTTTGATGTTAATTAGTGATCATATTAATTTCACAGGACAAAATCCATTGATTGGTGAGAACCTTGATGCCTATGGACCACGTTTCCCAGATATGACACATGCTTACGATGAAGCGTATCAAGCAAAGGCACATGAAGTGGCTGAAAAGTCTGGTATTGCCTTAGCCGAAGGCGTATACATGGGCTATTCTGGTCCAACTTATGAAACGCCAGCTGAAATTCGTTTCGCAGAAACTGTCGGTGCTGATGCAGTTGGTATGTCTACTGTTCCAGAGGTTATCGTAGCAGTCCATTCTGGTCTTCGTGTACTTGGTATCTCTGCAATAACTAACCATGCTGCAGGTAAACAAGCTGAACTAAATCATGCTGAAGTGGTTGAAGTGACAACACGTATTAAAGAAACCTTTAAAACATTAGTTAAATCTATCTTGATTGAATTATGACACCCCTAACTATCTTAGTTTATTAAGATAGTTTTTTTTACAGCGAGTGTTAGTTGATTTGACTAACGATATATGGTAATATAGCAATATGTTAACTTTCCCCCTTATTAATGATACGAGTCGAAAAATTATCCATATCGATATGGATGCTTTTTTTGCATCTATAGAAGAGAGAGACAACCCTAACTTAAAGGGAAAGCCAGTAGTCATCGCCAGAAATCCTCTAGAAACGGGTGGACGTGGTGTCGTCTCTACAGCAAACTATCAGGCACGCGAATATGGTATCCACTCTGCCATGTCTGCTAAAGAAGCCTATGAGCTATGCCCACAGGCGGTATTTGTATCAGGTAACTATGAAACCTACAGAGAGGTATCACATAAGATGCATGATATTTTTCATCGCTATACGGATGAGGTAGAAGGCATGGCTTTAGATGAAGCTTATCTAGATGTCACAGTAAACAAAATAGGGGCTACAAGCGCAGTCAAAATTGCTAAAATGATTCAGCATGATATCTTTACAGAGCTGCAGTTGACCAGCTCGGCAGGGGTATCCTACAATAAGTTTCTTGCTAAAATTGCATCAGATCTTGAGAAGCCGAGAGGTCTGACAGTGATTAAACCTGATGAAGCAATCGCTTTTTTAGGTAAATTACCTGTGTCAAAATTTTATGGTGTTGGTGCTAAAACAGCTGAAAAATTAGCGGCTATGGGGATCGAGCATGGCAAGGATATTCAGACGATGTCACCGCAGTTACTGGCTGAAAGACTAGGTATATTTGGCTGGGAATTATACCTAAAAGCAAATGGCATTCATCATGCAGTCGTTAAAACGAATAGGGTTAGAAAGTCAGTTGGTAAAGAAAGAACCTATGCCAAATTACTTTATTTAGAAACAGATATCACGGAAGAAATTAATAAGTTAGCGATTAAGGTTTCAAAGAGTTTACAGGATAATCAGTTAAAGGGACATATCGTTGTCATTAAGCTTCGCTATGCAGACTTTTCAACCTTAACAAAACGCTTATCTCTAGACCATCATGTTGATGATGCAACAGAAATTGGGACACATGCAGCTAGTTTGTTAGCATCATTAACGCTTGAAAAAAAAGGCATCAGACTGCTAGGTGTAACAGTAACTGGTTTATTATAAAAGCAGATAGTTTTGCGTTACCTAAAATTTATGGTACAATATTATCATGAAAGGGTGTTTGACGTGAAAAAATTTTATAAGTTTAAATACATATATCTAATAGAATTAGCCATTATTGCTGTTCAAATCATGTTAGTGGTTGCTGTGATGCATAATAATGACCAAGATGCTGTTGCGCGTGGCAAATATCTGCTTGATCAGCATGATAACGCTAATGAGGTTAAAGTAATCATAAATAAGCAGAAAATAGCTCCCAAGCTGGCCCTTAAGTAAGCCAAACGATTAGTGTTTTGATGGAAATAAGGGTAAAAAAGGGTTGCTGTCTGAGGTAACACATATGCTAAGTAATGGTCATGAAGTAACAAGTGAAGGCACCATGAAGCACTAGATGATAAGCACTTATCAAAAAGTAGGACATAAATAAGTCGTAACAAGATAGGCAAAAAATAAAAAAGGGAGAAAAGGAATTTCTTTTTCTTTTTTGTTTATAAAAATAAGATAATAAATGAGTGCGAGTGAGCTTGCTATAAATAGACAGAATATGAGCTGAAAAAATGAGATAGAAAAACTAATCAGGCTTAAATATAAGAAATCACCAGATCCAATTTTAAGCTGCAAGATTGTCGTCAGTCCTGCAAGCATCAAGCAGATTAAAATGAGTAGATTAAAGTCAACAGTTAGCAACAGTATCACAAAAATGATAGCCCATATCAGCAAGGGATAGGCATGATATTTGATATCAAAATAGACGAGTGGCAGGGAAGCTAAACAAATAATAACACAAGAGAAATCTAGCTGAAACCACTCCAAATAAGATGGAAATAACTGTAAAAGTGCCATATTTATCTATACGAAAAATAAACAAAATAGTTGCTAAAATCGCTGTTTTTTCCTATAATTAGAGTATCGAACCACTTAAAAAAGATGACGAAAAGTTGTCGTCATCTGCTTAATGGGGTTAGGTTTAATTTGGTCACTTTGCGCTATGTAAATCATCAAGTAAGATTTTTTTTGATTTACTAGTCTCATTTATAAAATAGATGAAGGAGAAAAATGTCTAGAGAAAAAACAAAAGCAGTGCTAAATCAATCAGTTGCAGACTTGTCAAAAGCCGCAGCTTTGGTGCATCAGGTTCATTGGTATTTACGTGGTCCTGGTTTTATGAAGTTACATCCTAAAATGGATGAATTGATGGCTGGTTTGAATGGCTATTTAGATGAATTATCAGAACGCTTGATTACGATTGGTGGATCACCAGTATCAACGCTTAAAGAATTTGATGAGCTCTCAAAAATCGACATGGCGCCTGCAGCATGGGGCAAATCAACTGAGGAACGGCTAACAGAAGTTGTTAAAGCTTATAAATATCTATCTGACTTGTTCCAAGATGGGATTGACGCAACGGATGAAGAGCATGATGCTGTCACAAATGATATCTTTACGAGTGCTAAGGGTGCTATTGAGAAAACGGTATGGATGCTTGAATCTGAACTTGGATTAGCACCAGGATTATAAATAGTAAACCGATATGAATTAACTCACCGATGGTGGGTTTTTTTGATGTCGTAACATAGAAAGATTAAGGGAGAATTATCAGGCTAATCCTATGGTTGTCATGTTTGAAAATGTTTTCAAAATATGGTATGCTATGATAGGATGAAAACTTTATATGATGTTCAGGAATTCCTTAAATTGCATGGCTATATCAATCTTTTTAGCAAACGACTTGATGCTATTTTTTTCATGGCGCAAGAACTAAAAACACTGTACGATGCTGGACTAATTCCAAATGAGAGAGACTATTTTACTGCAGATTTGATTTTGCGTAGAGAGCATAGACTTGAAAGTGAGAAAGTAACTGATGACAAAAAAAATTATTGGGATTGACCTAGGTGGTACAACCATTAAATTTGGTATCTTAACGACTGCAGGTGAAGTGCAAGATAAGTGGGCCATAGACACCACTATCATTGGCAATGGCAAACATATTATTCCTGATATTATTCAATCGATTAATCATCGCCTAGACTTATATCATCTTGATAAATCAGATTTTTTAGGGATTGGTATGGGGTCGCCAGGATCGGTGGATATTATCAATAATACCGTAATAGGTGCCTATAATCTTGGCTGGGATACTCTACAAGAGGTTGGTCTAGCGATAGAGTCAGGTGTAGGACTACCTTTCTCACTTGATAATGATGCTAATGTTGCTGCATTGGGTGAACGTTGGGTTGGCGCTGGTGAAAATAATCCAGACGTCATTTTCATGACACTTGGTACAGGTGTTGGTGGAGGTATCATCGCAGCAGGTAACCTGATTCATGGCGTTGCAGGTGCAGGTGGGGAAATCGGACATGTCACAGTAGATATTAGTGATGATGCCTTTGACTGTACTTGTGGTAAAAAAGGCTGTCTAGAAACAGTCGCATCAGCAACTGGTATTGTCCGTGTCGCACGCAAACTTGCTGAAGCATATGAAGGTGAATCTCACATCAAAGCAGCCATAGATAATGGCGATACTGTCAGCTCAAAAGATATTTTCATTAGTGCTGAAGCTGGTGATGTTTTTGCTAATTCGGTAGTTGAAAAAATTAGTCAATACCTAGGATTGGCAGCAGGAAATCTTGCCAATACCCTTAATCCAGACTCGATTATTATCGGTGGTGGTGTATCTGCTGCAGGTGAGTTTTTAAGATCACGTATTGAAACCTATTTCAATAGATATACGTTCCCACAAGTAAGGGAGTCTACTAAAATTAAAATTGCTGAACTTGGCAATGATGCTGGAATTATCGGAGCTGCTAGCTTGGCTTTGAAATTCTCTGAAAATGAGGTCGCTTAAAGATGTGGTTATATATCAATATTGTTTTAATTTTAATTATTATCGTCATTCTAGGGTATCCAATGATCAATAAGTTTAGAATTAAATCTGTCGCTAAACTAGTTGATAATCGTCAATTTTCTGACCAGCTTGTAGGCGGGCAGTTAATTGACCTAAGAGAAGCTGCCGAATATCGTAGATCTCATATCTTAGGAGCCAGGAATTTACCATTTTCTCAATTTGATCAAAGTATATCTGCTATTCGTAAAGATAAAACTGTTTTACTTTATGAAGCTGCGAAACCAACCATCACCGTACGTGCTGCACTTAAACTAAAAAAAGCAGGTTATACCGATATCTTTATTCTTAAAACTGGATTAAAGGATTGGCATGGTAAAACAAAAAAAGGAGCATGATATCATGGAATCAAGACGACATCGTGCTCAGTCTGCTACAAAAATAAAAAGTAAAAGCAAACAAAGTAAGCCTAAGCATAGTGTCTTAAAAAAACTTGTTTTACTAGTTTTACTTATCGTTATCGTAAGCATTGCCCTACTTACTAAGGTGTATTATGATGTTAAAAATGTGGCAAACAAGTCCTATCAGCCAATTACGCGTCAAACAACAGCACAACTACCCAATCTAAAAGATAAATCACCAGTCACTTTTTTGTTTATGGGACTAAACGGTAAAGTAGCAAATGATATCCTTGTTTTAACGATGAATCCTAAACAAAATAAGACGACAGTCATTAATTTGAATAGAGACATTTTTTTAACTTCCGAAGGCACGACTTTGAAAGAGCTATATGGTAGTAAAGGTGTGTCTGGAGAAATTGATGCAGTACAAACTTTGTTAGGTACTAAAATTTCACGATATATGACTTTTGATCTGGTGGGATTAGGCGATTTTGTTGAGGCTGTTGGTGGTATCAATGTACAAAATACAATCCATTTCAACTCTGATGGATTTGAATTTAAACCAGGTACATTAAACCTAAAAAAATCTGATGAAGTCAAAGCCTATTTAAATAAAATTGGCAATGATGCAATGAATGCTGAAGATATGCTGATTGAACGCGAGCAATCTGTTTTGATAGCAGTTGTGCCAAAAATGAAATCAGTTAATACCGTCCTAAAATATAAAACATTTCTTAATGCCTTTGGTAATCATGTTAAAACAGATTTTCTATTTGATAATTTAAAACAACTGGGGATCAGTTATAATGGTGTTTTAGGGAATATTTCAAAACAAAATGTCAAAACAATCAAAGTGACGATTGATGGACAAGAAAGAAAGATGATTTCTGAGGAGCAAGTAAAGAAAGCGCATGATAAGTTAGAAGCAGCTTTAATAGAATAACTTCAGCTTTTCCTGATAGTTGATTACGACTAGATATTTCATGATGATATAGCAAACCCCACCAAGTTTACTCGGTGGGGTTTTTGCATGTATTAGAATCGACGATAGTCTACCGTAGTACGATGAAGTCAGCTACTGGGCGGCCATCTTGACTGGCAAAGATAGTTTGACCATTAAGTGACATCTGTGAAGAACCGCCACCATCAAGTACAACTAAGTTTTGTAAATTTAGATTAGCTACTGCAGCCATCGTCCCATCATAGCCGACACTTGTATCTGAAATAATTAAATAGATATTATTATCAGCATCATTGCCAATATAAGAATGAATCATCCAATTGACAGTTCCATCATTCGGTAGGATAACACCATCTTTGATTAAGATGCTCCCAAAACCATAGCTTTGTTGGGCACCTTTTTTAACAATTTCGTCAGCCGGTGTTGTTAGATCATAACCTTTAGCTGAGCCATCTTTGTTAATAACGAAAGCAGCACTACCGTAGGCTGTATTTGACCAGTTAGAGAATACCTGGCCATTGTTAATCTGAAAGCCAACAATTTGTCCACTATTCATGTCAAATCCAGATGTATTTAAAATGAGTGAATCAGGATACTTAGCTACAATGTCAGACATCATGAAAGTACCAGGGATTTGTGCAGTAGCTGTTTTAAGCACCTTTGGATTATTAGCACGATATATTGTGACACCCTGAACAGATAAGTCAGTAAACTTGTCCAGTTTTTTCTTGGATTTAACTTTTACCCAACCAGCATCACCAGTATCTTCTTTGACATCTGCTGGTGCGATAGCGACGGAGCTTGAAGCAACGATACCATTTGAACTACTTGTCTTTTGAGGTTTAACAGCTGAAGAATTCGTGTGTTTTGCATGTAAGACCGTGTAAGCAATACCTGAACTGATTAGCAGTAGGATTACGATAATACTAATAAATAATGTTTTACGCTTTGTTTTCTTGGGTTTACTGCGATTAGCATCTGTCCGTTGAGATCTTTTTTTATTTTTTACAGTCATTTAAATACGATAAAACTCCAATTTTCTGTTTTTGCAGATAGTAGCTAGTTAACTTGTTACGTTATCTAGCTAGCAATCTTTTTTCGATTATGATTAGATTGTTTAACTTTCAATACTTTATTATAAAATGGAACTACGGTTAAGTCAAGCGCGGAATACGCTAAGTCTAATTATTGTCTATCTTACCATCTTTTAAGACATGGTTATATTGGTTACATGTCTTTTTTCAAAGTGTTATCTTAAGCTAGCCGATGATTGCAAAAATAATATTTTGTAAAAGCAATCACATGGCCATTTTCCTTGCAATTTTCAGAAAATATGTTATACTTATAAAGTTGAAAATAGAATAAAGGTCATCTCTAAAAAGTGTTCAAGTGATAGTGCGTTAAGTTTCGCAGATTTGAGTTTTTTAGATTTGGTCTCAAATAATGAGGTAAAATCTTGACTAAATTACGCGAAGACATTCGTAATGTTGCAATCATCGCCCACGTTGACCATGGAAAAACAACACTTGTTGATGAACTCTTAAAGCAATCTGATACCCTAAATGCTAGAGCACATCTTGATGATCGTGCTATGGATTCAAACGATCTTGAAAAAGAACGTGGTATTACGATCCTTGCTAAAAATACAGCAGTTAAATATAAAGAAAAACATATCAACATCTTGGATACACCTGGTCACGCGGATTTCGGTGGCGAAGTAGAACGTATCATGAAAATGGTTGATGGTGTTGTCCTTGTTGTTGATGCTTATGAAGGTACAATGCCGCAAACGCGTTTTGTATTGAAAAAAGCGTTAGACCAAGGTTTGACACCAATCGTTGTTGTTAATAAAATTGACAAACCATCTGCACGTCCTGAAGAAGTCGTAGATGAAGTATTAGAGCTTTTGATTGAACTTGGTGCTGACGAAGAACAACTTGAATTCCCAGTAGTTTATGCGTCTGCAATCAATGGGACATCAAGTCTTTCAGATTCACTTGACACGCAAGAACATACGATGGCGCCATTGTTTGAAACAATCGTTGACCATATTCCTGCACCAGTTGATAACTCTGAAGAACCGTTACAATTCCAAGTATCATTACTTGACTACAACGATTTCGTTGGTCGTATCGGTATCGGACGTGTTTTCCGTGGGACGATTAAAGTTGGTGACAGCGTTACCTTGTCTAAACTTGATGGGTCAAAACAAAACTTCCGCGTTACAAAACTATTTGGTTTCTTCGGTCTAGACCGTGTTGAAATCAAAGAAGCAAAAGCTGGTGACTTGATTGCCGTTTCTGGTATGGATGATATCTTTGTTGGTGAAACTGTTACACCGTCTAACCACATCGATCCATTACCAATTCTGCACATTGATGAACCAACGTTGCAAATGACATTCCTTGTCAACAACTCACCTTTTGCTGGTCGCGAAGGTAAATGGGTAACATCACGTAAGATTGAAGAACGTCTCCAATCTGAGTTACAAACTGACGTTTCTCTACGTATCGACCCAACTGACTCACCTGACCGTTGGATCGTATCTGGTCGTGGCGAATTGCATTTGTCAATCTTGATTGAAACAATGCGTCGTGAAGGCTATGAGCTTCAAGTATCACGTCCAGAAGTCATTGAACGCGAAATTGATGGCGTTCGTTCTGAACCGTTTGAACGTGTTCAAATCGACACACCTGAAGAATACCAAGGATCAATCATCCAAGCACTCTCTGAACGTAAAGGGAACATGCAAGACATGATTAACACTGGTAACGGTCAAGTTCGTTTGATCTTCCTCGTACCTGCTCGTGGCTTAATCGGATTCTCTACTGAATTCTTATCTATGACACGTGGTTATGGTATCATGAACCATACGTATGACCAATATATGCCTATGATTCACGAACAAATCGGTGGTCGTAGTCGTGGTGCACTTGTTTCAGCTGATTCAGGTAAAACTACAACTTACGCGATCATGGGTGTTGAAGAACGTGGTACAATCTTTGTTAATCCAGGTACAGAAGTTTATGAAGGCATGCTTGTCGGTGAACATTCACGCGAAAATGACTTAACAGTAAACGTGACTAAAGCGAAACAAATGACAAACGTCCGTTCAGCAAATAAAGACCAAACGAACGTTATCAAAACACCACGTATTTTGACATTGGAAGAATCAATCGAGTTTATGGGTGATGATGAGTACCTTGAAATCACACCTGAATCGATTCGTCTTCGTAAACAATTGTTGAACAAAGCAGAACGTGAAAAAGCAAATAAAAAGAAAAAAAGCTAATATATTGAGTTAAGGAGGACAAAAATGTTTTATTTAATCATGCTTGTTCTTTTCATCTTATGTTACTTATTTCTTATTTCTGATGAAATCAAGAAAAGTTTGAATCTATTTGTCATTATCATTGGGACAGTTTTGGCTGTGACAATTATTCTTGGGCTAATTATTCAAAACAAAACATCTATTTTGCAGGGCCTTATCATCTTGATAGGCTTAGGCTTAATGGTTGAAAGTATTCGAGAAATTAATCAATTATAGAAAACAGTCTACGGGCTGTTTTTTTGTTATAATAAAGGCTATGATAGTGAATGAAAAACAAATGCAAGCAATTGCAGAAACATTAGGACGGAAACTACAAGCTGGTGATATCCTTGTCTTAACTGGTGAGCTGGGTGCCGGTAAAACAACCTTTACCAAGGGTATCGGCTTAGGGCTCGATATTCATCAGATGATTAAGAGTCCAACTTATACGATAGCAAGAGAATACCAGGGCAGGCTGCCTTTATATCATTTGGATGTATATCGAATAGGGGATGATCCAGACTCGATCGACTTAGATGAGTATTTATTTAATGATGGTGTGACTGTCATTGAGTGGGGGAACTTATTAGGACAAGCCTTACCAGATACCTATCTGGAAATTATTTTTGATTATGTGGCAGATGGTCGCGCAATAAACTTAGTTGCTCATGGTGATCATTATAAGCAATATCTAAATTAATAAGGTTTGTAGAAAAAGGTTTTAAAAAGATAATTCCCCATGACACATTGCTTAAAGGAAAAAATATGACAGAAATTATTATAAGAGAAGCACAAGCTCAAGATGCTGAGCAGCTCATTACATTTTTAAATGGTGTTGGTAAGGAATCTCACTTTTTGACACTCGATGACGCAGGCATTTTGATGACAACAGAACAAATGGCGACTTATTTAAGTCAAATTTATGAGAAAGACAATAATACCTATTTACTAGCGTTTATAGAAGACAAGCTTGCCGGTGTCATTAGTTTAACAGCTGATTTTCATGAGCGAGTGAGACATATCGGGGAACTATTTATTGCAGTTGGCAGCGCCTTTCAAGGCTACGGTATTGGTCAGCTATTAATGACTGATTTACTGGATGATATAGCAGAAGTAGGGATCATACAGAGACTAGAACTGCAAGTTCAAAAACGGAATACAAGAGCAGTTCATCTCTATGAAAAATATGGTTTTGAGGTAGAATCAATTAGGAAATATGGTGCTAGAGATGAACATGGTCAATTGATTGATGTATTAGAGATGGTACATTTTTTTGACTAACATTACATCTTTGTGACAAATAGTTGTTTTAAGGTTTGATACCGCTTTTTTTGGTAAAATAGAGGTATGAAGGAAATCGAAAAAGTGTCTCGTAGTAGAAAGCATGACTTAAATCAAGCAACTGGTAGAAATAGAAAATTTAAAAAAAATGGGAAACCTAAAATGGCTTTTTGGAAGAAGTTATTACTAACTTTGACCTTAGCTGTTTTACTTTTTTTAGGTTCAGTTTTTGCTTATAGTGCTATCGTACTAAATAAAACTGAGGACGTTTTTAGATCCACATTTTCAGATTTGGGTTTGAAGTCTTCAAAGAAAAGTGATGATATTATTAAGGCTACTGAACCTTTGACGATATTATTAATGGGGGTTGATACAGGCGGAGAAGGTCGCTCAGATCCCTGGGCAGGTCAATCTGATACGATGATTGTCATGACGCTAAATCCTAAAACGCATACGACGACGATGGTGTCGTTAGAGCGAGATATGTTAACGGATATCATAGATAAAGATGGCAAAACGATTGATACTGCAAAATTAAATGCAGCCTATGCTAACGGTGGCGCTGTGAATGCTGTATCAACGATTCAACAGCAGATAGGCTTAGATATTGATAAGTATACCCTGATTAATATGAATGGTCTAAAAGAGCTTGTAGATGCTGTTGGTGGAGTTGATGTAAATAATACGCTAGGGGAAACGATTTCGATAGAAGAGACTGAGCCTGATTATACAGCGACTATTGAACCCGGTAAGCATCATATTAATGGTGATCAAGCACTCGTCTATGCGAGAATGCGCCATCAAGATCCCGAAGGGGATATCGGCAGGCAAGCACGTCAAAGAGAAGTCATCGAACAACTAGTTGGCAAAATTTTAAGTCTTAATTCGATTACCAAATACGAGAAAATTTTGAAGGCAATATCTGGTAATATGAAGACCGATTTTGCGGTGACGGGTGGGTCTTTAAAAAGTTTACTTGGCTATAAAGATGCATTTCAGAAGATAAGATCAATTAAATTACAGGGTGTAGGAGAAATGCTTTCTGATATCTCCTACCAAGTTATGCCTGAAAATAACTTATTGAGTGTCCAAAATGCCTTACGCTTATCTATCGATAAGCCTACAATTGATACTTTATCGCCAAATATCGTCACTTTTGAAAATTATTATGGTGGTTATTCGCCAGATGCCATACAACCAACGGTTACAACAACTGTTTCTGGTAAAGCAACAGAGACAGTCTTACAAACAGATGGTAGTGAAGTGTCATCTAAAGTCTCATCAGCCTCATCTGAATAAAATTCAGATAGTAACTTGTATGGCCGGTTGATAAAGATAACACCTATATTCACGAAAAAGTTGACTAGTATCAACTTTTTTGATAGAATTAAATAGTTGTGTTTGGTCTCATAGCTCAGCTGGATAGAGCATTCGCCTTCTAAGCGAACGGTCGCAGGTTCGAATCCTGCTGGGATCATTTAAATAAGCTCTAAACCCGAGGTATTGATGGGTTTAGAGCTTTTCTTGTGCCAAGGTTTTGGTTCTGTCAACTTTAAGGAGGAATATCACTAAAATGAGTTAAATAATGTATGTGTCATTAAGGAGCAGATGGATAATATGTTGGTAAAACTGAAGCGGATGATGCTATTATTTTTTTAATATTGTTATTTGATAAATAGTAAAATTTTGTTTTATCTGGAAAATTAGCTTAAAAAATGCTATATTAAATATGTTTATAAAAATTATAGGTATAGGAGAAATTATGAAAGTTGTCTTAATTACAGGTTATGAAAATTCAGGGAAATCTACTATTTGTAAGATATTGAAAGAAAGAATTGTAGTAGATAGAGAAGATAGAGAAGATAGAGAAGATAGACTAGATAAGAAAGATAATATTATTATATTTGATAAATATCCTAAGGATAAAAAAGATTGTGTTGGAATTTATAAAGTGAACGATAAATATATTGGCATATCTAGTTATGGAGACAGCGAAGAAATGTTAGCACATGGTTTTTTGACCATAATTGATGAGGCGACTTCAAAAAATATTAAATTAGATACGATGTTTTTCACTTCTAGAAGTAAAGGTAGGACCTATAAAAAAGCGATCTCTTTAGCAAGTGAACATGATTCAAATTACTATAACTTCTTTTCAAATAAAATTCAGACTGTTAAAACATCTGATGAAACTATAAGGCAGCAAAAAAGTCAATTCTTAGACTTTGTTCTCAATGTCTCTAATACTGTAATATAATTTTTTTATTAGATAAGATGAGAGTAAAAGATATTGTAAAAAAGGGAAACAACTCATTTGATTAAACAAATATCGATGGATAGCATATTTTTTCTTGTACCTATAAGTTTTCTGGGATCATTAAAATAAGCTCTAAACCCTAGGTATTGATGGGTTTAGAGCTTTTCTTGTGCTAAATTTGTGTTAGCTGTTTGATAGACTTAATCGTGATGTATGCAAAATAATAGCTGTCTGTTTAACCGATTGCATTTATCATCATGATAGGCTTAAAGTAATAGCAAAATGGTGCTATTAGGTATGATGATTTGGTATACTTATAAAGTATGAATTAGCTATAGATAGAGGAGCCCTATGCCAATAAATAAATTAACTAGGCTAGCGATATTAACAGCACTTTCTTGTGTACTCAGGTTCAGTATGAGTGCATTGCCAAATGTTAAACCAATCACAGCACTTTTTTTTGTTATCATGCTGTGCTTTGGTTTAAGTGATGCGATACTGGTTAGTGCATTGACTATGATACTAACTGGTCTGCTAATGGGCTTTTCGATTATCATCCTTGGGCAAATTGTATCATATGCCATTATTTTAACGATAGCGAGTATGTTATGTCGTATCTTAAGCAACTTAATCATTAGGACAGGGCTAGTCTTTCTACTTACCATGCTATATGGTTTCGTGATTTCTATCTTTTCAGCCTATTTATTTGGTGCTAGTTTTTGGCCGTTTTGGCTTGGCGGCTTAACGTTTGATCTGGCACATGCTATATCGACAGCCTTATTTTTTCCAATTATATTTGGGATATTTAACAGGCTATTAAAGCAAAAAGTCATCTAATAGCCTATTTAATCATACTGTTTTCTACATAGATTTTTTTAAAAATATAACTCATTATATTTATTATGTGATATAATAGAAAACATAAAAGAAGGAGAATATTTAATGAATTTTAAGAAAATAGGGATTTTTTCAGTCGTCGTTGCTGGTGCTATTGTGCTAACAGCTTGTGGTGCAAAAGATAATAAAGCGGCATTTATCAAAGATAATGAGACACTTTCAAAATCAACCACACAAAAATTTGATATGAATTTAGAGAAGCTAAAGGTTACGGCGAGTGGAGATAAAAAAATGTATGCGCCTATCATTAATGGCTACTTAGCTGATTTTAAACTATCAGGAGAGTCTAGCACTGATGGTAAAAATTCGTCTGTAACGCTTAAGTTTAACATGCTGGGTCAAAGTATTCCCATAGACATGATTTTAAAGGAAAAAGATCCATACCTCAAATTGGATACACTTGAGCCCATTTTTAATCTATATATGCAAACGACTGGTGCTAGTGCCTATTATAATGGGTTAGATATGACGCCTATTAAGGGAAAATATCTAGATATAAATGCGATAGCTAAAGAAAGCGGTCAAGCTAGCAAGGACGTGTCATCGCTAACGCAAGCACAAACAAGAAAAGCAACTGAGAAGGCGCTAGATGTCTTAGATAAATCAGATTTTAGCAAGGATGGGTCTGCGATTACCTTAACGGTGTCGGGTAAAAACATCGCGAAAGTAACTAAAGCCTATATCAATGCACTACCTAAAGAAACTCAGGCATCATTTGAGGATATGACAAAGCAAAAAGACTTAGATAAAGAGATAGCAGACGTGATTAAAACAATCACGATCACGACTGATAGCAAAAAGAAAACATCACATATGACGATTGCTTTCACCGGTAAAGAAACCGATGGTGTCGGATTGTCTGGTGAAGTGTCATTAGATATGACGTATTCTGATAAAAAAGCAACGGTCAAAGTACCTGCTAATACGGATGTCATAAAATCAACAGAAGAGTTAACAAAAATGATGAGTCAGGCCATGCAGCTTAAGACAAACTAAGCGCATCTTTATGAATCAAAAGCACCCCCTAGAGTTTTATCTAGGGGGTGCTTCTTAATCTCAACTCATGTTAGGTTAACCTTTTACACCACCTGCTGTAATTCCTTCAACATAGTATTTTTGCATGAAGATAAAGAGGATAGTGATTGGAATGGCAATCAGGACACACCCTGCAGTAAAGGCCATAAACCAGTTATTGATTTTTTCAGGCGTGACCATAGTGAACAGACCGATCGCAATCGTATATTTATCGGTTTGGTCACCTAATATGACCTTAGCAAAGATAAAGTCCATCCAAGGGGCCATGAAGGCCATAAGCGCCGTATAAACGATAATTGGCTTAGATAGGGGCAGTGTGATTTTAAAGAAGATATCCGCTCTTGTCGCACCGTCAATCATAGCTGATTCATCCAGAGAATAGGGAATCGTGTCAAAGAAGCCTTTTGCGATATAAAAACCAAGTGCAGCGCCAGCTGAGTAGACAATGACTAATGCAGTTAGTGTTTGATCCAGTCCCATCGATTTTAAGATGTAATAGATGGCGATCATACTCATGAAACCAGGGAACATATTTAGGACTAATGCAAGTTTTAAGAAGCGATTTCTAAATTTGAACTTGATGCGACTCAGTGAGTAAGCCATTGCGACTGTTATGAAAGTCGATATGATCATAGTCAATAGGGCAACAACGAAAGTATTGGCAAACCATCTAGCAAAAGGAAAAGAGTCGTTAGTAAATAACTTAGCATAATTAGCAAGTGTAAAGTGTTTGGGGATAATATAAGGGACAGCCATTGCACCCTCACCACGAAAACTTGTCATTAAAATCCAAAAGATTGGAAATAGCCAGACAACAGCTAGAATAGCTAATGTGATATAAACTAGCAGTAAATTAATGCGCTTTTGTTTTTTCATTATATTGCTCCCCCTTCCTTATAAGCTTTTGTCCGTGTATAGGCAAGTAAGCTAAAGACAGCTGATAGCACAAAGATGATGATACCGATGACAGAAGCAAGGTTATAGTCAGCTGCTGTGACAGTCAACTTATAGAGCCAGGTCACAAGTAAATCGGTTTCGCCCGCCTGATAGAGTTTTGAGCTGACAGGTGCCCCTCCAGTTAAAAGGAAGATAACATTGAAGTTATTAATATTACCGATAAACTGTTGGATAAGCGTTGGTGTCATGATCAACAAAATCTGTGGGAAGGTAATTGATTTGAAAATTTGAAGTTTATTTGCCCCATCAATTTCAGCTGCTTCGATTTGTTCTGCAGGTAGGTTCATGATGATCCCAGTCGCAATCAGCATCGTCACAGGAATACCAATCCACATGTTAACAAAGATGATTGAAAATTTGGCCCAAAGACCATCCGATAAGAAGGGAAGTGGCTGCGAAATCAAGCCCCATTTCTGGAGGAGTTGGTTGATAGGCCCCCAATCACTGAGTAGATTTTTCATCGTTAGTAGGGAGATAAATTGTGGAACAGCCATCGTAATCACAAAGATGGTCCGCCAAACTTTCTTGAATTTTAAACCTTTTGTATTAATTAAAAGCGCCAAAATGATCCCGAAAAAGAAGTTGGTGACGGTTGCTGCAACAGCCCATACTAATGTCCAAGTTAACAAAGGTAAGAAGGTTCCTGCCATACGGCCAGTGAAAATATTGGCAAAATTTTCGACCCCAACCCAGTTAAACAGATGTTTAGGCGGGAGATGATTATGGTCATAGTTTGTAAAGGCGATGAGTGTCATGTAAATTAAGGGGAGTATTGTAAAGATAACAATACCGATTAATGGAATTGACATCAAGGTCATATGAAAACGGCCATCTGTAAGTGTCTTGACGTCTTCTAAAAAAGTAGCAGGTTTAAGATGCAGTGCTTGCATGGCAAACAGTTTGCGATTTGATTTTAGTCCGCACCAGAAAATGTAGCAATAGAAACAGACAAAAATGAGAGATGCTAGACCAAATATCATGATGAGCATCGAGTTGTCACCTTTTATTGCGACCTGTATCTTAATCCCATCTTGTGTAATCGTTTTGATGCCTTGTGTTTGCGTACCAAGTGAGATTAAGCCACCCAAAGCTGGTATTACCTGAATGACAAAGGTAAGTAGGAAAAGTACTTCAGCAATCAGGAAACTAAATCCTTTGATGAATTGCTTATGTCGCAAATTATTTAATCCACTGAATACAAAGGACAGTTTTGTAATGAGGTCACCTTTTATGAAGACGTCCTTCATTGAATAGTGGTCATCAAGTATTAGGTTGTTCATGCATCATACTCCTTTCTGTGATAGACTGAACGATTTTAATCTTGTCATAAAATAAGGGGGATTTCCCCCTTATTCAATATTAAGCCGTTTATTTTTTACCTGAAATATCTTTTACAAGTTGATCAAGTTTCGCTTGGTATTGATTAGCTTTGATTTTACCATTGTAGGTGTCTGAAAGCACTGCTGCAGATGCTGTCCAAAAGTTTGTCATTTCAGGGATTTTTGGCATGACAACACTATAAGTTGGTTGACTCATGGTTACGACAGACTGTGCAAGCGCATCTGTCTTGACATAGTCAGCAGCTTGAACGGTTTTAATAGACGGGACAATGTTACGTGATTTATCTTTGAATTGAAGTTCTTGTACTTTTTCACTAGATAGATAATCAGCAAGTTTGTAGGCAGCAGCTATTTGTTTGGTATTGTTATTAGCAGCAGCCTGGTTGACAGCGTAAAGTTTGACACCAAGAAATGCTTTTTGTTGGACGTCTTGCCCCCCGATTTTGACTGTAGGGTAAACAGCAATACCGAGTTTATCTTTGCCAATAGCTTCGGTTGCCTTATCCTTGTCCCAAGGTCCAGACTCAAATGATGCGATAGTTCCCGCTGCGAATTTAGATAGGGTATCATCACCAACATTGACAAATCCCTTATTATTTTTTTGGTCAGTAATCCATTGCAGTACATTAACACCAGCGGCGTTATTCCAGTTGGTGCCATCCACTTTTTCACCATTATCTCCGAAAAGTGTATCGCCAACTGACATGAATAGTGGCGCGATAGCATAGGCATTGACAGCATTTAAATTTGCACCAAATGTGGCTTTAGACGTGATACCTTCATAGGACTTAACATCATCAGCAGATAATTTTTCTTTATTATAATAAAGGATTTGTGACTCTATCCCATATGGGAAGGCATACATCTTGCCCTTATATTCAGCGCCTGAGATTGCATTCTCAGTATTTTCGCCTTTGATTTTTGTTGCATAGTTATCAGGTATTTCTTGAATAACACCTGAGTCTACCAGCTGTCCAAGCTGGTCATGAGGCATGGAGAAGACATCAGCTGCTTTAGAGGGGTCTTTTTTAACATTCTCTTGTGCTTTTGCATCCTCAGTTTCTATGACATTCACTGATACAGTCGGATTTTCTTTTTTAAAGTCAGCAAGTGCCGTATTGTAAAATTTCTTTGAATCAGTCGTCACCCAAAGTTTAACAGTTGTTTTACCAGAATCTTTTGAAGTTGTATCACTTTTTTTATCTGATCCACAAGCAGCTAGTGTTAAGATGGCAGCGCCAAGTGTTGCACTGACTAATAAAGTTCTTTTTAAATGTTTCATGTTTTCCTCCATAAATGGTGAGGTAACAGCTCTAACCTAAGTCATATCATTGTCGGTATGAGATGTTAAGACTCAATGTTTGCAAAAATCACTTTTCTTTACAAGATCTATTATGCAACCGTTTCCATTAAATGTCAAGTGGTTTATTAAAAAAATTTTAAACTATTTTTAAAAAACAGATGAAACGCCTTATATAAAGCCATTTCATCAGCTTTTTATTTATTTAATTTAAGCAAGCGATTTCTTTTTTATCTGTGATATCTTAGAAAAATGGTCGTGCAATCAGAGTTTATTCTATAGTGTACTGACAATTTCTAATCAAAATAAAGAAAAAATAGTAAAGGCTAATCGTAAGATGGGAAAAAATAGCTTATATTTTCTTAACTAGCGCTTAATTAGGTTCAAATAGCTAGTTAAGAGCTTTCTTGATGCATCAGGTATTGCTATTTTATATAAATTTTACAGAAATACGATGCAAACGATTGCATTATTTGATATTTGTGCTAGAATAGAGGTGTATTATTATGAAACCGATTACATGTTTAGTGGAGGAAGTTATGAATCTAGCAGCAATTTATCATCGACCTGAATCAGAGTATGCCTATCTATATACCGCAACTGACTTGCACATTCGTTTACGTACCGGTCTTAATGATATTGAAAAAGTCAGTGTGATATCCGGAGATCCGTATGATACACCAGGAGGCGTCTGGCATCAAGAAGCAGATGTCGAGATGGTCGCATCACTTAAAACAGACACCCATCAATACTGGCAAGCAACGCTTCATGCACCTTACAATAGATTAAACTATGGCTTTATCTTGACAGATGATGCCGGTCAATCTATTTTTTATGGGGATCAAGGGTTTGAAGCAGTACCTGAGGATAGTGCATCAGCTAATGATAGTGATACTAATTTAATGGGATCAAATGCTTACTTTAAAATGCCTTATTTTCAGGAAATTGATCGCTTTAAGGCACCTGAATGGGTTAAGGAAACGATTTGGTATCAAATTTTTCCTGAGCGTTTCGCGAATGGTGATCAAACAAATGATAATGCCGGCACATTGCCTTGGCAACCTGATGACCACCCTAGTCGTGATGCCTTCTACGGTGGCGATTTAAGAGGCATTATTGACCATCTAGACCATTTAGTCGCTTTAGGTGTCAATGGCATCTATTTAAATCCGATCTTTGAGGCACCAAGCAATCATAAATATGATACGCAAAATTATTTTGAAATTGATCCACATTTTGGTAGCAAACTTGAGTTTAAAGAGCTGGTAGACACAGCACATGAAAAGGGCATTAAAATCATGTTAGATGCGGTCTTTAATCATATTGGAGATGAAAGTCCGCAGTGGCAGGATGTCCTGGCAAATGGGCAAGCATCCCAATATGCAGACTGGTTTCATGTTAAAAAATGGCCAGCGACCTATACCCCAACTGATAACTTTGAAGAAGCACGTGATGCAACCTATGAAACTTTTGCCTTTACACCGCATATGCCAAAGCTGAACACTGCTAACCCAGAAGTACAGGCCTATCTTTTGGAGATTGGGACCTATTGGATTCGTGAATTTGGCATAGATGCTTGGCGAATTGACGTGGCTAATGAAGTAGACCATCATTTTTGGAAAAGATTTTATAAAGCAGTGACAGCCTTAAATCCTGATTTTTATATCTTAGGGGAAATTTGGACTAGTGCACAGGCTTGGCTAAACGGTGATGAGTTTAATGGTGTGATGAATTATGCCTTCACTGGATCAATGGTCGATTATTTTGCACGCCGTAAAATCACAGCTGAAAAGATGGTCAGTAACCTGAACACACAGCTGATGCTAAACAGAGATCAAACCAACCAAATGATGTTTAATTTATTAGATTCCCATGATGCACCTCGCATTTTAAGTATCGCAAAAGGCAACAAGGCAGTCGTTAAGCAACTCTACACCTTTATGTTTTTGCAAGTCGGGACACCTGATATCTATTACGGTAGTGAATATGGTATGACAGGTGAACAAGATCCAGATAATCGTAAACCGATGGCTTGGGACGCAGATAAACAAGACCAGGATATGTATCACTTCATGCAAGCCTTAATCCAACTTCGAAAGGATCATTTGCAAGTGATTGTAGGAGGAGATTTAAGGTGGGATGTGACAGGTGATATCATCCGCTTTACTAGAAAATTAGGCAATACAACTATTTTTGCTTGTTTTAATGCAAGTACTGAAAGCTATCAACTAGATAAAGGCTTTGGAGATAGCTTATTTCATGATGGCTATCAGGATGAAACACTTAACCCGAATGGCTTTCTTGTCAGTCTGATAGACAAATAAGGCTGTATGAATAGCTGATAGCGCTGCACCGGAAAACATGCGTATAAGAAAGTAGGTCAGCTAAAGCAAGCGCTTGATATGACAGCTTTTACATGCTAAGATAGTGAGTGAAAACGATTACCTTTATGACTTGATGGGATAGCGAGCTTGCTAATGAATGAGAGGAACTAAAATGAATCAAATTAAACGTATTATGGCTGTTGATCCATGGGAAATTAAATCTGATCAACTAGAAGTTGACCATCGCAGACTCCAGGAGTCTTTGACAGCTATCGGTAATGGCTATATGGGTATGCGCGGTAATTTTTCAGAAACCTATTCAGCTGATCATCACCAAGGTTTTTATTTGGCTGGGGTTTGGTATCCTGACAAGACACGTGTTGGCTGGTGGAAAAATGGCTATCCTGAGTATTTTGGTAAGGCGATTAATGCCTTAAATATTGCCAGGATTCATCTGTTTATTGATGGGAATGAAGTAGATTTAGCTGATAAGCGCATAACAGATTTTAGCATCTCGCTTGATATGGCAAAAGGCATTTTGAGTTATGGGTATCAGATAGCTGGTGTCGGGGTATCTGCTGAACGCTTCTTTTCAGTCGACACGCGTGAATTAGCTGTCTTTGCCTTTCGTTTTGAAAATCTTGATGGCAGAGACCATCAGATTCGCATTGGGTCTGTTATTGACGCTGATGTTAAAAATGAAGATGCCAACTATGATGAACAGTTTTGGCATGTGCTTGAAAAAGGTCATCAGGAAAACGGGTCATTTATTGCCACGCAAACGATTGAAAATCCTTTTGGGATTGAGCAGTTTACGGTTGTGGCCAGTCAAACCTTTGCAGGTGATTTTGATCAAGTCAAGCAAACGACGGCAGAAAAATCAGTGACAGATACGTTTGAAAATGATCTACCAGCTGATGGCAGCTTAACCTTTGAAAAGCGTGTTGTGGTGACAACGAGTCGCGATTATGAAGGTTTATCAGCGGTTATTTCTGGAAATGAGACGATTGTCAAAGAGCAGGTAATACAGCAGGACTATGCCAGTTTATATCAAGCACAAGTAGAGGGTTGGGCTAAACGTTGGGACATTTCTGATGTTGTGATTTCTGGCTCTGATGAAGCGCAACAAGGGATACGCTTCAATCTCTTTCAGCTATTCTCAACTTATTATGGGGAAGATGACCGACTAAACATTGGCCCTAAAGGCTTTACTGGAGAAAAATATGGTGGTGCGACTTACTGGGACACAGAAGCCTATGCGGTACCGCTTTATCTATCTCTAGCAGATCAAACGGTCACAAAAAACTTATTAACCTATCGGCATAAACAGTTATCTCAAGCAAAACATAATGCCCAGCAACAAGGCTTAAAAGGTGCCTTGTACCCTATGGTCACTTTTAATGGTGTTGAATGTCATAATGAGTGGGAAATTACTTTTGAAGAAATCCACCGTAATGGGGCGATTGCCTATGCTATCTATAACTATACAAACTATAGTGGAGATGACAGCTATTTGGCAAAAGAAGGCCTTGAGGTACTTGTTGAAATCGCACGTTTCTGGGCAGACCGTGTGCACTACTCAGCTCGGCATGGCCTTTATATGATTCATGGGGTGACAGGCCCAAATGAATATGAAAATAATAGCAACAACAACTGGTATACAAACCAACTAGCTAGCTGGGTTTTAACTTATACTGCTGAGAGTTTAGCTAAATATCCTCGAGCAGATTTAGCAGTTTCCGATACAGAATTAGCAAAATGGGCCGATATCGTCGAGAAAATGTACTTTCCATATGATGAAACGGCAGGTATCTTTGTTCAGCATGATGGTTATCTAGACAAGGATATTCGACCTGTTTCAGCCTTAGCAGCAACTGATTTACCGCTCAATCAAAACTGGTCATGGGATAAGATTCTGCGGTCACCTTTTATTAAGCAGGCAGACGTCTTACAGGGCATTTACTTTTTTGGCAACAAGTTCACGCTTGATGAGAAAAGGCGTAACTTTGATTTCTATGAACCCATGACGGTTCATGAAAGCTCCCTTTCACCATCAGTTCATGCCATCCTTGCGGCTGAACTCGGTAAAGAGCGTAAGGCAGTCGAGATGTATGGACGTACGGCTCGTCTCGACCTTGATAATTATAACAATGATACCCAGGACGGCTTACATATCACATCGATGACTGGCTCTTGGTTAGCCATCGTTCAAGGCTTTGCACAAATGAAAACATGGGATGCTAAGTTGAGCTTTGCCCCATTTCTACCAAGCGATTGGACAGGATATGCCTTTCATATCAACTATCGTGGGTGTTTACTAAAAATAGCAGTTACTGATGATGTCGAGGTAAGGTTGCTATCTGGTGATAGCATCAGTTTGCAAGTCTATGATCAGGCAGTTACCTTGAATGTCGCACAGCCAATCTATCAAGTGAAAGTGGGTGGTTGAGATGTTTAAAGCAGTTTTATTTGATTTAGATGGTGTGATTACAGATACGGCTAATTATCATTTTCTTGCCTGGGAAAAACTTGCCAAGCGTATTGGTATTGCCATAGACAGGACATTTAATGAGCAACTCAAAGGTGTATCACGTGAGGAATCTCTGCGTCGCATTCTAAAATATGGCGGTCTTGAAGAGACATTTACGACCGAGGAATTTGCCCAGATGGCAGCAGACAAAAATAAAAACTATGTCGAGATGATTCAAGCCGTATCACCTCAGGATGTCTATCCGGGTATTTTAAGCTTACTCAAGGCACTACGCCGTCATGATATCAAGATTGCCCTAGCCTCTGCCTCTAAAAACGGCCCGTTTTTGCTAGAGAAAATGGCCCTTACTCAGTATTTTGATGCCATTGCAGATCCTGCCAAAGTAGCCGAAAGCAAACCAGCACCAGATATCTTTCTAGCAGCTGCAGCAGGTGTCAATGTAGCAATTCAAGAGACGATCGGGATAGAGGATGCTGCAGCAGGTATTGCAGCAATTAAAGCTGCTCATGCCTTGCCAATAGGTGTAGGCAAGGCTAGTATCCTTGGGGCTGATATCGCGATCGTTAGCAATACGCGTGAGCTGACGCTTGATTTTTTGACGGAAGTATGGGAAAATAATAACAATGTATGAAAACGTTTGCGAAAAACGTTTTTTTATACGCTGAATGGGTTAACCGAATCTGCTGTTAAGCGATAAGCAGTTGGCCAACTGACTACCGAATACCTTAAGTGGGTCTAGTTGATATTAGCAGCCCCTCTTAGCTAGATACGTAATATGGAGAAAATATGACAGTTACAATAAAGGACGTTGCAAAATTAGCAGGGGTGAATGCATCAACGGTTAGCAGAGCTATCCATGATAGTAAGGCGATATCTGACAAGACAAAAGAAAAAGTTAAGAAGGCCATGCTAGAACTTGGCTACTCAAGAAATGCTGCTGCGCAAACGTTGGCAAGTGGTAAGGCAGGCGCAATAGGTGTTGTTTTTCCACCAATTGAAAATAAATCAGAACAACCTTTCTTCATGAAAATTCTAACAGCTATAAATGAAGCAGCACGTCAAAACAACATTACTGTATCCATTGCATCTGGACATTCGAATGATGAGCTGCTAAGTCAAGTAAAAGTCATGTATCAGGAAAAGAGAGTGGACGGCTTTATCGTTCTCTACGCTGGAGAAGAAGATGATGTCAGAAGCTATCTGATAACAGACAGAATTCCCTTTGTTATCGTCGGATCGACCATCGAACGTGCAAACGAGATTACGGCTGTTGATAATAATAATCAGTTAATGGGATCAGAAGCAGCTAGCTACCTGGCAAGTCTCGGTCATAAGCAACTGGCCTTTATCAGTAATACAGATTCTGGAGAAGTCTTCCATGAACGCTATCAGGGCTTTGTGCTAAAAATGCAGTCACTTGGGTTAAAAGGTCGGCTTGTTAAGTCAAAAAATAAACTTGATATTGGTCACGCAACAGGCTTGGTTGTTTTAGACGATATTTTAGCAATTAAAGTCATTCAAAGGCTATCAGAGCAAGGTATCAGCGTACCAGCTGATGTCTCTGTTATTTCTTTTAATAACTCAGTGTTTGCCAGTTTAATTCACCCTTACCTAACGACGTTTGATATCAATATCAGACAATTAGGCCATCGGTCAGTCCAAAAACTCGTCCATTTGTTAGCCTATCCAGACGACTTTAAGGAAAAAGTGACAGTGCCTTTTGAATTGAAAGTTAGAGAATCAACTAAAGCTGTCTAAGGATAGCTTTTTTAATTGGCTAAGCAATCATCTATAACACCTATCTGTAGGGTTACTTGCATAAAAAAACAAACCTGGGAAAGAGGACCAGGTTTGTTTTTAAGTGACACCACCTATATCCAATAGGCGGTGTCTTGTTGGAGAAGGTTATGAAAAAAATATTTTAGGAATGACTTTAGTATATTCTATCCATCTTAACCTAAACTTAACTGAATTGTGTTAAACTAAATCTATAAAGAATTGATAAAGGAGACTTATGATATGAAATTAACAGCATTGGGCGTATTAGGAGGCTATCCGCATAAAGATAGTGGGACCACCTCTTATTTATTATCTAGTAACTCTGGTTTTAATCTACTGATTGATGTGGGGAGTCGTGCAGTGACCGAGCTTGAACATGAGCTATCTCCACTTTACATAGATGCAGTCATCATCAGCCATTATCATGAAGATCATATTGCTGATTTAGGTGTCTTACGTCAGTTCCGCCAACTATGGCCAAAAACAGATCCTGACTGGGATAGTGCAATTCTGGATATCTACGGACATGATCAGGATGTACATGAGTTCAACAAATTAACACTGGATGGCGTCTCAAAAGGGATTGCTTATGATGTTTCTGGCATTCAAAAAATAGGACCTTTTGACATTACCTTTCAAAAGACGGTACATCCGATCATTTGTTACGCCATGAGAATTACGGAAAGAAAAACGGGTCAAACTTTAGTATTTACAGCAGATACCGGCTGGTTTGATGGTCTGATTGACTTTTCGAAAGATGCAGATATGCTTTTAGCTGACGTCTACTTTTTTGCAGACAAAGCAAACATGCCAAATCATCTCTCTAGTACAGAGTCAGGTAAAATCGCGCGTGAAGCAGCTGTTAAAAAGCTGGTTTTAACACATTTACCACAGTTTGGCGATTTGGAACAGCTACGCAAGGAAGCAGAAAATGCAGCACAAGGTGTGGTAACGGAATTAGCGACACCGCATAAGACATGGGATTTTAATACATTTTGATGACATTTACACAGGAAGAAAAAGAACAGTTCATGCGTGAGGCACTAGTTGAAGCGCAAAAAGCAGCGGATTATGGGGAAGTACCTATTGGCGCAGTAATCGTTAAGGATAAACAGATTATTGCCAGATCCTTCAATGCGAGAGAGCGCCATCAAAAAGCAACACATCACGCTGAAATTCGTGTCATCGATCAAGCAAATGAGCATGTAGAAAATTGGCGTTTACTTGATTGTGCTTTATTTGTGACAATAGAGCCGTGTGTCATGTGTTCAGGCGCAATCTCCTTATCACGCATACCAGCTGTTTATTTTGGTGCGACCAATCCAAAATTTGGCGGCGCAGTATCCCTTTATCAGATTCTTGAAGATGAGCGCTTAAACCATCGGTTACAGGTTGAACAAGGGATTTTGGCAGACGATTGTGCTCAGATTATGCAAAAATTCTTTAAAAATAGACGCAAAAAATAAATTTTATGGTATACTTATAGATGAGGCAATAGTCGTTTTACGAAGTGGGTCAGGTGCGGAAGCAAGCAGCCCTAAGTAGGATGTCTATGTGCCTTATTTTTTTGACATCTTATTGATAGTATTGACATACCTATACCTATTTAACTGCTCACAAGTAGTGAGGAAGGATTGATGAATATGCTAGATAGCAAAACAACTTATCACTCACCGATAGGACTTATGACGCTCGCTAGTGATGGCCGTCATCTGACAGGATTATGGTTGGAAAATCAGGCACATTTTGCTGAAACCTTAGCAGATGATGCAGTGATAAATGATACCTTGCAAGTTTTTATTGATACAAAAAGCTGGTTGGCTCGTTATTTTTCCGGTCATCAGCCTAGTATCGCATCCCTACCTCTGGCACCAGCAGGAAGTAGCTTTAGACAAGCAGTTTGGCAAATACTTTGTGAGATTCCTTATGGCACGTTAATAACCTATGGTGAGATTGCAAAAAAACTTGCAGTTACCATGGAGAAAGCAAGTATGTCTAGTCAGGCAGTAGGTGGTGCAGTCGGTCATAATCCGATTTCTATTATTATCCCTTGTCACCGTGTTGTCGGCGCTAGTGGGAGTTTAACTGGCTATGCGGGAGGGATGGATGCAAAAGTATGGCTTTTGACTCTAGAAGGTGTAGATATGACGACAGTCTTTATCCCTAAAACAGCTATCAAAAAACCGACTTAATTTATCAAGTCGGTTTTTTGATCAGTCATCATTAGCCAAAGAGTTTTGAGAATAGGTTCTTTTTTTGTTTGGCTTGTGTTGGGACTTCTGTCAGGTTAATATCCGGAAAAGTATCAGCTAAGTCAATCTTAGCCAGGTCAATCGCATGATCAGTATGGATGATAATGCCGTAAGTATCTGTCGTCTCTTCTTCTAAAATCTGACCCTCAAAGTGGTGATTGGTCGCAGCCTTTAGATAAAAGCCTGATAGGTCATCAGGTAAGCTACCAGATAGCTTTACAAAAATCGGATCAGATTGATTATCATAGGTCCTTAGGATGTGATCAAATTGCGCTTTTAAAAGCACATTTTTGGCATCAGGAAGAGTGATAGCGAGTAAGACACGTTCTCGAAACGTATTCAGATAGCGTCTTTGCTCATCGGGGTTTAGTCGGTATTCGCCGCTTGAGGCGCGGTCTAGCCTGTTTTCTAAATCGCTCATAACTCTATTCTAACATAAAAGGAAGCGCTTTAAAATAAAAGTAGTTTTTAAAAAGATACTTTTTGCCTATATAGCATTTGGGAAAGTTAGTATAGGATTAATGTGATGCCTTCTTGATTAACTTGATGGTAAACAGGATGCTGGTATAAGTAAGCAGTAGCAGCAAAAATATCCAAGTTTTAATCCCCAGTTCAACCTTTTCTACTAATTCCCAGGTTGTGCTGATCGCTACCAACCAGCCACCTAGGGTCACACCGATCCAGCCATTGGCCTTTAAGGAAAAACGACGTAGGGCTTTATGCGTGTCATCTGAAAGTGTGATGTCCGCATATGCCTGCTTGATTTTGCTGATTTTTCGTCTCTCTAACATAATCTTGACTGGCGGTACTAGCCACCACCATAGAGAAATTTGCTTGATATTTATTTTATTTGATGTCTGAAAACGATTTCTAATGGCTTCCCATCCGGCCACTTCTTCATGAAGCTCAGTTGTGGCTTGAAGTAGGGGAGCAGCAAAAAGTAACCAGGCGCCGATTGTTTCTATTACTGGCATTAAAAAAGTCAATGTGTACTCCTAAACAATTTGAAAATAATTAGGGACAAATTAGGTATTCTCCCTGTCTTAAAGAAAACTGCTTGAAACAGTGGATACGACTGTTTCAAGCAGTTTAGATAACTAGTGGTAAAGTTTGCAATTTGCAATGATCAATACACCTGTTGCCAGGTCGTAACTGTGCTTATTTAGCTCTAGCGAGTGTTAAGGTTTTTTTATCAACCATTCTTAATTGACCGTCTTCGAGTTGGACAACATAGCTGTTAACTAAGTAGGATTCGTCACCTCTAATAACTGTTGCTTTTTGGCCATTTGCTAGTGTGATGATTTCATCTTTTTTCATGGTGTAAGGTCCATTCTAGGGGAAAACAAATAGGGGTTAGGCTAAAGGTTTTTGTTATGTTAAGCAATCGCTTAAAGTAGGGAGCGTGATGACGTTACTGATAAATAAGTGGCGCCATCATCTGTAAAGTTTAGGCTGCACAAGAGGCATAAATAAACGCAATATTTGAACAAATTCATTGGTCTGTTTGACAATAGCTTATCGCCTGACGTGACAATCGGTTGCGTCGGTTATGCACTAAATACTGGATACAACCAGTTAAGCATGACCTACCTCATTTGAAAACACTTATAGGACTATTATAGCATAAAACGGCCTAGACCAGTGTCTAAAATACCATCTTATGAAGCGCTTGATCTTATAAAGAAGTTAAAAAGGTCAACGTACCTAGAATAACGCCTAAGGTGTTTGGAATAATGAGAATATAATCTCTTTTCGGCTGGTTAGTGAGACCATAAAGTACCCAAACTAAGCAAGAAATTGCAGCGATTAACGGTTGCCAAGGCTGACTTTTATCGCCGTTGAGGTTGGAAATAATCTGTGGAATATAGGCTAAAAAGACAAACAAGCCGATTGTAGCACCCACAGAACCGATAAAAAGGTGTACTTTATTTTTCATAATGCGATCCTATCCATATGTAGCTGTTAACTTTCCGCAATAGGTGTCATATTACGGACGTTTTCTTAGTAAGCAGGATAGTTGTAAGACGCCTTGCTAATCCTAAACTAATCTATTACACGACATCCGTGCCATGTAGCGTCTTTTTTAAGTATAGCATAAGCGTTTCTAAATTTGGTGAACAAGCCGTTATTATAGCTGTTTAGAGATAAATAGCTTGTGTATAAGGTGGATGTCATGCCTTATATTTCAAATGATAGTCTTAAAATGATGCGCGGATTATGAGCGTTATATAGTTTGTAATAAAAGGCGTTAGACCTATTTTTTATCTCACCAAATCTAGCTATCTGGCTATAAAAATGTGGTATTTTTATAGCCTGAAAAGTGCCATAGCAAAAAGTTTATCCTTGACAAAAGAAAATAGATAGTATAGGATAAGGTATAAATAATTGAATAACGCTTCAGGGCAGGGTGTAATTCCCTACCGGCGGTATAGCCCGCGACCTCGAAAGAGTTGATTTGGTGAAATTCCAAAGCCGACAGTATAGTCTGGATGAAAGAAGACAGTTGTTTTATAATTTTGTAAGATTGTGCATGCTTTTTTTGTGTACTAATTTTGTGAAAAAATAAACAAGACACCCTGATTTTAGTAAATTTGGGTGTTTTTTATGTTGTTTTACGATAAGAGAGGCGTGTCATGACTGAAGATGAAACCTATATGCATTATGCGCTTGACTTAGCACGGCTTGGGAAAGGGTGGGTCAATCCCAATCCACAAGTTGGCGCTGTCATTGTTAAAAATGGTCGAATTATTGGCGAGGGCTACCATGAACGATATGGTGGGTTTCATGCTGAGCGTAATGCCTTTAAAAATCTGACGGAGTCAGCAAAAGGTGCCACACTTTATGTGACGCTAGAACCTTGTGCGCATACAGGCCATCAGCCACCGTGTTTTGAAGTAATTATTGCGCATCAGATTAAGCGGGTTGTCATCGGGCATTTTGACCCTAATCCGCTTGTCTCAGGTAAGGGGATCAAGGCCATGCGCGCAGCAGGCATCATCGTAGAAGGGCCACTGCTAGCACCTGAGTGTGCACAAGCAAATGCCATTTTTCTGCACTACATATCAGCACAAACACCTTATGTGCTCATGAAGTATGCCATGACCATGGATGGTAAAATTGCGACTTATACGGGTGCTTCCAAATGGATCACTGCTAGCGCATCACGTCAAGATGTACACCAAGATCGGTCGCGCTTTATGGCTATCATGGTCGGAAGTGGCACGGTTATGTTAGATGACCCAGAATTAACCTCCAGAATCCCAAATGGCAAGCATCCGATTCGCATCATTTGTGACAGTAGGCTTCGAATTCCACTTGACGCAAAAGTGGTTAGGACAGCCCATGATTATCGGACAATTATTGCAACTTGTCAACAAGATCCAATCCGACAACAGGCTTATCTAGCGGCTGGATGTGAGTTACTCGTTATACCTGAGCTGGATGGACACCTTGATTTGAAAGCCTTGATGCATAAAGTAGGCCGATTAGGTATAGACAGTGTTTATTTGGAGGGAGGTGCAAGTCTAAATGCTGCCGCCTTAGCAGCGGGTATCGTCCAGAAAATAAAAACCTATATTGGACCGAAAATTTTTGGTGGACAGACAGCAAAAACACCTGTAGCAGGACAGGGTGTGGCACATCCAGATCAAGCCTATCTGCTTGCAAATGCAACAGTTAAAAAACTCGGTGAGGACATCTTGATAGAAAGTGAGGTAAGCTAAGTGTTTACAGGTATTGTGGAAGAAGTTGGCAAAGTCATTGGCATGAACCATGGTCCAAAATCAGTTAAACTGACAGTCGCGGCTACCCTTATTTTTACTGATTTAGGCATAGGAGACAGTGTCTCAACTAATGGTGTCTGTCTGACAGTCACACATATTTCAGGAAATACATTCACAGCAGATGTGGCACATGAGTCCTTAAATCGGTCGAATCTAGGTGCACTTAAATTGCAAAGTTCGGTGAACCTAGAGCGTGCCATGTCTGCTTGTGGCAGATTTGGTGGCCATATCGTGACGGGGCACATCGACGGTGCTGGCGTGATTCAAGCAGTTAAAGCAGATGATATAGCCATCTGGTATACGATTGCATCATCCTCTCGTATCATGGCATATATCGTGGAAAAAGGCTCGATTACCATCGATGGAATTAGTTTAACTGTAGCCACAGTAACGGACAAGACATTCAGTGTATCTGTCATCCCTCATACGGCGAGTCAGACGACTTTAAGGGACAGAAAAGTAGGAGATACTGTCAATCTTGAAAATGACATCGTCGGTAAATATATAGAAAAACTGATGTGTCAGGCACAAGAAACAGCCAGCACGACAAAGTTAAGCATGGAAAAAATAGCACAATACGGTTTTTAACCACTGAAGGAGAAGATATGGATGCTTATAATACAGTAGAGGAAGCGCTAGATGCACTCAGAAACGGCCAAATGATTATCGTGACAGATGATGAGACGCGTGAAAATGAAGGCGATTTGATTTGTGCCGCTGAGTTTGCGACAACTGAAAATATTAACTTTATGGCAACACATGCTAAAGGCTTGATCTGTAGCCCAATCAGTGCCGATTACGCAGAAAAATTTCAGCTGTCACAGATGTTAGCAGACAACACAGATAATCATGGGACTGCCTTTACGATGTCGATCGATCATGTTGACACGACAACTGGTATTTCTGCGATTGATCGCGGTTTAACGATCAGAAAATTAGTCGAAGAAGGGGCAACTTATCATGACTTTCGCCGTCCAGGTCATGTTTTCCCTCTACTTGCCAACAAAAATGGGGTGCTGGGTCGTAATGGACATACGGAAGCTACCGTCGACTTGATGCGACTTGCAGGACTTAAAGCAGCTGGTGTTTGTGTTGAAATTATGGCTGATGATGGCGAGATGATGCGGACGACAGAGCTGATGGAAAAAGCTAAGGCTTGGGGGTTGAAAATGATTACGATCAAAGCCCTACAAGACTATCGTAAGCGCAATGATGTATTAGTGACCTGTGTCACGCAGGCAAAACTACCGACAAAATATGGTGAATTTAAGATCATGGGCTTTATCAATAAGCTAAACGGCGAGCATCATGTGGCACTAGTGAAAGGTGACATCGGGGATGGGCAAGATGTACTTTGCCGTGTGCATTCTGAATGTCTGACCGGGGATGCATTTGGATCAATGAAATGTGACTGTGGTGAGCAATTATCAGCAGCGCTCATGCAAATTAATCAAGCAGGCTGTGGGATCTTACTTTATCTACGTCAAGAAGGTCGCGGGATTGGTCTGATCAATAAGCTTCGGGCTTATGCCTTGCAGGATGATGGACTTGATACAGTGGAAGCGAATTTAGCCCTTGGCTTTGCTGAGGATGAGCGGGAGTACTACATCGGCGCACAAATCCTAAAAGAATTAGGTGCAAAATCCCTGCACCTGCTGACAAATAATCCGCAAAAAATAGATGAGCTATCAGCCTATGGTCTAGCGATTACTAAGCGTGTTGCCATTCAAATCGAAGCAAATGAATTTGATCTGGACTATCTTCATGTTAAGCAAGATAAAATGGGCCATATGTTTCACTTTGATCAAAAATAAGTAAGGCTAGATGAGCTAGCAAGCTCCATTTAAAACGACACATATCGTAACACGCAAATAACTTAAGTAGATAGAATGAAGAGAGTATATAAAATGACAACTTATGAAGGCAGACTACTTGCACAAGATGCAAAATTTGGGATTATCGTTGCACGCTTTAACGAATTTATTAATGCAAAGCTTTTGGGTGGTGCACAAGATGCGCTTAAACGCCACGGTGTCGATGAAGCAGAAATAGACATTGTTTGGGTACCAGGTGCCTATGAAATTCCTTTGATGGCACAAAAAATGGCTAATTCAGGCCACTATCAAGCCATTATTTGCCTCGGTACAGTCATTCGTGGTGCCACCTCACACTATGATTATGTTTGTGCAGAAGTCTCTAAGGGAATTGCCAGTGTCTCACTAAATAGTGGGATCCCGGTCATGTTTGGTGTCTTGACAACTGAAAATATCGAACAGGCGATCGAACGTGCGGGTACTAAGGCCGGCAATAAAGGCTTTGATGTCGCAGTCGGCGCTGTAGAAATGGTCAATCTGATCAAGGAAATGCAACTCTGATAGCAATCGATGTGCAGATAATAACTGCACATCATAAAAAATCGCCGCTGATCCTATTGATCAACGACGATTTTTTCGTTTTTTGAACCTGCGCCATCTGTTTTGAGATGAGGTTAGTTATCTGTCTTATCATCAGTTATTTTTTTCCAGCCTATGGCTGCGAGCATCTGGCTGATGATATCAGTGATGATGTTAAGCATGACCTGCCTCCGTCTTTATCTAGTAGCTGACTAGTATCTATAAGCTAATTTACAAGTGACTAGAAAGGAGAAATCCCTTTTGGATCGTCATCAACTCGTTCAGATAGTAGCGGTTTACCGTCTTTATCTACTATTACAGACGTACCACTACCAGCGATAGCTAAGTATTGTACCCCTGTTTTTTTATCTGTAATGACCGTGATACCTTGTGCAAGTCCGCCAACAGCGACATCAAATCTTTCCTTGATTAAGGCCGTTTTTTCTTTTTCTTTCATCATCTATTCTCCTTTATTTTAGATCAGCTAGTATCGATATATGGCATTTAGTAAGGGGTGAAGTAGTGAGCACTATATAAGGTTAATTTGACACTGTTGTTATTTTATTACATTATAGCAAAAAATGATGACATTTACTATACTTATCTAAATTGTCATCATTAATATCTTACGCAACACAAACAGGCCTTAAATAGTTGAGTTACCATAAAACAAAAGCGTTATCACGCCTTCATACCGGGTCAATCAACTAATTTCTGCGTTGGTAGTGAGGTGATTAACAGGTAAGTTGCCATTATGATGAGAGAAAAAACATAAAACAGGATAATTAATTTAATGGCATTCACGTCTAAATTAACGAGTTGACTTACGATATTTTGTGCAGTTTCTTTAAAGGAAGTAATGGAATCAATACTATTTAATCTGCCAAATCGGCCAAGGTAGACACCTATCGTATTTAAAAAGAGTATGACCATCATGATAGGGGTAAGACTTATTTTCTTTAGAACACTTTTATTGATTATTGAGCTGACGCGATCTACGCTCCAACAGCCTAAAAATGTTGTCGGTAATACGGATAGGATAACCATTAGCAGCTTGAACCATACTGAAATATCAGTAGTTATCATCATTGTTTGACTATTGTAAGGAGATAACAAGGAGAGATGGAATAAATCAGTGAAAAGATAAAAGTTGTTTGGGAAAAATAATAGCCATAAACCTGTCAAGAATACGATACCAAATGGTCTCTTTAACTTATTGATAAGGAAGGTCAGTTCAATAGGGATGTAGGCTAAAAACGTATTTAAAATAAACAAGGCGTAGACGCTTGAATTGTGAAAAGAAACATACAAAACAACAAATAGCGCAAGGTAGTATAACCTGATAAAATTAACGGTCTTTGAGAACATACAAAGTAGGTCCTTTCTTGGATAGCTTATGGAGAGTTGACTTGATTAGGTATTTGCTAGCAACCGCATTTGAAAAAAATGCCCAAATTGGCATTAATTGCCTAATGGACTTCTGGAAGTCGACATGGGGATACCTTCCGTTTTAGCAATTTGTTCTTTTATTTTAGGGATCGTTCTACTTGCAAAAAGAGACTGCCATTCCTGTATTAGCGAGTCATAGTTATCCGTATTTTTCCCTTGCGTGATATCAGAAAAATAAGATAAAACTTGTTCAGGATAAAGATTGCCGACGATAGAAGATAACCTATTGAACCCATAGGCTAAATGCTTGTCTATATCAAGGTCACCACCAATATAAAAATCTAATTCTCTATCTATTTTCTTTTTTATACTGGAAGCTTTACTTAAGTCATTGCACTCCTTTACCCCAACTATATTTGGATAATGATTGATTAAGTAAACTAGACTGTCTTCTGAAAGGTCAAACCCGGTTCTAATGGGATGATTATAGATAATAATCGCTTTATCAGGAAGTTCCTTTAGTATACTTTCAGCATAGATAATCGCTTCTTCTTGTGTTGGTCTTATGTAAGGTGGGAATCCCAGTAATACCCCACAAATGGCAGGTATGTTATTTGCAACTGTTGCTAATTTCACGGCATCTTTTTGTCGAATGCTAGAAACGCCAAAAATAATTTCCATATCTTTATTGATAGTCGATTGATTCAGTGAGTCAAGTAGCGCTATTTTTTCAATTACGGTTAAACTATTCTGTTCACCAGTGCTACCACAGACTAAAACAGATTGAATACCATGATCATTTAAATGTTTGATATGACGTATCGTCGTATCTGTATTAAGTGATTCGTCTTTATCAAATCCTGTAGGTACTGCAACATGAACTGAGCTCTTTAATTTTTGCATACGTTGTCCCCTTAATAATTAAATATATACAGCATGGATAAACCTGCTGTGCCAACTTTGCCAGGTAACCCTACAAAACCCCATATCATTCTCTGAATTTTTGTAGTTATTCTCTAATTGTAGCAAACTATCAAGAGACTTTGTTAAATCGAGTCGGTGTTTTTGCTGTGGTCGGTTTAAAATCTGATCTGACCTAGTCAGCTAGCGGCTTTAGTGAAGTGGCTTAATACCGCCTTTTCAGTTATCCCTTGCGGTCTGGTGAGGTCGCATGTTATAATACAGTCATGAATATTTATGTACAAATGGCTAGTTTTAACCTCATTGAGACAGAACAGTTAGTCTTGCGACCATTGTCGATGTCTGATGACAAAGATATGTTTGCCTATGCAAGCCAGGCAGATAATTTGGTCTATGTCTTTCCAGCCCATAAGGACATAGCTGAGACGCGCTTAGCGATTGCATTGCTATTCATGAAGGCACCGCTGGGCAAGTGGGCGATCGAAAACAAGGCAGATCAAAAGATGATTGGCACATTAACGTTTGTCAAATTAGACGAGAAGCAGCGTACTGCAGAAATCGGCTATGTCTTAAATCAGGCTTATTGGGGCAAGGGATTGATGACTGAAGCTGTCAGGACATTGACTGACATCAGCTTGACGGCATTTGGTCTTAATTATGTAGATATCGTCGTTGATTCAAAAAATCTAGGTTCGATAAAGGTTGCTGAAAAAGCAGGTTTTCGGATAGCAGATAGCTATAAGGCGCTTAGTCCATATACCAAAGTACTTAGAAATTTCAGAAGATACAGGAAGGGAAAACATGAGTAAACATCAGGAGCTGCTAGATTATATCGATGACCTAGAAGTCGGGAAAAAAGTCAGTGTACGAGGCCTTGCCAATCGGCTCAGTGTATCCGATGGTACGGCTTACCGGGCAATCAAGGAAGCACAGTCCCGTGGCCTTGTCTCGATTAATGATCGATCTGGTACGACACGCATTGCAACGCAAGAGCAGCGTGTCATAGAAACCCTGACTTTTGGTGAAATTTCTAAAATTGCCAGTGCCGAAGTGATGGCAGGTGAAAGTGGTCTATCACAAGCTTTTAGCAAATTTGCCATTGCTGCCATGACCATGCAAAACATTCGAAAGTATCTGACACATGGCGGGCTCGTGATTGTTGGTGACCGCACCGATATCCAGTTACTGGCCTTAAACGAAGGTAATGCTGTTCTGATAACAGGTGGTGTTGACATTGAACCGGATGTTCTGGACTATGCCAATAAAAAAAGCATTCCTGTGCTGAGAACTGATTTTGATACCTTTACTGTTGCCAGTCGGATCAATCGGGCTTTATCAAACGAGTTAATTAAGAAGGAAATCACGACAGTAGCAGATGTGTATCAGCCTCAGGCCCCGACATTGCTTGAGGTGTCTACTGTTAAAGACTATCTAGATTTGGTTAAGAAAACAAATGAGTCTCGATTTGCCGTGCTTAATCAGCACAATCTGGTCGTTGGTGTGGTTAGCATGCGAGATGTGACGGGTAAGAAAAACAGTACGACGATCGATAAAGTAATGACGCGTAACCCAAGACTGGCTAAGTTTGACATGACCGTCGCGTCAACCAGCCAAAAGATGATTTTTGATGGCTACGATATCATGCCAGTTGTTCATTCGGATAGTACCTATGCTGGTATCATCAGTAAATCGGACATGTTGCGAAGTATGCAAGAATCCTCTGAGCAAAGCCAGTTTTCACATACCTTGTCGGATGATGTGGCAAATGCTGTCAAAGAAGTACAGTCTTATTACACCTTTTCGGTAGAACCATTTATGATGAACAATGTCGGTAATATTGCAAACGGCATGCTGGTTGAGATTATCAGTAATATTGCAGCGCGTGTCATGACCAAGACAAAGAATAAAAACATCATTATTGAATCGATGACGCTTTATTTTTTGGGGGCTGTTTCCATCGATGATGGGCTAGAAGTCTTCCCTAAAATCATTAATGAGACGAGACTTGGGGCGACGATTGACTTTGAAATTTATCTAGACTATCAGATTATCAGCAAGATACTGGTTACAGTACAAATCAACTAAATTAAAGGAATCCTTATGAAAGATATATTAGCAAAAATAGTAGAGTACGACGATATTGTCATACACCGACATAAAAATCCAGATCCAGATGCATTGGGTAGTCAATTAGGCTTACGCGCCATTTTGCGCGCTAATTTCCCAAATAAAAGTATCGCTGCAGTTGGCTTTGATGAACCGAGTTTAGGGTTTCTTGGCAGCATGGACCAGTTATCAGATACTGATTTTAAAGGCAAGTTAGTGATCGTTACGGATACTGCAAATACGCCGAGAATTGATGATGAGCGCTATCAAACAGGTGAGTTTTTAATCAAGATTGACCATCACCCAAATGATGATGCTTACGGTGATTTATTAGCAGTGGATACAGGGGCCAGCTCCGCTTCAGAAATCATTGCAAATTTTGCCTTTGACAATGGCTTAAGTGTTTCTGATGAAGCAGCCAGACTTTTATATGCAGGTATCGTCGGAGATACTGGCCGGTTCCTCTATCCCGCAACAACAGCTAAAACACTTTACACAGCGGCAAAATTAGCAGAGGCGAGTTTTGATCGTTCAGGCCTCATGCGTGAAATGGATAGTTTTGACATGAAAATCGCTAGACTACAAGGTTATGTCTATGAAAATCTGGAAATTTCAAGTCAAGGTGTTGCCCGTATTTTTATTACGCAAGCGTTGATGAAAAAACATGGGATTACAGATTCAGAAACATCTGCTATAGTGTCTGCGCCAGGAAAAATCCGTGAAATTCAAACATGGGCCATTTTTGTTGAACAGGCAGATGGTCACTATCGTGTGAGAATGCGTTCCAAAGAAGCCAAAATTAATGAGATAGCCAAGTTGCATGCAGGCGGTGGGCATCCACTTGCAAGTGGGGCTAATAGTTACTCAACAGCAGAAAATGATGAAATCTTTCAACAATTGATCAATAATTTAGTCGCTTTTAAGAAATAGTGGTATAATACATAGTATGAATAAAAAAGATTTTCCATGGCTTTATGACGCTGAGTATATGTCTTATGTCGGTAACCTGTTAGAGACAGCAGAAGTGCAAAAACTCAATGAGTTTACGCACCACTACATTTCAACACGGTTACTTCATTCATTAAATGTAAGCTACACCTCTTACAAAATTTCTAAAAAATTTGGTTGGAACAAAAAAGCGACAGCTCGTGCCGGCCTTTTGCATGACCTGTTTTACTACGATTGGCGTGAGACTAAGTTTGACGAGGGTAGTCATGCTTATGTCCATCCAAGAATTGCCTATCAAAATGCGCAAAAGATAACCACGATTTCTAAACTGGAAAAAGACATTATCATCAAGCATATGTGGGGTGCAACCATTGCGCCACCACGCTATAAAGAAAGTTTTGTTGTGACCTTTGTCGATGATTATGTCGCCATCAAAGAATGGTCACAGTTGATGAAGTTAAAATGGCGTTACCGTAAGCACCTCAAGAAAGAAAAAATGAGTTAATGAATTTGCAAAATCAAGATATTAAAATTGGCCGAACGATAGATGAATTAGTAGAAGGTGAAACCTTTAGTCTATCGGAAACCATCAAAAATCGGGAAATATTACTATATCTCGGTCTTACGAATGATGACAATCCTTTGTATTCGCAGTATGATTATATTAAGGAACTTGGCTTGACTAAACCAGTCGTCCCAACAGCTTTGATTTTTGGGATTATCACCTCAACCATCAATAAGCACTTGCCTGGACCAGGCAGTCACATCGTGAATGTGAATCTCAATCTGGTTGAAAAAATTTTTCGAAATGATTTATTGAGTTTTAATTTTGAAATCATCAAAATTGATACGAATAAAGATTTAGCAACGATTAATATTGAGATTGTCAGAAACGACGAACGTGTGGCAGATGCCATGGTGCTTGTCCAGCCCCCTTTACCAGAGCATGAGCTGGCTTAGCCGTGTAAGCTCTCAAAGTCAGTTCCTCATTTTAACTATTACTGTAACAGAAGGAGATTATATGGATAATCAAATTTTTGAATCAAACCAACAAACAGGGAAATTCTCACTTTCAGATTTCTATGCCCGTATCTATGCCTTAGTTGGTATGGGTGTAGCAGTCAGTGCAGTAGTTGCATTTCTTACCTTGAGCCTGTTTGCAGAAAATATCGCAACGATATTGACAACCAGCTCTTGGGTGCTATTTGTACTATGGATTATTGAAATGGTCCTAGTTATCGCTGTCACACCGATGGCCATTAAAAACTCACCTATGGCGCTACCAGCCTTCATCGCCTTCTCGGCACTTAACGGCTTTACCTTAACCTTTACTTTGGCCTACTTTAACTTGTCAAGTATTGCGATTGCATTTGCAATCACAGCAGGTATGTTCTTTGCCCTATCACTATTTGGTAGAACAACCAAACGTGATTTAACTGGCATGGGCAAAGCCATGTTTGCAGGCTTGATCGGTATCATTATCGCTAGTGTCGTTAACATCTTTGTTGGTTCATCTGGTATGGACTTCATGATTTCAATCTTATTAGTCATCGTCTTCTCAGGTTTGATCGCTTGGGATAACCAAAAAATCGAAAAACTTTACTACCAAGCAAATGGTAATGTAACAGATGGCTGGGCTGTTAGTATGGCTCTAAGCTTATATCTAGACTTTATCAACTTGTTTATCGCCATCTTGAGAATATTTGGTGTAACAGGTGGTAGCAGAGATTAAACTAATCTAGTAAAAAGGCATCTCGAAGAGGTGTTTTTTTTTTGTGCTTAAAAAAGTAGACGAATAAAAAACCACTTTTTTCAATCGAAAGAAGTGGTTTTTTTCATGATACTTTTTTTATTTAATAGCAGAGCTGAATTCTTCTTGTGAGAAGGCTTCATCAATGATCGCTTTCAATTCTTTAGCTGAAGCTTCCATTTTTTGTTGTTCAGCATCATTCAAAGGAATGTTAACTGGACGAACAATACCATGAGCACCAACGATTGCAGGTTGACCGATGAAGACATCTTCGATACCATATTGGCCTGATTGGTAGACTGAAAGTGGTAATACAGCATTTTCATCATCAAGGATTGCTTTAGTGATACGTGCTAAAGCAGCAGCGATACCGTAGAAAGTAGCGCCTTTTTTGTTGATGATTGAGTAAGCTGCATCACGAACGTTGATGAATAAGTCAACAAGACCTTGTTCATCAATATCGCGATTTTCTTGTAACCATTGTTCAAGTTTAACACCCGCTACGTTAGCGTGTGACCAAACTGCAAACTCAGAGTCACCGTGTTCACCCATGATATAAGCATGGACTGAACGCGCATCAACGCCGATTTTTTCAGCAAGTGCTTGACGGAAACGTGCTGAGTCAAGTGATGTACCTGAACCGATAACACGTTCTTTAGGGAAACCAGAGAATTTCCAAGTAGAGTAAGTCAAAACATCAACTGGGTTAGCTGCGACAAGGAAAATACCGTTGAAACCAGATGCAACGATTTGTGTCACAACATCTTTGTTGATACGTAAGTTCTTTTGAACTAAATCAAGACGTGTTTCACCTGGTTTTTGTGGCGCACCTGCTGTTAAAACAACAAGGTCAGCGTCATGAGCATCAGCATAAGTAGCTGAATAGATGTTTTTTGGAGAGGTGAAAGCCAATGCGTGGCTTAAATCTTCTGCATCACCTTCAGTTTTCTCTTTGAAGATATCCACGATACCAAGCTCTTGAGCGATACCTTGAGTTACAAGTGCAAAAGCGTAAGATGATCCTACAGCTCCGTCACCTACGAGGATAACTTTTTTGTGCAATTTTACATCAGTCATAATGTGATGAATTCCTTTCAAATTCTTGGTCTCCCAAGTTTTTCAACCTGCTAATTATATCATATTTAAATAGGTTTGTCAGTGGTTATTTTAAGTTTTTTCAAGAAATTTTCAGAAATATGTGTCTAGTTATGATGAGACAGTCGAAAAAATTAGACATTAGCCTTCATTTCTTGAATCTTATGCTCTTCAGCGGTTACCCGTAGTGTTTGTTGGCCTACATAGGTGACAAAACCAGGTGGGGTACCTGTTGGTTTGTGCAATTTCTTGACGTCAATCATATCCACCTGTACGAGATTGGATAAGCGTGATTTTGAAAAATAAGCAGCAAGCTCAGCAGCTTCGGTAATCGTTTCGTCAGAAGGCGTAGGATTACCTGTGATAATGACGTGTGACCCTGGGATATCTTTGGCATGGAACCATAAATCGCCTTTGCGAGATAGTTTAAAGCTGACTTGCTCATTTTGCAGGTTATTTTTACCGACGAGTATAATGGTGCCATCACTCGCCCTATATTTTTCAGGCGGTAGTAATTTATGTTTCTTGTTTGTGCGATGTTTTTGCTTGATAAATCCTGTCTGGATCAATTCTTCTCTGATGTCAGAGATTTCAGTTACTGTCGCTTGTTTTAAGGCATTTTCGACAGACTCTAAATAATTGATTGTCTGTCTAGTTGTGGCAATCTGCAAGTCTAAAAACTTGACGGCTTGTTTCAACTTGGCATACTTGTGGAAATACTTCTGAGCATTCTGGTTGGGTGTGAGTGCAGGATTTAGTGAGATGGTCAAGGGCTCATTTGTATAATAGTTATCCAAGGTAATCTCAGGCTTATTATTTGGTACTTCATGAAGAAAAGTTGTCAGCAATTCTCCTTTTTGCCTAAACATCTCAGCATTATCGGTTGCTTGAAGCTCCCGTAGCTGTTTTTTTAATTTCTTGCGATTTTTATCTAGCTCACCACTCACTTTTCGAATGACTTCGCCGGCAACTTGACGGACGCGGTCACGTTCTGCCTTGTTTCGGTAATAACTATCTAACATGTCAGATAGCGTATCAAATTGTTCGTAGGTATCAGATAGCTGAATCGCAGAAAACGTATCATTTGGATAAATAGACGGTAGAGGGGTTGTTAAAGTAGCCTTGAAGTCAGACAGGCTTAGCGTAGAAAGACTGCTTGCACTATCACGGCCAAGGCCTTGGAAGTGATCTTGAAGACTTGCTTTTGTTTGGAGAATATCAAACAGTTTTTCATCAGAGGCCGTAAAAGGGTTAGCTTTGCCATCATCGGGTGGTGCGATATAAGTCGCACCAGGTAGGATGGTTCTGTATTTATTCTGTGAGAAGCCAACATGTTTGATCGATTCAAGAATCTTATTTGACTGTCTATCAATCAAGATAATGTGACTATGTTTTCCCATAATTTCAGAGATTAGCGCAATTTTCATGCTATCGCCGATTTCATTTTTGGAAGAAATCTCAAAAATAATCTGTCTATCGTTGTTGACTTGATAAATATTTTCGATAAAGGCACCACTCAAATATTTACGTAATATCATGGTGAAAGTCGAGGGGGTTTTGGCATTCTCAAAGACCGTATTGGTCAATTGGATGCGCCCAAAAGTAGGATGAGCTGATAATAATAATTTATGAGATTTCTGATTACTACGTACTTGTAGTACGACTTCATGGCTGAAGACTTGATTGACTTTTTGAATCCGTCCACCAATTAGTTGATCAGTAAGCTCTTTGGTCATGTGATGTAAAAATATGCCGTCGAAAGACATGTGTCACCTATTTCTATTTCAGATATAACTGCCTGATAAAGGCAATGCATGTATCATGAAGCAGTTTATTTATGCTTACCTCTATTTTATCAGAATTTTTTGTAAAATGCGTTTATTTCAGTTATAATGGAAACATGACTAGAAAAATTAGCATTGTAGGTATCTTTTTTGGCATCGTCTTGCTCACCTTTTTTTTCGCACCTCAAATACAAGGCCGCATCCGTAATGAAGAGGCGCAAGTTGTTCCCAAAGTGACAGTAACAGATCAGGTTAAGGCAGTACCAAATGACGATATTAAGGGCCTATTGTCCAGTCAGCCAAAAACTACGCTTATCGTGTTAAATGCTAAAAATATCGACCTTAATAAAAAATTTGATACCTTTATTAACCAACATCAAGATCTTGGTATCAAACAACCGATTTATGTTTTTCAAGAACTCTACCATGACAAGCTAATCAGATCACTGAACCTTGATGATGCGACGATCAATGTGGTTAAGTTTACAGGTGAAAATAAGCAATCAGTTTATCCCATCACTTCAAAAACAAAATTTGATATAAACTTAGCGCTTAAACTCAAGCAGTTATCAGAAAACTAAACTGAAATAAAAATAATTAGGGCTAATTGCCTCATACTTAGTAGTGCTAGACCATAGCATCAATATTAAAAGGAGTGTTACGAAAAAATGAAGAATAAAAAAATGATGCTTGTCATCCTAGTGATCGTAATCATCGGGCTTGGGTCGGTAGTGATCCCTAAATTAATGAAACAACAAGATACAGTGAAAACTGATGCTGTTAAAATTGGCGTTTTACAGTATGTGACACATCCAGCACTTGATGAAATCTATGCAGGTATCAAGCAAGGCCTTTCTGATGAAGGCTACAGCAAAGCTAAAATCAATTTCTATAATGCCCAAGCAGACCAGTCAAAAGTGACGACGATGTCAGGCCAATTAGTTGATCAAAAAAATAATGTTCTGATTGGGATTGCAACACCTTCAGTACAAGGATTAGCAAATGCAACATCTGACATCCCCGTCATTATGGGTGCGGTATCGGACCCCGTGGGTGCAAAACTAATTAAAAATGTTAAAAAGCCAGAAGGAAATGTGACAGGCGTATCTGATAAATTTCCAGTCGATAAAGAGGTTGAGCTGATTAAAGCATTGACGCCTGATGTTAAAAAAATAGGGATTCTATATAGTTCTTCAGAAGATAACTCAAAATCTCAAGTAGCAGCATTCAAGAAAGTTGCGGCTGAAAAAGGCTATGATGTGTCTGAATATGCCGTATCATCTACAAATGATATTACCACAACGGTTAATGTCGCCCTATCAAAAGTGGATGCTATCTATGTGCCAGTAGATAACACGATTTCCTCAGCCTTTCCAACCGTTATCGAACTATCAAATGCTGCCAAAAAACCAGTCTTCCCATCAGTGGATACCATGGTGACACAGGGCGGATTAGCAGCTGTAACCATCAACCAACATGATTTAGGTGTCGCGACAGGTAAAATGGCAGCACAAGTTCTAAAAGGTAAAAAAGTCTCTGAATTACCAGTTGCATTTTACAATATGACAACGCCAGTCGTGAATCGTGAGACAGCTAAAACATTAGGGATTACCATTCCTGAAAAATTTAAAGAAGCAGCGGCAGTGAAAAAATGATTGTCTCAACTATTAATCAAGGCCTATTATGGGCAATTTTAGGGTTAGGTATTTTCTTAACTTTTCGTATTTTAAATTTCCCTGATATGACAGCAGAAGGCTCATTTCCTTTAGGAGGTGCTGTTGCCGTTACCTTGATAACGCAAGGGGTTAATCCATTAATGGCGACAGTAGCTGCTTTTGTAGCAGGTTGTGCTGCTGGATTAATAACAGGATTGCTCTATACTAAAGGGAAAATCCCGACCTTACTCGCGGGTATACTGGTGATGACGTCTTGTAACTCAGTCATGCTGATGGTCATGGGACGGGCTAATTTGGGCTTGCTAGGCTTAGATAAGTTAAAAGGCACATGGGTTAGTGTCTTAGCAGTTGTGCTAGTCTTAGTGATTATGTTTTATTTTCTAAATACTAACCTAGGTCAAGCCTTTATCGCAACTGGTGACAATGCCGATATGGCCAAGTCTTTCGGTATTAATACCGACCGCATGGAATTGTTAGGCTTGGTCGTATCAAATGGGATTATTGCCTTATCAGGTGCCTTGATTTCACAAAATGATGGCTATGCTGATGTCTCTAAAGGCCTTGGTGTCATCGTGATCGGATTGGCAAGTCTTATCATAGGAGAAGTTCTATTTGGTAATGTGTCGATGTTAGAAAGAATGATTGCCATCGTAATCGGCGCCATCTGTTACCAATTTTTGATACTTTTAGTCATCAAACTCGGCTTTAATACAAACTATCTCAAATTATTTAGTGCCATCATATTAGCTGGTTGTTTGATGATACCAACGATAAAAGCGAAAGTCTTTAAGGGGGTAAACTTAAATGCCAACTAACTTAACCCCAATCATCGAATTAAAACATGCGACCAAGGTCATTGAGAATGGCGAGGAAAGTAAAGTCATCTTAGATGATGTTTCCTTGCAGATTCATGCGACTGATTTTATCACGATTTTAGGTGGCAATGGTGCAGGCAAGTCAACTTTATTTAATGCCATTTCAGGGACATTATCTTTAACATCAGGGACAATCTGGATAAATGGTGTTGATGTAACCAAGCAATCCCCAGAAAAGCGTGCTGCTCATATCTCTCGTGTCTTTCAGGACCCTAAAATGGGCACAGCACCACGTATGACAGGTGTAGAAAATTTAGCTATCGCCTCACTTCGCGGTAAGAAGCGAACGCTTAAGCTCCGTCAAATCAACCAATATAAATCTGATTTTACAAGCTTAGCCGCGCAAATTGGGAATGGCTTAGAGGCGCATTTAGATGTACCGACGGGCAATCTATCAGGTGGCCAAAGACAGGCCTTAAGTCTTTTGATGGCAACGATTATCCAACCAGAGCTCTTGTTATTAGACGAGCACACGGCAGCCTTAGATCCAAAGACATCTAAAGCCTTGATGGCATTGACAGAAAGGTTGGTACGACAGCAAAGCTTGACAGCCTTGATGATCACCCACCATATGGAAGATGCACTTAAATATGGTAATCGGCTGATTGTCATGAAAGATGGCAAAATCGTACAGGATTTAAATGCAACTGAAAAAGAGCAGATGAAACTAGAAGATTTTTATAGGATATTTGATTAGATGACTAAGATACTACAAAGACTATCTCGTATTGTATTAGCAGTATTTGCATTGATTTTACTCTTTATCGGTGGTATGAATTGCCAGCGCTATTTGACAGAGCGACATGACCCAAAGACGGCTGTTAGTGGACAGGTTATCAAGTCTGCTAGCACTAAATTGGTACGCTATCAGTTTAAATCTGTTACTTATGAGCAGGTTCCAGTGGGTAATATCACGCAAACGTTTGGTAAAGTCGGTGAACAAGTGACAGTCTACGTCAATCATCACAATCCTAAAAAGATCTATATGAAAAAAAATGCAACCAGTCTCTTAATTATATCGTCAGTTCTGATTGGGTGGGCGATATTAATCGGTTTAGTTTTGTTTTTCGAATATTGGTTTATCCATCGCTTGAAAGTTATGTCAGAACCTACAACAAAGTAATAAAAATAGCATAGTACTAAAAATAAAGGAGAGCAGTCGCATCATGGAAAAAACATTTTTTATCATCAAACCTGACGGTGTCCGTCGGTCATTAATTGGTCACGTCATTGCTAGAGTCGAAATTCGTGGCTTTACGCTTGAGAAACTAGAAATGCGTGATGTATCAAGAGAGATGTTAGATCGACATTATGCTGACCTTGTGGACAAACCTTTTTACCCTGAAATCGTTAGCTACATGACATCAGGACCAGTGGTTATTGGTGTGTTGAAGGGCTCAGATGTCATTCACTCTTGGCGTAAGATGATGGGGGCTACCAACCCATCTGATGCTTTACCAGGGACGATCCGTGGCGACTTTGCCCATGCCTCAGATGATGGGTCAGTCGAAAATATCGTACACGGATCAGACTCTACAGAATCTGCAGCACGTGAAATTGCGCTTTGGTTTGATTAAAAAATGCTGTCGGAAGACAGGTTTTTTATTTGACAAAAATATGGTAAAATAAAGGTTATGACTATAGACTTAAATGCAGTTAAAAAAAGGCAAGAAAATATTCGGAATTTTTCGATCATTGCCCATATTGACCACGGTAAATCAACATTAGCAGACCGTATTTTAGAACAAACAAAGACAGTATCCGCCCGTGAAATGCAGGCGCAACTTTTGGATTCCATGGATTTGGAACGCGAACGTGGGATTACGATCAAGCTCAATGCGATCGAACTTAGCTATCTTGCTAAAAATGGGGAGACCTATACCTTCCACTTGATCGACACACCTGGCCACGTCGATTTTACTTATGAAGTGTCTCGTTCTCTTGCGGCATGTGAAGGCGCTATTTTAGTTGTCGATGCAGCACAAGGTATTGAAGCGCAGACCCTCGCTAACGTCTACCTAGCCTTGGATAACGACTTAGAGATTTTACCTGTCATTAACAAGATTGACTTACAAGCAGCTGATCCTGAGCGTGTGCGACATGAAATCGAAGATGTGATTGGTCTTGATGCCAGTGAAGCAGTCTTAGCGTCAGCTAAGGCAGGTATCGGTATCGATGAGATATTGGAGCAAATCGTCGAAAAAGTTCCTGCACCATCTGGGTCTATCGATAATCCCTTAAAAGCCCTTATTTTTGACTCAGTTTATGATGCCTATCGTGGTGTTATTCTGCAAGTCCGTGTGATGGATGGGATTGTCAAACCAGGTGACACGATCCAACTGATGAGTAATGACAAGACATTTGTCGTCACTGAAGTTGGTATCTTTACACCAAAAGCAGTTGGCCGTGAGTTTTTAGCAACGGGAGATGTTGGCTATATCGCAGCTGCTATCAAAACAGTAGCAGATACCCGTGTCGGCGATACGATCACCCTCGCCAATAATCCTGCTGATGCACCGCTTGAAGGCTATAAACAGCTGAATCCGATGGTCTTTGCAGGTATTTATCCGATCGAATCCAATAAGTACAATGACTTACGTGAAGCGCTAGACAAGTTACAGCTGAATGATGCCAGTTTACAGTTTGAACCTGAGACATCACAAGCCCTTGGTTTTGGTTTCCGCTGTGGCTTTCTTGGTCTGCTCCACATGGATGTTATTCAAGAACGTCTGGAACGTGAATTTAATATCGATTTGATCATGACAGCACCTAGTGTGGTCTACCATATCAATACGACAGATGGCGAGATGGTAGAAGTCGCCAATCCATCTGAGTTCCCAGATCCAACTCGTGTTGATAATATCGAAGAACCATTTGTCAAAGCGCAAATCATGGTACCACAGGACTATGTCGGCGCTGTCATGGAGTTAGCTCAACGCAAACGTGGTGATTTTGTGACCATGGATTACCTAGATGAAAATCGGGTTAATGTCATTTATCAAATGCCCCTATCAGAAATCGTTTTTGACTTCTTTGATAAACTCAAATCAAGCACAAAAGGCTATGCCAGCTTTGACTATGAAATTTCAGAGTACCGCAAAAGCTCGCTCGTTAAGATGGATATCATGCTTAATGCTGAACGTGTGGATGCTTTGAGTTTCATTGTCCATAAGGAATTTTCTTATGAACGTGGTAAAATCATCGTTGATAAACTGAAAAAAATCATTCCACGCCAACAGTTTGAAGTACCGATTCAAGCTGCTATCGGTCAAAAAATCGTGGCTCGATCTGATATCAAAGCACTTCGTAAAAACGTCCTCGCCAAATGTTATGGTGGTGATATTTCACGGAAACGTAAACTCCTTGAGAAACAGAAAAAAGGGAAGAAACGTATGAAAGCCATCGGTAATGTTGAAGTACCACAAGAAGCTTTCCTCAGCGTCTTGAGTATGGATGACGAATAACTCAATTTGAAAAGCGCAGTGATGCGTTTTTTTTGCTTTAAATAACGAATTATACAGAAATTATGTAGTCTTTAACTATCAATTAAGAGATAAATTGACAAAATAGGATAAAGTATGACTCGTTATCTAAAAAGGTGTAACATGTTATTGTCAGATTAATAATAGATAAGACGATAGTAAGCTGATATGACAAGGGGAAGTATGACAAAAAAACAAAAGACGATTAGGCGTTGTTTTACTCCTAATCTTAATTATAGGAGGTTTATTGATGGTACAGAAGGGTGGGATATATATATGAGTAATTTAGAAAATTTTAATAACATACATGCCAATTTATCTGAGAGTGCATATAATGATAGACCTAATAATTTCCCCGAATTATCTAATATGAGAAAAGAACGAAAAATTGACTTTTCCAAACATTATGTAAATAAAAAAAAAATTAGTTGAAACTAAAGGTGGCACCCATCTCCCAAATAACGGGATTGTATATCTTCAGCCTGATAA
>NZ_JXJW01000002.1 GCF_002441695.1 Pseudolactococcus piscium
GAGCGAACGGGCTATTTTAAAAGGAACGGCAGAGGGTACATTAAGCAGTGACCTAGCTTGTAGCTGGTTTGATGAGATCCCCGACCGTAACATATTGATTAATCTTAGAAATAGCGGTCTAATCTGTATTGACTTAGACGAACACAAGGACGGTCAAAACGGTATCAAAGCCTTCAATCTGATATGGCAAGAACATAATCAAGGTAAACCGTTAGACACTTATGTTGAAAAGACACCAACGGGTGCTGGAGTACATATTTTCTTTAAAGTACCGACTGAGACATTTACTAGACCGATTGTAAGCGAGTTGATGGACGGTGTGGAGATTAAAACACACTTTACACCTATTTACCCAAGTAAGCGACTAGACGGCGATTACCAGCCTTTTAATAGTGATGACACCCTAGCAAATGTTGCGGATTGTCCAAGCTGGTTACTTGATATGATCCACAAGCCACCTAAACGGCAGGTAGCATCAAAAGTAGGACAGCGTACCTATAGTGCTGAAATGTGGGAGTTGTTTAATAGTGGCGCAAGTGAGGGTAGACGTAACATCGATACTAACAAGGTATTACATTATTGGCGCAAGATCGGCATAACACCTAGTGCTTGCATGGACTTATTACAGGCTTTCAATAATAAAACTAGTCCTCCTTTAGATGATAAGGAGCTAACCACAATATGGAAAAGTGTATTTAAGATGGTATAGAAAGGATTTAATGACATCAAAACAATTAAGTGACCTCGTCGCAGAGACACCACAAGAGCTGATTAGAGCCAAGAAACCTAAGGTAGATGATTTTACACAGGTTGATGAGGACGGGGCTAAGACGGTCAATACAGACGAGTTTAAACAAGCCTTAGCTGATTGGGCAGATAAAGAGCAAGAATTTATCAGAGACCCTAAATATATCAAAGAGAAAACGGGAACGCTAAAGGGTGTACGTGAGTTGTTCCATGAACACCGCAACTTATTTATGAGTGGCAAGGGTGCTGAACCGCCTAAGTCTATCCCACCACTTGAAACGGCTAAGATTATCTATAGTGTGTTGCAAGTGATCAAGCTGGACAGTCAAAATGGCTTATTAGGTATTTATAACCCTGAGCTTGGCATATATGAAACCAATGAGCCCTTTTTCCATCGGTTAATATATTGGTTAGAGCCTACCTATAGCCTAGCAAGGTCAAAAGAGGTCTTATTTAAGCTAGAGACCTTAGCTAAGGTTAAACAGCAGACAACAGAAGCGCATCTTATACCAGTAGCTAACGGTATCTTTAACAAGAAAACGCAAAAATTAGAGCTGTTTAACCCTAAATATATCTTTACATCGACTATAGCAACTAAGTATGATGCACAAGCTAAAGCACCTAACATAAAAGGGTGGCAAGTTGATAGCTGGCTACTTGATTTAATGAGTGGAGATGCTGAGCTGGTGCAATTACTGTGGCAAATTATTTCAGCAAGTACCAACGGTAATTACTCTTATCGTAAAGGGGCTTGGCTAGTTGGTAAAGGTAATGACGGTAAAGGTACAGTCCAAAGCTTGATCATGAACTTAATCGGTCGTGAGAACGTGGCCAGTGTCAAAGCTGAACAATTCTCAGAACGGTTTGCACTATCCCAAGTCGTTGGCAAGACGTGTATTATCGGAGATGATAGCCAAGTCAGCTACTTAGACAACGCAGGCAATTACTTTAGTGTTGTGACAGGCGATCCAGTACCGATTGAGGCCAAAGGTAAACAACCTACACTAGCAGTTTTTAACAAGTTGGTCATACAGTCTACCAATTTCCTGCCTAAGTTTAGGAACAAGTCAAACGGTACTTATAGACGGTTGCTTATTGTGCCTTTTGAGAAGTCATTTACCGCAGATAATGACAATTGGAAAATCAAAGATGATTATATCAAGCGACCTGAAGTACTGGAGTATGTGTTAAAAACTGCTTTATCCTTAAACTTTGAGCGATTTATCGAGCCTAGGGCAACTAAAAAGCTGTTAGATGAGTTTAAAATGATTAACGATACAGTGTTAGCCTTTGTATCTGATAACTTTGGCGAGTTTGTCAGTGAATTTCTACCGTCGGCCTTTATCAGTGCTTACTATCATGCTTGGTGTGAAGCAGAAGGGGTCAAACCATTTACTAAGCGAGAGTTTGAGAATAAACTACCTGATCACATCAAAGATGGCTGGCAGAAAACATCACGTCGACCAAGTAGCGCAGGCTTTAATCGAGCAGTTGATTTACGTAAAGCCGAGGAACTAGATGCCTTTAGAAAGCATTTCTATTGGAATGACGAGAAACAAAAGAATGTTACTAAAGGGTATTTACGTAATAAAAAATAGCCGTGTTACCGTTACTGTTACCATTTTGAAACCGTATGCGGTAACGCATAGAGCATTGGTATGATTGGGCTTGTAGGTAATGTTACCTTGTTACCGTCACAGTGCTATACGGCTAGGAATTATCAGAGAAATAGAAATATGACAATAAAATCACGTTGTCTGACCTAAGTATTAGGTACGATAACCTAACGAAATTTAAGATACAAAATACTGGAGTAAATAAAATGAATCAAACTAAAACTTATACATTTCACTTCATCAATAGCGATACCTTACATGAGAGTGTCAATGTGCAAACTTTAAATAATGCTTTGCGAGACATCAACTCAACAGAACCAGACAATGAACCTGAGCCACTGATTACAGAAACAGGTAAGATTATCATTTTAAATAATGTAACTTACATTGATTGAGGTGCTAGATGACAAATGACTATATCAGAGCAGATCGCTCAGCATGGAGCAGACCACCATGAACCGACAACCCTGCACCATATAAACTGATACTGACTAAATTTAAAAGGAGAAACCACAATGAAAGCATTTGAAGAAATTGAAACTAAACTATTAGCAATGAAAGATGATAACTCAGCAGGCATTGATAAGTACGAGGATAATATTTTAGAAGCTGAACGAGCGTTAAAAATTGCTGACGAGAACTTAATGACTGCTGAGGAGACTGCAAACCTTGACGTATTCAACAAAGCTAAAGATGATATTTGGGCATCTAAACACGCTATTGAGTTGTATCAAAAGCAATTGGATAAACTAAAAAATACGCCATTACTGCCTAAGGTTGAGTATAATCAACTTATTTCAGAGATTGAAAAGGCTGCCGATATGGCACAAGATGAGTTAAACATCAAAGGTGCGAAACTATTAGCCGAGTTAAAAGCATTGTCAGAGGAATCAAATGCAGTATTCATCAAAGCGGATGAGTTATTAAATATCGCTCAGTATGACATCTATAAAGACGCTGACTGCTTAAAAGCATCTAATGGTTTTGTTGTAACTCAAACTAAGGAATATCGCAATAACAATACAGTAAGAACTGTTTATCTTGGTAAATATCTAGGCAACACATTTCTTGATGAGATGACAGTAGAATAAAAAGGGGAATATTATGACAGAAACAAGCAAGGACAATGGACAACAGTTTACAGGCAACTGGGTTACTGAAACCTATAAACGTGCTGAGACTGAACGTAAGGAGCGAGAGGAAGCAAACAAACAGCAGAGTAAAGAGTTCTTTGACAAAATGCGAGATAAAGCGAACGCTGAAGCTGATGAAATAAAAAGACTTACGAAGCAAGTCGCTGAAATGAATTACAATGAAAGTAAATTAAAGCGTGAAAAAGAAATTGAATCCGCTAAACAAAAAGCTATGCAACAGATTGAATCTGAATATGAAAGGAAGTACGGAATCAACTCCGACAAGACAAACGGAATCGATCAAGCATGGAGCAACTTGCTAAAAGATTTATAATGAATAAAAATAAATAAAAAAATATTGTTAAAATTTATTTTTATGATGTAAATATTTTATAGTGAATCTGAATGGGTACGCAAAGCTTTTGGATAAGGGGGCATACCCACCCCACCCCGCGTGTGCTACGTCGTTCAGCAGTCACTGCACATATTTTTGTGTGCCTATGCGTTTAACAGGAGAAGTTAAAAAAAATGAAAGCTAAAAATTGTCGGATATGTGGGAAGTTATTCAATCCTAAGACCGCCAACTCACGGTATTGTAGCCCTGAGTGTCGCAAAGAAAAGCGTAAATCTGAGCGTAAGGAATGGCAAGAAAATAACCCCGAATACATGAAAAATTATATGCGAGAATATCGCAACGAGTAGGTATAAAAGTTCTGTCAGTCAATGACAGGGCTTTTAGTGCAATTAGCGTATGTTTGACGAATTAATATTTTTAGAATTAATTAAGAAAGTTAGAGGAGTAACAATGCAAAGAAAAAACACGAAAAATGACACAGATTACCCACTTATATTGACGCGTGAGCTTGCTTCTGAGTTTATCGGTGTGAGTCCAGTTACTTTCGATAAACTATATTCTATACACAGAAGCTTTCCTATAGTAAAAAACGGAGAGGTAGAGAAAGCTTATCCTCGTGATCCAATAGTCAAGTGGATATCTGAAAACTGGAAGTTAATTGAAAAGAAAAGGAAGATATAAAAAAACTCTAAATAAAACGAAATATAATACCATAAAAATGTTTGAAGAGAATGGAGTAAAATTATGTTTGAGCTATTTGATATCACTAAAGAGGAGCAAGAGAGCATTTTAAAGCAAGCTAGGCGATTATTAAGCGGTTATAGACAGTTAAAAAAAGCCTATACACTATCAATGCCACAAGCCCATACACAGCAGTATGGCGGTGTGTCAAAATCTAAGACAAGTCGGACAAGTAACGAAAGCCCAGAGCTTATCAGATACTTAGAACTAGGCGAAAAGGTTAAAAAGATAGAGCAGGCAGTTGAGAGGGTAGAGAACAATGAATACTTGAAAAATAAATATATGAAATCAAATGAACTAAGTTCGTGGAAACTTGTTGAATTATCAGGTTACGGTAAAACGCAATACGGTATACGTTTGAAAGTTATTTTATTTGATTTTGCTGTAGCCTATGGGATTGTAGATTTCTCTAAGTATGATTTTAAAGTTGAAACTGTTCGCGTATCACGCGCACAATAAAAAACATCAATATATGCAGTATATGCAACTTAACTACGTTAATTTACTACGTTTTCTATCATCAATAATGGCTAAAAACCTTGTTATTACAGTGTTTGTGGGCAATCGTTTAACTACGTTCATGCAACCATTCACACTGATAAATACTGACATAAAAAAAGCCGTGTATCATAGACACACAGCACCTTGCCTGACAAAAAATGAGTTACGTTTTAACTACGCTTTTAACTACGTTCGTGTTTAAATCTGATGCGGTCTGGTGGGGGTCGTTTTTTAAGAAATCGCTATATACTGCGTTTCGTGAGACCTGTTGCGGTCTGGTGGGGGTGCGTGTTATAATGAGAGCATGACGAAAATAAACTTATTAGCACTTGATTTAGACGGGACACTACTGACACACGATAAAAAAATTTCGGATGAAAATAAAGCAGCCATAAAAGCTGCGCAAGCACAGGGTGTGCATGTGGTCATCACGACAGGTAGACCGTTAAAAGCGATTGAACATATCTTAAGTGAGTTAGACCTATTAGTTGCAAGTGAATATTCGATTACCTTTAATGGTGGTCTAGTCCAACGCAATAATGGTGAGATTTTATCTCAAAAGACCTTTTCCTATGAGGATCTAGTTGAACTCCATGAGGCATTTGAGCAACTAGATCTTCCCTTTGATGTGATTTCCGAAGGCAAGTGTTATGAGACAAATCCTAAGTCACTGTATCAGGGCTTTAGTCCATTTCTAGATTTTACCATGGGAGACTTTGATACGATCCCCAAGGATATCATTTTAAACAAGGCAGTCAGTGCAATAGATGACGACTTTTTAGATCAACAAATAAAAAAAATTCCTGCTAGCTTAAAAAGTAAATACGAGATTTTTAAATCACGTGATATTTTACTTGAAATCATGCCCAAGGGTGTCGTTAAGTCATTTGGTCTTGAGCAGCTGATTGCGATTTTAGGGATTGAACAAGCAAGTGTCATGGCCATGGGTGATGAAGAAAACGATATTACCATGCTAAGCTGGGCTGGACTTGGGATTGCCATGAAAAATGCAACCGCAGAAGTCAAGGCCATAGCAGATGTGACAGCACCACTGACAAATGATGAGCATGGTGTTGCATGGGCGATAAAAACCTATATTTTGGAGGATTAAATGGGCTTATTTGATAAAATTTTTGGTAAAAAAATAGAAGAACAGATTGAAGATAATCAAACGGCGGATATCTTTAAGTTTGACCTGTCAGACTTAGATACAGTAGCTGAGGCCGATAGTGATGTACAAGCAGATGATTTGGTATCTGTAGCTACCGAGACACCTGTTGAAGCGGCGCAACAACCACCGATAACAGCGGTGTCAGAACCGTTTGCAGATGCCGCAATAGACATGCCGATCGAACCAGTTGTGATACCGATTGAAGCTTTACCAGAATCTGCACCAGAATCAGTACCAGAATCGATATCAGAATCGATATCAGAATCAATACCCGAGGTAACGACTCCAGTAGTTGAGACACCTCAGGAAATTGAAGACAAGTATGAAAAATCATTGAAAAAAACGAGTAAGTCATTTGGGGCCCGTTTTAATGCATTTTTATCTAACTTTAGATCTGTTGACGAAGCCTTCTTTGAAGAATTAGAAGATACCTTGATCATGAGTGATGTTGGTGTAGATGTCGCGACACAGTTGACAGATGATTTGCGTCATGAAGTTAAATTGCAAAATGCCAAGTCAAAAGATGATGTGAAACGCGTCATCATCGAAAAAATGGTCGATAATTTTGGTGAGTCTGGATTAGAAACTCGCTTAATCATCCGCGAGCCACTGACGGTTATGCTATTTGTCGGGGTAAACGGTGTCGGTAAAACGACGACCATCGGTAAATTAGCCAATCGCTTTAAAAATGAAGGTAAGAAGGTCTTACTAGCAGCAGCAGATACTTTTAGAGCTGGTGCGACTGATCAACTCGTCGAGTGGTCACGCCGTAGTGGCGTTGATATCGTCGTCGGTAAAGAAAAATCTGATCCTGCTTCGGTTGTCTTTGATGCGGTTAAGCGTGCACAAGCAGAGCAGTTCGATGTGCTGTTAATCGATACAGCTGGGCGCTTGCAAAACAAGGATAACCTGATGAAAGAGCTTGAAAAAATGGGCAAGATCATCAAACGTGAACTACCAGACGCGCCACACGAAACCTTGTTAGCATTGGATGCGACAACTGGGCAAAATGCGATTTCTCAAGCAAAAGAATTTTCAAAAGTGACGCCATTAACAGGTATTGTCTTAACAAAATTAGATGGGTCTGCTAAGGGGGGGATTATTTTAACCATCCAACAGATTTTAAAAATCCCAGTCAAACTAGTTGGACTGGGTGAAGGCCTAACGGACTTAGAGAACTTTGATGAAGCACTCTTTGTAAAAGGCCTATTCCAAGATCTGCTTTAATTCGGAAATTGAGGCCTTACCTTTTTTATCAGGGCTTTAGTGATAAGCCTTACCCCTTTTTCGGCTGTATATGACCCAGTCATTTACAAAAAGGCTAAAAAATAGTAAAATAAGAGTTAGAAAATCTCGGAGGATGACATGTCGTACGCAAACCTGAAGTTATTTGCACTTAGCTCAAACCAAGAATTGGCTAAAAAAATTGCCAAAAATATGGGGTTAGACCTCGGAAAATGTTCAGTGAAAACATTTAGTGATGGGGAAATTCAGATTAACATCGAAGAATCAGTTCGTGGGAGTCATGTGTTTCTAATCCAGTCTTCATCTAGTCCGGTTAATGAAAACTTGATGGAACTTTTAATTATGGTTGATGCTTTAAGAAGAGCTTCAGTTGGTACGATTAACGTTGTGATGCCTTATTATGGCTACGCACGTCAAGATCGTAAAGCAAGACCACGTGAACCAATCACATCTAAGTTGGTCGCAAATATGATTCAGATGGCTGGTGTTGATCGTCTAGTTACGATTGACCTCCATGCTTCACAAATTCAAGGCTTCTTTGATATTCCAGTAGACCACTTGATGGGTGCGCCACTGATTGCCGATTACTTTGAGCGTATTGGCTTGACAGGTGAAAATGGCGATGTCGTTGTTGTATCACCTGACCATGGTGGTGTAACGCGTGCCCGTAAATTGGCTGATTTCCTAAAAACACCGATTGCGATCATCGATAAACGTCGGCCACGTGCAAATGTTGCTGAGATCATGAATATTATCGGTGACGTTAAAGGTAAAAAATGTGTCTTGATTGATGACATGATCGATACAGCTGGAACGATTACCCTTGCTGCAAATGCTTTAAAAGCACTTGGTGCAACTGATATCTATGCCTCATGTACACACGGTGTCTTATCAGGACCAGCACTTGAGAGAATTGAAAGTTCATCGATTACAAAACTTGTGGTGACAGACACGATTGAATTGCCACAAAGTATTCGTGATTCTGAAAAAATTACCGAGATTTCGATTTCGGCATTAATTGCAGATGCGATAATCCGCATTCACGAAAACCGTCCCTTGTCACCATTATTCCAAATGCGTGTCAAATCAGAAGATCTCGTTTAAACGCCATTGGGCGTTTTTTGGTAAAATCATGAAAATAGCAGCACTTGAAAAAATATTTCCAGTAAAAAAAGGCCTTAGCGACCAGCCAGAATCAGCTATCACATTTACAAACGACGGTGAGCAGTATTACATGAATAAAAGTGACTTGACGCCTCGTGAAATCAGCTTATTTAGTACTGTCCTATTTGCAACAAAAGAGATGAAGTTTGATCAGCTCTCTCCAGGTGTTTACCGTCTGATTCAACTTAAATCTGATAGTTTTGATGAGATTGCTGAACATCTATCCTTGATTTTCCCAACGCTCATCACGGTTGAGAAACAAGCATCAGACTATGGTGTCGCAATCGAAAAACTATCATCGGATTGCTTATATGAGTCAGAGATGAAGCAGACACTCGCTACCTTATTTCAAGACTTGGGTGTCGACGGTACCTACTATCTGGGCATGTTTTATGATCAGGCTGTATTAGCTGATCGGTACCAACTTGAAAAAAGTAATTTCGAACAAGGATTAACGTTTTCAGAAGCTTTGATTAAAGCAGGGATCAAACAAGTAAGCAGTCATCCCTTATCAATCATCAAGCAGAGGCTGTTAACGGATTCAGAGGCGCAAGAGTTGATTAAAAAACTTTACCAAAATGATAGCAATCAACTAAAAACGGCAAAGGCGATGTTTATTCATCGCAACACCCTAACCCAAAAAATGAAAAAGTTTGAAAGACAATACGGGTTAACCTTGACGGGAAGTGATCTGGTCTTACTTTATAGCTTGATTAATATAGCTGATAAGTGACCTAGCTGATTTGAAAAAATAGCAAAAATATCGTAAAATAAAGAATAACTTTAAAAGGCTGATCAGCCGATAGCAGGCTTACTAGGCTAGCAAGTATGCGATGTCCTATCAGCCTATTTAAGATACATTTAAAAAACAAGTTAGTTGTCTAGACTAATCAAAAAGAAAGAGTACTATGACTTTTAATCATCAAGCAATTGAAAAAAAATGGCAATTATTTTGGCAAGATAATCAGACCTTCAAAACAGGGACTGATAAAAATAAACCTAAGTTTTATGCCTTAGATATGTTTCCTTACCCGAGTGGTGCCGGCTTACACGTTGGGCATCCAGAAGGCTATACAGCGACAGATATTTTGAGTCGTATGCGCCGTTCGCAAGGCTTTAATGTTTTACATCCCATGGGATGGGATGCCTTTGGCTTACCCGCGGAACAATATGCCATGGATACAGGAAATGATCCTGCTGAATTTACAGCAGAAAATATCGCGACGTTTAAGCGTCAAATCAATGCACTTGGCTTCTCATATGACTGGGAGCGTGAGATTAATACAACTGATCCAGACTATTACAAATGGACACAGTGGATTTTCACAAAACTTTATGAAAAAGGCTTGGCCTATGAAGCTGAAGTTGCAGTAAACTGGGTTGAAGAGCTTGGGACTGCGATTTCAAATGAAGAAGTACTACCTGATGGGACATCAGAACGTGGCGGCTACCCTGTCGTTCGTAAACCGATGCGTCAGTGGATGCTTAAAATCACAGCCTATGCAGAGCGCTTACTCAATGATTTAGAAGACGTAGAATGGCCTGAGTCAGTTAAGGACATGCAACGCAACTGGATTGGTAAATCTGTCGGGGCCAATGTCGAATTTAAAATCAAAGATACAGACCAGTCATTTACGGTATTTACAACGCGTCCTGATACGCTTTTTGGGGCTACCTATGCTGTTTTAGCACCTGAGCATGACTTGGTCGCACAAATTACTAGTGCTGATCAAGCAGAGGCTGTAAAAGCCTATCAACATCAAGCGAGTCTCAAGTCTGATCTTGCTAGAACTGATTTAGCTAAAGATAAAACAGGTGTTTGGGCAGGTGCTTATGCTGTTAACCCAGTTAATGGACGTGAAATCCCAATCTGGATTTCTGACTATGTACTTGCGACTTATGGCACCGGTGCGATTATGGCCGTTCCAGCCCATGACCAACGTGACTGGGATTTTGCCAAAACGTTTGATCTACCGATTATCCCAGTTATAGACGGTGGTGATGTCTCAGAAGCAGCTTATACAGAAGATGGCTTACACATTAATTCTGACTTCCTAGACGGCCTTGATAAAGCAAGCGGTATTGCTAAGATGGTCGACTGGTTGACTGAGAATAACTTTGGTCAAGAAAAAGTGACCTATCGTTTGAGAGACTGGTTGTTCAGTCGCCAACGCTATTGGGGAGAACCTATTCCGATCATTCATTGGGAAGATGGGACATCTACTGCACTTCCAGAATCAGAATTACCACTTATTTTACCTAAAACAACAGATATTAAACCATCTGGTAATGGGGAATCACCACTTGCTAACTTGACTGACTGGTTGTCAGTGGTTAGAGAAGATGGTGTTAAAGGACGTCGTGAGACAAATACGATGCCTCAATGGGCTGGATCTAGCTGGTATTTCTTACGATATATCGATCCGAAAAATGACCAACAATTAGCTGATCCTGAGCTCTTAAAAGAGTGGTTACCAGTTGATATTTATATTGGTGGGGCTGAGCATGCGGTGTTACATTTACTTTATGCCCGTTTCTGGCATAAATTCTTGTTTGATATCGGTGTAGTGCCAACCAAAGAACCATTCCAAAAACTCTATAACCAAGGGATGATTTTAGGGACAAGCTATCGCGATAGCCGTGGGGCCCTTGTTGCCTCAGATAAGGTTGAGGAACGTGATGGCAAGTTCTATAACCTAGAAAATGGCGAGGCACTTGACCAAGGACCAGCTAAAATGTCTAAATCCTTGAAAAATGTCATCAATCCAGATGACGTGGTCGATCAGTATGGTGCAGATACCTTGCGTCTATACGAGATGTTCATGGGACCACTAGATGCCAGTATCGCCTGGTCTGCTGAAGGTCTTGAAGGCTCACGTAAATTCTTGGATCGTGTCTATCGTTTATTAACGGAAAAAACGATCACCCAAGAAAATGATGGCAAGCTGAGTCGTGTCTATCATGAGACTGTTAAATTTGTGACAGAGCATTTAGATGCCCTCAAGTTTAATACGGCAATCTCGCAATTGATGATCTTTGTTAATGCTGCCAATAAACAAGATGAGATCCCAGCTGACTATGCCAAAGGCTTTATCCAACTGCTAGCACCCTTTGCACCGCATTTGGGAGAAGAGCTTTGGGAAAATCTGACAGGTGAAACAGGTATTTCTTACGTTGCCTGGCCAACATTTGACGACAGCAAACTTGTGGATGATGAAGTAGAAATCGTGCTACAAGTGTTAGGCAAGAATAAGGCAAAATTAATGGTGCCAACTGGATCAAGTAAAGCTGATCTTGAAAAATTAGCACTAGAAAATGACGTGATTCAATCCCTAATCGCTGGTAAAACAGTCAGAAAAGTGATCGCTGTACCAGATAAATTAGTTAATATCGTCGCAAACTAAGGCGATAGTTAAAACCGATTTATGATAAGTCTTAATCAAAAAAATCAAGTTCTGATAGCTCAGAACTTGATTTTTTTATCGTTATGTTTTGCGTGATGCCTTGTCTTAGTCAGCTACTTTGCTTCTTAAGTCCAAGACTTGAACATTACTATCGATTAGAGACCCAGCATCTTTAAGCTGGACACGAAAATCAGCGTTTTGTGTTAGAGTCATATCTTTTGTCAGAAATAGCTCGCCATCCTTTTTAAAATAGATGGGTGCTAAATTTGAGTCGATAACAACATCAAATTGAGGTGGCAAAGTGCCCTTATCGATCGCAATCAAGCGAAATCGTGTGCCGATTGCACAGCCATCTACAGGTCTACCAGTTTCACCAATCGTTTGGTCATAGTCTAAGACGACATCTGCCGTAGTCCAATGACTTAAACGGCTCAGTACTGCATCATCAAGTGTAAGTTTCATGAGATTACCTCCTACACCTAGTATACGCTTTGCTGACCCATTTTACAAAATACTGGATTGGTAGCATTCAGCTACATATAAATAGACGTTTCAGTATTAAAACGAGACCTATTGTTAGCTGATTATCATCAAGATAAGGTCTGTATATCATGATGAAATAAGACTTAAAAATAACATAAGGAAATAAATTAGGCGCTAGTTTGTGATTAATGGAGCAAGGTATACCATCCTTTGTCACTGTTTTCTATATGATATGATGTTATAAATATGACAAGATAGGAATAGGTGTCAAAAATAATGAATTTTCAGAAAACTTGCTTGTTAATTTCGCTTTTTTTTGGTAGAATTATCCTATATCTTTTGTCAGATAACCTCATAAAAGTAAAAGGTGTTTGACATTATCTGTGAGAGGATGAATTAATGGATAAATTACAAGCTAGACAGCAAACTTTGTGGGACCAGACTTTTGAGTCTGATGCCTGCGGTATGGGCTTTATTGCCCAAATAGATGGTAAACCAACTCATGAACTAGTGGATTATGCGATGACGATTTTGGAACGCATGAACCATCGTGGTGGTACGGGTGCCGAACCTGATACAGGTGATGGTGCAGGTGCACTTTTTGCCATGCCACACGCCTTTTTTGATAAAGTGACATCAGAAAAATTGATCGATTTGCCTCAAGCAGGTGACTATGCAGTTGGTCAATTTTTCTTGCCTAAAGAAGCAGATAAAAAAGTAGCGCTTTGTAAATCAATTACAGCTGAATTGCAAGCAGATGGTTACCAAATCATCTTAACGCGTGATGTTCCCTTTAATTTTGATAACTGTGGACCAGCTGCACAAGATATCATGCCAGCATTTGTTCAGTTTATTATCTCAAAACCTAGCGATAGTAAGAGTGGTCGTGATTTCGAAGATAGATTATATCGCTTGCGCCGCAAACTTGAAAAAACATTTGCGACTTCAGAATTATTTATCTGTTCATTATCTAGTAAAACGATCGTTTATAAAGGAATGCTACATGCCTTTCAAGTGCGCACCTTCTATCCTGACTTATCAGACCCTGACTTCAAGTCAACGATTGCGCTGACACACTCACGTTTTTCTACAAATACCTTCCCATCATGGGATCGTGCGCAACCTTTTCGTTATCTTGCCCATAATGGTGAGATCAATACCCTTCGTGGTGCTGAAAACTGGATGACGTCGCACAAAATCGAAATTTATAACGAGGAAAACTCTGACTCAGCTAAACTCGAAAACTGTATGGAGTATCTCTACCGCAATGGTCGCGATATGCCACACGCCCTCTTGATGATGATTCCAGAAGCTTGGGGTGAAGAGGCTGGTTTATCACCAGAGTTGACGTCATTTTATGAATATACGTCTTCATTCATGGCACCTTGGGATGGTCCCGCTGCGCTAGTCTTTACTGATGGTGACACAGTTGGGGCACGTCTTGACCGGAATGGGCTTCGTCCTAGCCGTTATAGCATTACTGAGGATAACTTTATCGTCTGTTCATCAGAATCAGGTGTCGTTGACTTTGCGCCTAGCCGTGTTGTCGAAAAAGGGGTGCTTGGCCCTGGTAACATGATGCTTGTGGATACAGTGAATGGTAAAATCTTGCGTAATGAAGAAGTTAAAAAGCATTATGCAGCGCAATATCCGTATGAAAAATGGTTGACAAAAAATCTCCGTCATATCGATGAGCTAGCGTCACAAGGTGAGTTTCCAGAGATGTCTGAAGCGAGTCTGCAAACCATGCATAAGTTATTCGGCTACACGGATGAGGTCATCAGAACAGTGATCGTACCGATGGCTGAATATGGTCAAGAACCTGTTATCTCGATGGGGTATGACAGTCCACTTGCCGTCTTATCTCAGAAAAATCAATCCCTCTTTACTTACTTTAAGCAACAGTTTGCCCAAGTAACCAACCCGCCAATTGATGCCATTCGGGAAAAGATTGTGGTTGGGACAGAAGTCTATCTTGGCCGTGACGGTGATTTGCGCTCAGATGATGCCGCAAACTGCGTTAAGCTCAAACTAGATAGTCCAGTCTTGTCTACATTAGACTTTGAAAAAATTGCCTTTAGTCAAGATAAGAAGCACAAATCTAAACTGATTTCGACACTTTATGATGTGACGAAGGAAACACAGAATCGATTGGAAAATGCGCTAGTTGACATGTTTAAAGCAGTTGAAGCAGCTGTAGACAACGGCGCTAGCATTATCATCCTAAGTGACCGTGACCAGGCAGAAGGCCGTATGCCGATGCCAATCTTACTTGCCACATCTGGCTTGTATAACTACATGGTTGAAAAAGGTAAAGGTAGCCAGTTCTCTATCGTTGTGGATACGGCAGAGGTTAATGAAGTGCATCACTTTGCGACGATCATTGGTTATGGCGCGAGTGCAATCCATCCTTATGGTGCTTATCAAACACTCGTTGATTACCATATGGCTGATAAGGTTGAATCTTTCCGTCATGCTGCCGAAAAAGGCATCATTAAGGTCATGAGTCGGATGGGGATTTCGACCATCTCAGGTTACAAAGGAGCGCAACTCTTTGAAGCTGTTGGTCTGTCATCTGCTGTTGTCGATAACTATTTCCGTGGGACGGTTACACGTATTGGTGGCTTGTCACTGGATCAGATCGAAACAGAATACCTGGAACGTTATGCCTTTGCTTACGGGCCTCGTAGCCAGGAGACGTTACCATCAGGTGGGTCTTATCAGTTTAAAACTGACGGTGAACACCATATCTTTAACCCACTGACGATTTACAACTTCCAAAAAGCGGTTCGTCAAGGCGACTATGCGCTATATAAGGCCTACGCTGAAGAACTACATGTTGAGGCAGATGAAACACCGTCAAACCTCCGTCATATTTGGGAATTTAACCAAAAACGCACGCCTGTTGCTCTGTCAGAAGTCGAGCCAGTTGAAAATATCGTGACCCGCTTCAAAGTCGGTGCCATGAGTTTTGGGTCGCTTTCTAAAGAAGCACATGAGACGATTGCAGAAGCTATGAACTCGATTGGCGCCAAATCAAACTCTGGTGAAGGCGGCGAAAATCGTGCACGTTACTATAAAAAAGCAGATGGCACGAATCTAAACTCTAAGATCAAACAAATTGCATCAGGTCGTTTTGGTGTTAACGCCGAATACGTCATGAGTGCAGAAGAATTACAAATTAAACTTGCCCAAGGTGCTAAACCAGGTGAAGGTGGACAACTACCAGGTGGGAAAGCCTTCCCATGGGTTGCTGAAATCCGTGGCTCAACACCAGGTGTTACCTTGATTTCACCACCACCACATCATGATATTTATTCTATCGAAGATTTGGCACAGTTGATTTATGACCTTAAAGCAGTTAATCCTTATGCTAAGATTAACGTGAAACTCGTGTCTTCTACTGGTGTTGGTACCATTGCTACTGGTTGTGTTAAAGCTGGTGCAGACAAGGTTGTGATCGCCGGTTATGATGGTGGTACAGGAGCGTCACCTCGTAACTCAGCACGTGATGCTGGCTTGCCGTGGGAGATGGGACTTGCAGAAGCCCATCAAACCTTAACCATGAATAACTTGCGTCAACGGATGACACTTGAAACAGATGGTAAATTAATGACAGGCCGTGATATCGCTGTCGCAGCACTACTCGGCGCTGAGGAATATTCATTTGCCTCACTTGCTCTAGTCGCTGTAGGCTGTGTCATGATGCGCGTTTGTTCATTAAATACGTGTCCAGTTGGTGTGGCAACACAAAATCCAGAACTCCGTGCCCACTTTGCAGGGAAACCTGAGCATGTTGTCAATGCTATGAACTTCTTAGCGCAGGATCTCAGAGAAATCATGGCTGATCTTGGCTTCCGTTCAGTGGATGAAATGATTGGTCATGCTGAAGTCTTGAAACCTAAGTTTATCGCCAAAGGCAAATCAAAATCACTTGATTTCAGTCGCATTATCGGGACAACGATGCCGATCGAACGTAAAGTTGTCGATCCGTTTATCGAAGAACGTCAATGGAAAGAATTAGATGGCTTTGCTAAAGCAGCTATCGATAGTGGCACTGGTGTGACGATCAAAGAACCAATCAATAATGTCACACGTACCGCTGGTGCGCGAATGGCTGGTTGGATTGCCGAACGTTACGGTAACTATGCGCTGACACCAGGTTTGATCAAATACGAATACACAGGTATCGCTGGTCAATCCTTTGCCTCATTTGCGACGCAAGGGATGGAGCTTACCTTGATTGGTGAAGCCAATGACTATATTGGTAAAGCCTTATCAGGTGGTCGTATTATTGTTAAACCACCAGTAGATGCCGGCTTTAATGTCGAAGCCTCTCCAATCGTTGGTAACGTATCGCTATTTGGCGCAGTTCGCGGGGAAGCTTACTTCCGCGGTCGTGCTGGAGAACGCTTCTGTGTCCGTAACTCGGGTGCAAAAGTCGTTGTTGAAGGCGTTGGCGAACACGGTTGTGAGTATATGACAGGTGGTCTAGCTGTTATCCTTGGTAGTACAGGTCAAAACTTCGCTGCTGGTATGAGTGGTGGTGTGGCTTATGTCTATGATAGCAAGGGTGACTTCGCCTCTAAAGTCAACATGGAGATGGTTGACCTCTATAAAGTAGGCCAAACCCGTGGTGACGATGTCCTCAAGGAAATGGTTGAAAACCATGCAAGCTATACAGGATCAGAAAAGGCCAAAGCCTTACTTGCTGATTGGGATAATGCCCTTGATAAATTTGTCAAAGTTTATCCGACTGAGTACCATGAAATTAAAGAAATCGAGCATCATCTCATAGAAGATGGTCTTACAGGGGCAGAGCTTGAAATGGCAACATTTGAAAAAGCAATGAGTACACCTGCTGAAGAAAAGGCTGAATTAATAAAAGTAGGAGGACAGTAATATGGCAGATCCATTTGGCTTTATGAAGTACAAACGTAAGGACAATCCTTATCGTTCGGTTTCTGAACGTGTGTTAGACTTTAAGGAGTTGCAAATCCCCCTTGACGTTGAAGAGCGAAAAGAACAAGCAGCACGCTGTATGGGCTGTGGGATTCCTTTCTGTCATGAAGGTGACTTTTATGGTGGCGGTCGTGCAGTATCAGGCTGTCCTAACGATAATCTTATTCCTGAATGGAATGACTTAGTTTACCGTAATGAGTTTAAGAAAGCATTCGAACGCTTGTCACGGACAAATCCTATTCCTGAGATGACAGGACGCGTATGTCCTGCACCATGTGAAAAAAGTTGTACCGAATCCTTAAACGGTGAAGGGGTTACCATCCATGATAATGAACGCTTTATCATCGACAATGCCTTTGAACAAGGGTGGGTAGCTGATAGTGGTCGGCCTAAAGAACGGACTGACTTTACCATCGCAATCGTTGGCTCTGGCCCTGCTGGTCTTTCTGCAGCATGGCGCCTTAATCAATTAGGTCATAACGTGACGATTTATGAACGTGCTGACCGCTTTGGTGGCTTGCTCATGTACGGTATCCCGAATATGAAACTGGATAAAGATATCGTTCAACGTCGGATTGATGTCATGAAAGAAGTTGGCATCGAATTTATTGCCAATACTGAAATTGGTCGTGATATCGCCTATGATACATTGACATCAAATTATGATCGTGTCATCATCGCAACAGGTGCAAGTGTACCACGTGATTTGACTATTCCAGGTCGTGAACTAAGTGGTGTCAAGTTGGCGGTTGATTTCTTAACAGATATCACAAAAATTGTCTTGTCAAATGGCGACAAAAAAATGCGCCAATCACTCAAAGGTAAACACGTGGTTGTTATCGGTGGTGGGGATACAGGTAATGACTGTATCGGAACTGCTGTGCGACTTGGTGCTGCTAGTGTGACACAGCTTGAGATTACACCAGAGTTACCTGGTGAGCGTACAGCATCAAATCCATGGCCAGAATATCCTATGGTTGGACGCAAAGGCTACGGTCAAGAAGAAGCCATTGCTGCAGGTAACATCAATTTGACACGTTATGCGACATCGACGACTGAATTTGTCGGTGCAGAACGTGGCCAATTGATCGCCATCAACACCGTTAAAGTCGGACCAGACTTTAAACCACTTGCAGGGACTGAAGAAACGCTTAAAGCAGATCTTGTTTTACTTGCCATGGGCTTTACTGGTGCAGAGCAATCAGTCTTCCAAGGCTTTGGCATTACGCAAATCTTTGATGACAATACAACAAATAATGAAAAAGTATATGTCTCTGGCGATGCAAAACGTGGTCCCTCTCTTGTTATCTGGGGCATTCGTGAAGGCCGTAAAACAGCTGAAAAAATCGATGATACGTTGCGCGTGTTAGTGACCCAATAAGATATGGTAAAAAATGGCATCGATGAGATGTCATTTTTACTTGATAAGTCAAATAAGTTTGTCAAAAATGCGTTTTTTTGATAGAATAAGGCTATTAACCGATGACGTAATGAAAGGTAGATAAATCAATCTATGGCAAATTATACAACAGAAGAAGTTGAAAAAATTAAAGACAGAATTCTGTCAGCATTAGAAGGCGTAATCGACCCAGAATTAGGGGTTGATATTATCAACCTCGGTCTGGTATATGCGATTGAGTTTGAAGATTCTGGTAGAACAGAAATCCAAATGACGCTGACTACGATGGGCTGCCCACTTGCAGACCTCTTGACTGATCAAATCCACGACGCCCTAAAAGAAGTACCAGAAGTCTCTGAAGTTGAAGTGAAACTGGTTTGGTACCCTGCATGGAGCGTTGATAAAATGAGCCGCTATGCGCGGATCGCTTTAGGGATTAGATAAGTTTAACAGATAGTTATAGACTAGAGAAAGTTGTCCTTGGACAGCTTTTTTTGTTTCGCTTGAAAAAATGTGTATAAGCTTTGTGATGTCTTTTGTAAATGAAGATACAAACTAAATTTTTCTAGATTCTGCTACCGTCAGGAATCGTAAGCACTTGACATAATGTAAGCGCTTTAGTATACTTGTTTGGAAGTGATTTAATGATAAAGAGTGAATAATTAGCATCCATTTGTGTTAATTGACAAATTTTTCAAAGCAAAGACTAGTGCATATAACCAGTATTTACTCGAATCATTTAGATGAGCAAACAGCTAGTGGATAAAAATAGTGGTAGAGCATATATCACCTCAACTATACTAAATATCAGATGCGAAAGTATAGCTAATAGAAAGTGGTAAATCTGAATGAAAAAGAAAAGCAACTGGCTTATCTTATTAGGTCTGGTGATCATAGGTATCCTTATTGGAGGTAAAATTTTTATGAATAAAACAGTAGAAAAAAATAGTGATGAAAAGCTATATCAAGATGCGTTTACGCAAATTCAAAAAGATGTGACAGATTATTTGGTGAAAAACTATCAGGGAATCGAAAAAATAGCATGGCAAGGTATCGGCATAGAATATCGGAATTCTGATATCTATGGGTCATCCTTGCTTGGGAATTATGTGGATAGTGATGTTAGGATCTATGTGTCTAAAGATAATTATTTCACGATGAATTTTACCTTAAATGGACAAATGTCGTTTGATGATGAGAAAGGTAAATATGCATATAGAGAGTGGGATGAGAACCTGAATGATTATGTATTTAAGGATACCATTAGAACACATACTGTTGATAGCTACATAAAGGAAGGTATTGACAATACGCTATATAAGTACAATGATGATCCTGACAATAACGTTCTTAGTGTTAGTCAATCAGAAAAAGAAGAACTTCAGACTGTTAAAAAAGCACCAGTTGGTAGCAAAGAAGTAGAAATAATTTACAGTCTTAAAATTAAAGAGTTAACATACTAAAAGGGGGAAGTTTATGCATGATGAAATGACAACAGAAATTTTAGCTAAAGCGATAGATAGAATAAAAAAGAAAGTTCAAACAGATGATAAGACCCTTTCATTAGATATTAAAAATGAAGATGTGATGTTTAGAATAATAAACAAATCAGCCAGTAAAAAGGATAACCAGCTTAATGCGATGGCAATTGCACCTATTGTAGCAGGACAGCCTGATTATACGCATGTCGCCGTTGTGTATGCAGGGACTAATATGCCTACTGATAAAGGAAAAGATGGGTTTGCAACTGCTGGTCAGGCAGTGCTAGGGCAGCTATCTGATGAGTATCAACAGGCTACTGCCTTCTTGAGTCAAACTCAGACTCGAGTGAGTGAAAAAAATGGGATGATTACAGATGTTGCAGGTTTTAGTCAGGCGGGTGGCTATATGATGAAAATGGCAGCTGAATATGGGCAAAAGATGGGGTTTAAAACGACAAGTTTTGATGATTGGGGGAAGAACCAAGTCGCTACGTTAACACGGTCACAGCAGCAATGGCTTGAAGAAAATCCTTGGATGCTATTAAGATATCAAAATGATTCATGGGCTAATCTATTCGGACGAGATCATGAATTGGGAGAAATCTATCCTATTATAGGGATTAAAGCACACAATACCTTGTCAGGCTATTTCGATGGGGATTCTTTAACCCTAACTAATCTAGCTAAGGCCGGTATTTTTGCACCAAATATGACGCAGGCACAAGTTGCACAAGCTGCTAAAAAATGGGTAAAAAAATATGGTCAGCATGATGGGACTATGGATATCAACTTGCAAGTTATGGCAAGAATTAATTGTTATTTGAGGGAGTACGGGGGGTATGCAACAAAAGAATATAGTGAAAAATTGGGTAGATTAAGCACCCTAAGACGCCGGTTTTTATCCAGTGGTAGAACGCTGACCACGAATGAGGCGATTTATCTTGATAGTCAAGCAGCATTACTCGTCGTGGAACACTCTTTGACTCAATACAGTGAAGGGAGTGATGAGATGATCCAAATCTATCAAACTGCGATCTATCAAGCCCGATCACTTTGGGGAGAAACGGTAACGGAATCAAGATGGAAAGCAGTACCATTAGCGGATTGGGAGATTTTTGATGCTTTGCAAATGGTAGATTGTAGCGAAAGAACGATGGTTTACGAGCCATGTCAATACTATGAAGAGAAAATTAATAAAATCAAACAAGTAGCAGCAGACTACGAGGACTTAGTGGCGGAAATTAAAGTGAAAATCAACGATATTGTCCAAAGAGACTGGGATCTTGCACGACAACTTTTTTAAGGAGGGATTAACATGTATGATAGAACACAGCTTATTGCGGGTATCAAAATAGGAAGTATCAGCTAGAGGATATGGCAGAAATTTTGTGAGCTTACCGCTATAAAAGTCAGTCAGCGATAGAGCATGCTTATTAAGTGCTAACTTATCTACAACAAGTGATAAGTATTTAGGTAACTTATAGAAAGGAAAGAGATGATAGATAATTTATCAGAACCATATAACGATTTGTTAAAACGACTAGCAAAAGTTTCTGTGATGGCAATTGGGGCAACTAGCAAGGGCAAGTCAGTAAAACAGAGAAAGCTAGTGAGTGAAAAAATAAGTGTAGTCTCAAACGATACAAAAACTGGGCTAAGCCAGTCAACAAACCAAGTCAAACAAGTGATAAAAGGAGAGTTTGGTAAGCAAGTTAAAGCCCTCATGACTAAGCAAAAACAACTACTAGATCCAGATTAAGCAGGTTGCTTAAGAGGATATGAATGGGAAGTAGTTAAATAATAGTAATAAAAAGTTGTCCTTGGACAGCTTTTTTTGTTTCGTCTGAATAAAATAAGTAGACTTTCCATGTTTGGTAGTAACCAAAGATGACATATACCTTGTCGTTTGACGCATCAGAATGATATTAGCTAGTTTAACTGATAGAATTTAGAGGTGATGCATGAACTGGTTAAAGAACAATTTATAGACAAAGTAATATGAAGGGAGTTGTCATGTATACAATTAAAATAGAAGATCTTACCAAAAGGTATGGTCAAAACCAGACGATTAAGTCGATTAATTTTACAGCAAAATCAGGTAGGATTACAGCATTTTTAGGGCAAAATGGTGCAGGTAAGAGCTCAATGCTGAGGATTTTATTAGGGCTAGATTTCGCAACAACTGGTAGCGCAACATTTGATCATAAAAAATATGCAGAAATGGCTTGTCCTTTGAAACTAGTTGGTGCAGCGTTTGATGGTGTAGCGGGCGTGCCGACATACACAGTAAATAGGCATTTAAACCTGATTGCTAGAAGTAACGGGATAGCGATTGATCGGGTAAAAGAGGTGATTAAACTGGTTGGATTGACAGACAAAATACGTTCGAAAATAAGATCCCTTTCCTTAGGAGAGGGACAAAGGTTAGGTATTGCAGTCGCTATATTAGGCAATCCACAATACCTTGTTTTTGATGAACCAACGAATGGCTTAGATCCAGCTGGCATGCGCTGGTTTAGGGACTTTTTAATACAACAGAAAAAGCAGGGCAAAACGATTCTCTTATCATCGCATTTGATTTCCGAAGTGGCAGCTATGGCTGACGATATTGTGATCATTCATAAAGGTGAGATTAGGATGACTGGTGAATTAAACATGATTTTAAGGGAAGGTGAGTCCTTAGAAGAGATTTTCTTCTCACTGACTGAAGGTGGTGACTAGCATGCTACTAGTTTTAAACAGATTAACTAATACGATAGGTCAGATTATATCAAGTAGTACTTGGTGTATAGTTGCTATTTTGACCACTGTACTACAACCTTTTTTAGCCTATATTTCTGCTCAACAAATCGCAAGTTTAGGCTTAGATGCAACACCAGAACTATATCCCGAACTTGCTCAAGCCATTCCACCTGTTGACTATTTAGGCTTTGATGCAACATTTCTAGGCCTAGTCCCGATGGTAGTTTTGGGTGCAATACTTGGTGCCAATGATTATCAAAACCATCGGTTAAGAAATCTATTCTTGACACAAAGTAATCGTTCTCAAGTATTTATGGTAAAAACGATTGCCCTTATTGTGACGAGTTTAGGACTGTCACTTGTATCGATTTACCTGACTATTTTGACAACGCATGTTGGGTTAGGATCGTTGGGATTAAATTTGATTAGGCTTAGCCCAATCGCTTGGCAATATATTGGCTATACTGGATTTTATTGGTTGATGTTGACCGTATTATCTTTTGGTTTAGCTATGCTATCAAAAAATGTGATACTACCTTTGTTTGTGTTAATACCACAAATCTATAATTTGGGTGCTTTTTTAGCTGAGAGATGGGACTGGGCAACTTATTTACCTGTGGCAGCTGGAAATGGCCTCTTAGCAACACCTACTGATTTAATCCCTCAAACAATTTCTGAAGGGGTTATTGTCCTGATTGCTTGGCCATTTTTAATGATGATCATCGCCTGTGTCAGATTCATTAAACGAGATGTTGGAGGTGCTTATTGATGAGGAAATCCAGACTGATGTGTGAAATCATCACGTTTTTTTCTGACTATTGGTGTTGGATTGGGGTGATACTTGTCGTCATTTTGCCATCAGCTGGCTTATGTATCATCAAAAATGACATGCAAGACACGACCTATAGTTTAGGGAAAGTGCTTTTTTTAGCTCAGGTTGGTGTGATCCTATATAGTACCAACTATATTGGGCAAGAATACGCAACAAGTAGGTTGAGGGCAACGCTACTTGCGACCCCTAAAAGAGGCCAGTTGCTTATGTCAAAATTAGCTGTACTCACCTTAATAACGGGAGCAAGTTTTATCCTCAGTATGAGTCTAGCCATGCTTGTTGTCAAGCTAAATCATCAGGTATCCTGGGCTGTCATTTTTGAGAATAGCGTTATGCTGACTGCAGTATTGAGTTGGTTGATTTTAACATACTTAAGTTTTTTTGCTTCAATTTTGTTTAAATCTGGTATCGTCCCACTTGCGATTTTTGCATCATTGATCCTAGGCATGAGTCAACTCATGTTAGTGATTACAAAGTATGCCATATACTTACCAGATTTAGCCTTGATGAACTATTTTTCATACCCGACTAGTCCCTTGTTTCTATCACGGATGTGTGGTTTGATAGTAGGTTTGATTTGGTTATTGCCACTAGCCATATTAGCAAGTAAACGTTTTTTATGCCGAGATGTCAGATGACGCATAAATATCGAATAGTAAAATACTGGTATGAAAAATATCTGACGTAACCCATTGTCTATAAATCCCATTGTGGTCATGAACAATTTTTTTGATATTTTTGATGCCAATACCTGCTGATTCTCTATGTTTACGAGTTGTGACTTCCCTAATATCAAATCGGTTCGTTAGTTCAATCAATAGGTTATGATTCGCCTGTTTGATCAAGATGTTGATCTTCTTTTCTTGATCAGCTGGTAGGCGGTTTAAAGCATTAATTGCATTATCGATTAAATTTCCAATAAGTATGGCTAATATGTCACTATCAAGCCGACTGTGTTTTGATAAAAAAACTTTAGCTTGAAAGGTAATATCATGTTGCTCAGCAAGATTTTTTTTGTCGTTGATTAGAAAATTAAGTAGGTAATCTTCAGTGTAGTAGTTATCAGTATGCTTAAGGCTGTCTAAAGCATTTTCTAAATAGCGTTTGATACTAACCGTATCATCATGACAGGTGAATCCTAATAGCAACAGATATTGATTTTTTAAATCATGTTTGATTGCCGATAATTCTGTTTGTGATTGATTGAGCTGTTTGTAAAAATAGAGTTCTGATTTAAACACTTTATTTTGAGTCGTCGCAGAAGCTAGTTTTTTAAAATAACTTTTCAACAAAAAGTATAGATAACAGATGCAGATATTCATGTAGACAATACAGATAGTGATAAAGATGGGCATAAAGTACTTATAGTTAAATAAGCTTACTTCGGACATGATTGCCAAGGTTAGGATAAAGGTACTGATACAAGGTATCGAGATGATGCTAATGATAAAGAAAAAATGTGTTTTTTTAAACATTAGATCGTCTCCCTGAGTCGGATGAGGATTTGTTCCTTTGCAATAGTTTTAAATTTTCGGCTTATCGGCAGACTAATTTGTTGTTTATGACTAGTAAGTAGCATACTTTTTTGACTCAATTTTTGTATATAGGTAACATTGATAATATAGGAATGGTGGATTTGCACAAAATCAGCACTAAGTTTTTCAAGTAAGCTTTTCGTTGTCAAAATCGTTTCAAATTCTTCCCCATTGGCTAGATGAATAAAGACAGTACGTCGGCACTTTTCAAAGTAGCAGATATGACGTAAAGGGATACGATAGACGATTTTATTAAATTGAAATTGAAAGGTTGCATCACTAAGCTGTAGATAATGTGTCAGACGATCCAAGGTCGCCGTTAAATCTGACGCTAAAACTGGCTTTAACAAGTAATCGAACGTATTAACTTTGAATACTTGTTCCATATAGGCTGAATAGGTTGTCAAAAAAATAATGGGTACTGTTTGATTTATGGTGCGAATCGTCGTCGCAATCTCTAGTCCAGATGAAGTTGGAAACACAATATCTAGTATATAAAAGTCATAGGTTTCATAGGCAAGTGCATGCATCAATTTTTCAGGCGTGTAGTAAACGTCAATTTCAAAAATGACTTTACCATAGCTTTGTAATATCTGTTCTATCTGACTTGATACTGCATTATCATCATCACAAATTGCAACTTTTAATATCATTCATGCTACCTTTTCTATAGACTGCTTATGGAGACCTCTAAAAACATAGCCTTATCAGGAGTTAATCAGGCTAAAATCGGTGTGTACTGCACTCTGCTAATCACAGAAATGGAATTAGCGGGCGTTTTAAGAGATACGTCTACTTATAGTTTAGCTGTTTTTTCTTATAAAGTAAATTAATAACTGATATTTTAATTTTTAAAGTATGGCCTTATCTAGTGCCTAACTAGCCCTCTATTACTAGGATACGGTAGATGTAAAAAAGGGAGCCCTATAGCATACTATCGCTATCTCCCCCTCATAACCGTCAAATCAGCCATAAGACTGATTTTTTTCTCCTGCAAAATGGTAAAATAGAATCATGAATAAATTTAAGTTTTTTATGATTATAGAAGTGATTATATTGGTCTTGCTAGGCGTCTCTTTGCTTAGGAATCCCTTGTTCTTAATTGTCGTAGGTGTTGGACTATTACTAGGCTTTTTATCGACCCGTGTTGGGTCTTATAAGGCGCAAATGATACTCAAACAGATTGGGATTGCCTTTGGTGTGGTGGCCCTGATTATTTTTGTTGCTAATGGCTATACTTGGATTGCCTTATTGTTCCCTGTCATTTTGGCAATTATCTTTTGGAAATCATCGGGCATAAATTATACCTCTGTAAAAGGCCATAATCCATTTGAGTCTGATGATAATAACTTTGAGCGCAGGCGCATTTTTGATAATCAAGCCGATAACACGGTTTCAAGACTATCTGGCAATGATGTCATCGATCTCGCGACAACGACTTTTCAAGCCGATGGGAATGACTTAACAATCAGAAAAGCCTCTGGTAATACCAAAATCATCGTGCCAGATGATGTTGCCGTTGTCCTTGATGTGACAGCACTTTCTGGTGTTGTCAAGATTTTCGACGAGATCACACAGGTTAATGCTGAGCATGTCAGATATATGACGCCTGACTTCGGTGCATCTGAAAAACGGATTAGAATTATGATCCATGTCGGCAGAGGTAGTGTAGAAGTCATTAAAGGGTAGGCGATTAACATGATCATAAAACGAAGTATGCTCACCACGTTTTCAAGTTGTTTTTTAATCAATCTTGGTGCGCTCATCGCACTCGTTAGTTTGCTCAATATTAATCTCTTTGATTTTAAGACGACATGGGTGATACTGACGGTTTCCGCCATGCTAACCTTACTTTATATCGTGTTTTTTTGGATACAGTATGATGAGCAAAAAAAAGGCTTGACACAAGATATTGAGAAGATTTTAAACAATGAAACACCTGACTATGAGCAGCTGCAAGCCTTAGCCAAACGGCAAGAAGAGATGTCATCAGAATTACAGACACTCTCAGTAGCTAAGAATGCGGAACAAGAAGCAATCATAGAAGCAGAACGGATTAGAATATCAAGGGAGTTACATGATTCTGTCAGCCAGGAGTTATTTGCTGCAACCATGATTTTATCTTCCGTCGTTGATAATCCTAGTCTTACAGCTAAACAAATTACCAGTCAAACCACACTAACTTTGAAGATACTGCATGAGGCACAGGACGAAATGCGAGCGCTTTTACTTCACTTAAGACCATCAGAATTAGCTGATAAGTCCTTAACTGAGGGGTTAAATATGTTAGTTGATGAACTGCAAGCCAAAATATCAGCCAAGATATCAGCCAGTGTTGCCGAAATAAAGGCAGATAAAAATATTGAAAATAATATTTTTAGAATGACGCAAGAACTGTTATCTAATACACTGAGACATGCCAAGGCGCAACATATTGATATTTCTTTTAGTCAAACAGTGGGGACATTAGTTTTAATCGTCAAAGATGATGGTGTTGGATTTGATACGACGATAGAAAAAACAGCAAGCCAAGGCTTGAAAAATATCAAAGAGCGGACGCTCTCACTAGGTGGGACAGTCGAGTGGCAATCAGCACCAGGATCTGGTACGACAGTCAAAATCATGATTCCAAAGATGAAGTGAGACTGTCTAGTTGCTTACTAAGCCTAATCGTTGAGACGGAAATTGACTGATGGCGGGGTTATGATTTAAAGTTAGGAATAAATATGAAAAAAATTTCACTGATGTTAGTAGATGACCATGAGATGGTTCGCTTGGGCTTATCTAGCTACCTGAATATGCAAGAAGATTTAGAAGTCGTTGCCGAAGCTGTCGATGGATTAGATGGCGTTAGAAAAGCAAAACAGTATAAGCCAGATGTGATTCTGATGGACCTTGTCATGGATAAGATGGACGGCATCGCGTCATCAAAAGCCATCTTACAAGATAATCCAGAGATGAAGATTCTGATATTAACGAGTTTTCTAGATGATGAAAAAATATTTCCAGCGCTTGAAGCGGGGGTTAAGGGATATATTTTGAAAACCTCTCAGGCGCATGAGATTGCAGAATCAGTCCGTAAGATTGCCATGGGTCAAGACGTTATTTCTGAGAGTGTTCGGGTCAAAATCTATGAAAAACAACATGCCAAACCAACCTTACACGATAGTCTAACTGCAAGAGAAGTAGAAGTACTAAAAGAAATCGCAAAAGGCTTGTCCAACCAAGAAATAGGAGATACCTTATTTATCTCTTTGAAAACGGTCAAGACACATGTCTCTAATATCTTAGCTAAATTACAAGTAGAGGATAGAACGCAGGCAGCAATTTATGCGATCAAGCACAAAATTGCCTGAACATGGTATACTATAATTATGGAAAATTTACTAAGTAGCGCTCAAGATATCAAGATTATTTTCTTTGATATTGACGACACCTTACGCGTTAAAGATACGGGATACATGCCTGAATCTGTTAATCGCGTCTTTGAGGCCCTTCGCCAAAAGGGGATTTTGACCGGCATCGCAACAGGTAGAAATTATTATGGGGTTATACCAGAAATAAAGGCACTCAAACCTGATTTTTTTGTCACAGCTAATGGGGCCTATGTGATCGATAAGGACCATGACGTCATCTATAATAATCCGCTACCTAAGCAGACGGTTGACAGCCTATTAGCTTGGCTCAGCACTGTTGATAGTGATTATATTTTTTATGGCTCGGATAATGTGGTTGCATCAAAATGGTCCGAGGTGATTCAGGCTGCAATGGCACCAGTTTATGGTAAACTAGATGTTATACCTGATTATCATCAAACGCATGACATCTATCAGATGCTATCCATATCAGATCATGATGACACACTTGTGCTGCCAGATGACTTAGCAGACAAGGTACGTATGGTCCGCTGGCATCCAAATTCATGTGATATTGTTGCCCTAAATGGCAGCAAGGCTGATGGTGTCAGCCGTGTCTTAGCGTCACTTGGTTTAAGCCCTGAACAGGTCATGAACTTTGGTGATGAGTTAAATGATCTTGAGCTTTTCAAATTTGGTGGCATTTCTGTTGCCATGAAAGTATCCCATCCCGACATATTAGCAGTAGCTGATTACGTGACAGATACGGTTGAGAATGATGGCATCGAGAAGGCACTGAAAACCTTAGGGATTTTATAATCGTTGGTTTTATTAGTCGTATAACGCATGTATCAATTACAACTTGTATCAATAGAAAAAGGAAAAAATAAAAATGACACTTACATACCCACAAACAGATTTAGCAAACTACAATGGTACGATTGCAACAATTCATACAAATCTAGGTGATTTGACAGTTAAACTATTTGATGATGTCGCACCGAAAACAGTTAAAAACTTTATAGAACTAGCTGAAACTGGCTACTACGATGGTGTTATTTTCCACCGTATTATCCGTGACTTTATGATTCAAGGTGGCGACCCAACTGGTACAGGTATGGGTGGTGCATCTATCTATGGTGAAAAATTTGAAGATGAGTTCTCTGATAAAGCATTCAACATCAGAGGTGCGTTATCGATGGCAAATGCGGGTCCTAATACAAATGGTAGCCAATTTTTCATCGTTGAAAATCAAAACTTACCTTATGATAAATCTGCACTTGTAAAAGGTGGTTGGCCAGAAGAAATCGCTGAGCTTTATCTAGAAGGCGGCACACCGCATTTAGATGGCCGTCATACTGTGTTTGGTCAATTAGTAGATGCGGCAAGTTTTGAGACTTTGGATCGCATTGCAAAAGCACCAACAGGCGCGCAAGATAAACCAAAAGATGCGATCGAAATGATCAGTATTGAGTTAGAGAAAAAGTCAGATGAAGCATGATAAATTAATCAAGATAGGTGACATCATGGAAGTCGAGATTACTGGCTTGCAAAAATATGGTGCATTTGTCAAGTTTGGTAAGTATCGTGGTTTGATTCATATTTCTGAAATCAAATCAAGTTATGTTGCAGATATTCATGAAGTCGTTGAGGTTGGACAAAGATGTCAAGCTCAGGTCATTGATATTGACGAATACAATAGCAAAATTTCTCTGAGCTTTAGAACATTAGAAGCACATCCTCAGACGCATCACATGCAACGAAAATTTCACTTCAACAATCCAACCAATAAGATTGGCTTTAGGCCTTTTAATGAGCACTTAGTTAGCTGGACAAAAGAACAGGTCAGCTATTTGAAAACGGTTAAAGGTATTGCTAGATAGTTGGGCTTATTTTCGTATGCGCTGTGCGTGTATCAGAGGGTTAGCTGATAAGCTATAGGCTAGGGGCGCATCGTGAATCCAGTGATGTCATAAAATAGGAAAATAATCAGATGAATGACAAGGTTTTAAAAATCATCCAGAAAATATTTAATATCATATCTATTCTTGGGATGATTGCCTGTGTGGTTGGTGGTTATTTTCTTTATCGAATTGGTATTTTGCAAGATCCAAAAGCACTTTCAGAACTCGTCATGGCACATTATTTACTTGGTCCGTTTATATTTATCGGTTTACAGATCATTCAGGTTGTCATTCCGATCATTCCTGGCGGGATTACAACAGCAGCAGGGGTCATGATCTTCGGACCTTATAAAGGCTTCCTCTATAATTATATTGGGATTGTCATCGGCTCCATCATTCTCTTTCATCTTGGCCGGGTCTATGGGGCTGCACTTGCCAAAACCTTTATTAAAGAAAAAAGTTATGACAAATATATGTCCTGGGTACACAAAGGTCAAAAAACCTATGATTGGATTTTTGTCATCGCAATTTTGTTACCTATTGCACCTGATGATGCCTTAGTACTCGTGTCTAGCCAGACAAAAATGACTTGGCGGTTCTTTTTATTCACGATTTTGTTTGGTAAACCATGGTCTATTTTCCTCTATTCTTACCTCTTAATTCATGGTGGCAGTTTCTTATCTAACTTATTAAATTAAAAAAGACATCCGTGCTAATCGTTAGCATGACTGTCTTTTTTTGTTTGTCTAGTTACCCATAAATCATAGCCGATGAAGATGAAAATAGCTGATAAGAAACAGACAATCCCGATTTTAAGGCCTTGTGGTACAAACCGTAATTGAACAGTATGTGACCCTTCTGATATTGGAACAGTCATAAAACCTGTTTGTGCTTGTTTAACTGGGACGACTTTGCCATCAACTTTGGCTGACCAGCCTTTATCGTAAGGAATGGTGAAAAATAAGTCACCCTTACTTTTTGCGGATACAGTAGCTGATAGGCCATTTTTGATGGCATTTACGCTCACTTTATTTTCTTTTAGCTGATGTATGACTGACATAAAGGCCTGTGTATGCAAGGACCAAAATTCAGTGGTATCGAAGTTAACATATTTATTTTCAGGAAAAGTAAGGATAATATCGACTTTTGTGGGCTGTTCAAAATAACCTAGATTAAGCAGGGAGCCAGTGTCATCTGTATGGATATAACTTATTTTACCGTTGACGCTTGCTTTGACATATTCAGCATCCGTATTTTGATAAGATGCATTTGCAAACTTGAGATAGTTTTGTCCACCAGCAGGTGTTGTCACGCTATAGTGGACTGATAGGTCATCAGTCCCTTTCTTGGTTAAGGTGACTCGGCCATCATTTCCGGTAACTCTTGCAGTCGTTGTTTCTTTATCGACATAGAATTGTGAAAAAAAGGTTGACTTGTTACCTGATAAGGCATTAACAAACTTGGTTTGGTTAGCAATAATCTGGTTTTTTGAGAACACGACATCTGAGTACCCATTTTTGACGAAAATCGCTGGTGGCAAGGCATAAGCATTTTCTGTCAAATTTTGGATGCCAGTTTTAAGTTGCTGGAAACCAAATTTATCGGGTTCCCTTGCATTCAGGTTGTAGCGGATGTTAAAGATGGCATCCATTAAAATTGTGTTGAGGGGGTAGCGTAAGTTAAGATTAGTCCCTGTGGATTTAAAACCAAGAAAATCAAGTGTTGATGATGACTTACGATTTCTGACGGATGAAAATTGGCTGAGCGATTTAAAATTGTACTTCATACCGTCATTTGCTGTGTCGGGAGCTGTTTGATCCATGCGATAAAAGTCTTTATCTACGGCGATCGCTTTTGCTGCAGGCTGAATTTTTTTAGTGTTGGTATCATAATTCTGACGAGCAGCGTAGTGCCACTCTTCAGAAATACCATTCAATTGATAATAGGCATTGATGCCGAGTTCAGCAATCATAAAGATAGCAATAAACATATAAAATTGTCGGGGGAGTAACCATTTTTTTTGATGGCTGATGAGTAAAACTAAATACGCAACTGCAAATAATACTGTTAAGGCGATGTTGATAAATTGAACATAGGCATAATGTTGACTAATGATAGTAGCTGAGAAGCCGAGACCTAATAATATAATGATTAGGCAAATATAGCGCACGCGAATGGCTGATAATCGTGTGAGTGTTTCAGCTGCCAGGATGACAATTAAGAGACTGAAAACAAAACTATAGCGATGCAAGAACATATTAGGCGTATGCATACCCTGCCAGAAGAGGTCAAGTGCACGTAGATAAAATGAGGTGGTAATAAAGGCAATAAGGGCCAGATAGGCTAGTTTAGTTCGTAAGCGAATTGAGTGGATAGTGAAGAAGAGGCTGGCAAGGATTAAGGTGAACAAGCCGATGTAAATCGTTGGGACAGCACCATACTGTGTGGTGTCATAACTGGCAACAAAATTTTTAGCAAATAGATCAAAGTACCAAGATTTTTCTGTAAAGAGTGATGTTATTTTGGTAAATGACTCCCCATTTGATTTCAAGTCAAGATACATGGGCAAAATCATGATTAAACTTGCCATACCTGATAGGCAAGACGTCAGACAAAAATCTACCAGCTTACGGGTTGACCAGCCGTCAAAGGTTAGTCTGGCAAAAAAGTAGCCGATTAAGAACAAGGCCATCATGAAGCCAAAATAGTAATTCTGAATAAATAAGATCGTTAGTGTAATGAAATAAAGCTTACGACTACCTTTGTCCATCAGCTCATGTAAGCCGCAGATGATGAGTGGTAGCCAGATAAAGACATCAAGCCACATGATAATTTCAGATTGGTTGACGATAAAACTCATCAGTGCATAAGCTGTTGCTAGACAAACAAGCAACCAGTTCGACAAGGTCTGGTACATGCGCTTAAAGGCAATAAAGGCAGACATGCCAATAAAACCAAACTTCAATAAGGTCATGAGATATAGGCCATCTGGCATATTACTTGCATTAAAGAAGTAGGTTAGGGGCATCAGAAAACTCCCCAAATAATAGGAGGAAAAGCTTAGGAAGTTAAGGCCAAGTCCACTGGTAAAGGTATAGAGAAAGCCTGAACCAGTATGGAGCATACTTGAAAATAAACTATGAAAGCTGACATATTGATGATAAGCATCGCCAGCTAAAACGGTTTTGTGACTGCCCCAATAGATCCCAAGGATAGCAAAACTGATTGCCATAATTCCTAGAGGTAATAAGAAACTTGAGATAAGGGCTATTTTATTTTTTTTGATAAACAATCGCATAAGCATATTGTACCATCTTTTTTTAACACTATGCCCCCCTATCAAATTGATTGCCTGATTTTGGGGTTACTGATGCCATCAATGTTGGTAAATGAAATAGACGTATGAAGTGGCTTGAGCTGATTGCTGCGGGCCCAGAGATACTCAAGAGGCATGTCTGAGCCTTAGGATATGGAATCTTGTTATTTTTGCGTATTTTTGATAGAATTAAACCATATGAGAAAAACTAAATCAAGTCAAAATCAACCCACGAGTAAGGCCGCAATTATAGGTCTTATTTTGGCGATAATTCCGATTACAGCCCTACCAGGACTGATTTTTAGCTTGACTGCTTTTGAACATATCGCTGCCTATGACTTGAAAGGTCAAAGATTAGCTAAACTTGGCACAGTGATCTCCATTGTTTGGATGCTTATTTTTATCATCGTGGGCTTCTTCCTATTTAGGTATTTTGGCTAGAGGGTATCCTTACTATAAGAAAGTATCCGCTACTGCTTGTATGGAATAGATTACCAACATATCATGAATAATATGAATTGACAGGCTAGTTTGCAAATTAGTCTTTTTTTGATTTCTTTTACAAATAATTGGCATAGACCAATTATTTTGTTATAATGAGACTAAAGCGGTTACAATCAAGCTACTTAACTGCGTAAGGTCATCGATAAGCTAATGGTTTGATCTTATGCAGCAGGGGATTGATTCGTTTTATAGCAAATGAAACTAAAGTAATGTGGCGACCATCGCCTGACAGGAGCACAAACATGGGAAAACTTGGTATTTCTATTTATCCAGAACGTAGTACATTTGAAGCAGATAAGGCTTATCTTGACTTGGCACATCAATATGGCTTTAAACGTGTGTTTACAAGCCTATTAGAGATTAATGGTGATAAAGATGAAGTGATTGCTGGTTTTAAAAAACCGGTGGACTACGCCAATTCACTTGGCATGGAGGTCATGGTGGATATTAATCCAGGCCTTTTCAAACAGCTTGGTGTGTCTTATGATGACTTATCATTTTTCCATGATATGGGCGCAGATGGTATTCGGCTAGACTTAGGGTTCACTGGTGCTGAGGAAGCTAAAATGACACGAAATGCTTATGGCATTAAAGTTGAAATTAACATGAGTCAGGGGACTGATTATGTTGATAATATCATGAGCTACTCACCCAATCCAGATAATCTACTTGGCAGTCATAACTTTTATCCCATGCGTTACTCAGGTTTAGCGCTAGATCATTTTATCAGCTGTACGAAGAAGTTCAATAAATACAACTTGAACACCATGGCCTTTGTTAATTCCCACGATGCAACGTTTGGTCCTTGGCCTTATAATGATGGTCTTGCGAGTCTAGAATTGCATCGCGACCTATCAATCGAGACACAAGTCAAACATATGAAATTACTAGGTGGCATTAATGACATCACGATTGGGAATGCCTATGCTAGTGAGGACGAACTTCGTGCCATGAGTCTAGCCTTTTTCGCACCTGAGCCAGTGATTAAGATCGTACCTAGTGAGACGATAACAGAAAACGAACGACTCGTTTTATTTGAAAGTGCACACAGTTACAGAGGCGATCGCAGTGCGTACATCTTGCGTTCTACAATGACACGTGTCTGGCATAAAGATAAGGCGTTTCCAGCACATGATACAAAAGATATTCACCGTGGTGATATCCTAATTGGGAATGTTAATTTTGGTCAATATAAAGGGGAAACACAGATTGCCCTTAAGGATATGCCAAATCAGGGTCAAATTAATGTGGTCGGCCGTATCTCTGATGCTGAACTTTTATTGTTAGACTATATCAAGCCATGGAGTGGGTTTACTTTTGAATCAGTTACAAAATAAGGGGTGAGCATTACCTAATGAATAAAATCCTGATGGGTTTTATTTTTTTGATTACCGTCATAATCTTTTGTGAAGATGATGTGCCATTTACTATGATAGAATGAGATAACATCAAAAAGGAGCGCTAATCATAATGAAAACATATAAAAAAATTGGCTTGTCAGTTTTAGCATTGAGCACGATCATCGCCTTACAAGCTTGTGGGCAGTCTGCTACTAAATCGACTGATACAGCATCAAAGTCAGAACAAACGACGATAACAGTAGCGACTGATGCGGATACAAAACCTTTTACTTATTCAGAAGATGGCAAGGCAACAGGATACGATGTAGAGGTGGCAAGAGCTGTTTTTAAAGAGCTGCCTGAATACAAGCTTAAAGTAGAGATCACGGATTTTGACAGTGTGGTTGCAGGCGTTGACTCTGGCCGCTATCAACTGGGGGCAAATGATGTGGGCTGGAAAAAAGAACGTGCTGAAAAATATTATTTCTCTGCGCCGCTATCAAAATCAAATAACGCGGTCGCAGTTAAATCAGCTTTAAAAGTTAATGGATTCAAAGATTTAGCAGGTAAGTCAACAGAAGTGTTACCATCAGCAAACTTTACGACGACCTTAAAGGCCTATAATGATGCAAATCCAGATAAAGCAAGTCAGTTAAACTATGTAGATGGGAACTATCCAATTGCGAGTAGGTTATCGGATGTTGATTCTGGAAAAATTGATTTCATCTTATACGATGCTATCTCACTCAAAACAATTTTAAAAGATAAGGGCTTGTCTGATCTTAAGGTCGTTAATATTAAATCAGATACAGTAGATGCGCATGATGGCCTGGAATATTTCATCTTTACTAAAGATGAAGCAGGTAAGAAATTACAAGGAAAAGTTGATAAAGTATTGAAAAAATTGCAAGCAAATGGTAAACTCAAAGAACTATCAGAAAAATATTTTGGTGGAGACTTTGTACCATCAGCGGACTATTATAAATAACCTTTATGCTGGGGACAGGATGCTGTCCTATCAGATTTGTAAGCTATAGTTAGCAGTTAATCCGTCACAGCAGAATAGAAAGTTTTGATATCATCATGAAAAAAGCGACAAAAATTGCATTAGCCATATTAGCAATCATTATTATTGTGATTGCTTTTGTCAGTTTCACAGTAAAGGGAGCTTATACCTTTACCGATTTTTGGACCATGTTCTTTGATAAAATTTTTAATTGGCAAGCCTTTGTTCAAGCCTTTAAACCGATTATTGGGCGCGTGCCGACGTCATTTATCATCACCTTGGTTGCTATGATCATTGGCTTAGTGCTAGGGCTATTTTTAGCACTGATTAAGATCAATAAAATCCCAGTATTAAATCAAATCAGACTTGTCTTCGTCAGTTTTATTCGTGGGACGCCTATTTATGTGCAACTCTTGCTGACTTATACAGGTATTCCATTGATCCTTAAGGCTGTAAACCTCAACTATGGGACGACCTATACTATCAATGACATCTCGCCCATGCTTTTTGTTATTTTAACTTTTGCTTTTAATGAAGCGGCCTATAATTCTGAAACAATTCGTGCTGCGATCGAGTCAGTAGATGTTGGACAGATTGAGGCGGCTAAATCTTTAGGGATGACAAATAGCCAGGTCTTTTGGCGCGTGACACTGCCAGAAGCCGCAACCGTCGCAGTTGCACCTCTGGGAAATTCCTTGATGGGTCTTTTGAAGGGGACATCACTTGCCTTCGTAGCTGGGGTGATCGAAATGACAGCAGAAGCCAAGATATTTGGTGGGTCAAACTTTCGTATCTTTGAGAGTTACCTAGCAGTAGCCTTGGTCTACTGGGCAATTAACTTTGTTTTTGAAAATCTAATTAGACTTTTAGAGAAAAAATTACAAATCACACCGAAGAAAAAACGCAAAAATGACTTGATTCAGACAGGCAATCCTTTTGACCACGGGATGTCTACAGGAGGTAACGTATGACAATCAAACTTTCAAATTTATCGAAAAAATTTGGTGATACGGTTGTGTTGGATGATGTATCCTTAACTGTTAATCCTGGTGATGTGGTAGCGCTAATCGGTGCATCTGGTGCAGGTAAATCAACTTTTCTAAGATCGATCAACTATCTTGAAGCACCAGATTCAGGCCGTATTCAGATAGATGATTTGGATCTGGACTATGCGACAATCAGCAAAAATGATGTTTTGGCACTGCGCCGCAAGACAGCCATGGTCTTTCAGCAGTTTAATCTCTTTGAGCGGCGAACAGCGCTTGAAAATGTGATGGAAGGGCTGATCCAGGTTAAAAAAATGGATAAGCCATCCGCAATTAAAGTCGCAACTCAAGCCTTACATAATGTAGGACTATCAGATCGCATGGATTACTACCCTAAGTTTTTATCAGGTGGTCAAAAACAACGTGTCGGTATTGCTCGTGCACTTGCTATGAATCCCGAACTATTATTACTTGATGAGCCAACATCAGCACTTGATCCAGAACTTGTCGGAGAAGTGCAGGCATCTATCGTCGATGCAGCAAAATCAGGACAGACGATGATTATCGTTAGCCACGAGATGGATTTTGTTTATAATGTCGCGACAAAGGTTATTTTTCTTGAACAGGGGAAAATTATAGAATCAGGGACACCAGAAGATGTTTTCTATGCGCCTAAGCAGGTAAGAACAAAAGCTTTCTTAGCAAGACATACAAAAAATCTCGAAATGGGGAGTTTTCTTTAATGCAAGTTATTCTAGCCTTTTATCTGGAGTCACTCTTGATATCAGCCATTATCGTTGGTATCACCAGTGGCTTATATCTGATGGGTGTCATTTCACGAAATTATGATAAACCTAGAACGGTACGTCAAAATAAAGTATTTGATATTTTGCTGATCGATATTTTGACAATACCTGTCTTAAGTTTTGCTGTCTTAGCCATATTGATTATTTTAAAATCTCGATGATCTTAGCAAGTTACGACCTTAAAAACCCTCATATATAAGACAAAAAAAGATGGTAAGCCTTATTTAAGAAAAAAAAGATAGTTTCAGTTATAATGGAACTATTCTTTTATTTAGTTGATGATATAATTCATTAGCTGTAAAACAAAAAGCGAGGAAATGAAATGAGTTTATATGATACAATCGTCATCGGTGCTGGCCCTGGCGGCATGACTGCAGCTATGTACGCTGCACGTAGCGAACTTAAAGTATTGTTACTAGAACGTGGTGCGCCCGGTGGGCAAATGAACAACACCGCTGAAATCGAAAATTATCCAGGGTTCACGTCTATCATGGGACCGGACTTGTCCATGAAAATGTATGAACCACTTGATGGACTAGGTGTTGAGAATGCCTATGGTATCGTTCAAACTGTCACTGTTAATGCAGATGGCACAAAAAAAGTGACGGTAGAAGATGGCGAGTTTGATGCCAAGACAGTCATCATCGCCACAGGTGCTAACCATCGTCATCTAGATGTACCTGGTGAAGAGGCCTATGGCTCACGTGGTGTCTCTTACTGTGCTGTCTGCGATGGTGCTTTCTTCCGAGACCAGGATATTTTAGTTGTCGGTGGTGGAGATTCAGCTGTAGAAGAAGCTTTATTCTTAACACGATTTGGTAAATCAGTCACGATTTTACATCGTCGTGACGAACTACGTGCTCAAAAAATTATTCAAGAACGTGCCTTTGCAAATGATAAAATTTCTTTCATCTGGGATTCAGCTGTTGAAGAAGTTTTAGGCAATGACATTAAAATTACAGGCGTTAAAATCAAAAACCTGAAAACAGGTGAAATCACGACTCAAGCATTTGGTGGCCTATTTATCTATGTTGGTCTTGATCCAATGACTGAAACGGTTAAAGATTTAGGGATTACAGATGACGCTGGCTGGATCGTAACAGATCACGAGATGGCAACCAAAGTACCAGGCGTCTTTGCTATAGGTGATGTTCGTCAAAAAGACTTGCGTCAAATTACTACTGCTGTTGGAGATGGTGCGATTGCTGGTCAAGGTGTTTATCAATATATCGTTGATCATGCCTAATTTTTCAAAAGAACCGAGAGGTTCTTTTTCTTATATTTAGCAAAATTTTGATTTTTATGATATAATCAAAGGACAATGGTTGTTTTTAAGATTAATTGTTAGACCGTCTATAAAAATGCTTTTGGTGCATGCTATAGATATGCTTAAGCAGCCTTACGGTATCCCGTATACCAAATGAAACATACCTAAACAGATACTGTAGAAAGTCGGAAAAGATGATAAAAGTTATTTATGATATTTTAATCGCAGTTTTGCTCGTATTGTCAGCGATCTTGATTGTGGCGATTATGATTCAACCCTCTAAGCAAGACACGGCAGCAAGTGCCTTTACTGGTGGTGGAGATGAATTATTTGAGCGTAGAAAAGCACGTGGTTTTGAAGCGGTTATGCAACGCTTTACTGGTGTCATGATTGGTCTTTGGTTACTCGTTGGGTTTGCACTCGTTGTATTATCTACCAGATGATAGCAGGTGCCGCAAGTTTTACTTGATAACGTTTAGTGAGGCATAATAGGAGTGTCTAGGGCATTGCCATTAGCATCATCCTGTTTATAGCACGTTTTGAAGGTAAAAGTGGATAGGCGGTTATCCTAAATAAAAGCTGGGATAATCTATCTCAGCTTTTTATGCTTTTGTATAGCATCCTAAGTAAATAATCAGTTAAAAAATAGAAAGTATATATGAATTTAAATCAAAAAGTAACACAGTTTTTGGCAAATATGCCATCAAAATCGATTTCACCAAAAATGTTGGCGACGAATTTAGGCTTGGCAGATGATGCAGAAACCTATAAAAATTTGTTGAAGACGATTGCCCACCTAGAAGAAAGTAAGGCAATCGAAGTGACTGCTGGCGGCAACATCGCCCTACCACAACCAGAAGCAGCAGTAATTGAAGGCACTTTTTCGGCCAATCCTCGTGGCTTTGGCTTTGTAAGAGTTGGCGAAAATGAACCAGATGTATTCGTAAAACGTGGTAATACAAAATTTGCCATGAACGAAGATGTGGTAGAAGTTAAGGTCACATCCCCTGCTAATCCGCTTAAAGGGAATGAAGCAGAAGGTAAAGTAGTTGCCATCAAAACACGAGCAGTGACAGGCTTGGTTGGTGAATTTTATGCCTTTAATGAAGCAGAGAAACAAGATAGCGGCTCTTTGTTAGGCTATGTTGTCAATAAAAACAAAAAAATTCCCTTTAGAACAAACATCTCTAAAAAAGGCTTGCATCCAGAAGTTGGGGATATCGTACGTGTTGATATTACCCACTATCCTGAGCGTGATTTCCCAGATGTCTTACAAGGCTTAGTTGTCGAGATTATCGGTAAATCGACGGATACGGGGATTGATGTATTAGAAGTCCTTGAATCGATGGGCATTCCATCAGAATTTCCAGAGGATGTGATTGCGGAAGCAAATGCTGTACCAGAAGAAATCGCTGAAAAAGATATTATCGATCGCGTTGATTACCGTAATGAAATTACCTTTACGATCGATGGGGCAGATGCTAAGGACCTAGATGATGCTGTGCATATTAAAGCTTTGGCTAATGGCAACATTGAGCTTGGTGTGCATATCGCTGACGTCAGTTACTATGTACCAGAAGGCTCAGCGCTTGATAAGGAAGCCTTAAATCGTGGAACATCAACGTATGTGACAGACCGTGTCGTACCGATGCTACCTGAGCGTTTATCAAATGGTATTTGTTCACTAAATCCACGCGTTAACCGTTTTACACAGTCATGTGTCATGGAAATTAACGCCGATGGCCATGTGGTCAACTATAAAATTTCCCAATCTGTCATCAAAACAACTGAACGTATGACCTATTCTGATGTCAATGAAATGATTGCAGGCAACCCAGAATTTTTAGAAAAATTTGCTAACATTTCTGAATCAGTGACGCAAATGGCTAAACTGCATGCTAATCTATTAGCGATGAGAGCCCGTCGTGGGTCTATCGACTTTGATACACAAGAATCGAAGATCATTGTTGACAAATTAGGTAAACCAATCGATATCTTAGTCCGCAAACGTGGTATTGCTGAGATGATGATCGAGTCGTTTATGCTGATTGCCAATGAAACAGTCGCTAGAAGCTTTGCAACACGCGAGTTACCGTTTATCTATCGTGTCCACGAACATCCAAAGGCAGATAAATTAACACGCTTCATTGATTTTGCTTCAGTTTTTGGTATCCCACTACAAGGGACACCAGAGAAGATGGCTTCTAAAGATCTACAAGATTTCATGTTGAAAATCAAAGGTCAACCTGGTGAATTAGTCCTTGCGACGATGTTATTACGTTCGATGCAACAAGCACGTTATGATGAAGATAACTTAGGCCATTTTGGCCTAGCTGCAGAATACTACACACATTTTACATCACCGATTCGACGTTATCCAGATTTACTCGTGCATCGGTTAATTCGTGCTGAGAGCAAACCAACAAGTGAAGTCATTGACCACTTTGAAGCGATTATTCCAGAAGTGGCACAACAAACATCATCACGTGAACGTCGTGCAATAGATGCTGAACGTGCTGTTGAAGCGATGAAAAAAGCGGAATACATGGAAAGCTATGTCGGTACTGAATATGAGGTGACGATCTCATCCATCACGCGTTTTGGCTTCTTCGTATCCCTACCTAACACGATCGAAGGTCTCGTTCACATGTCTACGCTTGGTGATGATTTCTATAACTTCAATGAACGTGATTTAACACTCAAAGGCGAACGGACAGGAAAAGTCTTCCGTATGGGTCAACCGATTAAGGTTAAACTGATTAAATCAGATAAAATTACCGGCGATATTGACTTTGAACATGTTAACAGTGAGTTAGATGTTGTAGAAGCTGTTGAAAAAGGCAGTAGAGGCGATCGTGGTGGACGTGATTCTCGGGACAAACGTCCAGACTGGAAGAAAAATAAAGATAAGAAACCTTTTTATAAGCAAGGTAGAAAATCTGACGGTAAGAAATAAGCAAGCTGCTACAGGTTGCGCACACCTGCCATAGGGTTAATCTTTCTTATCAGAGCGTTTATGAGTTATACAGATGACAGTAAAATAAGGAGTGGCCATAGATGGTGAAAAATGTGATCCAGGATAATGTTGTGGCGCAAAATAAAAAAGCACACTATGATTATGAAATAATTGAAACGTTTGAGGCGGGAATCGTCTTAACTGGTACAGAAATCAAATCAGTTAGACGAGCAAGAATTAACATCCGTGATGGCTTTGCCCGTGTCCGAAATGGGGAAGTCTGGCTCAGTAATGTGCACATCTCGCCATTTGATGAAGGTAATATTTGGAATGCTGACCCAACGAGAAGTCGAAAACTCTTATTACATAAGAAGCAAATCAGCAAAATAGATGCAGAGATATCACAGGCTGGTATGAGTTTTGTACCCTTACGCGTCTACATTAAAGATGGCTTTGCAAAAGTTTTGATGGGCCTTGCCAAAGGTAAGAAAAATTACGACAAGCGTGAAACAATCAAACGTAAAGAACAAAATCGTGATATTGCCAAGCAATTAAAAGCCTTTAATCGCTAATCGATATACAGGTGCAAATGAGATTTACAACCACTAGTAGTGACTGACTAGTGGTTTTTTTGTCTAGTTTTTGCTGTAATTGTCAATGTAAGACTTCGTAAATGTAAAAAACTATTTACATTTATTGGAAAATTGGTTATACTTAAATAGTTACATCATACAGATTATGAACTGAGGAGAGATATGTTTGCCATAACTAATAGACGCAACATCCCAATCGCGATATGGATCATCTTTTTTTTGATCATTATTGGCCTATCTATCATTGTATCTGTCAGTCATGGTCAAGCTGATATATCATTTTGGGATGTCGTACAGATTTTGGTCAATAAGATAAGTCATGGCGCCATAGGTGATATAAAAGACTTACCAGTTTCATCTGTTAATATTATTTGGTTCATCAGAATGCCAAGGATTTGTCTGGCAATCTTTGTTGGTCTGGGCCTTGCCTTATGTGGTATGGTCATGCAGGCAGTAGTACAAAATCCGCTGGCTGATCCCTATATCTTAGGGATATCATCTGGCTCATCACTAGGTGCCACCTTTGCCATCTTGATTGGCTTTGGGTCAAGCTCTATCTTTTCTCAGTTTGGTGTCGGATTAGGTGCCTTTGCAGGTGCCATGATTGCTACCCTATCAGTGTTACTGCTGTCTAGTATCGGTGGGCGTATGACCAGTGTCAAACTGGTCCTATCTGGCTCAGTGATCAGTAGTCTACTGGGTGCTATATCCAACCTCGTCGTTTACTTAGCCGGTAATTCAGAAGGGATTAAAACGATTCAGTTTTGGTTGATGGGCAGTCTAGCATCAGCTAGTTGGTCTAAGTTAGGGATGGTGATCCTACCGGTTCTCGCCGTATTTATCTTTTTTACGACCCAATCAAGAGTGTTAAATGTCATGCTGTTAGGGGATGAGGCTGCAATTACCCTGGGTGTTTCTCTTGTTAAGTATAGAAGATTATATATGTCTTTAACTGCATTAATCACAGGCTTGATCGTCGCAAACTCTGGTATGATTGGCTTTGTCGGCTTGATCATTCCACATATTGTTCGCGCTTTATTTGGTAGTGACCATAAAGTGACCTTACCGATGACAGCAGTATCAGGCGCTTTATTCATGATTTGGGCAGATTTGATTTCTCGCGTTTTGATTAAAAGTGTAGAGTTGCCTATTGGGATTATCACCGCGATGATTGGGGCACCATTGTTCATTTATATCATTGTCAAAAAAGGCTATAGCTTTGGGAGTTAGAGATGGAATTAACGATTGAAAATATTGAGGTAGAGGTGGCGCATCAGACGATTGTCAAAAATGTGACCTTGAAAGTTCCTGATAAGCAGACCGTAGGTTTGATAGGGGCAAATGGGTCTGGTAAATCAACCTTACTAAAAAGTATTTATAGAAGCATTTCACCAACAAAGGGAACCATCTTTTTAGATGATTTAAATGTCTTAAAATCACCAACGAAAGAGGTAGCCAAACATCTCGGTGTTGTCGGGCAGTTTAATGAGTTAAATTTTGATCTGACTGTTGAGCAGATGGTCTTATTAGGTAGAACGCCGCATAAAAAGATGATGGAGTCTGACAATCTCTATGACCATCAACGGGTACAAGAAGCACTCCTAAGAACGAATCTGATGAACTACAAAAACAGGAGTTTTATCTCACTCTCGGGTGGGGAAAAACAACGTGTCATCTTGGCTAGGACCATTGCCCAAGAGCCGCAAGTGATGATTTTAGATGAGCCGACTAACCATCTAGATATTCGCTATCAGTTAGAGATTTTGACTGCGGTAAAGGATCTGAATATCACAACCTTTGTCGCTTTACATGATTTAGAGTTGACGGCCTCTTATTGTGACTATATCTATGCCTTAAAAGATGGGGAACTGATTGCCCAAGGGACACCCGAGGAAGTCCTCACAGAATCCTTGATTACTGACATTTTTCAAGTCAAATGCCAAATATATGAGAATCCGATCACAAAGAAACTCGGTTTCCATTATTCAATATAAGTCATTATAAAATGACTGAATAAAAAAATGACAAAGAAATACGATAATGAATCGTAAAAGGGAGAATACAAGATGAAAAAAATGATGATTATAGCCATGTTAGGTTTATCAGCACTTACACTAGCAGCCTGTGGTGAAAAAAAGTCGGATAGTACGACTGAAAATACCAGCCAGTCTGCAAAAACAGCCTACCCGCTAACCATCAAGAACTATAAGAAAGTTGTGGGCAATAGTTCAACTGGTGATGCAAGCTGGCCAGAAAGTACCCAAACTTTTAAACAAGCGCCTAAAAAAGTTGTTGCCAATACCAGACCTATGGCTGAATTACTCCTCCATCTTGGTCTAGAGAAGTCGATTGCCGGTGTGGGTGCTGTATTTGGTGAAAAAGATACTAGCGTTGAAAAAGAATTTGATAAATTAAAAGACTTAGGAAATAACTATATCACGCAAGAAACCGCCTTATCAGTTAACCCAGACTTTGTATTTGGTCGTGGTGGCCTGTTTGAAAAATCTGAATGGGGTGTTGGGACGGTAGAATCGCTTAATGAGATGCAAATTCCGACCTATATCACGAAAACATCGATTACAGGTGGCACTTTTGATTCTATCTATGGCGATATTGATAATTTAGGTAAGATTTTCGATGTAAAGCCTGCAGCTGACAAGTTTAAAGGTGAGTTGAAAACGCAGGAAGCTAATTTAAAAGAACGCTTGAAACCCGTGAAAAAAACGCAAACCTTTGCCTATATTCATTCTAATGATCCTGCAGATATCAATGGCTATTCTTTAACAGGGGACACCTTCTCAGTCAGTCTCTTTAAAATGTTGAAACTAAAACAAGCCTATGATGTGCCCACAGGTACGGTAAGCCTTGAAAAAATCATCGAATCTGATCCTGATATTATCATTATTCCTAAATGGGATGATACGGATAATGCTGAAAAAACAGTTAAGGGTCTATATAAGAGTGACAAGGTATCAAATCTAAAAGCAATCAAAAATAAGAAAGTCTATATCCTAAACTATAACTACATGTTTGGTTATGGCTACCAATCTCTAGCAGGTTTTGATGCATTTGCTAAGCAAGTTTATCCTGAATTAAGCAAGTAAGCACAAAAAAATAGGAAATGAGGGCATGAAATGACCAAAGAAATGTACGATGTTGTCATTGTCGGTGGTGGGCCAGCGGGCCTTTATAGCAGTTTTTCATGTGGGATGCGACAGCTGAATGTGAAACTGATAGAAGCAAGTGCAACATTAGGCGGTCGACTACCACTTTATCAAGAACAGTTTATCTGGGATTTAGGTGGCGCACAAGGTCAATTAGCAAGTGATATCGCAGCTAATTTGATAGCTGGTGCCAAGCAGTTTCCGACAGAAATCGTCCTTGATCAAAAAGTAGCGACTATCAGAAAAGAAGAGACGGGATTCAGTTTAACGACACAAGATAATCTGACGACTTATGCTAAGACGGTTATTTTGGCGAGCTCGCTCGGGATCATTCAGCCTAGAAAACTGAAAATTGATGGATCAGATAGCTATTCAAATTTACATTACTTAGTTGTTGACGTGATTAAGTTTAGAGCGTATGCCAATCAAATAGTCCTACTCTATGGCAATCCTGACAGTATTTCAGACTATGCCATCCTCTTACAAAACGTGGCAAAATCAGTCATCCTTGTGACTAAAAAATCTGAACTGCCAAACTCAGAGCAGTTTTTGGATAACGTCAGCATCTTTACTAATACTGAACTGACGAGCTTTAAAGCTGATGAACACGTTATCTCGAGCGTTACCTTGTCTGATGGTCAAGAGGTGCTGGTTTCGCATGTCTTTGTTCATCTAGGGATGAAGCGTGAGGCAAGTGCCATAACTTTTGACAATTTTGAGCTGGCAACGGTTGATCAACACGGTCATGCCTTTATTCAGAATCAGCCAGATACAACAACTGATATACCAGGATTATTTGTCGTCGGGGATTTGGGTGGCTATTCAGGTAAAAATTACATGCTTGCTGCCTGCCTAGCTGAAGGAGCTGAAGCAGCTGCACAGGTCGCAATCCATTTGGATGAGACAGCACAAAGACAACTGATTGTGTCTACGCATAACGCTATCTTTAAAGAGAAGAATGATGCACGACGCTTAACCTATTTTAACTAAAACACGATAGCAGGACGTGTTTTTTTATTTTCTTTACATTATTTTTACATAAAATACACATAACTTTTACATGTAATTTGAAGATTCAGCGGTATAATTATTTTGTAAGGTAATTGTGCCTGCAAAACAAATCATACTGAACAGCTATAGCGCTTGATATAAAAGTATTCGCATTATTTTAGGGAAATACTTTAAGCGTATAGTAAATAAGGTATCATATAAGGAAAACTTTATGAAAAAAACACTTTTGGTAACAGTAGCAGCCGTATCTTTGTTAGCTCTTGCAGCATGTGGTCAAAAATCATCTGACGCTACTGGAAAGTCATCAGAAGCAAAGACTGAAAAAATAACTGTCGCTGGTTCAACTGCATTGCAACCATTGGTTGAAGCTAACGTTGAAGGCTTTACACAAGAAAATACAAACTTACAAATCACTGTACAAGGTGGCGGATCTGGTCTTGGTTTATCACAAGTATCAACTGGTGCTATCCAAATTGGTAACTCTGATCTCTTCGCTGAAGAAAAGAATAAAGACTTGGCAACTAAAGTGAAAGACCATAAAGTAGCCGTTGTTGGGTTTGCGCCAATTGTTAATAAAGACATTAAAACTGATGGTCTGACAACTGCACAACTCAAAGATATCTTCTCAGGCAAAGTAACAAACTGGAAAGAAGTTGGCGGACAAGATCAAAAAATTACAATCATTAACCGTGCTGAAGGATCTGGTACACGTTTTAACTTCGAAAAATATGGCCTTGATAATACGCAAGTTGTCAAAGCAAGCGAACAAGATTCATCTGGAGCAGTTGTCCAAATGGTCTCTCAAACACCAGGTGCAATCAGCTATGTTGCCTTCTCAAATATCAAGGATACGGTAAAAGCGCTTGAAATTGACAAAGTGAAACCAACTGAGAAAAATGTGGCGACAAATGATTGGAAAATCTGGTCATACGAGCACATGTATACACAAAAAGAAAATACAACTGAAGGTCAAGAAAAATTCATTAAAGCAGTCACTAGCAATAAAAAATTACTTGAAAAACTTGGCTACCTTGCAATCGATGATATGAAAGTATCTCGTGATCAAGATGGTAAAGTTAAATAATTAGCTACTAAATAATCTGTCATTGATAACCTTTGATCAAAGTTAACTGTTGAACAAGCTATTGATGCGACATAAAAGAGATACCTAAGTCTGCTAAAGAAGCTAAACTCAGGTATCTCTTTTATAAAAGTTAGGGTAACTAAAGGCCTATAATCCGTAAAAATTTTTACACAATATTTACATTTAAGGGACGTTTAAATGTTAAAATAGGAGTAATGAATGATTTTGGAGGGATTATGAGGAAAAAAATACTACTTTTGGTATCACTCTTGGCTTTTGTTGCCATAGGATCTGGTTGTGCCAAGTGGATAGAAAAAGGGGAATCAATTACGGCTGTAGGTTCTAGTGCCTTGCAGCCTTTAGTTGAGTCTGCTGCTGAAACATTTGCCCAAAAGAACCCAGGTAAATTTATCAACGTTCAAGGTGGTGGTTCCGGAACTGGTTTGTCACAAGTCCAGTCTGGTGCTGTTCAAATCGGCAATTCTGATTTATTTGCCGAAGAAAAATCTGGTATTGATGCTAAAAAATTAGTGGATCATAAAGTTGCAGTTGTTGGGATTACGCCAATCGTCAATAAAAATGTTGGGATAAAAGCCCTAACAACAGATCAATTGCGTCAAATTTTCACAGGCGAAATTAGCAACTGGCAGGCGCTTGGTGGTCAAAATCAGAAAATCGTTTTGATCAACCGTGCAAGTGGTTCAGGAACACGGACGACTTTTGAGCGGTGGATTATGAACGGGAAAGAATCTAAGAACTCACAAGAACAAGATTCGTCTGGTATGGTTAAATCTATCGTTGCGCAAACACCAGGTGCCATTAGTTACCTCGCTTTCTCAAATGTGGATACGTCTGTAACCAAAGTATCACTTGATGGCTACGCCCCAACGACTGCTAATGTTGCAAGCAACAAATGGCCAATTTGGGCGTATGAACACATGTATACCAAGGGCCAACCAGAAAGTTTGACTAAGGCATTTATAGATGATGTCTTGTCTGACACTGTACAGAAAACACTTGTTAAAAAAATGGGTTACATTTCCATTAATGAGATGAAAATTGACCGAGATGCTAGTGGTCGTGTGACAAACAAATAACCTGAGTTTTAGCTGTTTTTAAAAGGAAGTCGGTATCTCCTAAAAATCAGATTGGATTTATAGCTGATAAATCCAGTTTGTCTTATGGTGCTGACGCAACGCCTTTGCCAAATAGATGCTGAAACATTACAAATAGAAATAGAAACCTTATGGAAAAACAAACTATTCAAGAAAAGTTACTGTCTAAATCAAAGAACTCTCAACTAGAAAAATTTGGCAAAACAATTACCTTTCTCTGTATCGCCCTCATTGTCTTTGTCGTTGCGATGATTTTCTTCTTTGTTGCACAAAAAGGTCTATCGACTTTCTTTGTTGACAAGATCAATCCTTTCAAATTTTTGTTTGGTACGTCCTGGAATCCTTCTGCACTTGGTCCGGATGGTAAGCCTTTAGTTGGAGCCTTACCTATGATTGCAGGGTCATTGATTGTGACATTGCTATCAGCGATTTTAGCAACGCCCTTTGCAATCGGTGCAGCAGTCTTTATGACTGAAATCTCACCAAATCGTGGTGCCAAATTACTACAACCAGTTATCGAATTACTTGTCGGTATCCCATCAGTTGTCTATGGGTTTATTGGTTTGACAGTCGTTGTGCCAGTCATCCGAGGTATTTTTGGTGGTACTGGTTTTGGTCTACTATCAGGGGTCTTCGTCCTATTTGTCATGATTTTACCAACAGTAACATCGATGACAGTAGATGCCTTGCGCGCCGTTCCTGGATTTTACAAGGAAGCATCACTTGGTTTGGGTGCAACAAGATGGCAAACGATCTCGCGTGTCTTACTTCGCGCTGCAACACATGGTATCTTAACAGCAGTTGTCTTTGGGATGGCGAGAGCATTTGGTGAAGCCTTAGCGATTCAGATGGTGGTTGGTAATGCTGCGATTTTACCTACCAGCTTAACATCTCCAGCATCAACATTAACATCAGTTTTGACACAAGGTATCGGTAATACCATCATGGGGACAGTTCAAAATAATGTCTTATGGTCGTTAGCGCTTATTCTATTACTGATGTCACTACTATTTAACATCGGTATGCGCGCAATTGCTAAGAGAGGAAGATTATAATGAACCCTAAGAAAGTTGATAAAATTGCAACAAATGTCCTCTATGCTATATCAGGCATTATTGTCGTTATTCTTGCTTCTTTACTACTCTATATTTTAGTTAGAGGCTTACCCCATATTTCTTGGCATTTCTTGACGAGTCCGTCTAAAGCTTATGAAGTCGGCGGTGGTATCGGTATTCAACTCTTTAATAGTATTTTTCTATTAATTATTACGATGATCATCTCTTTTCCACTATCACTTGGTGCTGGGATTTATCTTTCCGAGTATGCTAACCAAAATTCTTGGTTAACTAACTTGGTTAGAACAGCGATTGAAATATTAAGTTCACTGCCTTCAGTTGTTGTCGGGCTATTTGGTTTCTTAATCTTTGTTGTCCAACTAGGTTACGGCTTCTCAATCATTTCAGGGGCGCTTGCTTTAACCGTCTTTAATCTACCTTTGATGACACGTAATGTAGAGGAGTCTTTAAAAGCGGTCCATCACACACAACGTGAGGGTGGCTTAGCCTTAGGTTTATCACGCTGGGAAACTGTTTTACACGTTATCGTGCCTGAAGCACTACCTGGGATCATTACAGGTGTTGTCTTATCTTCTGGCCGTATCTTCGGTGAAGCTGCTGCGCTGATCTATACAGCAGGTCAATCCGCTCCGGCCCTTAACTGGTCAAACTGGAATCCTATGTCTGTCAGCTCACCCATTTCTATTTTCCGACAAGCTGAAACATTGGCCGTTCATATCTGGAAAGTAAATGGAGAAGGTACAGTACCAGATGGTGCAGCTGTTTCTGCAGGTGCAAGTGCTGTCCTCATCATCTTTGTCCTCCTATTTAATTTTGGCGCACGGTTTATTGGCAAAAAAATTCATAGCAAGTTGACAGCATCATAAGGCTAGCACGAGTAAGTTAGGTTTTATTAACCCGATCCCTATTTGTCAGAATTAGTTTTACTATAAAACCTAAACCTTAATCGATATCCTCTTAAAACAGAAAGGAACAAAGAGATACTATGGCAACTTATGACTGGCAAGAACGTCACATCATTGACCTTGCAGGCAAGGAAATAGCACTTGAAACAAAAGACTTACATGTTTACTACGGGACTAATGAGTCAATCAAGGGCATCGACATGAAGTTTGAGAAAAACAAGATTACAGCGCTTATCGGCCCATCCGGTTCTGGTAAGTCAACTTATCTGCGGAGTTTGAATCGGATGAATGATACGATTCCGATTGCAAAAGTAACAGGTGAGATTAACTACCAGGGTGTTGACGTTAATAAACAAAATGTTAATGTCTATGAAATGCGCAAGCACATCGGCATGGTTTTCCAAAGACCCAATCCATTTTCAAAATCAATTTATCGCAATATCACCTTTGCTTTAGAGCGTCAGGGGATTAAAGATAAAAAAGTTTTAGACGAAGCTGTAGAGACGTCACTGAGACAAGCTGCATTGTGGGATCAAGTTAAGGATGATTTGAATAAGTCGGCCTTAGCCCTATCTGGTGGTCAGCAACAACGTCTGTGTATTGCACGTGCCATTGCGGTTAAGCCAGATATCTTATTGATGGATGAACCGGCATCAGCACTTGACCCTATCTCTACCATGCAATTAGAAGAAACGATGATGACCTTGAAAAAAGACTATACCATCATTATCGTGACCCATAATATGCAACAGGCAGCAAGGGCTAGCGACTACACAGGTTTCTTCTACTCAGGAGATTTGATCGAGTATGATAAAACCAAAAAAGTATTCACGCTTCCCGAACTAAAATCTACTGGTGATTACGTATCAGGACATTTTGGGTAACTGGGTATTTAGTGGTTGATTTGACGTAGGCCTATGATTATGTCATTAAAAAGTCACGAATATGTAGCTGAATATGGTAGCGAGTTGGCGTCAAAAAATGAAGGAAATGATATGACAGAACCTATTTTAGAAGTTAAAGATTTGTCATTGTTCTATGGCAAGAAACAATCATTATTTAATATTAATATGGATTTTTATCCAGGAGAGATAACTGCTTTGATTGGCCCATCAGGGTCAGGGAAATCAACCTTGGTACGCTCGATTAATCGAATGAATGATTTAGTCTCATCTGCTAAAGTGACAGGCAAAATTATGTATAAAGAGCAAGATATCTATAGTTCGAAAACTGACATGGTTGAACTGAGAAAAGAGATTGGCATGGTTTTCCAACAACCGAATCCCTTTCCTTTCTCTATTTATGAAAATGTCATCTATGGTTTACGGCTTAAAGGCATTAAAGATAAGGCCGTTTTAGATGAAGCGGTGGAAGAATCACTTAAAGCTGCCAACATCTGGGATGAGGTTAAGGATAAACTACATAGTTCAGCCTTAGGCCTCTCTGGTGGACAACAACAACGTGTCTGTATTGCACGTGTCTTAGCTGTCAACCCTAAAATCTTGTTATTAGATGAGCCTACCTCAGCACTCGATCCGATTTCTGCTGGGAAAATAGAAGCGATGCTATTGGATTTGAAAGAAAAATATACGATCCTAATCGTGACGCATTCCATGCAACAAGCGAGTCGTATTTCTGACAGAACAGCTTTCTTCCTAAATGGCGAACTCATTGAGTATGATAAAACTAAGAAAATTTTCTTAGATCCAAAAGAAAAATCAACTTCAGACTATGTCACAGGTAAGTTTGGCTAGTCATCTATCTGATTAGGAAAAAAGGCTAACAGATATATTTTAGAAAGGAATTTTATGCTTAGAACACAATTTGAAGAAGAGTTAAATAAACTACATAATCAGTTTTACTCGATGGGTACACAAGTTTCAGCGCAAGTTAACAAAGCAGTTCGTGCCTTCGTCAGTCATGACCGAGACTTAGCTGAGGAAGTAATAGAAGAAGACCAACAGGTCAATGATCAAGAAACAAAGTTAGAAAAAAAATCTCTTGAAATGATTGCTTTACAGCAGCCAGTAAGTCATGACTTACGAACGATTATCACTGTTCTGAAGGCGTCATCTGATTTAGAACGGATGGGTGACCATGCTGTTTCTATCGCAAAAGCCACCATTAACTTAAAAGGTGAAGAGCGGATACACATTGTTGAGGCTGATATCTCATTAATGGGTGAACGTGTAAAATCGATTGTCGATGCATCTCTTAATGCCTATATTCAAGGTGATGCTGATCGGGCAAGAGAGATTGCCAGCTGGGATGATACGGTCAACCAAATGTATGGTGAGATTCAAAACAAGACCCTAACAGCTATGGAAGAAAATAAAGAAACGATCACAACAGGAAAAGATTACCTGATGACGATCATTTACCTAGAACGTATTGGCGACTATGCTAAAAACCTATGCGAATGGATTGTCTATCTTAAAACTGGGAAAATTGTTGAATTATAACATGATAAAAAACGATCAGTATGTGCTGGTCGTTTTTTGGTTTGCGTTTTATATGTTTTCTAGATAGAAGCTGATTAGCAGTCTATGCTATCTAGAACCAAAGTCGAAATTCTCTTGGTGTGTAACTCGTATGTGCTTTAAATAGTTTACAGAAGTGGCTTTGATTACTAAAATGTAGACGTTCGGAAATAATAGAAAATGGGAAATCAGTATTGGCGAGTAGATACTGGGCCTCTGCAATTTTTTCACTGATAATATAGTGCTTAAGTGACCTACCGGTTACTTTTTTAAACAGTGAGGAGAGATAGGCTGGATGAACAGACAGACAATTAGCAATTTCATGATTTGAGAGTCGTTCATATAGGTTGGCATGAATAAAGACGATAGCTGAATTGACAAGCTCAGATGTATAATTATTTGGCATACTGCTATTTAAATTTGAAAACTCAATCAACATGTGATCAGTAAACAAAGTAATATCTTCTTGTTTTACGAGTTTATCTAGTTCTTGAATGAGTGAATCAGATAACCTATAGGCTAGGTTAGCAGAACAGCCTTGTTTGATAGAAGTACGTGTTAAAATCGTTAAAAAGGCAACCAACTTATATTTTTTATTTGTTAATGGGTCATCAGAAAGTTTACTTTGGTTAATCGAAATCAGTTTTCTGAGTAGCGGCTTAATTGCCTGTAAGTTTCCTTTTTTTAAGAGGGCAATTAGACTAAGCTCTAATTGGTAGTTATCTTGAAAATCAGTGTTGATATCATGGTTAATAAAGGAATGATTTGTGAAAGTAGGTCGCTTGTCTGTGTCGGGCTCATCACTGATTATCTGTATGGGAAAATGCTGTTCTATACTGATAAGATAAGCAGCAGTTTGTAATAGCTTATAAAATGCTTGCCAGTCATCGTCGCCCCATGTCTTTGTTTTCTTTTCTCTTAAGATTGTAATGAGTGTATAGTCAGTTGTTTGGTGTGGTACCTTAATCGAAAAAAATAAAAATCCTCTAAAGTATTTGACAGCGATAGTATCAACTGTTGCCTGGCGACCTACATGCTTCATCAATGATTTTAAACTATATGCATCGTCAATTTCAGATTCAAAAATACAAGCATCATCCTTAAATAGCGCGTAAGGGTAAAGTAGTAGTTTTGACACTAAAGTGAGACTTGTTTCCATTTATTCATCCTCTATACAAAAAAATAAGTTATCTTAAGTATAATACAAATAAAGCGCTTTCACAACTGTGCTATATATGACGATACGCAAGACATGAGAGATTAGGATATGGGAAAACAGTTTTTTTTCTATTGCAGTAAATTAAGCACAATTATTTTGTTTATCATCGGATTTAATTTTTTTCAAGACTCTCTCAAGCTAGTGGCGGTATGAAACTGAATTGATATTTTTTTGTCACATAGAAAGGTATCAAGCAATTTATTTGAGATAACTCCTTGACATTTTATAACGAATAAATTAAAATATATTGAATATAATTTAATTTATTTTTAATTTACAATGAAATACTTGATAGTGTAGTTTGGAAAATAGAGATACTAGGAAAAAATATGAATAAAAAAATGATGATAATATTTGGGACACGGCCAGAAGCTATAAAAATGGCACCCATTATTAAGGCAATTGAAAAAGATGCTAGACTTGAGTCTTGTATTGTTGTAACCGCGCAACACAGAGAAATGCTAGATCAAGTCTTAAAAACTTTTGCAATCAAAGCAGATTATGATCTGAATATCATGACGCCAAATCAAACACTAGCTACGATTACCAGTCGTTCCATCGCTTTATTAGATGATGTATTTGATCAGGTAAAACCCGATATGGTGCTAGTTCACGGAGATACGACAACAACATTTGCTGCAGCATTGACTGCTTTTTATCATCAAGTGCCAGTCGGTCATGTCGAAGCAGGTCTAAGAACCTATGACAAGTATTCTCCATTTCCAGAAGAGATGAATCGTCAGATGACAGATGCCTTAGCAGATCTTTATTTCGCACCCACAAGTTTGAGCCGAGATAATTTGCTGAAAGCACATCATGATCCTGCACATATTTACGTGACGGGGAATTCTGTTATTGATGCCCTAGCTTATACTGTGACGACAGACTTTAGTCATGATGCCTTAACAAAATCAGATACTAAAAAGATACTGATCACCATGCATCGACGGGAAAATTTGGGACAGAACATGGTGCAAGTGTTTCAGGCTATGAATGAAATTTTAGATAAGCATCAGGATATCGAGCTTATTTTTCCCATGCATAAAAATCCAAAAATTCGGGAGTTAGTTCATAGCTATCTTACACCGTCTGACCGGTTACACTTAATCGAGCCATTAGACGTTTTTGCCTTCCATAACCTTGCTAAAAGATGCTACCTTATTTTGACAGATTCTGGGGGTATTCAGGAAGAAGCCCCCTCTTTAGGTGTACCAGTATTCGTATTAAGGGAAACAACAGAACGTCCAGAAGGGGTTGCTGCGGGGACTTTAAAAGTTGTCGGTACAGAGCAGGCAGCAGTTGTTCAAGCAGTGGATGCCTTGCTGACAGATCCAGTAGCCTATGAGAAAATGGCAAGTGCAAAAAATCCTTATGGTGATGGTAAAACGAGCGATAGAATCGTCTCGATCATTGCGCAGTATTTTGGGTTGTCAAATACGGTTTTACCAGAGTTTGATGATGAGATTGACAAAAAGAGAAAAGGAACTCAACATGAAAAAAAATCGGTTGACTAAATTGGATTATCGTATTTCTTTAGAGGCTATGGTGGGGCTAACACTGGCACTTTATTTGCTACAACAAATTGGATTTTATGAACTATTAAGTGAGAAAGTATTTATTGTTTCAGCCTTGCTAACCTTTTTAGGGATCATCTTAGGTCTTTTAAGCACCTCCTTGACGTTGTTAAGTGTGAATTTGTTACTTGTATTTATCGGTGGTTTTTTGCTTTATTTTGACCCGGTGATTATGCAAGCAAGTATTAAACTTTTGCTGATTTTTGTCGTACCCGTCTACAGTTCACTTTCTTTTTTAGTTAAAAGAACGCTCTATATCAGAAGGCTGATCGTTTTTAGAGAAGAAGATATCTACAGTTACTTGAGATTTAGGGATCCTTTGACAGGCTATAGAACACTGGAGTCATTTGTCAGTAAATATCAGCAATTTATTGATAGTCTACCTAAGTCAAAAGATACGGGTTCAAGAGCGATTGTGGTCAGTTTATTCTATGTGGACTTTTATGACCAGTATTTTGATCGTAATCCGGAAGCAACAGATCAAATGATTCGAGATATGGCGCAAAGTTTACTCACCATGAGAAATCCAGAAGAGTTATTTTTTTACTTAAAAAAAGGGACGTTTATTATCTTATCAGCTATTTATGATAATGACGTGGAAAGAGAAAAATTTGAAACGCTTAACGAGTTGACAAAAACCAAATTGGGTGAGATCATTTTTCAAACAAATCAAGTTCAAAATATAACGATTCGAAGAAGTGATTGTTACATTACTAGAAAGACAACTTACACGGCCGATCAAGTATTGGATTACTTAAGTCGTCGTTCTGAGACGGATTTAGCTATTGAGTATATTTAGAATGGAGAAAAAATGACAGATATTCTGAAGACATTTATCTATGTTAGTCATGTGATTACGATTTTATTTGCAGTGGCCGTAGGCGTGCTGTTGATTTGTTCTGTCCTAATTAATGCCTTGGTCTGGCAAAACTATAAAAAGAGGCGTGACAATGAATGAACTATTTATGATTTTTGCACTATTAACCATATGGCTTTCTATCCTGATGACATTGGTCGTGCTCTTTGGTGCTGTTCATGCCTTGATCAAAACCTTTTTGAGAGGTGCCCCTGAAAAGAATATGGTCTTAAGTAGATATCCTAAGGTCACAATCATTGTCCCAGCCCACAATGAGGAAATCGTTATCCAAGATACAGTATATGCTTTGCTACACTTAGAATACCCTAAAGAAGCTATGGAGATTCGCGTCGTTGCTGATAACTGTACTGATAATACCTTTGAGGTTGCTAAAGCATTAATTGATCGCCCTGAGTATAAAGACTTTGATATTGAAATCATTGAGCGAACAGGTACGGGTGGTAAAGCTGGTGTCCTTAATGATATGTTAGCAGTTGCGACTGGAGAGTGGATTTGTGTCTATGATGCAGATGCCATGCCACAGGAAAGTGCACTTTATTTTTTGATTAAAAAATCGCTTGAAGATGAAGTCAATTATGCAGCTGTTTTTGGCAGAAACAAGACGAGAAATTATAGTCAAAATTTTTTGACGCGTTGTATTAACTTAGAAATTATTACGACACAAAAAATTCATCATATCGGCCTATGGCATTTGTTCAAAATTGGTCGAATTCCTGGAACAAATTTTATAATCAAAACCGATTTTGTAAGGTCAATTGGTGGCTGGGATAACGGTGCACTTACTGAGGATACGGCGATTTCTTTCAAAATTATGCAGCAGAATAAATTGATTGCCTTGGCACCAAACTCTGAAGCCTTTCAACAAGAACCAGAAACGATTCAGGCTTACTACTATCAGCGTAAGCGCTGGGCTAAAGGGAATTATGAAGTTATTTTAGATAATTTCCATCACCTCTTCAAGAGAAAAAGTAACTGGCGCATTAAACTGGAAGTGCTTTACTATACAAGTACTTTCTTCTGGTTTAATCTGGCTATCATCATGTCAAATTTTTTATTTATTATCAATCTATTTGCCATGATCATTCGCTTGTTCAATGATCAACTCGTGATCCCTTTTACTTTTGCGAGTTCTAATCGTCAAATAGCAGCGCTTTTATTGGTAAACTGGGTTTTGATGTTCTTTATCTATTTACTGCAAATCAATATCGGGTTAGTCAGTCAATATGGTCAGTCAACAACACGGAATTTGTTATATTCGATTGCCTCATATTTCACTTATTCGCAACTGTTCATTCTTGTCGCAACGAGTGCTTTATTCTCACTCATATTAGATAAAGTGTTACATCGTGATGGGTCTAAGTGGTATAAAACACAACGATTCTAAGTCAAAAAGGAGTTTAAACTTGTCAAAATATAGATTATTGAAATATTTTTTTATTATCGTCATTTTAGTATCTTATGCCGGTCTAGTGATTTTCAGTATTTCATCTAATAAAGAAGCATTGCAAAAAGATACTTACTGGGATTGGTATCGAAGCTATGTCAGTCAATCAAAAAAAGGGGCGTTTGTTAATACTGGGACAAAAGAAGACCCAGTTGCCCTGTCTGAGAGTCAAGGATACGGCATGCTGATCACCGTTTTAGCAGCACAAAAAGGGTATATCCAGGAAGATCAGTTCATGCGACTGTTTCATTATTATCAAGCCAATCGGATTAGTAAAACTAATACCCTGATGAAATGGAAACAAGAAAAAATCAAAGATAGCTGGTCTTCGGTTGATCAAAATAATGCAACGGATGGAGATTTAGATATTGCCTATGCCTTGATGCAGGCAGAAAAACTATGGCCTAACTCATTTGAGCATTACGGTGAGGCTGCCCATCAACTCATAACATCAATCAAAGCCTATAATTATAGTGAAAAAACAGGTCTACTAACGGTGGGTAATTGGGCAACGGTTGATCCAAAATCAGAGACCTTGATCCGATTTTCTGACATCAGTCCATCTTATTTTAAAGCATTTGCAGCTTATACTAAGGATGCTTTTTGGACAGATTTGGAAACGAATTCGGTCAAGGCGCTGGTTGAAATGAGTCAGCAGACCGAAACGGGTTTGCTACCTGATTTTGCTTGGGTGGAGTCAAAAGAGATAACGCCTGTGAAGCCAAATGAAATTTCAGGAAAAAACGATGGAGATTATGCCTATAATTCTGCTAGAGTACCTTATCGACTGGCCCATTCTGATGACTATCAAGTCAAAGAAGTTCTGGATAAGATGTTTGTGTTTCTTGAAAAACAGCCCGTTGTCTATGGTGGTTATACATTGAAAGGTAAAGCATTAGTCGACAATCAATCCAGCAGTTTTTCAGCACCGATACTCTATGCGACTAAAGATGATAAGAATTATTCTAATTTATACGCATCACAAAGATGGATTTTTAATGGCCAAATTAAAGGTAAAGATTACTATGGAGATACCTTGAAAACATTGGTTTTATTGAACCTTTATTAAGGTAGCTCATCGTCAAATAAATCAGATTAGTATAGATGCTAATGGCGCTAAGTCATAGTAAACTGAAGAAAAATTGAGAAATAGATAAACCCACCAAGTTTTATTGGTGGGTTTATCTATTTCTCTGAGTTCTGCTCACGTTTAAGTGATGTTACATCACTAAGCATTATTTATTTTAATGCGAGCCATTCAATAAATTTTTGGAGGTAAGTATCCCAGAAATCCCAATCATGCTGCCCTTCTCCTTCAACATAAGTCACCTCAATCTGATGCTTGTTAAGGTAAGAATTGAATGTTCTTACGGGCTCAATAAGGAAATCATTTTTGCCAATCGCCATATAGAGTTTAGGAAATTCAGCCCCGGATTGTTGAAGTTGATCAACTAGATAATAGTAGTCTTTATCACTTCCTCTAACAGAGTCTAAACCATCTAAGTAATAATCACATAGCGGGAGTGCAATACCGATATCATCAAATAATGCAGTTTGATTTAAGACATCATCAAGTATTAATCCTGGCGAGAGTGCCCCGATGGCACCAAATGTATCATGATATTTAAGACCATTAACAATTGCCCCATACTCTCCCATAGATAATCCGGCGATATAAGTATCTTCTTTTTTAGTTGACAAAGGAAATAAATCCCTTGTAAATTCGACTAATTCTTTTGCAACAAAAGCACCATAGTATTCACTAAATTTTGGCTTATCAATATAAAATTGATTTTCTCCCGCAGGCATGATAACAGCTAACTGATGTTCATCTGCCCATTTTTGAATACGTGTACCTGAAATAAAATCAGTATGATTTCCGAAAGAACCATGTAGTAAATATAATGTTTTAAATTTGTTGTCGCTTGGGCTGGTCGTTTTAGCCAAGCCGTCAAGTGGTATAACCGCTGTAAAGGTTACTGTCCGTAATAACTGTTTCGATACAAAGTTAACTTCTATTAATGCCATAATTACCCCTTTCTTATCCGATTAGTTGCTTGTAAGTTTAGCTTCTCTTTGTTTCAAAATCACTAATACAATGAACGAAATGACACCCAATGCAATTAATGCAATACCATTGATTGCATTGGGTGTTTGCAGCTTGTTGATTGTGGAACATTTTAGATAAGCCATTGTTGATGATAGGTGATAGAAAGACGCCTAAGTTTACACCCACCAAGTAAAGTGAAGTTGCAAGGGTAATGGAATTTTTAGGCGCAACCTTCCCGACTAGCATGAAGAGAAATGGTGCAGCCATACTATAAAATAAGCCAGAGGCAATCGTGCCCAGCATGACCATTGTAACTGAGTGTGAGAAAAGGATGATGATAAAGCCTAAACCCATGCCAGTTAAGCCAATTGGCAAAACCCATTGTTTTAACAGTTTATAAATCTTACCATATAATAACCCGACGCCAATACCGACCATCGTGATCGTACTTAGCGTTTTAGCAGCATCTTCTGGTTTACCAATGCCAGTCTCTACTAAAAATGTGGCTGATTTTAGCATGATGACAAAGAATAGAGAAAAGATGATAAATGCAAAGGCCAACATACCTATTGTTGCTAGATTGATTGATTCTTTAGCATGTTTCTTTTCTTCAACTTTTTCAGTTGTTTCAAATTCGCTTTCGGGAATTTTCACAAAGAGTGCAAATAAAACAAGGGGTAATAAGGTGAGCAAATAGGCTAAAAATGAGGTATGCCAACCAAATTTTGTCAGATGACCGACGATCAAGGTCATAGTCGTACTCCCAATAAAACTCAGTGCTGATTGAAAGCCCATTAGGCTAGCTTGCTCATCACCACTATAAAGTTGTGTAATCAAGCTGACAGCCAAAGCATTATACATGCCGATACCGACACCAAAAAAGAAACGGGCCATTAAAATTAAGTAATAATTATCAACAAATACTGGAATGAGACCAGATATTAATGCGATACTTAGGCCAAGTAAAACAGTATTTCTTCTGCCAATCATTTTTAAAACGACGTTACTTAATAGCACAAATAGTAAAATCCCAAAGTTTGGAATTGTTGCAATTAATTCAATCGCTGATGTACTTTGGTTGGCAAATGACGCGTGTATCAATGGGATTAAAGAAGACGCAGCTGGTCCTCCTGCAATGACCATTGATATTGATAAAAGTGATACTTTAAAAATGAAACTTTTTTTATTCATGATTTCCCTCCAGTAATTGTAATCGGTTACAAGATAAGTTTATCACTGATTCAAATTTAAAAGAGGCGTTTTTTAATCCAAAAAAGAGGCATTTTTGACCCTCTATTCCCTCGTTTGAGTAAAACATTAGCGCTATGAGTTGATAAAGAAGTCATTTTTGGCCTTTTTTGATTATCTTTTATTCTCTATTTGATATTTTTTAGGCGTCGTTTCAAATACTGTCTCAAAAGCCTTTCTAAAAGATTTTTCATTGGGAAAGCCAACATCTTCAGATATGATGTGTGTCGGTTTATCCGTAAACAGTAATAAGCGTTGTGCCTGACTGACACGGACAAGTTGCAGATACTTTAAAACAGACATACCAAGTGTTTTCTTGAAGAATTTACTGAGATAGTTTGTACTCAGATGAAATTGCTTAGCAATGAGGTCAATCGATAAGGAATCAGCATAATGTTCCTGAATAAAAGATAAAATCGGTTGAATTCTCCCTAAATTTCGGTTGTAGATGTTGGAATTTGCTAATTGTCCTTTTTCAACTAACCAGGATTGAGATAGGAGTAAAACGATTGTATAAATCAATTGATTAATTTGGATAACAAATAAGTCAGTTGGTTCAGCCACTGCTAGCTGATAGAAATCATCCAGTATTTTTCTAAGCGCTATTGCCCCAGGAGACGCTTTATCAGTTAAATTGATAAATTTTTTCTTGTCAAAATCTGGAATCAATTGATTTAGAAAATGATAAGGAAATTGAATTGGTAACGCTTTCAATTCAGGGCAAGGATTAGCAATTGAGCTATGAATTTCGGCTGAATTAACCACAAAAATACTCCCTGGTTCACAGTGATGTGTCAGATTGTTTATGGTAAAACTAGTCACTTCACCAGCATAAATATAGGTGATTTCAACCGATGTATGCCAATGAGGTGGCACGACCCCTACAGCATTCAGAGTATCATGTGTAATCCAATTAACTGGGATAGTTGGATTGGTATATGCAATTAATTCATGTTTCACTGTCTGGTTCCTTTGCTTTTTGATTAGTCATATGACTATAGTATAGCAGAACACGCTTTAATTAGTAGCGAAATATATAAAAGCTTATCGAATTTAACTAGCAGGTGAATAAGAAATCAAAGTGATGAAACAAATTGGTGGACAGCAAGCGAGCTGTCCATCAATTTCTTGCTATCCTGAGTTAATAAGGTCTGGCATAATGAAAACAGATACGTATTCAAGCCTTGAAAATAGGGTGTATCGGCTAAGAAGTTGTTGTGATCATCAGAGATGATTTTATACTATTTATTGACAATACGATAAATAGTAGTACAAGTAACTTACACAAACTTAATTATTTAAGTATATATAAGTTAACTATGAGGAGCGAGTATGAATCAAAAAGAACGTTTGGAACAGATATTAAAGATATTAGAAAAGCAACAAACAATTTCTCAGGAAGAAATGGTATCGATTTTTGCCATATCAAAAGATACAGCGAGAAGAGATATTGTCAAGTTAGTAGATAGTGGGCTGGTAGAGCGATATCCAGGTGGCGTATCGCTACCAGTTCTAAAGGCAAAAATTGAAGATTATGCCAATAGATTGATAAAAAATGCAGGAGATAAAAAAAGGATTGCTGAAAAAGCTTCTAGTCTACTAGAGTCAAATATGACCATATATTTAGACGTTTCCACTACAGTAAACTTTTTGGCCTCTGCTATTGATAAAAAAGAAGTGGCAGTCGTTACGAATTCTATTGATAATGCCATGTCAGTGAATAGAAAAGTCTCCAAGCAAGTCTATTTATTAGGTGGTTTTCTAAATTCTGATTCACATCTCATATCAGGTGCCTCAGTTTTACAGCAACTACAAAGATTTAACTTTGATTATGCCTTTATAGGAGGTGGCGGTATAACTGAGCAGGGGGTATTTTATTCAGAGTTAACAGATATCAGTTTAAAAGAAGAAATTATCAGTAATTCCCAAAAGGTATGCTTGTTGGTTGACGGCACAAAAATAAATAAGGTAACAGGATATAAACTAGATTTCTCGGGTATTGATATAATTATTACTAACCGGATATTTCCAGGTGATATATCGAGTAAATTGATGTCACTTGGCATTGAGGTGATTAATATTGGTGAGGGGATAGCATGACACTTATTAAAAATGTAAAGTTTTATCAAGACAATCAAAAGGTGGAGGCATCTATCTTTGTTGAAGGAAATAAAATTAACCGTATTGTTGATCAGTATGACTTACGGACTTTAGATGAACGTAATGAACAAGTGATTGATGGTAAAGGCTGTTTACTGATACCTGGTATGATTGATGTTCATATTCATGGTGCTAAAAATTTTAATATGATGGATGGTACGACAGAAAGTATTCAAGCAGTTTCAAGAGCTTGTGCTGAAACAGGTTGTACGCATTTTCTAGTCACCTCAGTGAGTGCTACTTTAGAAGAGTTACTGCAAATGATTAAACAAACAAAACAGGTCATTGGTAAGGAAGAAGGTGCAAAAATTGCTGGTATTCATTTGGAGGGACCATATCTAAATATTGAGAAAAAAGGGATGCAAAATGCTAAATATTTGAGACATCCGGATTTGAATGAAATGGCGAAAATTTTTGAAGAAGCTGATGGCCTAATTAAGATGATGACCATTGCGCCAGAACTCCCTGGTGGTATTGACCTAATCAACTATTTAAAAGAGAATGGTGTTATTGTTGCAATAGCACATTCTAATGCCAGCTATGAAGAAGCTCAAAAAGCCTTTGAGAGTGGTGCTAGCCATATTACACATTGCTTTAATGCGATGCCTGTCATACATCATCGCTCACCTGGGTTGGTGACGGCAGCATTGGAGAATGATGATGTCAGTGTGCAAGCAATTGTAGACGGTATACATCTTCATCCTGGAATTGTTCGCTTACTCTTTAAGGTAAAGGGTGCAGACAAGATGGTTTTGACAACTGATGCACTTCAAGCAATGGGTGTAGGTGATGGCAATTATCTATTTGGTGGTCACCAAGTCACTGTTAAAAATGGGGTGGCACGTTTAAAAGATGGGACGCTAGCGTCCAGTACGGTTACAATGAACAAGTCGCTAGAAAATAGTGTTGCGTTTGGCATTCCGTTAGCAAATGGCATTCAGATGGCATCTACAACACCAGCAAAACTATTAAATCTAGCGTCTGTTGGAGAAATTAGAGAAGGGTACACTGCTGATTTAGTCTTACTTGATAAAGAGTTTAATGTTTTAAGGACATGGATTTCTGGAGAAATTTACTCAAAAAACAAGAATAATTGATTTTTTGAATAGATGATGCAATTGAAAAACTGAATCATTTAATTATTTGATAGCAACAAAAACTAGCCTAAGAGATTGGTTAGCATAGCGTAGATGATTGTAGTACCGTGATTGTAAATGGTCTATAACTCCCTATATAATGGCTTTATAGTACATTAGAACGTCGTATAGAGATAGTAAGTGTGTTATAATTAACCTATGAAAACCTTAGAAAAATATGTTGCGTTTGATGTTGAATTTAACACAGTAGATGAGATTGAACATCTGATTCAAGTATCGGCTGTTAGCTTTGAAAATGGTCAAGAAATTGCGGCCTTCGATTCATATGTCTACTCGGATGTGCCTGTTAATTCCTTTGTCGTTGGCCTAACTGGTATTACCCAAGAAAAAGTGCTAACCGCGCCTAAAGCGAGTGAGGCACTTAGCAAGTTAAAAAGTTTTGTTGCCGACTTACCTGTCATTGGCTATAATGCACACAAGTCAGACCTGCCTATTTTACTTGAAAATGGTCTTGATTTAACTCCGCTGTATGCTTTAGATGTCTATGAAACAGCTGATAGTATGCGGGACAATAAACTCCATGGTATCAAAAACTTTCAATTAAAGTCTTTAGCTGAATTTTTTGGTGTCGCTGAAAAGAACGCGCATAATGCCCTAGCAGATGCTAGGATGACTGCACGTATCTATGAGGCCATGAAAGATACGCAAGATGCTGAGAAGTTATTAGAAAAGCAAAATGAAAAATCAGTTACTGATGATACGAATCCTTTTGCAGGGTTAGCGGGCTTATTTTAGAGTTAATCTTTTAATGAGGCAGGACCATCAAAAAAGACTATCTGTGAGTAGATAGTCTTTTTGATTAGACATGCCCTTGAGATGCAAGCATTAGCATGAGGATGTCTCTAATTTCCTGTGGGCTTTCTTGCTTGCCTCTTTTAATCCAGAGCTGTAGGATACCAAATATCGCCTGAGATAGGTAAGTCGTCCGGTAATCAAGATTAACTTGATCAAGCGATTTTTGACCGAAGTTTGGGAAGATAACATCAGCTAAAAAATTTTTAATTTGTTGTATCAAGTACATATGAATTTCACGCGTTCCATTTTCAGAAAGTAAGGCTGACTCAACAGGACAGTCCGTGTCAAGAAACTTAAACAGTTCATAGATGGCAGCGCCTAAATCTGTATCATTTTCGCTAAATATGGCGGCTAGTCTTAAAAAAAAGGCGCTCTGATATTTGTCGATCATTTCATACTTATCTTGATAGTGGGTGTAGAAACTCGACCGACTAATGCCTGCACGTTTGACCAATTCCGTCGTCGTGATATGGTCAAATGATTTTTCTTTGAGCAAGTCGCTCATGGCATGTTCGATAGCTTGATGTGTCTTTAGGATGCGAATGTCAGTCATAATGAAAGCCTTTTCTATCTGTTTTTTTGAACAATAAGGTGCATACTGTCCAGTTTAGCCTATATAATTCTTGCTATATCTCATACAAGTATTATAATAAAAAAGGTAAATAAAGACAAGGTGTCCAAAAAATAAAACGATTAAAAAGGAGTTAGTAATGTTAAAAAAAGAGTGGCAAGCAATACGTAAAAATAAATTTTTTATTGTCATTATCATCGCGTTGATGACAATTCCAGCCCTATATAATCTGATATTCCTCAGTTCGATGTGGGATCCATACGGTAAAATATCTGATTTACCTGTTGCTGTGGTTAACCAAGACCAGTCAGCAGAAATTAACGGCAAGTCGGTCAATCTCGGAAAAGACCTAGCAGATGAGATGGCTAAGGGAAATGATCTAGATTATCATTTTGTCAGTGATAGTACGGCACAAAAAGGATTGAAAGATGAGACCTATTTTATGGAGATCAAGATTCCAAGCGATTTCTCAAAAAATGCAGGTAGTCTGGTCAGTGATAAGCCAACATCGTCTACGATTCATTATCAAACCTCTAAAGGACATAACTTTATCGCCAGTAAGATGAGTGATTCGGCGATGGAGAAACTTAAAGAGAAGGTCTCTAAAAATATTACAGAAACCTATACAAAAACGATTTTTGAAAATCTGACGACCTTAGCTAGTGGCGTGACCAAAGCAGCAGACGGTAGTAATCAATTAGTCGACGGTAGTCAAACTTTAAAATCAGGTTCTAGTGAAATTTCTAGCAACTTAGATAAATTAGCGACATCTAGCCTGACCTTTAAAGATGGTGCAGATACCCTAAATGTCGGCCTTGGCCAGTATATGGCTGGTGTATCGACTGTAAAAGATGGCTCAGCCGATTTATCACAAGCCGTAATGAAATATACTGATGGTGCAGCACAAATTGCTAATGGTACAAACCAACTCGCAACAGGAACAGCTAGTCTAGCAGCTGGTGTCTCTCAATTATCAAATAGTAATGATAACGTACAAAAATTACTTGATGGTAGTGCAGCCCTTAGTGAGGGGATAGGAGATATATCAGCTGGCATTTCTATACCAAATCTGTCAGGCTTGAAAACAGGAATAGCTAGTCTACAAAATGAAATTAATAGTGTTGAACTGGCTAAAATACCAGCAAGTTTGACTACGGATCTAGCTTATTTGAATACAGCGATTGATACTTTAAAAACTGATCAAGAAAAAAATCTTGCAACACTTAAAGATACAGAAGCTTATAAATCACATCCGGAGGAACAAGCAACACTGGAGAGTTTAATGAGCCCTTCCCCATCACTAGTTAAAAATATTAAGGATACAGCGACTGATATCCAAGCACAGATCACTTCATTGAGTACACATTTAGGGACTATTTCTGCTATAAGTGCTAAAGCCTTACCAGGTGCAAATGTTGCTATTGATGGCTTAACAGGAATTAAAACAGGTGTTGATAGTAAACTTCAACCGGGTGCTATTCAGCTGAATGCTGGGCTTACTCAACTGCAAAGCGGTTTAGTTGATGGTGCCTCACAATTATCAGATGGCGCTAACAAACTCAACCAATCAACAGCGCAATTAAACACGGGTGCGCAAACACTTGTTAGTAAAAATGCGGCGCTTAACGCAGGTAGTAGTAAACTTGCGACTGGTGCTGCGCAACTGACACAGAATTCACCTAAGTTATTAGATGGGTCAGCTCAGTTAGCAAGTGGTGCGGCACAAATTACAGATGGGTCAGGAAAACTTGCAAATGGTAGTAACACCTTAACAAGTGGGATCGGGACGCTAACAGCTGGTGCGACAACACTTAACACTGGCCTAACAGATGCTAAAACTAAACTTGCTGAAAATGCAACGGCTGAATTAAACGCTAAAAAAATAGCAAGTCCGCTTAATATCACGCATCAAGACAAGGATAATTCACCAGAAAATGGTGTTGGTATGGCACCTTACATGATCTCTGTTGCCCTATTTGTTGGTGCTGTTGCAACCAATATGATCATTTCAGGCACTTTATCAGGAGAAAGTCCTAAGAGTCGTCGTGATTATCTACTTGCTAGAATCGGTGTGAATGGCTTGATTGGTCTGGGAGAAGGCGTGCTAGTCTATCTAGCAGTTCATCTGCTTGGCTTGTCTGCCAATCATGAATTGGCTATGTTTGGCTTTACTGTATTAGTTGCGGTGTGCTTCATGTTCATCGTCACCTTCTTCAACACCTGGTTAGGCAAACCAGGCGCCTTCCTGATGCTGATTTTACTCCTGTTACAACTCGGCGCTAGTGCAGGGACTTACCCACTCGCCTTGACCAGCAATTTCTTCCAAAAATTAAATCCTTGGATGCCAATGACTTATGCTGTAAAAGGCTTTAGACAAGTGATTTCTTTGACAGGACAGATTGGTCAAGAAACTGGTATTTTACTTGCTATAACAGTCGTTTGCTTCATCTTACTATCGTTTGTCGGCTATAGAAAAGCAAAGGCTTAATCATACGATGACATATCAAGAGAGACTTTCCAAATAGGAAGGTCTTTTTTATGTGTCCAACTTATCACTTGCGATGACTACCTGTAAGTCGAGAGGGTAAGGATGAGTTGACTTTAACGCCTAACAAAAAAAATCAAGCAGTCAATACTTGATTTCAAAAGTTTATATTTAAGGGTTCACATCACTAAGACTTGCGTTTCATCGGTTAACCTTTACATGCTAGGTAGCATGCTTATAGGAATAACCTTTCTAGTGTTTTTGCGACACCATCTTCATCATTTGTATAAGCAATTTGGTGATCAGCATGGGCAAGTAACACATCACTGGCATTTTGCATGGCATAGCCAGTACCAGCAAATTCAAGCATTTCGACATCGTTATGCTCGTCACCAAATGCAATCAGATTTGATACATCTTGACCCGTCACATCAAGGTAGTGGGCAAGTGCGGATGCTTTACTGATGCCTTTTGGTACAATTTCTAATATGCCATTTTGGCCACCCCAAGCACTGATGTTGACTTGATTGTCAAAATGGTCATTGATTTGGCTAGCAAGTAGCAGTTTATCAGTGATCCGCGTTTGGAGTAGGATGGCATTAGGATCATCATCTAGTTTGTCCATCCGCATTTGATGATAGGCCTCGAAACTGTCGATACCAAAAATTTGCGGATTTGCTTTATCAAAGGCATTAATAAAAAATTTACGTCTGAATTCGGCAGCTAAAAAGTCCAGTTCGAATCTTTCTTCTTCTTTGATTAACTCGAAGACCATTGCCTTATCGACATGCTTAGATAGGGCATGCGGCCAATGTTGGCCAGGGATGGAAATCATGGCCCCATTAAAGTTAATCATCGGCGTGTCTAACGCAAGCTCTTGATAAATTTGTAGCGCCATCCGATAAGGCCGGCCTGTCGCGATGATGATGTGATGTCCTTGATCCTGGACTGATTTAAAAATGTGTTTCGTGTAGTCTGAAACGGTTACGCCATCAGAATACAAGGTTGTCCCATCAAGGTCAATGGCAATTATTTTTTTGTCTGTCATAGTTGCATGCTAAATGAATCAAAGTAGTGGATGATTCAAGCCTTTCTACACCGATAGGTGTTTGTTTACTAGCCAGTTATGGCTAGTTTAAGTGATAACTTACTTAGTTTGTTCACCTCCGATAAGAGGGAGTCCTAATTATTATAACATGTTTATGCCGTATCTTCAGCAAGTAACCTAGCGAACTCTCAGAATTATAGAGAAAAAACCGAACGTTTAAATCGAAAGTGATGTAAAAAAAGGGGAATACGTTGCAAGTCAGGGGGAGATACTTTAGAATAGTTAAGTAATCAATTATTGTATTTATAGAAGAGGAATCATTATGGATAAGTTTTTCAAACTTAAGGAAAACGGTACAACAGTCAGTCGCGAGATTGTGGCTGGTTTAACAACATTTTTTGCAATGAGCTATATCTTGTTTGTCAACCCTGCGATTTTATCGCAAACAGGGATGAACTATCAAGCAGTTTTTCTAGCAACAATCATCGCATCAATCATCGGTACGCTCATCATGGGACTTTTTGCTAATGTACCCTATGCACAAGCACCAGGTATGGGCTTAAATGCCTTCTTTACCTTCACAGTTGTCTTTGGCCTAGGTTATTCATGGCAACAGGCCCTTGCCATGGTCTTCATCTGTGGTATCATTAATATCATTATTACGGTCACAAAAATACGTAAATTAATCATCAAATCAATTCCAGAAAGCTTGCAACATGCTATCGGTGGTGGTATCGGTGTCTTTATCGCCTATATCGGTATCAAATCAGCAGGCCTACTTCATTTTACAATCGATCCAGGGACTTATAAAGTCGTTGGTGAAGGTGCTGATAAAGGTAAGGCGACGATAGATGCCAGTGCCGCAGCGATTCCTGCCTTAGTTAACTTTAACAGCCCAGCAGTCCTAATCGCTATTGTTGGTATTGTGTTGACAGCTGTATTAGTTGTTAAAAACTTCAAAGGTGCGATTTTAATCTCGATCATCACAACAACAATCTTAGCCATTATTTTTGGTGTAGTTGACCTTGGCTCAATCGACTTTAAGGCTAACTCTTTAGGCTCTGCAATCGGTCATCTTGGTGATACCTTTGGTGCAGCCTTTGGTCACAAAGGGATGGGGACTTTATTCTCTGACTCTTCTAAAATTCCACAGGTCTTGATGACGATTTTAGCCTTTTCATTATCAGATACCTTTGATACGATCGGTACTTTCATCGGAACAGGTCGTCGGACAGGCATTTTCTCTAAAGAAGATGAAAAATCTCTTGAAAATGGGTCAGGTTTCTCATCTAAGATGGATAAAGCCTTGTTTGCGGATGCAGTCGCAACTTCTATCGGTGCAATCTTTGGGACATCAAATACAACAACTTATGTGGAGTCTGCAGCAGGTATCGGAGCTGGCGGTCGTACTGGTTTGACATCAGTCGTTACAGCGATTTGTTTCCTTTTCTCATCTTTCTTACTCCCATTTATCTCAGTTGTCCCTAGTGCAGCAACAGCGCCAGTTTTAATCGTCGTTGGTGTGATGATGCTAGGCTCATTTAAAGAAGTGAATTGGTCTGACCTAGAAGAAGCAATCCCTGCTTTCTTCGCCTCAATCTTCATGGGCTTTGCCTACAGTATTTCTTACGGTATCGCCGCAGGGTTTATCTTCTACACAATCATCAAAGTAGCTAAAGGTAAAGCAAAAGAAGTGAGTCCAGTTATCTGGGTCATCGATGTGTTATTCATTTTAAACTTTGTTATATTAGCAACCATTCAATAACAGATACTAAAAGCGCATAAACTTACAGCGATACATGCGATACTTAAAAAAGCATATTTTTGTTTTGATTAAATTTAAAACAAAGGTGTGTTTTTTTCATGGAAATAAATGAATATCTAAAAGAGTACTTACTAGAATGCAAAATAAGAAATTACAGCGCTCAAACAATCAAAGCAAAATCAATAATTCTAAATGTGTTAATTAATTATTTATATAGTGAATTTGGAATCAATGATCTTGAAAAAATAAAAAAGGTACATATTCAATCTTACATTATTTTTGAAATCGACAGGGGTAGAAAATCATCGACCGTTAACACTAAATTGAAAACATTAAAACCATTTTTTGATTATGCGCTTGACGAAGGTTATATAAAAGTAAATCCATCTCGAAGTATTAAACTATTAAAAAATGAAAAAGCAGTTTTTACAGTCTTTAATGACAACGAGGTTTTGAAAATGATAGGCTATTGGAAAGGTGCATCATACACAGCAATTAAAAATAAACTTGTCATCTCAATGTTAGTTGATACAGGGATAAGGATAGGGGAGCTTACAAGCTTGTTGTTTGATGATGTTCAAGATAATTGTATAAAGGTTCATGGTAAGGGCAACAAATGGCGTATAGTGCCTATATCACCCCAATTAAGAAAACTGATGCTGAAATATGAACGAAAAAGAAAAGAAATCCTAGCAAAAAATAGCAAGGAGTCTGATTATTATTTCATTAATCAGTATAAGAATAAGATAGATGCAGTATCATCTTTTCAAAAAATGATAAAATACACAGCAATTAAAGCAGGTGTTAGGGATAGTGTGAGGGCATCACCGCATACTTTTAGACATTATTATGTTATCAAAAGCCTAAGTCTAGGTACTCCTATTTATCAAGTTTCAAAAAATATTGGGCATGAATCAATTAAGACAACTGAGATATACCTTAAACAGATAACAAATGAGCAAGTCGTTAATGAGCAAATTCAGAAAACTATTTCACCATTATCTCACTTGTAAAATTCAAGTTTTATCAGGTATTTTGCAGTTTTAAATGTAGTAAATTACTAGGTTCAAAAATGGTATAATTATTTAAATAGACATAATTATATGAGGTGAAAAAATGAAGAGACAAGATACAAACACAGCTGATGATGGTCAAATATCAGACCTATTTAAGAAAGATTTACTAAACCGAAATGAAAACTTGTATGCACTCATTAATTTCATTAATGGTATTGAAGGGCAAATGATATTAAACATAGATGGTGCTTGGGGGACTGGGAAGTCAGTTTTTTTAAGGCAGTTAGAGTATATCTCTAGTACAAAAGAATATATTGATTATAGAGGAACTTCATATCAAAATATGGTAGATACTTTTAAGAAAGAATATTTTTTATTTTATTTTAATTCATGGGAACATGATTTATACAACAATCCAATGGAATCACTGATTAGTGAATTATTGATGAAGATAGCATCTGAAAAGGACTATGAAGATAAAATAAATGATGTTAAAGATGAGATAAATAATAAATTCAAGAAATTTACTGGTGATGGATTAAGAAGAGGAATAAAAATAATTTCGGGTGGTTTTATAGATTTAAATGATAAAAAAGTAGATGATACACTTGAAATAACTTCAGTAGGTTCTCAAAAAGAAGCAGTAAATAGTTTATTACAATTATTGTCAAGTATTACAGAAAAAAGAATACTAATTATAGTTGATGAACTAGATAGATGTAAGCCATCCTATGCAGTTGAATTATTAGAGGTTGTTAAGCACTTTTTCACTCATGATGATGTCGTATTTTTATTTGGTACTAACAAGAATGAACTTGAGCATACTATTAAATCATTATACGGACAAGGATTTAATGGCTATAAATACTTAAATAGGTTTTTTGATTTTGAATTTTCATTACCAAATATTGATAAAGATAAATATATCGATAGAAAATATAGTGATGATTCCAATTTATTATTACATGATTTTACTAAGTATTCTATTGACTATTTTAATCTTAGTATGCGTGATATTGAAAGATTATATGCGTTAATTAATGTTATAGGAACTAAAAAGAATTATCAGAATAATCAAGATTATATCTTTATTGATTTTGTAATTGTAGTATATGCTATATGTCTTAAAATCGACAACGGAAATGGCTATAAAAAATTTATGGATGGACAAGGTAGAGATGATTTTTTACTATTTTGTGATGATTCTTTTCAAACAATTAATGAGATATATTATCGAAAAGAAAAAGATGAAATTATGGAAAAAATCAACAATTTTTATAGTATGTTTCCTAACTTTTCTTATGATGGTCTTTATGGAAGAGATAGGGCATCTGAATATTTAAAAAACTCAATGAAATTACTTACGATGTTAAGTATATAATATAGTTAAATAGCAAGAAGACCAAATTATCGTAACTGATATTTTTGGTTTTTTTATATTCAAATTCAACTATCAATCATACTATCTATTAAACAGTTCAAATGCCTACCGCACACCTTACGGTGATTGGTGCTATAACGAGCTTTTCTATCGAAAACTCTATAGCGAATATATAATATCAAGTATTATTTTGTGGGTTTTTGGATCTTGAATTATATCTTTATATCAGTTTAGTATATATTTATTCTTATACCAAACCAATGTACACCTATAATTTTATATATATATACAAGTAAATTATACTTATAGTTATCTATATACAATACTGATGTACACCTATTTTCAATCACAACAATTAAAATTAATTTACAAAAAAGCTATTTTTGAGGGCCATTGGGCATGTCGCTCTGGGTTTATTATTAGGAGAATAAATATTTAAATTAATTTGTAAATTTACCCCCAAAAAATTGGCCATTTTGAAAACTTTTTGGCAATATAAGTAGATAGATATACAATTTAATTTAAAATAATTAACACTATATATTGTGCCTTATAATTTCCAAACCACAATATATATTTGAGTGAGTTGACAAATTATTATGAAATGGTATATTAGATTAGGTATTAATTAAAAAGTTAATTATATTTAAAAAACACTCGACAATTTTTAAAAAATAAAAATAAAAATAAACAAATAAGGAAAAACGAAATATGCAAATTACATTAGAAGAATTATTTTATGATGATGAGTTTAAAGACATCATTAAAGAAAAATGGATAGTACAACTTCAGAAATTAGGTAAGTTACAGAGCAATACTAAAAATGGAATAATTACAGAATTGCTTAAGCAATATCAATCAGTTGAATATGTTAAAGGTAATAGAAGCAACAAAGCACACTTTCAAATTGGTAGCAAGCGATCACAAGAAATAAGTCAAGCTGATATGATTGAAAAGGTTACTACAAAGCTAACGCTAATAACATAAAAATTCATAACATCATTGCCTTGAAAATGTTAAAAAAATATATTGTTGGTTTAGATGATGATGTGAAAGTCATGTCATTTACACGCTTAAATTGGCTTAAAGCAGCTGGGATCACTAGCAACATCAAAAACTTAAATGAAGTGGATGAAATGAAAAATATTGATTCAACTTTCAGAAGCTACTATAAAGATGATGTTGCATCAAGTTTGAAAAATGTGTTTAGTTTTTGCTTAAAGCAATTAAAAGTAAAAGAAGTTGATGCACCAGATTATTATTGCGATGCAGCTAATGATGATCAAGCAGATAGTGATGAAATGGTAATAAGAAAAGATTGCTGGATGACATCGAAGTTAAGAAAATGAAAAGTTTTGTGGATGTTTTGAAGGCTAAACATAATGTTACAAAATTCATGTTAGCGACAAGTGAATTCAAAAATGAGCTACGAGACAACTATAGAAATAATCTTAGATCTGAATCAATTTGGATTGAAATAGAATTAGATATTTCTAAACTAAAAAATGATATTAGTGATGCTGAATTAGCAAGTGATGAACTAAGATCACAATTCATGCTTGAGTTTTAGAAATATCGTAATAGCACCTATATAAGACGAGAATTTAAAAGGAAAATTAAAGGCAAAAAAGAAATGTTCTGGCGTTATGAAACAGGGTTACAAGAACAACCATCGAACTTTTCGCCTTATTTACAGATGGAAAATAGAACCTATTTCAAGTTTATGACTGTGCTTGATCAACAAATCGGATTTGCTGAAGCTGATGTGACTGAGTATTCCAAAATGGAAAAAGAATATAAAGCAACAGTTGAAGACAATGAAGCGATTAAACTTGTAGATGATTGCAAGCAAAATAATATCATTTACTTGCATACACATACGAAAACAAATAATGAATTAGACAAATTGTTTAAATAGAAAAAGGAATATAAGAAAATGGAAATGATTACACTTAAACAACACATGACAAAAACAGCTGATAGCAAAGTTAAAGTTCTAAATGTTGATAAAGAAAAATTGGATAAAAAAGCAGCTTAATTAATAGTTGATAAGTTGTTTAACTAATATAATAGAAAAAAGGATAATATAAATATGACTAAAACAGAAAAAGAACTACTAAACGAAGAATTTTTAAAGACTTTGAAAATGGGTCTACAAATTTCAAATATTCAAGCTGATTTGCTAGAAAGCAACATGAGTGAATTAGATAAGAAAATGACTAAACTAGACGATGATATGAACGAAGCAATAAAATAAATAGTAACATATGTTGTAAATGTTTTTAAATGGGAGATTAAAAAATATAAGTGGGGTTCTTTAGTTGAAGGAAAACTAAAGAATGAACAAGACAGAATTAGAAAAAGACACAGTACAAATAGCTGGAATGGTTGCAAAAGATGGAATAGAAGAACGAGTATATAGCGCTCAAACAAGTTGTGATGATATTTAAAGTTTTAGCTGACATGTATGACAGCATGCTAAGTTACTTATTTAGCAAAGCGTTTAGTCATGTTGACAAAGGAATTGCATTGCAAAGTTTTAAAGAAAATCAAGTCAAACAGTTTGCTTATATGTTAGTAAATGTATTATACGATGAAAAAGAATTGTTGGAAATGAAGTTGGTGGCATAATAAAACTCTTTACCCTAAAAAAATGGTAAGGAGTTTTATTTAATTAAAAAATTAGTTTGTAATCAGATATGGCAATAGTAATATCATAGTCATAGCGATAGTTATGAATACCTTTATAATTAGTTGTTTTTATAAGGATATGATTTATTATATCCTCTTTTGGTATTTTAAAAATTTCACGAAATACATCAAAACCACTATATAAAATTCTGCCTTTTTCATCATTTTTTTTAAAAAGTGCGTTTAAATTAGAATTTATTTTGTTTTCTTCTAAGAGGAATCTAAAAGTATTTTTTTCTATTTCTTTAAACAGAATTAAATTTTCTTTATTATCTAGTTCATTGTATTCTTTTAGGGTAACAAGATTAGATTTTTTTAGCAATGTGGTTAATTCGGTAATAGCAACATTATAGTCATTATCAGTCATTGTTATTCTTCTATCTATTTTATTTAAGTATATTATAGCATATAATTAAGATCAAACAGACTGATTATATGTTATTACTAAAGGTTAATTGCTTTAGCTTTTTTATTGTATTATAATTAAATTAGAAAGCGGTGATGCAATGACAATAGAAAAATATAGAATTTTATATTATGAAGATATTATTAAAGAACTTGAAAATGATGAGTGCATGTTTTTTCTAGAAATTCAAAACTGTGAAATAGTTAGACGAGTATATAAAAAGGTACATAAAGGATTTGGTGGAAAACATAAGGTAGTTTATTATAATTTTACTAAATCCATGATGAATTTTAATGATATTAATGTATATTTTCAAAGTGAAGATTGTGAACAAGAGCTAATAAATTGTAAAGAAACAGATAAAATAAATAAAGTTGATTGGATAAAGAATAATACAAGATATATTGTATTTAAATATAAGATTAGTATTTAATTTTGAAATATCTAAAAGAGAATAGAACATGGAAAGATACCTTTTAAAAGCTGATGAGAGTGATTCAGAGAGAGCAAGATATAATGGCAGTTTAGAAGAAAAGAACTTTCTTTTGAAGAGTATGTGTACAATTATTCGTACTTGATAGAGAAATTATATGAAGACAATGAAAGTAAATTTAAAGACTCTGACATTATGTCAAGTTCTTAGAGTAGAAATAGTATAAATTCTCTTAAATTAAGCAGTCATCTTTTCAAACTGATTAGGAGTTAAATATCCTAAACTTTGATGAATGCGTTTTGAATTGTAAAAAGCTTCAATATACCAAAAAATGCTTTGATAGGCTTCTTCAAAATTTCTGTACTTAAATTGGTAAGTCCATTCTCTCTTTAAATGTCCATGCCACGATTCAAGGGTAGCATTATGATAAGGATAGCCTTTTCTGCTAAATGAGTGAGCCATGCCATGATCCTCAACTAACGTTTGATATTCATTGCTTGTATATTGACTTCCCTGATCAGAATGCAAGATAATTGAGCTCGTCTCTCCTTGAGACACAATAGCTTTCTTCAAGGTACGTTGGAATAACTTAACAGTCATATGTTTATCTAAATCCCAAGCAATAATTTGTTTAGTATAGCGGTCCATAATGGTTGAGAGGTAGCACCAGCCTTTGCTAGTTGAGATATAAGTAATGTCAGTTGACCAGACCTTGTTCTTCGCTATAGGTTCAGTTAACACCATATTTTGACGGTCAATGGTGTTAACTGAAGTGTGTGCTGGTTTGAAGTTTTTAGTGACGAGGGACTTCAAAGAGAGCTCCTTCATCAATTTTTGAACAAGTTTTATGCCAATTTTTTCTCCCTGCTTAAGTAACAGTTGATGAACTTTAGGTGCACCATAGATAGCTCGATTCTATTTGAATAGCTGACCAATCTTCAAGGATAACTCTTGACGTCTTAATTGGGTTTTGGACGGGAGATGATTGATTCGTTTATAATAACTTGACTCTGGAACACCAAGTAATTGACAACTTAATCTGATATTGAGTGCTAAAATTTGTATTGTTTGCGTCATATCCACAGCACTCAATTCATTTTCTCTGCGAATATGGTCAATACTTTTTTTAAGATATCTCGTTCCTCTTTAACCTGTGTTAGCTGTCTTTTTAGTTCAAGATAGTCAGATTTTGATATTGAGTTGTCATTAGGCTTTGAATAGAGGTCAATCCATTTATAGATGGTTGCAGGAGATATACCATATTCTTTAGCTAGATGAGCTACCGATTGACCTGTTTGATATAAGTCAACAATTGTTTCTTTAAAATCTTTTGAGTATCGTTTTTGCATAGTTTCTTCCTTCTGTATAAATTATACAATATCGACTCTAAGATTTTAGGATAGCATCAATTGTACTTATAAATTTTTTAGAGAAAATACTTGAGAGGTTAAAAATATATTTAGAAAATAAAAGAGTAAAAAAGGGTTTTAATAATATAATGATGACTTTAACAGATTCTGAGAAAAGGATAGTTTACTTAATTTTTGATAATGATACGTACAATTTCAATGTCTGGGGAGATGCATCCTTAACAAAATTAACTAAACTCGGTGTAATATATTCAAATAGATTAGGTGGATTGACTACAGGACTTTCTTATGGCTTGCAGCCTATGACAAGACAGTATTTAATTGATAATTCTAGTTATTTGTCTGATATAAAGAGTAAATGAAATTTAAGCTTACATTAAGCCATTATTTGTATACTGTACTTACCCCAAAATTAGTAACATACTTTTTTCATAATTACAAACTCCTTTAAAAAAACATCTTGATGTGAATTGAGATGTTTTTTTGTTTCAAATTTAAGCAAACTTACGGCTTTCCAACACCTATTTTGATAGATTTTTGCTTTTATATATGCTATAATAGCGGTATAATCAAAACAAAAATATAATTTTTTAAGTTCTAATCTTACGGTATCGCCGCAGGGTTTATCTTCTACACAATCATCAAAGTAGCTAAAGGTAAAGCAAAAGAAGTGAGTCCAGTTATCTGGGTCATCGATGTGTTATTCATTTTAAACTTTGTTATCTTAGCAACCATTCAATAACAGATATTAAAAGCGCTATTTTGTTTAACTTAGGTTAAGTAAAGTCGCTTTTTTTTATTTTGTAGCAGTCATTAGCTGACTATCATACTGCTCCAGAAAAGGTGCTGAAAACGACTTGATTTTGAAATCAAGTTAATCATGATATAATAGAGCTGTTAGTTTTTTTAAGGATAACAGATATGAAGTCTATTCATCGATATCTCAGTGTATCATGACACTATTTCTAAGGACAAGAAAGGACGAGGATGAACAAGGGCATTCTGATTTTAGCAATTATATTAACAATAGGACTAGGATTTCTTAATCCTTTACTTGCACTGATAGCAGCAGGCGTTATTATTTTTAAGGTAGTCAAAGGGGATTGAACAGATGTTTTTATTAAAGGGGTTTAAAAAAATGTTAACGCTAAAGGTTGCCTTAGGCTGGTTAATTTTAGTGGCGGTTGGCTTCCTTGTGTTCTCAGTGATTAATGCCGGTGCTTATAAGCAGAAAGAGAATAAGCAATCATATTCTCTAGTTAAATATATTAAGCAAGCCAATGAGACCGTCTTTTTAAATGTTGGTGTGCAATCGATCGAGACGAAAGCAAACAACACAACGATTCCTTGGACTAAAATCGGCATTCCACTTACTGAGAAAAAAGCAGTCATCATCCTGAATTTTGAGGCAAAGTTAGGGATCAAAAAAGCAGTTGACGTGGCTAAATTAAGTGAGAACAGCTACAAGATTACAGTACCAAAGTATGACGTGATTGGTATCGCTTTAGATAAAACAGCGCCTTATCAGCTATATGATGCGAGTGGTGAGTTGTTGAGCTACTCTACTTCTGATATTGATACAGGGGAACTGGTCACAAAAAAATTGTCTAATGCTAAGCAAAAAGACTATTTGAAGCAGTATAAGGATCAAATGAATAATGCGGCAAAGGCCTACTATCAAGCACTATTTAGCGCAATTGATAAAAATATTAGGTTAACATTTTCCTTTGCAGAGTAAGACATATTAGCATGAGTTTAAGTGAATTTTCTAGTTTTTCTCATCAAATAGTAAGGCACTTGTAAACTTTAACAGGTGTTTTTTTGATATAATTTAAGAGGTACGACTAGTAGTTGTCAAATAAAGAAAGTAGGTCGAGTTTTGACTTTAACACATAGAAGAAAAACGCGCGCTGTCATGGTAGGCAGTGGCGAGAACGCAGTTGTCATTGGTGGCCGTAACAAGGTCATCTTACAGTCCATGTGTACGACGAAAACACAGGACGTGGCAGCAACTGTCGAACAGATTCATCAGCTAGAGGAAAGTGGTTGCCAACTGGTACGTGTTGCTGTACCAGATATGGAAGCTGCCCTAGCGATTAAAGAGATTAAAGCTCAGATTAATATCCCTTTAGTGGCAGATATTCATTTTGATTACCGTCTGGCCCTTCAAGCGATCGAATCTGGTGTTGATAAGATTCGGATTAATCCTGGTAACATTGGTCGTAAAGACCGTGTGGCAAAGGTTGTAGAAGCTTGTAAAGCACGTAACATTCCGATTCGTATTGGGGTTAATGCGGGATCTTTAGAAAAAAAATTCTTGCAAAAATATGGCTATCCAACAGCTCAAGGTATGTTGGAATCAGCGATTGAACATGTGGAAATATTAGAAGAACTAGATTTTCACGATATTATCATCTCTATGAAGGCATCAAATGTTGAATTGGCACTAGAAGCCTATAGATTAGCCGCAGAACGCTTTGACTATCCGCTTCATCTTGGGATTACAGAAGCAGGTCCCTTGTTCTCTGGCTCCGTAAAATCAGCAGCAGGCATGGGGGCATTACTCTCATTAGGTATCGGTGATACCATGCGTATTTCATTATCTGCAGATCCGCGTGAAGAAATCAAAGTCGGCCGTGAAGTTTTGAAATCATTTGGTTTGATCGATAATGCAGCGACGCTTGTCTCATGTCCAACCTGTGGTCGTATTGAAATTGATTTAATCCCGATAGCAGAAGAGTTAGAAGCTTATATCGATAATATTAAAGCACCGATAACGGTTGCCATTCTGGGTTGTGGTGTAAATGGTCCTGGTGAAGCGCGTGAGGCAGATATCGGTCTTGCAGGTGGTGCAGGTAAAGGTATGCTCTTTAAAAAAGGCAAGATTATCAAAACAGTTGATGAAGCTGTCATGCTAACCGAGTTTAAAGCAGAGATAGATGCCATGTACAAACTGTTCCAGGAAACAGGTAAGTTACATTTAGATGAGGATTCTGAGACTGCTGAAGTTTAGGAAAGAAGTGGGTAGTTAGCGCGTGTCAATTTTATTGAGTATATTGGGGATCAGTACGACGATCACACTAATTACTGGATTTTTATATGTTAGGCAACTTAAAACGGAGTTACGTACTTTAAAAACGGGCTCACGTTTTATTTTGTTACTAGTCATGTCATTCATCACGATTAATCTCCTGTTTTTATTATTGAGATGGGATAAAGTATTAATCACCGAAGCTATCCTCGGGCTTATCCTATTGTTTGTTGGCGGGATCGTCTTATTTATTTTACTGATTGTTGAAAGTATCAAAGTATGGCGTTTGGAAAATCATAGTCTAGGGAATTTACTCCTGCCCTTATCAGTAATTGCGTTTTTCCTAATCGGTAGACTAACGAATGCATTAGTTGTACTCCCAGAGGAATATGATTGGCTCAAATATTTTAGCGTCTTTTATGGCTTGTTTTTACCCTTCATGATTTGGAATTTTGTGGTATTTCTAGTGTCTAGTCTAATTTATGCGAAGCAAGCCCCATTACAAAGCAAGAACAAACAGTATTTTGTCGTATTAGGTGCTGGCTTGGTAAATGGTGATCAGGTTGGTAAACTATTGGCTGCTCGAATTGAAAAAGCAGTCAGGTTAGCGCAAGCAGAAACAATCATCATTTTTTCTGGAGGACAAGGGGCTGATGAGAAACAATCAGAAGCAAGCGCCATGCGAGCCTATGCGGTATCAGAATTGCATTTTCCAGAGCATCGGACGCTGTTAGAAGATAAAAGTCGTACGACTTATGAAAATCTCGTCTTCTCATCGGCACTCATCCAGGAAAACCCCTTTTCTTTCTTTACCTCTGATTATCATGTCTTACGTGCAGCTATTTTTGCTAAATCGTTAGGCTTAGATGCACAAGGGTATGGTGGTAAGACTGCCCTTTATTATCGAATTCCTGCCTTTATCAGGGAATTCATCGCCATCGTTAATGCAAAGAAAAAGACATATGCCATTCTGATTGTCTTGATGCTCATCTTACCTCTTATTTTCCTGCTTCTCTTTGCTGTGTAATAAAACGCTATAATAAATCGTATGGGAAATATAGACCCATACTTTTTTTTATAGAAGTGCACTGACAGCTATCCTGCAAGTTACTAATTCATAGCAAAGGGAAAAAACCTATACCGCCTGTTGCTTATTATCCTGATATAAGAGTCTAAGGGCTCTTTTTTTGATTTAATCAGTAGCAAAAACCGACGTTTTGGGACGATTATCAGTTATCTAAGGGTGTCGATTAATGAAGCGCAGTGCAGTCATACCCTGATCAAATAAGAAAAGTCGTGCGCCTAAACGAATAAGTAGCTTGGAAAAAGGATTAAAGTGTCACAAAAACCGAACGATAGCTACTTGTTATTACTAAAAGTAGTGGAATTTACTATTTTTCACCAAATGATAAGTGTAGAATAAGATACATGAGATATTTCTAAAGCTTTGATTGACCCAGTCAAAAAAAGTACCCTGAAGTGCCAGAAAATTAAAAGAATGGTGTAAAATGACTTACGAAGTAAAATCACTTAATGAAGAATGTGGCTTATTTGGTGTATGGGGCCACCCTGATGCAGCAAAATTGACTTATTTTGGTTTACATGCCTTACAGCATAGAGGGCAAGAGGGTGCAGGGATTATCGCAAATAATAACGGTCACCTTAAGGGACACCGAGACTTGGGATTGCTGTCAGATGTGTTCAAAGATGAGAAAAACTTTGACCGATTAGCAGGAAATGCGGCCATTGGTCATGTTCGCTATGCGACAGCAGGATCTGCCTCTATCGATAATGTACAACCCTTTCTCTTTAATTTCCATGATGCTCAGCTGGGACTTTGCCATAATGGTAATCTGACAAATACACGCACTTTAAAGCGGGATTTGGAGTCAAAAGGGGCTATTTTTCACAGTAACTCAGATACTGAAATCTTGATGCATTTAATTCGTCGTGGCTTGTCACCGAATCTAATGGATAATGTCAAGTCAGCGCTTAACACAGTTAAGGGTGGCTTTGCCTACCTACTGATCACTGAGGATCGAATTATTGCTGCACTTGATCCAAATGGCTTTAGACCACTGGCTATCGGCAAGTTGGCCAATGGGGCTTATGTCATTGCCAGTGAAACGTGTGGTTTGGACGTCGTAGGTGCGACATTTGTGCAAGACGTCTTGCCAGGTCAAGTTGTGACAATCGATGATGCCGGTGTTCATATCGATACCTACACAAATGAAGTTGATCTTAAAATTTGTAGCATGGAATTTATTTATTTTGCCCGTCCGGATAGTAATATCTATGGGGTGAATGTTCACACTGCCCGAAAAAATATGGGTAGACTGTTAGCCAAAGAGAATCCACATATCGAAGCGGATATCGTCGTGGGGGTACCTAACTCGTCACTATCAGCAGCGTCAGGTTTTGCAGAAGAATCAGGCTTGCCTTATGAGATGGGCTTGGTCAAAAACCAATATATCCAGCGCACTTTTATTCAGCCAACCCAAGAACTTCGTGAGCAAGGGGTTCGGATGAAACTATCAGGTGTTCGTAGTGTTGTTGAAGGCAAACGCGTAGTTATGGTGGATGATTCGATCGTTAGGGGAACGACATCGAAGCGAATCGTTGCCTTACTTAAAGCAGCGGGGGCAGCAGAAGTCCATGTTGTGATTGCCAGTCCACCGCTTGCCTATCCTTGTTTCTACGGGATTGATATTCAAACACGTCAGGAGTTAATCGCTGCCAATCATTCTGTAGCAGAGATCAATGAGATTATAGGGTCAGATACCCTACATTTCTTATCAATAGACGGTCTTAAAGCTGGTATTGGCTTGGGAGATCAAATCTGTACCTCTTACTTTGATGGGATTTTCCCGACCCCGCTCTATGATTATGAACATGACTATAATCTTGGCTTAAAAGAAAAAGTGTCCTTCTATTAAGCAAGTGCGTAACTAAAGATAATAGACAAGCGCCTCATAAACGAGGAAAGGCTTGTCTTTTTTATTGTCAGGCGTCAGCAGATAAAAAGCTTGATTGGCTATCCTATCAGCTGTAAGTCAAACGGGTCCGCTTTGACTGAGCAAGTAAGCTCAGTATGTTATAATAAACTATGATAATTTTTCCTAAAGGATTTAAGATAGGTGCTAGGACGGTTAAAACAGTTATTGCAGCCAGCTTAGCGATTTTTATAGCAGATCTGCTTGGTTTAGAATACGCGACGGCAGCAGGTGTTATCGCCATTTTGAGTGTCACGAATACAAAGAAATCAACGTTTAAGAGCGGTAAAAATCGCCTCTTAAATTTTTTGTTTGCCATGCTGCTGTCAACGATACTGTTTAATCTACTCGGTCATCACGTCCTTATCTTTAGTCTCTTTTTGTTAGTTTTTATTCCGTGTTCCGCTGCCTGGGGTATGTCTGAGGCAATCGCACCAAACGCTGTTTTGGTGACGCACCTATTAGTTGCACCTCAGATTACGACATCCCTTTTGTTAAATGAATTTTTACTGAACTTTATCGCCATATCGCTTGCTTTTATCGTCAACTGGAAGATGCCTAATTTTCAGGATGAATTGACTGCACGAGAAAAACGCGTTGAGCACCATTTTCGGGATCTCTTTAAGCGCTTAAGTTTTATCATGGATAAAAAAATAGAGCAGACACATTTTTTACATAAGGTCGAAGATTTAGAAGGCTATATCCTGGATAGTTTGGTGATCGCTAGAAGACATATGGATAATAAACTGAGTGGGAATACCAGTGGTAGTTATGATTATTTGACCATGAGAGCGACACAGGTTGAACTCTTTCGGGAAATAACTGAAATTTTGATTCAGATCGATATGACCGGTCAAGACCAACAGTTTCAATCACTAGAACAGCTTTTTAAGGCCATTAGTGACACCTATGCGCGTGATAATAATGGTAAGGCACTGATGGCACAAACTGAAGAGATATTAAGGCACTATCGTGCCAGTGAGCTACCAAAAACAAGGGAAGAATTTGAAGTCCGTGCTAGGCTATTCCAAATACTCCAGTTAATTCAAACCTTTATCCAAATCAAGCATGATTATGTAATAGAAAGTAGAGCTTAAGATAATGACAAAAAAACAACTTGAGTCGAGCTTATTATTAGGGCTAACAGCCTTCATTTGGGGGATTGCCTTTGTTGCTCAGAAATCAGGTGCGCGTGATGTAGGCCCGCTCACCTTTAGCGCAAGTCGTTACTTTTTGGGTGCCATCGCTATCTTACCGTGTGCCTATTTTTTCAGTGAGAAAAAGATGCCGACTGCAAAACGACGCCTCTCTTTATTAGCTGGTAGCCTTTGTGGTGCCCTGTTATTTGTCGCTAGTTTCTTACAGCAGATCGGTATCCAGCAGACAACTGTTGGTAAGGCAGGCTTTATCACAACGCTTTACATCATCATCATTCCCTTGATTGGCTTGCTATTTAAGCAACAAGTTGCCAAGCACGTCTGGTTTAGTGTGCTGTTAGCGCTAGTTGGTATGTATCTGCTTTGTTTGACAGATGGTAGATTCAGCATCCAATCTGGTGATGTCTATGTCTTTTTTTGCGCGATTGGCTTTGCCTGTCAAATCCTGATTATCGATTATTTCCTACCCAAGGTAGATCCTATTTATTTTGCCATTACGCAGTTTTTTGTAGCGGGTCTGATCGCACTGATTTTCCTGCCTTTCTTTGAACCGCTAGATTTCTCAGGCATCATGTCAGCTAAAGTCTCTATTCTATACGCTGGTGTCATCTCAGCTGGTATCGGCTATACCATGCAAATCATCGCGCAAAAACACGTACAACCAGTTCTTGCCTCTATGATTATGAGTCTGGAAGCTGTCTTCTCGCTACTGGCAGGATTTCTGATTTTAGGAGACCGATTAACTATCCGAGAACTACTGGGCTGTCTCCTGGTATTTATGGCCATCATCTTTGCCCAATTACCGATCGACAAAATAAAGCAAAAAATCGGTAAGCGAAATTTGGTAGGTCGATTTGACTAGTCATGCTAGACTAGCAAGATACCACTATGAGACGATCCCTAACTGGTAACTCAAAAAGCAACAGACGATTGATGATCGTCTGTTGCTTTTTCTTTTTGCTTATTTGACAAACATGGCATCCCCAAAACTGAAGAAGCGATAATGCTCATCTATTGCGTGCTGGTAGGCTGATAAGACAAACTCGCGGCCAGCAAAGGCAGAAACTAGCATGACCAGAGTTGATTTCGGTAGATGGAAGTTAGTAGAGAAGGCATCAACCACTTGGAACTGATAGCCTGGTTTGATGAAGATATTTGTCCAGTCACTATCTGCCTGAACTTGTCCATCGAATTTCTTTGCGACAGACTCCAGTGTCCGAATAGATGTTGTACCAACTGCGATAACACGTTTTCCAGCAGCTTTTGTCTCATTAATGATTTCAGCTGTTTCTTGGGGTAGAATATAAAATTCACTGTGCATATCGTGTTCTTCTATGTTATCGACGCTGACAGGACGGAAAGTTCCCAGGCCGACATGCAAGGTAACCCAAGCGATATTAACCCCCTTGGCTTTGATTTGCGCAAGTAAGTCGTCTGTGAAATGTAAGCCAGCAGTTGGTGCAGCAGCAGAGCCGTTTTCTTTGGCGTAGACAGTCTGATAGCGACCTTGATCGGCTAATTTTTCATGGATATAAGGGGGAAGTGGCATCTCACCTAGGCTCTCAAGTACTTCTAAAAAGATACCATCATAAGTAAAGGTGACGATCCGGCCACCATGATCTAAGGAGTCATCGACTACTGTAGCTGTTAAGCGGCCATCACCAAAGGTGATCATAGTTCCATTTTTAAGCTTTTTAGCAGGTTTTGCAAGGACTTCCCAAGTATCATCGACAGTGTTCTTTAAGAGCAATAGCTCGATATGGCCACCTGTATCAGCTTTTTGACCATGGAGGCGGGCAGGTAAGACACGTGTATTATTTAGGACGAGTGTATCGCCACTGTTTAATTCGTCGATAATATCAAAAAAATGTTTATCTGCCATCGTCTGTTTTGTCTTATCAATAACTAATAAACGGCTTTCAGAACGATGTTCAAGTGGTGTCTGAGCGATGAGTGTTTCTGGTAAATCAAAATTAAAGTCTTCAATATTCATAGTTAAAATTATAACATTTTTGGGAGGTTAATGCTTGACAAATGGACAGAAAAGGAATACAATTGGTCTATACCAATAAAGCATATTCATTCATTTATTTAGAGGAGAAAATAATGAAAGTCATAACAGTTAAAAATCAACTTGAAGGTGCTAAAATCGGCCTGGATATAGTATCAGAAAAAATGGCAGCAGGTGCTAAAACATTTGGCTTAGCTACAGGCTCAACACCAGTTGAATTTTATAATCAAATTATTAATAGTGATCTTGATTTTACAGATAAAACATCTATCAACTTAGATGAGTATGTTGGCCTTGACGGATCAGATGAACAATCTTATCGCTATTTCATGAGTCAACATCTCTTTAATGAAAAACCTTTTAAAGCAAACTTCTTACCAAATGGTAAGGCTGCTGATTTAGATAAAGAAGTGAAAGCATACGACGAAATTATCGATGCCCATCCCATCGACTTGCAAATCCTGGGTATTGGTCAAAATGGTCATATCGGCTTTAACGAACCAGGTACATCATTTGATGTGACAACGCACGTTGTAGACTTAACGCAAAGTACAATCAAAGCTAATTCACGTTATTTTGCTAATGAAGCAGATGTACCAAAACAAGCTGTGTCTATGGGAATTGCAAGTATTCTAAAATCTAAAACTTTGATTTTGATGGCTTGGGGTCATGAAAAAGCCGAAGCAGTAAAAGGCATGATTGAAGGGGAAGTTACCGAAAGCCTACCTGCTTCAGTCTTACAACAACATGATGATGTGATTGTCATCATTGATGAAGCTGCTGCTAGTCTATTGAACTAAAAAAAGTCCTTGATGATAACGATCATCAAGGACTTTTTTAGTGTTGCATCGCTTAAACGTTCAAGACTTTGTTTAGGAAATCTTTCAAACGTGGATGTTGCGGATTATCAAATAATTGATCAGGTGTACTATCTTCTAAAATCTGGCCACCATCTGTAAAGATGACGCGGTTGGCCACTTTACGAGCAAATCCCATCTCGTGGGTAACGATCAACATGGTCATACCATCTTTAGCTAAATCTTGCATGACTTCTAAGACATCGCCTACCATTTCTGGGTCAAGTGCTGATGTTGGTTCATCAAACAACATGAGATCAGGGTCCATAGCCAGTGCGCGAGCAATGGCAACACGTTGTTTTTGACCACCAGACAAGCTTTCAGGCATGGCATCAGCCTTATCAGACAAGCCCACTTTTTCCAGCAAATCAAGCGCTTTGGTATGGGCTTCAGATTTAGTCATTTTTTTAAGTTCAAGTGGGGCATAAGTGATGTTATCAATCACCGTCATATTTGGAAATAGATTGAACTGTTGGAAAACCATGCCAACCTCTTGACGTACTTGGTTAAGGTTGGTCTTTTTATTAGATAAATCATAGCCGTCAACGATAACACTACCAGAGGTAATCTCTTCTAAGCCGTTAAGCGTTCTAAGAAAAGTTGACTTACCAGACCCAGAAGGGCCAATAATACACACAACGTCGCCTTCGTTAAACTTAGTTGAGATACCTTTTAAGACTTCGTTAGTGCCAAAAGATTTATGTAAATCAGTAATATCAATTTTTAGTTTTGCCATTATTTCATATTCCTTTCAAGTCGACGCGCAAAGATTGTCAAAGCGAGAATAACAATGAGATAGATGATTGCAATCAAGCCATAGACTTTAAATGATTGGAAGTTTCGAGCAACAATAATTTTACCAGTTTGTAGGAGCTCAATTAAGCCGATAGCTGAAATGATTGTCGTGTCTTTCAATGAAATGATAAATTGATTGACCAAACTTGGAATCGTAATTTTAACTGCTTGAGGTAGGATGACACGTTGCATTGTTTTGACATAAGGCACACCAAGTGAACGTGAGGCTTCCATCTGTCCAGTCGCAACAGAATTAACACCACCACGTACGATTTCAGCGATGTAAGCTGATGCATTTAAGGTCAGTGCGATGATACCAGCCGCAAAGTCATTAAGTGGACTAGGTTGACCAGTGATAGATTCAAACAGGTTAGGGATACCATAGAAGATAAAGATGGCAAGTACCATCAAAGGCACACCACGTACGAGGTCAACATAAACTTTAGTGAAGCCGCGTAAGAATTTGCTAGGTGACACACTGAATAGCCCAAAGATAATCCCAACGATCAAGGCAAGAACAAATGAGACCAAAGTTAGCGCAAGTGTATAGCCAAGTCCAGATGCCAGTTGTTGCCAGTTGTTTTTGATGATCCCAATCATCGTTGACTCATCTACTTTTTTATCGTCAGATGCGTCATTTCCCATGTATTTTGCAACAATTTTATCATACTGGCCATTGGCTTTAATTTTCTTTAAGCCAGCATTGAACATCGAGATAAGCTCAGGATTCTCGCCTTTTTTAACGGCAAACCCATACTCCCCTATTTTTTCAGGTGTGATGGGTGTTGCAAATTCTTGACCTTGAATAATGGCATATTTGACCACAGGTTCATCATCCATAAATGCATTGATTGAACCTGTGTTTAAGCTTTGATACATGGTATCAGCAGCATCGAAGACTTTGACCTTATAGCCATATTTATCTTTATTTTTATCGATAAATGCTTGAGATGCCGTTCCATTTTTGACACCAACTGTTTTTCCTTTTAAATCTTTGTAAGATTTGATGTCAGTTGTTGTCTTTTTGACAGCAAGACTAGCATTGGCTGTGAAGTATGGATCTGAAAAGTCAAAGACATTTTTACGTTCAGCCGTAATCGACATCCCAGCGATCATGCCATCGGCATGTCCTGCTTGTGTTTGGTCAACAGCAGTTTGGAAGCCAACGAAGTCCATCGTTATCTTAAAGTTCTCGGTTTTAGCGATTGCTTTGAGTAAATCAACATCTATGCCGACATACTGTTTATCTGAGTTTTGAAATTCAAATGGTGCAAATAGCGAATCAGAGGCGATTTTATAGGTATCTTTTACTGGTTTATCATCAGCTTTCACACTCGTTATCGACAATAAGGTGATGAACAAGGTGAGTAGCATCAATAATTTCTTTTTCATAAGTTGTTCCCTTTCAAGTATATTCTTTCTTATTTTAGCATAAAATTGACGCAAAATAAAGACAATGAAAAAAGATGTCATCATTTCTGACATCTTCTGGTTGTTCAGTAATTTTACCATACTGATTTTATTTCTCTACTTTATCAGTGGTGACAAGGCAAGTCATTAAAATACCAATAAATCCTTAGACGTATGGGTCAAACTTTCAGCCCCAGTAGCGGTCACGTAGAGACAATCCTCTATGCGCACACCCACTTGATTGGGGATATAAATACCGGGTTCAACAGAGAAACACATGCCAGTTTCTATCGTAATATCTTCACTGCCACCGATAGAGGGGTATTCATGGACATCCATGCCGATACCGTGTCCTGTACGATGCGTAAAGTAGTCACCGTATCCCGCTTTTGTAATGATATCACGTGCCACCTTGTCAACTTCAAAGGCAGTCACACCAGGTTTGACAAAGTCTAAGGCTGCTTGCTGTGCTTGACGTGTAATCTCATAGATCTTACGATCAAAGTCAGTAGGTTGACCGATTGCGATTGTCCGAGAGGCATCTGAAGCATAGCCATTTGACATGACACCTAAATCAAAAAGTAATAATTTATTTTCTTGGATAGCAACAGCTTCGGGGACACCATGAGGATTGGCTGCTCTGGCACCTGTCAAGACCATGGTATCAAAGCTCATCTCCGAAATACCTTGTCGTTTCATTTCAAATTCGATTTTGGCCACAACATCCATCTCAGTCAGACCTTTTTCTGATGCCGCAAACTTGAAGCCGATATCAAAGCATTTATCAGCGTAATCACCAGCAACAACCATCTTTTGAATCTCATCAGCTGTCTTAAATAGGCGCATTTGATTGATCAATGGTGTTAAATTTTTAAAGGTTACTTCATTAAAGACTGATTTGAGGCCATCACTTTTACTGAGAATAAGATGGTCAAATTCAACAGCGATTGTCTTAACCCGGTAGCCCTTTAATTTAGTCGCGATTTTTTCCCACGGATTTTCGCTATCAGCATATCCGATGACATCAAAGCTCACATGAGTTTTAGCTTTTTCGACTTCAAGCTCGGGCGTCAGCATGATTGGCTCCCGATCAGGGAATACCATCAAGCCTAAGATACGTTCGTGTGGATCCATGGCAAAACCTGTTAGATAGTTAACAGTAGTTGGATTCGTAATGAAGGTCATATCCCATTCTTGTTGATTGAGATAATCAGTAATTTTTTGTAGTTTAGTCATACCTCTATTTTGCCACTTTATGACTAAAATTGCTATGTCTAACGATTATAAATGATAAAAATGTATAAGATGTTTGACAAGTGTGCTATAATTAAATAGTCATCTTATTCAGTCAGGCATTTGTTAACTGAATATTGACCTATCTGCTACTTTATACTTTAGAAAAAGAGGAACTGTCATGTCACAATCTCATAGCCTTATTACTGAGTTACAAGCAAAAATTCATGAAAAAGACCCAGGTCAAGTTGAATTTTTACAAGCAATTGATGAGTTTTTTGCAAATCTAACGCCTTTTTTAGATAAGCATCCTGAAATTTCAGAAAAACATATTTTAGATATGATAACTGAACCTGAGCGTGTGCTCCAGTTTCGTGTGCCATGGCAGGATGACCAAGGCGAATGGCGGATTAACAGAGGCTTCCGTGTGCAGTTTAACTCAGCTATCGGGCCTTATAAAGGTGGCTTACGCTTCCATCCATCAGTGAATCTGTCTATCCTTAAGTTTTTAGGATTTGAACAAATTTTCAAAAATGCCTTGACTGGTCTACCTATCGGTGGTGGTAAAGGTGGGTCAGATTTTGATCCTAAAGGGAAGTCTGATAGTGAAATTATGCGCTTCTGTCAGAGCTTTATGACTGAATTACATCGTCATATTGGGCCAAACTTAGATGTACCAGCAGGTGATATCGGAGTAGGTGGTCGTGAAATTGGCTACCTTTATGGTCAGTATAAACGCTTACGCGGCAATGACCAAGGCGTCCTAACAGGCAAAGGTCTTACCTTTGGTGGGTCATTAGCTCGGACAGAAGCAACAGGTTATGGCCTCGTCTACTTTGTTAAGCACCTCTTAGCAAACAATGACGATAGTTTTAAGGGCAAGACAGTACTGGTTTCAGGTAGTGGTAATGTGGCGATTTATGCGATCGAAAAAGTACATGCCCTAGGTGGCCTTGTGGTCACTGCATCGGACTCGTCTGGTTATATTTATGATCCAGAAGGGATCGATCTTGACTTATTAAAAGACATAAAAGAAGTGAAACGTGAACGCCTAACTGAATACGTCAAAGCAAGACCGTCAGCAACTTATGTTGCAGGAGAGTCAGTTTGGCAACATCAAGTCAAGGCAGATATTGCACTACCATGTGCGACACAAAATGAAATTGATACCGAAGGGGCTAAACGCCTGATCGAAAATGGTGTTAAAATCGTTGCTGAAGGGGCGAATATGCCGACGACCCTTGCAGCGGTGGATATCTTACATGCTGAGCAGGTAACGTATTGTCCAGGTAAGGCAGCAAATGCTGGTGGGGTTGCTGTTTCAGCATTAGAGATGAGCCAAAACTCAGCAAGACTGTCCTGGACTTTTGATTATGTGGATCAAGAGTTAGACAAAATTATGCAGATGATTTATGAAAACTGTCGTGATACGGCAGCAGAATTCGGCTTGGAAAATAATTTACTAGCCGGTGCCAATATCGCAGGCTTTAAAAAAGTAGCCGAGGCGATGTTAGCACAAGGTTTAGTTTAAGTAACCGTTACAGTCAACTCCTCTAATATACGGTAGGCGTTGTCAGGCATTGTTATCGGTTTAAAACGATCAAAAAAGTCAAGCAATTGACTTTTTTTGATGGCAAAAATAATGTTGCTAAAGGATTAGCTAGTCGTCTTTTAATTGAAAAATCCCAGAAGTCAAACAAGTTAAGGGCAAGCTATATCAGCTGTTTAGCCTTACTTAATGGGCATTTTTTGACCGACTGTCATTTTTTATGTAAATTTTAGGCAATATATCTTGAAAACCTTTTCATAAAATGATAAAATATATAAATGAAATGAAAATATTATTTTCATGAAAAAGGTGTAAATGAGGAGTAGAATAAAAATGGATAATGAAACAATTACAATATATGACGTCGCGCGTGAAGCAGCAGTGTCGATGGCGACAGTCAGCCGCGTTGTGAATGGCAACCAAAACGTTAAGGAAGCAACACGTCGTAAGGTATTAGACGTCATTGAACGCCTAGATTATCGCCCGAACGCTGTGGCGCGTGGGCTTGCATCTAAAAAAACAACAACAGTTGGTGTTGTCATACCTGATATCTCAAATAGTTATTTTGCAAGTCTGGCCCGAGGCATTGATGACATCGCAACGATGTATAAGTATAATATTGTCATCGCAAATTCAGATGGAGATGATGATAAAGAGATTAATGTTGTGAACACGCTTCTTGCTAAGCAGGTCGATGGCCTTGTCTTCCTAGCACATGATTTATCTGACAAGATACGTGCTGAATTTTCGCGTACAAGAACACCGATTGTCTTAGCTGGTGCAGTAGATCACGAAAGTCAAATTCCTTCAGTTAATATCGACTATAAGCAAGCGACTAAAGATGTGACGCTTGAACTTGCAAAAAATAATCAAAAAATTGCCCTTGTTGCAGGACCTATGGTCAATGCAATTAATGGTAAAGAACGTCTGATTGGCTATCAAGCTGCCTTGTCAGAAAGCGGTCAACCCTTCTCTGAAGGGCTTGTCTTTGAAACAAATTATAGTTTCAATGATGGCATGAAACTAGCTGAACGTGTTAAAGCATCAGGCGCAACTGCTGCTGTCGTAACAGATGATGAAGTTGCTGTTGGCTTATTAAACGGTTTAGTCAATAACGGTGTTAATGTACCGGAAGACTTTGAAATTATTACAGCCAATAACTCAGTCATCACTGAATTTACGCGACCAACTTTATCATCTATTGAACAGCCTTTATATGATTTAGGTGCTGTATCGATGCGTCTATTGACTAAGATGATGCATAAAGAAGAAGTAGATGAGAAACGCGTGATTCTACCTCACGGTATCGTCAAACGCGGTTCTACAAAATAAGGTAGCGAATACATCCTATATAAATTGCGAGCGAAAGCGGGCAGTTTTTATTTTTATCATGATAGGTGCATTTCATTACCTATCTCCCTTTGCGAGGTTAAGATGACTAGAAAACCTATCCTGTCGGCACTTGTTATCATAAATTTTATCATTTACATTTCACTCGGTTTACCGGATTCTATACTGGGTAGTGCTTGGCCAAGTATGCGTGAGACCTATGGGATGGGTGCTAGTCAAATCAGTTATTTGACAACCATTATCCTACTATTTTCAGTGTTATCGAGTTTACTCTATACAAAAATTGCGCGCTATTTTACGACGTCGCAAGTTATTTTTACCAGCATGATATTGGTCATCATTGGGCTAGGTTTAATGATGATGACGTCAAATCCTTGGGTCCTATTTATTTCAACACCATTTATGGGGATTGGACAAGGTGCTATCGACGTCACCGTTAATCATTTTGCGGCTAAGCATCTGCCAAGCTCTCTCATGAGTCTCTTGCATGGGTTTTATGGGGTAGGCGTCAGTATGAGTGCAGCCATCTTGACTTTTTTCTTAGCTAATTTTGCGAGTTGGCGCTTAGCTATCATAACGATTGCCATACTTGAGATCTTGATATTGGGCTTGGTTTTTATCTACCGCAGGCATTTCTCTGAGCCAAACGATCAGACACTAGATCATCATAATGATACTAGCCGCCCAGTTAGTCAAAAATTTAAGCTCAGCTACCTGATCAATCCCCTATTTTATTTCTTTTATGCGATAGAAGGGGTAGTCGGGGTCTTTCTAGCAACCTACTATGTCGAAGCATTTCAGGTGAGCAGTGCAGAGGCTGCTTTTTTCACAACGCTATTCTGGCTGGGCTTGATGTTTGGCAGATTTTTAACAGGTGCCTTAACGCGTTTTTTTAGTGACAGAGCGATTTTATTTGGCCACTTGTTACTTCTTGTCGCCATGTCTTTGACGCTATTACTACCACCTGGTGTTTATACTGTTTTGACTGCCTTCATGTTAGGGCTTGCCATGTCTTCACTGTATCCCTTGATGATGATGGTGCCAAATCGCATTTACTCAGAACCAATTGCCAAACAAGTGATTTCTTATAATGTCGGCTCTTGTATGTTAGGAACCCTCATTTTTCCCCTGATTTTTAGTGGTTTATTTAAAAGTCTAGGATTTGGTATCTTTCCTTATCTGATTTGTGGCTTGACGCTCGTCTTATTCATGATCGCAGGCTATATTTTTAAAAAGTATCAAACAATCTAGTCACAACTTGATTGTTTTTTATTTATGTCACTTTCTATTTTGACTTTTATCTAAATAGTGCTATAATCTATTTAGGGATAAAACTAAATAGAAAAGAGGACCTGATGAGTGTACAACAAACATTAAAAGCAATCGCTAACCCGGTTAGACGGGAAATCCTAACGATTTTGAAAGCGGGTCGACTATCAGCTGGAGAAATTAGTGATAACTTTGCGCTAAGTCATGCGACTGTTTCAAGTCATTTAAAGCTACTTAAAGAAGCGGACTTGATTCGGGAGAGTAAGTATAAGAATTTTATATACTATGAACTGAATCTCAGTGTATTTGAAGAAACCATGTTTTGGTTGAAAGGATTTTTAGGTGAAAAAGATGAAAATTAAAGAAATGACGTGGCCTATCTTGTTAGGTCTACTACCGATTGTGATTGGCTTAGTCCTCTATCGCCAGTTACCAGAACAATTACCGATTCACTGGGGGTTAAACGGTCAAGCAAATGCTTATATGGGTAAACTACTCGCAATCTTACTCATGCCAGGGCTGATGCTTGCACTGAATGTGGTCTTACATATTGCATTTGTCCTTAACTTGGGTAAGTCATCTAATCCCAAAATTGAAAAGCTATTGATGTGGGTGTTGCCGATCATGGCGATTGTGATTCAATCGTTATCCTTTAGTGAAGCACTTGGTTATCATCTATCGATTAGTCTGTTTGTCATGTGTATCATCGGTATCTTATTTATGGTACTGGGTAACTATATTCCTAAAACAACGATCAATAGAGCTATCGGCTTTAGATTGCCAAGTACCTTAAACAATCCAGATAATTGGCAGAAGACAAATCGTCTGGGTGGGATCATGCTTGTTTTGTCTGGTCTCTTATTTATCATAGGTGGGGTGATTAGTCTGTGGTATCCTATCATTATCTTCCCCGTTTTTATTTTTATGATGGTCACAGTTGTGCTCATCCCTTTGATTTACTCGATGAAATTGGCTAGAAAATAAGTAGCAAGTGATAGTCTAAAGCACAACCAATCAGGTTGTGCTTTTTTTGTTGTGTGCTGGTAGGTTCTTTTTAGTTTAATAAGCAATTAAGGGCATGACTGAGTTTATCCTTGACATCATACTATTTTTCATATAGTATTATATTATATACAAAATAGTATTGAGAGGTAAATCGTATGACAATCCAAATGCCAACTGTTTTACTGGATGGTAGTGTGCTTGCCATTCTTGAAAATCAGGATATGTATGGCTACCTGTTGACTAAAGAAATACAAAAATATATTAATGTCTCAGAATCAACCATGTATCCAGTCTTAAGACGTTTGCAAAAAAGTGGTGAATTAGTGACCTATGATGAGGCATTTGAAGGCAGAATGAGACGGTATTATCAAATTACGCCACTAGGTCAAAGGCGTTTAAGTGAGATTAAACAAGATTGGCAAACATTTTCAGTTGGAGTCAATGATATTTTAGGAGGTATGTCATGAGTTATATCCAGGATCTAGCAAGTTATTTAACTAATCTACCGCAGGAAGAGCGTGAAGATGCCCTGTTTTATTATGAACAGTATATCTATGAGGGTAAGCTGACTGATGGTCAAGCAGTTTCTGAGTTTGGCACACCCAAGCAGCTTGCCAGACGATTAGTTGCCGATTACTACATGGGTGACGCACCACAGCTCCCAGAAAAAAAAGCGCAGTCCCCTTTTACCTTGGCTAGAGTTGTCATTCTTGCCTTATTTGCATCACCTATCTTAATTCCCGTTTTGATTGCGGCTTTGGCTATTATCTTCTCACTGATAATTACTTTTGCAGCACTTGTATTTTCGATATTTGCTGTGCTCTTAAGTTTTCTTGTGGCTGCTATCGTAAGTATCATAGGTGGTGTGATCATCATCAGCCAGTCGGTCTTAGGTGGCTTATTTTATGTGGCATCTGGTCTTGCCCTTATCGGTTTAGTTATGCTAGGTTTGCCCCTTGCTATCCTAATGGTTAGGTGGTTAAAAACGATCTTAATGCTGATGATTAAGTGGGTTGGTAAACAGACTGTGGGTAAAAAAGGAGTGAGACATGAATCATAAAAGAATGATGATAATCGGTGCTATCTTATTGATAGTAGGTGGGACAGCTGCTTATGGCATTTGGCAGGTAGAAAAACCAGGTGGTCTAGTTTGGCAAGATGGCTTTAAATATAAACGGCTAGGAAAAATCAGTCAGTATGATTATTCATCTCAGCTACCAGCTGATCGCACAACCATTAAAAACCTAAATATTAGGGTTGAAAATTGTGATGTTATCATCACAAAAGGGTCAAAATTTAGGGTAACGGCAACGAAATATGCATCAAAAGTATTAGATAAATTAGTATCTGTTACCTTTACGGATGGAACATTATCCATTGAAGAAAATCGTGATCAAGAAGGTAGCGTGGTCTTTGGCGTTAATAACTTCACCCAAAAGATCAACATAGAAATTCCTGAGGGTAGTCAGTTAGCAAGTGTAGAGGCAAAAAACAAGAGCGGTGACTTGAAAGTCACAAATTTGAAACAGATAGACAGGCTAGTTATGTCAAGTGATAATGGTGCTATTAAATTTGAAAATATCGCGACGAAGTATGCTAAACTAAGTAGTGAAAATGGCGATATTACCATCAAATATAGTAGTTTTGACAGTCTAAGTGCTAATAATCAAAATGGTAATATTGAGCTCAAGAAGAGTCACATTTCTGATGGTGGTGATATCAGTAATCAAAATGGGGATATCGAACTTGATAAGACAGCATTTCCAACCTTTTACGCAGCAACACAGAATGGTGATAAAGAAATTAAGCGTAGCCAAGCAAGTCAAGAAACCAGTAAGGCAGCTGCAGCATTACGCATCTTGAACCATAATGGTGATATTGAGATAGATTAAGTACAAAAACATGACTCACCTTCAGTCATGTTTTTTAGCGTGTTCTATGTCTTGAAAAATAGGGCATGCTATGGTATGGTTAAATTAAAAGATTGATTAGCTATAAGACGATGTGGTCGTTTGTCGAAAGGAGATAAGATGGGTGTGACGATGAAAGATGTTGCGGCGCTTGCGGGTGTCGGCGTCGGAACAGTGTCAAGAATGATAAATGATGTGCCGGTCAAGGCATCTACACGCAAAAAAGTGGAAGCCGCTATCAAAGAACTAAATTTTGAGCCTGATGCATCAGCTAGAGCGCTTAAGACCAAGCGTAGTCAAACGATTGCCTTGATTTTACCAACGATTTGGCATCCCTTCTTTTCAGAATTTGCCTATCATGTCGAGGAGAGTCTCAGTAAACATGGCTATAAACTCTATCTGTGTAATGCAGATGGTGATCCTCAAAAAGAGTATGACTATATCCAGATGGTCAAGCAAAGCAAAGTCGATGGCATTATCGGCATCACTTATTCAGATATTGATAAATTTGTATCCACCAACTTACCTTTTGTCAGCATCGATAGACATTTTTCGGAAGCAGTGACTTATGTGACTGCGGATAATTTTGGTGGCGGTAAACTAGCGGCTGAAGAATTGAATAAAAGAGGCTGCCAAAACCTAGTTTATATTGGTGGGATTAACCAATATCCTAATGAAACGACTTTACGGGCAGATGGATTTGAAGCCTACTGCAAGGCACATCATATCGCGTTTGATAGCTTGAAAATTCCGGAACCAATAGCAGATTTTGCCACACCAATCAAGGCATTTTTTAACCAAATTAAGGCATTTGATGGGATTTTTTGTGTCAATGACACAATGGCAATAGAAGTGATGACAGCACTGAGAACGCTTGACAAAGCAGTCTTGCGTGACTATCAGTTGATTGGGTTTGATGGCAACAAAATGGAGAGCTCAAGAGATTATATGGTCTCTACGATCGTTCAACCTAAACAAGAGATGGCAGCAGCTGCAGTTGATTTAATCCTAAAAAAAGTCGCAGGCGAGCAGACTAAAAATCGTGTCATCTTACCCGTTACCTTTGTGTCAGCAGGCACTACCAAAGACGTTTAAGGCGTCTTTTTTATTTTCTGTCAAAAACGTACATTTAGCACTTGAAAGAAAACGCTTTCAATGTTAAACTAATCTTAGAAATTGAAACGTTTCCAAAATAACGAGTCATGGGTTGGGGATGGATCAGTTACAACATTACACTAAAACGGAAACGTTTCCAAAAACGGAGGATGTCAAATGAAAAAAAGTACAGTCATCAAAGCAGTTGGTCTGCTTACAGTTGCAGTGATTGCTGGAACTGCACTGACAGGGTGTGGGAAATCAACTAGCAAGGCGAGTAAAGGGAGTGACAAAGACGTCACTGTATGGGTCAATACTTCAGATGAAACACCTGAAGGCAAAGCATGGGAAAAAATCAGTGAAAAATTTAATACTGATAATGGCAAAGGCTATAAAGTCAAAGTTGAATATATTCCCCGTAGTGGCTCAGGTGGCGGTTATGAAGATAAAGTAAACGCAGCCATTACGACAAATACCTTACCTGATATTGTCTCCTTAGATGGGCCTAATACGGCAGCCTATGCGTCATCTAAAGTCATCGCACCTTTAGATGATTACTTGAAGGATGCAAAAATGGATGATGTCCTAGACTCCATCAAGAAACAAGGCACCTATAATGGTAAATTCTATGCCTTTGGCTTTTCAGAGTCGGGCGTTGGGGTTTACTACAATAAGAAGATGTTCAAAGAAGCAGGGATTGACCCGACGACGATACCAACCCTCCAAAAACCTTGGACATGGCAAGAGTTTCAAGCTGTATCTGCCAAAATTAAAGAGAAGTTCAATAGCCCAGCTATCGATATCCAACTAGCAAATGCTGATGAGATGCTGACTTATGCTTACACCCCATTTATCTGGTCTAACGGTGGAGATGTTGTCAGTGAAGATGGTAAAAAAGCAGAAGGCTACTTTAATGATAAAAAAAGTGTTGAAGGCCTACAATTTATTCAGGACTTAGTTAAAAAAGGCTATACGACAAATACGCCTGTAAAAAAAGGATTTGAAACAGGCAAGTATGCCATGCTCTTAAGTGGCTCATGGACGATGGCAGATCTTGCAGCTAACTATAAAGATATCGACTATGGTATCCTACCTTACCCAGTGTCAGATACAACGAAAAAACTTGTCTCACCAACAGGTAGTTGGGAACTTGCCATGTCAAGTGCAACTAAGAAAAAAGATGCCGCTGCAGCCTTTATCGTCTATGCAACCAATACAGAATCAAGCAAGATTATGAGCTTAGGCAATCAAGTGTTACCAATTCGTAAATCAACAGCCGAATTGATTAAAAATGATATCCCAGAAGGGATGAAGTTCTTGATGGAACAAAATCAACTTTCAGGTAAATCACGCCCTGTCGTTGTCGCTTATCCACAAGTATCACGTGCCTTCCAACAAGCGGCAGCTGACGCAGGCTACTTTAAAGAAAATCCAGATGTGCAAAAAGTTGCAGATACCAGAGCAGCAGAAATGCAAGCAGCAATCGATAAAGCTAAAAAATAAATAGGGCAAAGTATGACTTGAATAGCCGCCTTGTTTGCATTACATGACAGAAAATAACTGGTCTGTTGCTGACTCAGATCAAAGGGGAAACTGGTTTAGGAGTAATTTTATGAACAAAAAACCGACATTAAAAGATAATTTGATCGGGTACGGCTTTATGTCACCAGCCTTGGTATTACTAGGTGTTTTTCTGGTCATTCCCGTATTCATGGTTGTCTACTATTCATTTACTGACTACTATTTGCTAACACCCGATCAGCGACAGTTTGTCGGCTTAGCAAACTTCATCCAACTTGTTAAAGATCCGTTTTTTATCAAATCGATCTTTAATACTTTAAAATTTGTGGTCTGGATCATTCCAGTTCAACTTGGTGCAGCGCTCGGCCTAGCTCTAATCGTCAATAAAGCCAGAAAAGGGAATCTCTTGTTTAAAGTTGCCTTCTTTGCGCCAGTTGTCATGTCCTTGGTCGTGATTTCGATTCTTTGGCTCTATCTACTCAATCCAAATGATGGCTTGATTAATACCATCTTGACCAAAGTCGGGATCAACGCACAACCCTTTTTAACCAGTCCAAAGCAAGCCATGTACACGATTGTCTTCGTTTCAGCATGGCAGGGTGCTGGCTATCAGATGTTGCTCCTACTTGGTGGGATGCAAAATATCCCGCAAGATGTCTATGAGGCAGCTGAAATAGATGGCTTTAGTAAGTTTCAACAATTTATCTATATTACCATGCCCTTGTTGAAACCGACAGCCTTGTTTGTCCTCTTAACAACCCTTATTTCAGCCTTTAAACTGATCGTTCAACCGATGGTCATGACACAAGGGGGACCGATGAATTCGACCATGACCATGGTCTACTATATCTACCAATCAGGATTTACAGATAGAATGGTCGGCTATTCAAGTGCCATCGCCCTCATTTTCACAACGATGATCGGCATGATTTCAATCGGTCAACGCAAGCTGATGAAGGAGGACTAAGATGAAAAAAATACTTAAAAAACTAAAAGCAATCACAATACTTGAGTATATTTTACTCTTACTTCTGGCAGCCCTCTTTATTTTCCCGATGTTATGGATGGTTGTTTCATCCATGAAACCGGAAGCGAATGTCTTTAAAGACCTAAGCAGTTTTCGCGCTTTTCTGCCAAGTATGAATCCAGCCAACTGGTTTAAAACCTATGCAGAAGTCATCAAACGCTTTAGTGTGGGGACCTATCTCCTGAATAGTATCTTCTATGGGTTAAGCTTTTCCTTCTGTTCTATCTTGATTAATGCTTTGGCAGGTTTTGCCTTTGCAAAGATTAATTTTTCAGGAAAAAAACTTATCTTTGGCTTGATGCTAGGCCTACTAATCGTGCCTGTAGAAACAGTCCTAATCCCGCAATTTACAATCATGAATGGACTAGGGCTAGTGAATACAAGACTGGCAGTTATCCTACCAGGAATCGCAAGTGTCTTTAATATTTACCTGTTTAGGAATTTCTTTATCGCCATACCTGAAGAAATTATCGAATCTGCAAGAATTGATGGGGCAAGTATTGTCAAAATATTCTTTAGCATCATGTTACCCATGTCTAAACCTGCGATCGCGACAGTCGGCGTACTGTCATTTATAGGCAGTTGGAATGACTACATCTGGCCGTTGATGGTCTTGACAGACAAAAGTAAATTTTCGATGCAAGTGGCGATTACGACCATCAATTCAACACAACCAGTTTATATTAATCAGGTGATGGCTGTCTTGACCATGTCAACGATCCCACTCATTATCATCTATGTTGTGGCGCAAAAATACATCTTAGAAGGCCTTGGTGGGTCAGGCACAGGCATCAAATAAGGCATTACTTAAAACCTAAAAAAGGGGAGACATGACAAATAAAGTTGCGTTGGCGAATCAGTTTATTGCTGAACATGTCACAGAAGTTGTACAAGACTATCGGCATCACTTTCACTTAATGGCGCCTATTGGTTGGATAAATGATCCAAATGGCTTTATCTATTTCCAAGGTGCCTATCATCTGTTTTATCAACACTATCCCTATGATAGTAAGTGGGGACCGATGCACTGGGGGCATGCGAAGTCGGTTGACTTAATTCATTGGGAACATCTGCCTGTTGCATTAGCACCTGATCAAGACTATGATGCCGATGGCTGTTATTCAGGTAGTGCTATCGAGCGAGATGGCAAACTTTATCTGATCTATACAGGTCACGTCGAGCATGATGGTATCAGACGTGAGGTGCAGTGTTTGGCTGTATCTGAGGATGGCATTCACTTTGAAAAAAATGCGGCTAATCCGATTATAGGAGATGAGCAGCTGCTAGGCATCGATGCTGATATTGCTGATTTTCGGGATCCAAAAGTCTTTGCGCGTGACGGCAGTTACTACTGTGTCGTCGCCTCTAAAACATCCGATGACCTTGGACAGATTTTACTGTTTAAATCAGACGATTTACTGACCTGGACATTTTTCTCAGTCCTGCTGACCGGTGAGCCAAAACATGGGACCATGTGGGAATGTCCCGACCTCTTCCACTTGGATGGCAAAGACGTCTTGATCATGTCCCCAATCGGAATGCCAGTTGCTGACTATGCTTATGAGAATATTAACTCTACTGTTGCTTTTATCGGACAAGTTGACTGGAAAACGGGGACATTTAAGATAGATAACTATCATGAGATAGATGGTGGTATGGATTTCTATGCACCACAAACCTGTCTGGGACCGAATAGCGAGCGCATCGTGATAGCTTGGATGCAGATGTGGCAACGCACCCTGCCGACAGATGATCAAAAACACTTATGGGCTGGGGCCATGTCCCTAGCAAGACGCTTAAGCATAGAAAACTTAACCCTGCGACAAGTGCCCGTTTTAGGTCAGTTAAAGCCTGTCACACAAAAAATAGAGATTTCTGAAAATCATCTAGAAACCGTGATTTTAGACCAGATTTTTATAGATAGTTGCTATCTAAAGTTTGACTTAGATTTATCTAAAACAAGTCAAGTTGCCATTGATCTTGCCTTGTCGGCATCATCGGCAATTCGTCTTATAGTTGACCTAGATAAGCAAAGTATCACCCTAGATAGAGAAGGATTTGGTCTAGCGTTAGTTGGACAGGAAGCAGTGCCCCTAAATAGCCGGCAAGTCCCGTTAACGCTAGATAAGTCAAAAAAACTGACCATCGAAATCGTCAGAGACACCTCCTCTATAGAGGTCTTTACAGATAGTGGTCAGGCTTTAACAGCCACATTTTACGAAACAGACAAAAGTCAGATAATCGGACTATCATCTGTGGGAGAACTAACAGGAGAGTTGGCTTATTCAGTCATTTCTTGATCATCAAAAAATACTTGACCAGCTTCTAGGTCAAGTATTTTTTTGTTTGTTGGTTCTTTAGAGCAGTGTAATCAAATGATTTTGATACCTAGTAACCTCGCAAAAAAACCTGCTTGTAAATTATTTATCTTAATGCCATTGAGCTGGTCTAAAGTAACCTCGATGGCATCAAATTCACTATTTGAAAAATCTATACCTTTAAGATTAGTCCCCCAAAAGTTGGCTAAATTAATATTTGTATGCCTAAACTCAAGTTTAGAGAATGTACAGGTTTGAAAGAGGCTCTCTGTTAATTCGCAATTTTCAAAAGTGACTTGTTTTAAAGTACTATCAGAAAAATTTGCGTAGTTCATATTAGTATGATTAAATTGCGTTGTTTTAAAGTAAGCGCCAATAAAATTTGTTCCAAAAAACTTACACTGTGTAAAGTCACAGTCATAGAACCTTGCTTTGGATAAGTCAAGGTTAGACCAATCACAACCTATAAATACACACTTTGTAAATTCTAGTTCGCCCAATTCTGCATGCTCAAAACTTATTTTATTAAACTTTGACTGACTGAAATACAGATTTTCTGTGACGTTGATAACTTCATTCACTAATTCAGTTTGATAGATTTCATTATCCTGAATATCGTTAAACCTTTGTTGCTGTAAATTATTTAATGCCATTCCTCGTCCTCGTCTATATCATTTATCTTTCCTATGTTGTTGCGCTTTAATGTCTAAAGGTATCAAAAGTGCGTATACTCCCTTTGAACCTGATTTGGGAAGTCATGTTGTTTAGACAGCGAGTATCAGGCTGAAAAATGGCTAATACATAGCCTAAGTTAAGCTCTCACATGCCTGAATTTCAAAAAAGTACCTCCTGTAATATTATAAAACTTTGTATTGATCAGTGTCAAGATTTAGTATTTTTAAGCAATCCTGATGTGTCGAAGTAAGCATATTACTTGACCAAATTGTCTTGCTTAATATGTAGTCTTGAAAAGATAGTAGGTAAGCTGATAGTCACAATTTGTAGGAAAAAAACGCTTACGAAAAAAATTTAATTATGCTATACTGATTTTGTTTCATAGAAAAGGAGGGCATTATTTTGCCTACGAACAAAAAAGAGGGAATCATTTTTACAGTGATGATGTGTTCACTTATGGTTATTGGCATGAGTATTTATAATTTATGGGTACATAATAGTTTGGATATAATTGCACTCGCTAAAGGATTTATACCAGGTTTTATAGTCGCATTTATTTTAGATGTCTTTATCGTTGGTGTTGTTGCTAAAAAATTAGCTTTTAAATTACCAATTAATAAAGCAAGTAAATTTCAATTGATCCTTACAATATCAACACTTATGGTTATTGGTATGGTCACATTCATGTCTGTTTTTGGTTTGCTGATGAATGGTAATGTTTCCAGTATAACTTTTTTAGATTACTTACATGCTTGGGGAACTAACATCATTTTGGCTTTACCTCTACAATTAATCATAGTGGGACCCGTTTCTAGACAAGTCTTAAGCGTAATCCAAAAACAAAGCAAGTCAGTACAAGTATAATGACTTGTCTAAAACATTATCTAAGATAAGGTAATGTTTTTTTTATGTCATATTGATTGTATATCATGACTCTGCTAGCTAAACCTCTCAGGCATTACGCTAAACATGGGATGAAAACAGAAGTAGATGATCAAAATAGATGCTATCCATTATTGTATTTGACCAAGGCTAAAGCATAGTGATGATCTAACAATGGCGTACCAAAAAGCCGTGTATCATAAACCTACAGCACTTTGCTTGACGGAAAATAAGTTACGTTTTAACTAAGGACATGTTTAAATTTAAGTAGGATCAGTTGCCTTGTCTGTAGGTGCTGGAATCGGTATCCCATCACTAGTCCATCGTTTTCCTATGGGATTTATGATATAATATGTCTATGATTATTACACTTATCATTTTAGCCCTTTTAGTTTGGGCATACTTTGTCGGTCAGTCACGTGGTCTTGCATTGCAACTTTTTTATACATTTGGCTCGCTCATCGCTATTTTTATTGCACTTGCAAATTATAAAACGCTTGCTGAAAAAATAACACTTTGGGTCCCTTTTGCATCTGCAACAGTCGATAGTAAATTATCCTTTTATCCAGCTAAATTACTTTTCGAAATTGATCACGTTTTCTACGCACTCGTAGCCTTTTTGATCATTTACGCTGCCGTCTATGCTGGCTTACGGCTTATTGGTATCTTTTTAGGTGCCTTTGAAAGTATGATCATATTTGGCGCTATCGGTAACGTGATTGCCGGTATCTTATCAGTCTGTGCTGTCTTTTTTGGCTTATCACTAGCTCTGATGGTGCTGTCAACTGTCCCGCTTGCTTTGGTTCAAAACCAGCTATACGCTAGTGGCATTGCACGCTTCATGCTAGAGCAGACACCTATCTTTTCTAGCTGGTTGCAGCATACCTTTATCACAGACATTACAAAAATTAACCTATAGAATCCTATGAACAATAAAATTTTAGTTACCCTAGAGTTTGATCAGATTAAAGCACAAGTTAGTCAATCACTCTCTACTTCTCAGGGTCAAGCAGAAATGCAAGACTTGGCCCCTATTACCGATCGAGATCGTATCCAAAAATGGTTTGCCGAATTAGTAGAATTTGGTAATATCGTCCAAGAAAATGGTCCGGTACCACTAGCTAATACAGCAGACTTGACGGAAATCTTGCGTCGTATCGAATTAGATGCGAGCTTGGCAAGTCAAGAATTTGCAAAAATAAAAAAAGTTCTGCGTTTGGTAAATGAAACGCGGCGTTTTTTTGAACACTCAGTAAATGTTAGCTTTCCTGTTTTGTCACAAACACTCGACAAATTTGTCGATGTGGGGTATTTGCTAGGCCTCCTGCAAATCATCGATTCGGCGGGTGCACTTGCGGATACCGCCTCAAGTCATTTGTTTAGTCTACGTCAGACAATCAAAAAAAGTGACAGTGATGTCAAAAAAATATTAGCTGAAATCTTGTCCAAATCTCAAGATCATTTGACCGAAAATATCATTACCATCCGTCAAGGACGGCCAGTGCTTGCTGTCAGAAGTGATAGTAAGAATAAAATACCTGGTGTTGTCCACGATATGAGTGCCTCAGGTCAGACCTTCTATATCGAGCCAAATCGAGTGGTGACACTAAACAACGACATCGCCCAAAAAAGGATAGAAGAAAAAAATGAAGTAGCTCGGATACTACGAGAACTTGCGGAGGCCATAAAGCCACATACACCAGATATTCGACAAAATACCTGGTTGATCGGACAGATCGACCTCATCAACGCAAAATATCGTTATCAACTGGCTAACAAAGCCACGATACCGACTATTTCTGATCATAAAGCAATCAAGCTCTATGATGCCAGACATCCTTTAATCGATCCAAAAACAGTTGTCGCAAATGATTTTTTCTTTGATCAGACACTGGAAACGATCGTTATCACTGGGCCAAATACTGGTGGTAAGACGATTACCTTAAAAACACTTGGTGTGGCGCAGCTGATGGCACAATCTGGTCTACCTATCTTAGCTGATCACGGTAGTCAGGTCGGCATCTTTACAGAGATTTTTGCTGACATAGGTGATGAACAATCCATCGCCCAAAGCCTATCAACCTTTTCTAGTCATATGACCAATATCGTTAAGATATTAGGACAAGTTGACCACAAAAGTCTTGTCTTGTTTGATGAGTTGGGTGCGGGTACTGACCCTAAAGAAGGGGCAGCCCTTGCGATTTCAATCCTCGATTTTCTAAAAGCGAGGCATGCTAAAACACTTGCGACCACACACTATCCTGAGCTAAAAGCGTATGGTGTTGAGACAGAAGGTGTCGAGAATGCCTCTATGGCCTTTGATTTGGATAATTTCAAGCCGACTTATCGTTTGGTACAAGGGGTACCAGGACGCTCAAACGCCTTGGAAATTTCAAGACGGTTAGGCTTGGACAGCTCTATATTAGCTGAAGCTGCAGGCTTTCTGACAGAAGATGAACATGATGTGAATGTCATGATTGCCTCATTAGAGCAAAAAAATCAATATTTAACAACATCAGTCGCTAACATCAGGATACTTGAAAAAGAGAATAAGCTCTTGCACCAAGACTTGAGCAAGTCTGTTGAGACCTTTAAGCGTGACCGTGAAAAAGCCTTAAACGAAGCACGACAAGAAGCACAAGATATCGTCAAAGTTGCGATCGATGAAGCAGATACGATTCTCAAGACCCTACAAGACAAGTCCTTGTTGAAACCACACGAAATCATAGAAGCAAAACATCAACTAGGTGAGCTAGCTCCTGAGCTTGTTGATTTATCTAAGAACAAAGTCCTAAAAAAAGCCAAGGCAAAACGTGGCCTTAAACCAGGCGTAGAAGTCCTCGTCCTATCCTATAATCAGCGTGGTAATCTCATCAGACTGGCTAAAGATGGGCGCTGGGAAGTTCAGATGGGCTTGATCACCACAAAACTATCAGAAGACGAGTTTGACCCCATAGAGAGTGAAGAAATCACTAAAAAAGTCAAGACCAAAGCCGTTAAAAAAACAGTGACTGCTCATATCCAAGCTCAGTTAGATTTACGTGGGACACGATTTGAAGAAGCCCAAAAGCAATTAGACGACTATCTAGACCAAGCCTTACTCGCTAATCTGCACCAAATTACCGTCGTTCATGGTATCGGTACAGGCGTCATACGTGAGATGGTCCGAGAGTACCTCCAACGGTCGAGACACGTCAAGTCCTACACCTATGCCCCACAAAATGCAGGCGGTAGCGGAGCGACGATCGTGACCTTGAAGTAGGCCAAAACGTATACAGTAATATAGACAACACCGAACTAGATTTCGGTGTTTTTTTGTATGTCTTTCTTAGATAATATCAGGTTATCAGATGATTGTGAAAAATGACAGTAAACTCAAGCATTTTTAGATAATACGTGTTATAATTATTCTGAAAATAACTATACATGAAGGAGCTGGATGATGGGTAAAGAGTATACGATTGGTTTGGATATTGGGACAAATTCTATTGAGTGACCATCGTAAAAAAACAAGTTACTGGGGTCAAGGTATCTATAATTATAGTGATACAAAAATGGAGTGATATTTATGAACAGTTTCTGGGCTAAAAAAACAGAGAACAATGGCAGATTATTTTGGCTGCCACTTAGTCAGCATCTTGAGGATACGGCTAATGTTATTGGGTTATTATGGGAGCATTGGCTGAGTCAAGGTCAAAAAGACTTAATTATTGATGAAGTTGGTAATGAGGAACTTGCTAAAAACCTTACGCAACTCCTAGGATTCTATCATGACATTGGAAAATTAACAGCATCTTTTCAGACAAAAAAAAGTTTTCATCAATCAGATGATCTGGATGCTAGATTATTAGAGAAGTTGGAAAAAGCTAATTTTAGTGGTATTTTATCACTAAATCTAACCAATGCTAATCGCTCTTTGCATGCGCTTGCGGGTCAAGCTTTACTTGAGTCTTATGGCGTTAATCAAAGTTTTTCATCCATTGTGGGTGGGCACCACGGTAAGCCAGTTGATAATGGACAAATTGTGAGAACTCAGCTTAAAAGTTATCCAGCAAATTATTTTCAAGAAGAAAAAGAAACCCATCCGATCCATCAAAAATGGGAGTTATGTCAAAAAGAAATTTTTGATACAGGTTTAGCAAAATTTGGATTTGAAGATACGCAAGCTATACCAGAGTTTTCTCAAAGTATTTGTGTTATTTTAGAAGGTTTACTGATTATGGCAGACTGGATTGCTAGTAATGAGGCATATTTCCCATTGATTGACCTTGACGATGACGGGAGTACGATCAATCAAGAGGCTAGACTTGAAAACGGGTTTAAAGCATGGTTTAAAACACGGTTATGGCAACCTGAACCCACCCTTGATGTGACTGAATTATATCAGAAGAGATTTTCATTTGCTCCTAGAGATGTTCAAGAAAAATTGTCAACTGCCATAGAAAATAGTAGTCAACCAGGTATTATAATCGTTGAAGCGCCAATGGGAGTTGGTAAGACAGAGGCAGCTTTAGTTGCTGTTGAACAACTGGCTTTCAAGACAGGCCGTTCTGGTATGTTCTTTGGGTTACCGACCCAAGCAACTTCAAATGGTATTTTTTCTAGAGTAAATACGTGGTTAGCAAGTATCACAGAAGATAGCCATCAAAATCAGTCGTTGAAGTTGCTACACGGTAAAGCGACCTTGAATGATGAATTTGATAACATATCAAAAGCACATGGGATAGAAATTGACGAGGGTATTGACGGAAGTGTTGTCACAAATGAATGGTTTCAAGGTAGGAAAACAGGCATCTTAGATGATTTTATCGTTGGCACAGTAGATCAATTTTTGTTAAGTGCTTTGAAACAAAAACATCTAGCCTTACGTCATCTGGGATTGAGTAAAAAAGTTATCGTAATTGATGAAGTTCATGCTTACGATGCCTATATGGGACAATTTTTATACCAAGCCATTAAGTGGATGGGAGCCTATGGTGTACCAGTTATTATTTTATCTGCGACACTCCCTGGTACGCGCAGGGAAGCATTAGTTAAAAACTATATGTTGGGTAGTGGAAAAAAATGGCGTGATACAGTTAAACCAGATGATTTAGCGACGAAAGAGACTTATCCACTTATCACTTATAGTGATGGGAGTGAGGTGAAACAGGTTACAGTATTTAAAAAGGAAAAGAATAAGCAAGTATCGATTAACAAACTTAATGATGACGCATTAATAGACTTACTAGAGTCATCTTTATCAGATGGTGGTGTTGCTGGCATTATCATAAATACTGTTAAGCGAGCACAAGTAATCTATCAAACAGTGAGTGAAAAATTCGGGGAAGAAAATGTTGAATTACTGCATTCCAGTTTTATAGCTACTCATCGTATTAAAAAAGAAAAGCAACTTATGGCTGATATAGGTAGGGGTGCGACTAGGCCAGATAAAAAAATTGTGATCGGGACACAAGTTATCGAGCAGTCTTTAGATATTGATTTCGATATCTTAGTTACCGACTTAGCACCTATGGATTTATTGCTTCAAAGGATTGGTCGGCTGCACCGTCATGATATTCTTCGACCGAAAAAACTAGAAAAACCAGCTGTATATGTGCTAGGTACAAGTGATGATTTTGAGTTTGAAAGTGGGTCAAAAGTAGTTTATGGAGACTATCTGCTCATGAGAACGCAGTATTATCTGCCTAAGCAAATCAGTATACCATCCGATATCTCAAACCTTGTTCAAAAGGTCTACGCTGAGGATGAACTAGCGTTAGGGGAAGCCTACCAAAAAGCTAAGGAGGCTCAAACTTCATTCTTATTAAAAAAAGAAAGTAGAGCAAAAACATTTAGACTAGAAGAACCCAACGAACCTTATGAAGACAATATAATCGGTTGGTTGAACAATCCTAATCCAGATGATAGCGAAGAAAAAGGTAACGCACAAGTTCGTGATTCGGCAGATAGTATAGAAGTTGTCGTTGTTACAAAAAGTGAAGATGGCATTACTTTGATTGGTGATGAGGCATTACTTGACGTGTCTAAAGATGCGAAAAGAATGGCGACTCATACACTACGGTTACCGATGGCATTAACGGCTAGGTGGTCGATAGATGATACCATAAGGGACTTAGAAACCTATAACAGAAAATATCTTTTTGATTGGCAAGAACAAATGTGGTTAAAAGGAACACTAGGTATTGTCTTTGATAATAATAAACAGTTTGTGCTTAATGGTTATCTATTGACTTATGATGAAGCGCTTGGTTTAATGTATGAAAAGGAGGTGGCAAATGGCTGAATTTAATCTATTAGATGAGCCTTGGCTTGTCGTCATGACGGATGATAAAGGGACTATAAAGGAAGTATCGCTCAAAGAGCTATTTGAACATGCGCATGAATATAAATGTCTAGCAGGTGAAACACCAACTCAGGATTTTGCGATTTTACGTTTATTGCTTGCAGTTTTGCATACAGTTTTTTCAAGATTTGATGCAGACGGTAATCAGTATGATTATGTGGATCTTGATGAAAAATATAAGCAAATCCAACCAATAAATCAGGATGATGATGGACGAGCCTATAAAAAAGCATTATTAAAAACTTGGCAACAGCTTTGGCAGCATAAAGAATTTCCATATATTATTGGAGATTATTTAGATAAATGGCATGATCGTTTCTATTTGTTTGGAGGAGAATTTCCATTTTACCAAGTGAGCAAAGAAACGTTAAGTTCACCTTCAAACCAAATAAATAAAGCCAAACCTAATCAGGTTGCTGGGAAAACAATCAATCGAGTGCTTTCTGAAAGTGAGAATAAAGTCATTCTTTTTTCTCCACAGCATAATGCTATAAAAAACAAGTTAAAGCAATCAGAGATTGCTAGATGGCTTGTACTTTACCAAGGGGTAACTGGTACAGGAGATAAGGTTAAATTTGCAAATCAAAATGAGGAACAAAAATTAAACAAAGGCTGGCTTTATGATCTGGGCGGAGTTTATCCGTCAGGTGACAATTTATTTGATACTATCTTATTAAACTTGGCCTTAGTACATCCAAAACAAGAATACATTCAAATGCAGACCCCGATTTGGGAAGAAGATAATAATGAAATTCAGCTAGATAAATTTAGGAAATTAAACCAAGTGAATAATCTGGCATTTCTCTACACTAACTGGAGTCGTGCAATAACGATGCCTGATGATTATAATGAAAATGATGAGTTCAGTATATCGGTTATAAAACTTCCAGAGATTTCCCATCAAAACAACTTTTTAGAGTTGATGACAGAATGGCGATTCAATAAAGTTGGGGATAATAAAGATACCTTTACACCCAAAAAACATAGTTTAACTGAGCAATTCTGGCGATCATTCGGCGCCACTTTCATACCAAATCAGGCTACGCAACGTAGACCAGGGATTGTGGATTGGATTATTTCTCTAGAAGATGTAAATATAGGTTTAGGTAATGTGCAATTCAATGCGATAAGTATGGAAGATGATGGGAACGCAACATCATGGAATCCGATTAATGAGATATTTGATCATCTAAACTTTGAGAATATTTTATCGGATCAAGATGATAGTTGGATTGCATCGATTTCTGACCAAGTTGATATGATAAAAATAGTAATTGATCGTGTACTCTGGTCATTTGCAAATGATATAAAAACAATTAGAAACTTAAGTTCTAGTGAATTCGTAAATCGTGTTAAGCAAACGGCTTATTATCAGGTTGACTTACCTTTTCGTGACTGGTTAGCAAGCATTCAGCCAAGTGATGAAAAAGAAGTGAAGCAGAAAGAATGGCGACGTAAATTACGTAAAATTATTGAATCTGAAGCCCAGAATTTAGTTGAATCAATGGGTAATCGCGATATTCTAGGTGTAGAAGATGGCACATATATAAAAAATATTTTTACAGCGTATAATCGTTTTAAATATAAACTTGAAGAGATGCTACCAAAAGAAAAGGAGGAGTAAACATGACAATCACAGTTTTTCAAGTCGCTGGTAGGCTAGTTAAGCGACTTTCAACTATCAACCAGACAAGTAGTGGGAAGGCCACTTTAGCTCGACTAAGGAACTCGCTAGGTAGGAGTTTAGATCAGACAGCTGAGGTCTGGCCAGACGTCTTTTCAGAATTACCAGAAAATTTTTTAAGTAGGACTGGTGAACCAACCAAGGAAGAGCTAGCTATTTTCACAAGCCTACAGTTATTTGCGCTACACCAACAAGGGAAAGGTGAACCTGTTGCCACGTTTGATAGGAAAGATAACATTGGACAAGCATTAAAATCCCTTCGTAAAGAAGGGGATTCAAAGGCGATAGATCGTCGATTTAACGCGATGATTACCGCAACTACTTTTGAGGAATTAGCAGTTCATCTCAGACATCTAATTAAGCTATTAAGAAAAAATACGACTAAAGTTTCCTATGCACAACTTGCTGATGATTTATTTTGGTATCAAAATGGGTTTTCGGATAGCGTAAAATTACGTTGGGGACAAAGTTACTATTCGTATACACCAAAACCTAAAGAAACTGTAGATAAATAGAGGAGCATATTATGACAAACACTAACTTATTTTTAGATATCCATGTGATTCAAGCTGTACCACCCGCAAATATCAACCGCGATGATACAGGAAGTCCCAAGACAGCCCAATATGGTGGTGTAACAAGAGCGCGTGTCAGTTCTCAAAGCTGGAAAAAAGCGATGAGAGATTATTTTAATGCCAATGGTACTGACAGTAATGTTGGGATTAGGTCATTAGAGATTGTAAAATATTTAGCTGATAAAATTCAAGAAAAAGATAATACTATAAATGATGATGACGCACTAAAAGTAGCGAACGATACGCTTAACAATGCTAAAATATCAACAAAAGATAATCGTTTAAAAGCCCTATTCTTCTTAGGATCTGCTCAAGTTGAGAAACTAGCACAAGCTGCGATTGATGGCGTAAAAGACAAAAAAGCCTTACAAGAGATTTTAGTAGATAATCCAGCAGTTGATATCGCTTTATTTGGTAGAATGGTTGCAGATGATCCATCTCTTAACGAAGATGCATCGGCTCAGGTAGCCCATGCCATCTCTACTCATGCAGTCCAAACAGAATTTGATTTTTTCACTGCGACTGATGATTTGGCAGCAGAAGATAATGCAGGTGCTGGCATGTTAGGTACTATAGAATATAATGCATCAACACTTTATCGCTATGCAAATGTAGCTGCACATGAACTCCTTAAGCAACTTGATGATAAAACTGCAACAATAAATGCCCTAAAATTATTTGTTGACGCTTTTGTTAAATCGATGCCAACTGGGAAGATTAATACATTTGCTAACCAAACCTTACCAAGTGCTGTTGTAGTCGTACTTCGCAGTGATAGACCTGTTAATATTGTCAATACATTTGAAAATCCTATCAAAGCAAATGGTGGTTATGTTGACAAATCTATTCAACAATTGGAAAAAGGGTTACAGGATGCGGATTGTTTTGTGGCTAAGCCCTTATCCATGCTGACAATTGGTTTGAAAGATAATAATCAACTTAATTTTGATACTTTGTTAGCACAGTTAGATAGTGATTTAACAGATAATTTGTAAGTGGGGGATAAGTATGACAACTCTATTATTAAAGTTGGCTGGCCCCTTGCAGTCATATGGTACGGATTCACACTTTGAGACACGACAAACTGGGCGCTATCCATCTAAAAGTGCTGTAATTGGCATGATTTCAGCCAGTATGGGGTTGAAGCGAGATCAAGATAAAGAAATTCAATCCTTAAATCAATTAGATTTTGCAGTGAGAGTAGATCAGCCTGGGGAAATTTTACGTGATTTTCATACAGCCCATTCTCTTAAAAAAGATGGCAAAGTCAATCGAACTTATGTGACTAATCGCTACTATTTAGAAGATGCGGTATTCGTTGTTGCAATTAGTGGTAGTGAATCTTTAATGCAAGAAGTGTCTAGAGCAATCAAATCACCTTATTTTCAAACATTTATGGGTCGTCGTGCCTTACCTTTGACAAGCGATTTCTTTATTGAAGAGGTTGAAGAAAAACCGATTTTAGCATTAACAAATCTAGTATGGCAAGCTGCAAAATGGTATCAAAAAAAGAACGCGAACCTATCAAAACTAGATATTTATGCAGATGCTGATTTGCTAAGTACTGGCAGTAGTTTAATGACTAGAGAGCATGTTGTGTCATTTTCACAACAGAAGAGACAATATGGATTTCGGCCTGTTAAACACACTAGTATTACAGTGAGAAAAGAAGATTTGTTGCTATCACACGATATATTTTCTGCTATAGAAGGGAGATCGTGATGTATTTATCTCGAGTAGTAATTGATACTAAAAATCGTCAAAAAATGAAAGATTTAACACATGTAGGGGCCTATCATGGGTGGGTTGAGAATAGTTTTCCTAATCAAGTACGCGATTCACAAGGCCTCTTTCCCCGTAAACTCTGGCGAATTGATAAACTGAATCAAAATAAATATTTACTTTTAATTAGTGAAGAAAAACCTGACATAAAGAAACTGGAAAAGTATGGCGTCCAAGATACAGGTCAAATAAAAGATTATCAACCGTATATTGATAGCTTAAAGTCAGGGGATTATGTTCGATTTAAATTAGTCGCAAATCCAGTCATTTCGAAAAAAGTTTCAGGTGGACGTGGACAAGTGATGCCCCATGTCACAATGGCATGGCAAGAGAAATTTTTACTGGATCGCTCAGAGAAGCATGGCTTTAAACTTAATTCAGATGATTTTGCAATCACAGAACATGAATATGTCACTTTCAAACATAAAAGTGGTAAAATGCCTAGACTCAGTAAGACAACTTATGAAGGCAATCTAACAATTACTGATAGTAAAAAGTTTAAAGCATTACTAGTTGGCGGAATGGGTAAGAAAAAAGCGTATGGCTTTGGTATGATGACAGTTATTCCGATTGGAGAATAAATGGAAAAACAGATTGGTGCAAAGAAAACAGTCTTACAGGAATTACCACGTGTCAGAGACCGCGTTAGTTTTATATATATTGAGCATGCTAAGGTAAATAAGCAAGATTCTGCCATAACTGTTTTAGATTCGAGAGGTGTCGTCAGAATACCAGCTGCAATGACTAGTGTGTTATTATTCGGACCTGGAACGGATATTACACACCGTGCGATGGAATTAATCGGAGATACGGGTACAAGTGTCGTTTGGGTAGGTGAACGTGGGGTTCGTCAGTATGCACATGGTCGAGCTTTATCTCATTCAAGCCGTTTCTTAGAGAAACAAGCGAAATTAGTTAGCAATACTCGGACTAAGCTAAAAGTCGCTAAAAAAATGTACCAAATGCGTTTTCCAAATGAAGAAGTTTCTAGCTTAACGTTGCAACAGTTACGTGGTAGAGAAGGTGCCCGTATAAGAAGTGTTTATCGAGAAAATTCTAAAAAATATCATGTAGCCTGGTCTGGTCGGGACTATGATCCAGAAAATTTTAAAGATGGCACAGTTATTAATCAAGCACTTAGTGCGGGTCATGTTGCGTTATATGGCTTATGCTTTAGTGTAGTAGCTGCATTGGGTATTTCTCCAGGTCTTGGTTTTGTCCATGTTGGTCATGATTTGTCCTTTATTTATGATGTTGCCGATTTGTATAAGGTGCAAACAACTATTCCAATCGCATTTGAGGTTGCTCAAGAGTTCAATAGCGAAGACGACATTGGTGCAATCACAAGACGACGTGTGAGAGATGCATTTGTAGATGGTAAATTAATACAACAAATTGTCAAAGATTTACAGTATTTACTAGATATTCCAGAATCAGAGACGTTTGATGCTGATGTCATTAATCTCTGGGATGATAAAGCAGAACATGTAAAATACGGTATTAATTACAGTGAGGAACAATAGACTATGCCAATGACAGTTATTACGATAACCAAAGCACCTGCGAAGTTACGAGGTGATCTAACAAAATGGATGCAGGAAATAGCTACGGGTGTCTATGTGGGTAATTTTAATTCACGTATCAGAGAAAAATTGTGGGATAGAGTGTCAGATTGTATTGGAAATGGTCAGGCAACAATGAGTTATTCGAGCCGAAATGAGATTGGGTATGACTTTGAAACATTGTATACAAGCCGTAGAAGTATTGATTATGATGGTATACCACTTGTTTTACTTCCTAAAATTATTGATGATAACCAGCACTTGAAAAATGGTTTTAGTGATGCTTCGAAGTTTCACAAGATAAAAAAATTCTCTCAAAATAAGAATATGGATGTAGCAGAAGCAAAAACGTATGTCGTATTTGATATTGAAACAACAGGTCTTGACCTGAAAATGGATAAAATAATTGAAATTGGTGCTGTGAAAGTTAATGGGGATAAGGTATCGGAGTTTCAGATACTTATAAAAATTGATAAAACTTTGCCTGCGTCTATTATAAATCTGACAGGTATAACTGATAGACTTCTATTAGAAAATGGTCAAGAAGCAAAGACTGCTATTGAAGAGTTTATGAACTTTGTAAAGGATAGCTCTTTGGTTGGCTATAACGTTGATTTTGATAGAAATTTTATTCAGAATATGGCTAAGGAAGTAGGTATCTCTCCGTTTGAAAATAAATTTATAGATTTGATGAGATTTGTCAAAAAAGAAAAAATGTTTTTAGTAAATTATAAATTACAAACAGTTTTAAAAGCTTATGGTATATTAGATTTAGTACCACATAGAGCTTTGGAAGATTCGAAATTAACGGCTGAGTTAGCTACAAAAGTGAATGGATTTTTAGAAAGCATATCAAACTAATGCTGAAATACTTGGGATTTTTAAGTCTTTTACCCGCACCTGCGGGGGTGATCCCACTTTGAACAGTTGTAGTAACAGCAGTCCAAACTTTTACCCGCACCTGCGGGGGTGATCCTGAACCAATCTGGGCAATCAATAGTAACTTTAGCTTTTACCCGCACCTGCGGGGGTGATCCTAGCGCCCAAACTATCATGCGCAACCTCTCGGCCTTTTACCCGCACCTGCGGGGGTGATCCTAAGCGGTAAAATAGTACTATGATGATTGTATACTTTTACCCGCACCTGCGGGGGTGATCCTGACGTTTGAAGAAGCAATCGATATTATTGAAGCTTTTACCCGCACCTGCGGGGGTGATCCTTAAATTTCTAATTTCATACAAGCAAAATTCTTCTTTTACCCGCACCTGCGGGGGTGATCCTTCCTGTCCATAATTCGCTAAACCATGTACCTACTTTTACCCGCACCTGCGGGGGTGATCCTTCAATGACTTCAAAGGACTAATGCAATCTTTCCTTTTACCCGCACCTGCGGGGGTGATCCCATAAGTATCTTGATGATACGGACTATTCTCAGCTTTTACCCGCACCTGCGGGGGTGATCCCACACATAGTTCTCCGTTTATCCGTTTTATTAACTTTTACCCGCACCTGCGGGGGTGATCCTTTCAATCTGTTTAACAGTTTCTCGTGTTTCCACTTTTACCCGCACCTGCGGGGGTGATCCCAGAAAAAGACGATGAGGGCCAACGATTGTTGGCTTTTACCCGCACCTGCGGGGGTGATCCCTAGATACTAAATTTTATGATGATGTAAAAAGTCTTTTACCCGCACCTGCGGGGGTGATCCCGTTGTTGACGAACAAATACCCCAACAACAAACCTTTTACCCGCACCTGCGGGGGTGATCCTAAAATGGATGGCGATTACACAAGTAAAGTTGACTTTTACCCGCACCTGCGGGGGTGATCCTAGTGGACAATTTAGGCGACTACTCGCCAGAAGCTTTTACCCGCACCTGCGGGGGTGATCCCATCAGTTCCTGTTCGCTTACTCAAGGTCATTACTTTTACCCGCACCTGCGGGGGTGATCCTAGCCTGATGTAGCTACTGATTGACCGCCTACACTTTTACCCGCACCTGCGGGGGTGATCCCAGTTTTTCGAATGTCAGCGCTAATTTTTTACACTTTTACCCGCACCTGCGGGGGTGATCCTGAAAAAACTCAAAAAATCAGTAGCAGTCTTAGCTTTTACCCGCACCTGCGGGGGTGATCCCTGACCTTTTTTAACCCAATTTGCTAAGTTTTCCTTTTACCCGCACCTGCGGGGGTGATCCTATCAACAGCTCAACAGCTATTTCTCCACAGATCTTTTACCCGCACCTGCGGGGGTGATCCTGAAGTTGGCGAGTTCGCAACGGTACGATATTACTTTTACCCGCACCTGCGGGGGTGATCCTTTCCAACGCTATAAATGGGGAATATGAAAATGCTTTTACCCGCACCTGCGGGGGTGATCCCCTATCAAGTGGGAGGTAAGTTCTGTAGAGGTACTTTTACCCGCACCTGCGGGGGTGATCCTATAAATGCTGGGACTTAGTTAACTGGTACGTACTTTTACCCGCACCTGCGGGGGTGATCCCAACTCCCGTTCTAGCTAGTTCAGACTCATTACCTTTTACCCGCACCTGCGGGGGTGATCCTAGCTATTTACTCTCTCCCATTTGACATATTCCCTTTTACCCGCACCTGCGGGGGTGATCCTGAAGCGGATTTCATTCAGATAAACACTGACATCTTTTACCCGCACCTGCGGGGGTGATCCCACACTTTTTACAAGCTTTACTACCTAATCGCTCTTTTACCCGCACCTGCGGGGGTGATCCTTTCACTCGTTATCCTCAACTGGAACAAGCTCACTTTTACCCGCACCTGCGGGGGTGATCCTTGAGGAAAAATTGAAAGGGCGGTATAAAAATGCTTTTACCCGCACCTGCGGGGGTGATCCTCAGGTGTCGATTCCCTAAATCTGTTATCGTGACTTTTACCCGCACCTGCGGGGGTGATCCTAAGTCTCAGCTGGTGTTCCGTTGAATTCTTTACTTTTACCCGCACCTGCGGGGGTGATCCTAATCGTGACAGCGTCTACACGCAGAACAATATCACTTTTACCCGCACCTGCGGGGGTGATCCCTTTGAAGATATAGCAGACACTAGCACAGGTATCTTTTACCCGCACCTGCGGGGGTGATCCTCGCAAGGTGTTTCAAGGGTTGATACGTCAAGTCTTTTACCCGCACCTGCGGGGGTGATCCTATCTTAACGAAAAAACTGGAAGAAGTTTCAGACTTTTACCCGCACCTGCGGGGGTGATCCTGACATTTGAAGAAGCAATTGAAATAATTGAAGCTTTTACCCGCACCTGCGGGGGTGATCCTAAATCTTTTGTTCTGCAATAGTCGCATCAAACCTTTTACCCGCACCTGCGGGGGTGATCCTAGCCTTAGATAATTTAAGAAACTTTTGTTGACCTTTTACCCGCACCTGCGGGGGTGATCCCGGCATTACCCGCTTGTCACAATATAACCATACCTTTTACCCGCACCTGCGGGGGTGATCCTGCTGAAACAACTGCTATGATAAGAGTAACTATCTTTTACCCGCACCTGCGGGGGTGATCCTCAGCCATTTTTCAAAAGCTTCTAGTTTCTCTACTTTTACCCGCACCTGCGGGGGTGATCCCCGTTTATCGGCCATTTACACCCCCAAACACCACTTTTACCCGCACCTGCGGGGGTGATCCTGCAGCGGCCGTTAAATCATGCAACTTAGATAACTTTTACCCGCACCTGCGGGGGTGATCCCGAATACAGCGCAATTGTGTTTAACTTACCTCACTTTTACCCGCACCTGCGGGGGTGATCCTACCAATCAAAGCACCCTTTTTAACCCAGTTTGCTTTTACCCGCACCTGCGGGGGTGATCCTAAAGCGCTTCTGCTTTGCTATCGAACTTTATGCTTTTACCCGCACCTGCGGGGGTGATCCTATATTCAATAGGTTTAGATATCGAGAATAAAACTTTTACCCGCACCTGCGGGGGTGATCCCAGGAGCTAACCTCTCTCGCTGTCTGCGTTTGCCTTTTACCCGCACCTGCGGGGGTGATCCTGGAATAGACCCGATTGGCTATTACAATGGGGCCTTTTACCCGCACCTGCGGGGGTGATCCTTAAGATAATCGCACCAATTGCAATTCCGATACCTTTTACCCGCACCTGCGGGGGTGATCCTGAAAAAAATCACAATTTTAGGAATCGTTTTATCTTTTACCCGCACCTGCGGGGGTGATCCTACAGATGCGATATTCTTCAAAAACGGAGTCGCCTTTTACCCGCACCTGCGGGGGTGATCCTCGCTATGGTATGCAGATCACAGTCGCTACTAACTTTTACCCGCACCTGCGGGGGTGATCCTTAGCAAACCCAACATTCACAGAGGTTGATTTTCTTTTACCCGCACCTGCGGGGGTGATCCTAAAATAGCCACTGATAATCTTCTTATCAGTAGCTTTTACCCGCACCTGCGGGGGTGATCCTTCTTGACGGGTCTAAAGTGTTACAGTCTGATGCTTTTACCCGCACCTGCGGGGGTGATCCTACCCTCTAGTCATATATCGCGCATAACTCACACTTTTACCCGCACCTGCGGGGGTGATCCCGGAAGAGAATCATCATTCAAATCCATTGGCGACTTTTACCCGCACCTGCGGGGGTGATCCTATACAGGACTTCATTTCCATGGAAGGTAAGTTCTTTTACCCGCACCTGCGGGGGTGATCCTTGATATCAAAAGAACACACCGTAAACGTGAACCTTTTACCCGCACCTGCGGGGGTGATCCTGTCTCCTACTGCAAAACTGCTTTATTTTTATCCTTTTACCCGCACCTGCGGGGGTGATCCTATCCATGAATTATCTCCTTAAAACGGAAGAGACTTTTACCCGCACCTGCGGGGGTGATCCTGGCTACATGTATTTTTCAAACTTGGATAATTGCTTTTACCCGCACCTGCGGGGGTGATCCCCCCCAAACATCACGATAGCCGTCTGGCTTTTCCTTTTACCCGCACCTGCGGGGGTGATCCGGTGTTTCTATCAATTTTAGTGATTGAACTAAACTTTTACCCGCACCTGCGGGGGTGATCCTGTTTTACTTTTATTCATTCTTCCGCCTCATGACTTTTACCCGCACCTGCGGGGGTGATCCTATTCAGCAATCCAGAAAACTTTACAATTTCAGCTTTTACCCGCACCTGCGGGGGTGATCCTAGTTAATTAAAACTGCTTACGAAAATTATCAACTTTTACCCGCACCTGCGGGGGTGATCCTAACCGATATCGGCAAGAAGTATTTGATCATCACTTTTACCCGCACCTGCGGGGGTGATCCTACTTTTTATCGTCTGCCAATTCAACCCCCAAACTTTTACCCGCACCTGCGGGGGTGATCCTTCGGAACTGGCGTGACATTATAGTCAGGATACCTTTTACCCGCACCTGCGGGGGTGATCCTACCGCTTCATTAACTCGCTCATCGGCTGTTTTCTTTTACCCGCACCTGCGGGGGTGATCCTCGCTGACTTCGATAAGCAAGCATACATTGAGCCTTTTACCCGCACCTGCGGGGGTGATCCTCGCTGACTTCGATAAGCAAGCATACATTGAGCCTTTTACCCGCACCTGCGGGGGTGATCCCTTATCCACTTGAAAAGCCAGACGGCTATCGTGCTTTTACCCGCACCTGCGGGGGTGATCCTGCCACTTAAGTTTTCACCGTATTGAACCACATCTTTTACCCGCACCTGCGGGGGTGATCCTCGTTTCCTTTCTATTCGGTCATCCGAACTTTACTTTTACCCGCACCTGCGGGGGTGATCCTTCATGCCCGAAAGCATCAAGTAAAGCCTGCGGCTTTTACCCGCACCTGCGGGGGTGATCCTAGATGACATAGAAATTTACTCGATCGGACTTGCTTTTACCCGCACCTGCGGGGGTGATCCTAGCCTTTTTATTTCAGACTCAGCCTGTTCTATCTTTTACCCGCACCTGCGGGGGTGATCCTCCAGACAAACGTCCGACAAACGTACACCAGAGCTTTTACCCGCACCTGCGGGGGTGATCCTCATCAAGCGTATACCCTTCGGAAAACCTATACCTTTTACCCGCACCTGCGGGGGTGATCCTGAACTTGACGGAAAATACGACTCAAGTCGTAACTTTTACCCGCACCTGCGGGGGTGATCCTAAAATCTTATGAAGAAGCTGGAAATTACTTGACTTTTACCCGCACCTGCGGGGGTGATCCTGATTGAATTTGATAACGTACGTGAAGCTTTAGCTTTTACCCGCACCTGCGGGGGTGATCCTAGCGTATAGATTTTGAAAACCTAAATTACGACCTTTTACCCGCACCTGCGGGGGTGATCCCCAGATTGAAAAATTTCCATGAGTTAAATTATTCTTTTACCCGCACCTGCGGGGGTGATCCCTTCACGCTGTAGGCTCTCATTTGCACGCTGTAGCTTTTACCCGCACCTGCGGGGGTGATCCTATAGACAGCTTGCGAGATGAAAGAGATTCTATCTTTTACCCGCACCTGCGGGGGTGATCCCATACAGTCATAAAGGTTTCTAAAGAAACAAACCTTTTACCCGCACCTGCGGGGGTGATCCTGTCAAGTGTTTTCTCCAATTATTTTAAATAATCTTTTACCCGCACCTGCGGGGGTGATCCTTCATTTTGGTTAAAATAAACATTAGATACCGTCTTTTACCCGCACCTGCGGGGGTGATCCTTTCAAAGGCATTAAAGACAAGCGGGTATTACCCTTTTACCCGCACCTGCGGGGGTGATCCTAAATACAAGACAGAAAAATTCATTTCAGAAAGCTTTTACCCGCACCTGCGGGGGTGATCCTTAGTTGTTCTAAAGCTTCACGTACGTTGTCAACTTTTACCCGCACCTGCGGGGGTGATCCCGTCTACCTATTTCCCAAATCAAGTAATTTCCACTTTTACCCGCACCTGCGGGGGTGATCCTACACCTGTAATACCGCTCCAAGCATTAGATGCCTTTTACCCGCACCTGCGGGGGTGATCCTGAAGAAGCAAGTCAACGTGAGCAAGAAGAATACTTTTACCCGCACCTGCGGGGGTGATCCCCTAGTGCCGTGTTAGCATCGGTCAGTTGATTGCTTTTACCCGCACCTGCGGGGGTGATCCTTTCAATCAAGATTGAATCTAGTAACTCCGCTTCTTTTACCCGCACCTGCGGGGGTGATCCTATTTATATAGGGTGGATGGTAGGGAAAAGAAACTTTTACCCGCACCTGCGGGGGTGATCCTTTGACATATAAAGAATTTTGCTTATATGAAATCTTTTACCCGCACCTGCGGGGGTGATCCTGACATAGTAAAGCCGTTTGTTGCATTTGCTACCTTTTACCCGCACCTGCGGGGGTGATCCCAGGTGATAGCTTTCTATCGTTTTCAAACTCGATCTTTTACCCGCACCTGCGGGGGTGATCCTGGGTTGAGACCTCGTTGTCTTGCAATTTCCAACTTTTACCCGCACCTGCGGGGGTGATCCCAATCCAGACTATGACAGACCAGTGATAAGAGTCTTTTACCCGCACCTGCGGGGGTGATCCTGACCAAAAAGGTGCGCTATACGAAGAATTGATCTTTTACCCGCACCTGCGGGGGTGATCCTATTTTTAATGCTGGGGCTAGTTTTAAAAGCAGCTTTTACCCGCACCTGCGGGGGTGATCCCTTAACCGCATCCCAATCCATGTCCATCGTCTTCTTTTACCCGCACCTGCGGGGGTGATCCTCAGCATCGAAAATCGCAGTGCTATACAGGCAACTTTTACCCGCACCTGCGGGGGTGATCCTAATTTGATAAAAAGCAAGTTGAAAAAGATTACCTTTTACCCGCACCTGCGGGGGTGATCCTCTTTATCTGCTCACGCTTCACTTTGTTAGTCTCTTTTACCCGCACCTGCGGGGGTGATCCTGTTATTGTTGGCTTTTTACCCTTTCCGTTGCTCTTTTACCCGCACCTGCGGGGGTGATCCCAGCTGAACTAGTATACTTATAACCTGTTTGCCCTTTTACCCGCACCTGCGGGGGTGATCCTTATGCTGGTAAGCTAGGCGAAACTTACGTATTCTTTTACCCGCACCTGCGGGGGTGATCCCTACAAAACCACGGACTGATAAATATGTACCAACTTTTACCCGCACCTGCGGGGGTGATCCTAACAAAAGGTCAACGGATTAAAATGACCACAACTTTTACCCGCACCTGCGGGGGTGATCCTTATGCTGGTAAGCTAGGCGAAACTTACGTATTCTTTTACCCGCACCTGCGGGGGTGATCCTATTCGTCATTTATATCAGTATTTATCTGGATCCTTTTACCCGCACCTGCGGGGGTGATCCTAACAAAAGGTCAACGGATTAAAATGACCACAACTTTTACCCGCACCTGCGGGGGTGATCCTGGAAAATTTAGTAAACAAAGTACAAGAAATTCCTTTTACCCGCACCTGCGGGGGTGATCCTTCAGTACTGCACTTGCAGTCTTCGACGGCATCCTTTTACCCGCACCTGCGGGGGTGATCCTGACAGTGATTTTTGCAAAGTTTTTTTTGATTCCTTTTACCCGCACCTGCGGGGGTGATCCTGGAAAATTTAGTAAACAAAGTACAAGAAATTCCTTTTACCCGCACCTGCGGGGGTGATCCTAAATACTTGACTAACACGGGAAACCGTGTTATCTTTTACCCGCACCTGCGGGGGTGATCCTGACAGTGATTTTTGCAAAGTTTTTTTTGATTCCTTTTACCCGCACCTGCGGGGGTGATCCTATCATAAATGACAGGAATCTAGGAACGGTCCACTTTTACCCGCACCTGCGGGGGTGATCCTATCTTAAATTCATAATCGCCGATATTATTTAACTTTTACCCGCACCTGCGGGGGTGATCCTCAAAGCAGAAATTGGCGATGTCGTAGAAGTGTCTTTTACCCGCACCTGCGGGGGTGATCCTATCATAAATGACAGGAATCTAGGAACGGTCCACTTTTACCCGCACCTGCGGGGGTGATCCTAACACGATGTCAAGCTATGATACTACAGTATACTTTTACCCGCACCTGCGGGGGTGANTTTGAACAGTTGTAGTAACAGCAGTCCAAACTTTTACCCGCACCTGCGGGGGTGATCCTAACACGATGTCAAGCTATGATACTACAGTATACTTTTACCCGCACCTGCGGGGGTGATCCTGTAGTCATCGGAAATATATACGAAAATCCGGACTTTTACCCGCACCTGCGGGGGTGATCCCACTTTGAACAGTTGTAGTAACAGCAGTCCAAACTTTTACCCGCACCTGCGGGGGTGATCCTGCTAACAAAGCAACCTTAAAAAACTATTTTTGCTTTTACCCGCACCTGCGGGGGTGATCCTGATCCAGCCTGTATGCCGTGAGTGGGAAGTAACTTTTACCCGCACCTGCGGGGGTGATCCTTCTAAACACTCTCCTGTTTCTCTGTTCACAGGCTTTTACCCGCACCTGCGGGGGTGATCCTATCCTCTAGTCATATATCGCGCATAACTCACACTTTTACCCGCACCTGCGGGGGTGATCCTGGGTGTACGCATCAGCTTTTGTAAATTTTGAACTTTTACCCGCACCTGCGGGGGTGATCCTTCTAAACACTCTCCTGTTTCTCTGTTCACAGGCTTTTACCCGCACCTGCGGGGGTGATCCTGACCTCACACGGCTTTTTATCGCTGTATGGTACTTTTACCCGCACCTGCGGGGGTGATCCTGGGTGTACGCATCAGCTTTTGTAAATTTTGAACTTTTACCCGCACCTGCGGGGGTGATCCCAAACTCAAATTTTTAGCATCTACTTTATCTTGCTTTTACCCGCACCTGCGGGGGTGATCCTATGGCGAGTTTAAAGTATGGCAAGCACACTATCTTTTACCCGCACCTGCGGGGGTGATCCCAACATCACAAGATAAGGTCTTGTCTTATCTGCCTTTTACCCGCACCTGCGGGGGTGATCCTGTAAGCCTCTATTTTTTTAGCGCTTTCTTGACCTTTTACCCGCACCTGCGGGGGTGATCCTCCTTGTCGATATGACTTGTCTCGACCAGGTTCCTTTTACCCGCACCTGCGGGGGTGATCCTATGTAAGTGAAATTTTCTTGAAATTGCATAAGCTTTTACCCGCACCTGCGGGGGTGATCCTGAAATATAAATTAAAAGGACATTACTATAAAACTTTTACCCGCACCTGCGGGGGTGATCCCAGCTGAACTAGTATACTTATAACCTGTTTGCCCTTTTACCCGCACCTGCGGGGGTGATCCTTACCAATATCGTCACAAGCGATAATGTCAGGCCTTTTACCCGCACCTGCGGGGGTGATCCCCATTAGATCCAATCATCATCGGAAGCGGTGTTCTTTTACCCGCACCTGCGGGGGTGATCCTGGTTATTGTGATTTAATTCTATCAATAACTGACTTTTACCCGCACCTGCGGGGGTGATCCTATAAACATTCAAAAAATTATATTTTGAACGCTCTTTTACCCGCACCTGCGGGGGTGATCCTGTATGATGCGGATATACTGAATCAATACGGAACTTTTACCCGCACCTGCGGGGGTGATCCTTCATCTGATGTAGAAAAAGTGGTGAAAATGAACTTTTACCCGCACCTGCGGGGGTGATCCTATTCTTGTTGATGTGTTATAGTTTTTTTACCACTTTTACCCGCACCTGCGGGGGTGATCCCTACATAGTCGCCAACCTCAAATTTAGACTTGCCTTTTACCCGCACCTGCGGGGGTGATCCTATTTCCAATCACTGCTGGGTGGCTATCTAATCCTTTTACCCGCACCTGCGGGGGTGATCCTGATTTACCAGCCTTAGACGGTCCAGCGATTAGCTTTTACCCGCACCTGCGGGGGTGATCCTGATAAATGCGCGACCATCATCCCAAACAATACCTTTTACCCGCACCTGCGGGGGTGATCCTCTTTAACTGCTACCTCTGCTGGCATAAATCCACTTTTACCCGCACCTGCGGGGGTGATCCTGAGTAACCATAATTAGCATCGCAGAATGCTTTCTTTTACCCGCACCTGCGGGGGTGATCCTGAGTTCACGGCTTATGGCACGTTCAAAGTTGACTTTTACCCGCACCTGCGGGGGTGATCCCGAATACAGCAGTGGTCATAGCGTCATTACCTGCTTTTACCCGCACCTGCGGGGGTGATCCTCGGCATCTTCATCACCTCTCATTAGTTCTAAACTTTTACCCGCACCTGCGGGGGTGATCCTAAACGATAACGCTGGTCAAAGTTTAGACTGGTCTTTTACCCGCACCTGCGGGGGTGATCCTTTCTTGTAATTTAACCCCATCAGTTCATTGTCCTTTTACCCGCACCTGCGGGGGTGATCCTGCTGAACCTCGAATACCACCAGATTTTACAATCTTTTACCCGCACCTGCGGGGGTGATCCTTGCAAATTCACCAACCAATCAAGACCCTTTTACTTTTACCCGCACCTGCGGGGGTGATCCTGGGAACTGGTAAGACTTATACAGCTTTAGGCCCTTTTACCCGCACCTGCGGGGGTGATCCTGAAAATCCATTTGGTAGAGAGGCAAAAGATGACTTTTACCCGCACCTGCGGGGGTGATCCTGAATTTATCTGAATCGGTAAGCGATGATTTTGCTTTTACCCGCACCTGCGGGGGTGATCCTTCTGATAGCTTCTTGCCACTCTCCGTCTGAAACTTTTACCCGCACCTGCGGGGGTGATCCTGGGTAAACAACTGATTGGAAACGGTTTTCCCAACTTTTACCCGCACCTGCGGGGGTGATCCTAAAATGATTATCATATTTATTAGCGTTATGTGCTTTTACCCGCACCTGCGGGGGTGATCCTATCAATATCAAATAAATGATGTTATATCCATGCTTTTACCCGCACCTGCGGGGGTGATCCTGAGTTTGGTAAATTAGTTTGAGATTTTCATTTCTTTTACCCGCACCTGCGGGGGTGATCCCGAAAATAAGTAATTAATGTTTGACAACTAAACCTTTTACCCGCACCTGCGGGGGTGATCCCAAACAACTTAACTAATATAATAGTTAAATTAACTTTTACCCGCACCTGCGGGGGTGATCCCTGATTCTTACGTGCCACTTGCATACCTCTCTTCTTTTACCCGCACCTGCGGGGGTGATCCTATGGCGTTCGCTGTGTCTGGAAATTACGAAATCTTTTACCCGCACCTGCGGGGGTGATCCTTTGAATATATTTTTTCCAACTAGGGTTAAATACTTTTACCCGCACCTGCGGGGGTGATCCTGAATTTGGTGACTTTCCAACGCTTGGGAATAGCTTTTACCCGCACCTGCGGGGGTGATCCTAACACCTTGAGGGGTGTCGTAGTATATAGCAGCTTTTACCCGCACCTGCGGGGGTGATCCTCCAACTCTAAATCATAAAGATTACTTATTGTACTTTTACCCGCACCTGCGGGGGTGATCCTAACACCTTGAGGGGTGTCGTAGTATATAGCAGCTTTTACCCGCACCTGCGGGGGTGATCCTCCAACTCTAAATCATAAAGATTACTTATTGTACTTTTACCCGCACCTGCGGGGGTGATCCCAGGTCATTATTTTTAGCATTACCTTCTAGTTTCTTTTACCCGCACCTGCGGGGGTGATCCCGCTTGGCAATACTTACGATACACTTCGCAAGGACTTTTACCCGCACCTGCGGGGGTGATCCTTGAATATGGGTCTGGCATTGGTTTAGGACTAACTTTTACCCGCACCTGCGGGGGTGATCCCGACCTGAAATTAATGTGCTTCAAATTCAAGTCCTTTTACCCGCACCTGCGGGGGTGATCCTTGAATATGGGTCTGGCATTGGTTTAGGACTAACTTTTACCCGCACCTGCGGGGGTGATCCCGACCTGAAATTAATGTGCTTCAAATTCAAGTCCTTTTACCCGCACCTGCGGGGGTGATCCCTACCAAAATCCCTAACAGATTAAAAAATATTACTTTTACCCGCACCTGCGGGGGTGATCCTAGAGATTGACACTGATAAAACTGATATTACCCACTTTTACCCGCACCTGCGGGGGTGATCCTAATGCAATGAAACCTGAGGAATTTATGGAACACTTTTACCCGCACCTGCGGGGGTGATCCTGGCAAGCTGAATCTAAAAGATTTCAAAATTGTCTTTTACCCGCACCTGCGGGGGTGATCCTCACCTTATTTTCTAGTGATCACGAATATATCGCTTTTACCCGCACCTGCGGGGGTGATCCCACGCCACTCACTGCACTACTTACACTGTTGAACTTTTACCCGCACCTGCGGGGGTGATCCTCTGCTAATTCTGTAATTTGCAAAATTTTAAGGCTTTTACCCGCACCTGCGGGGGTGATCCTTCGTTCAGCTCTGATTCTGTTTAAGTCAAGTGCTTTTACCCGCACCTGCGGGGGTGATCCTCTCGCAAATCATTAATATTAGCTTTTCGTTTTCTTTTACCCGCACCTGCGGGGGTGATCCTTGAAATTACAAAAGGTTCTAGTCTTAATGAAACTTTTACCCGCACCTGCGGGGGTGATCCTCCTCTCTTAGTAAATCATCTGCTCTTGGATTCCTTTTACCCGCACCTGCGGGGGTGATCCTATTTCTTATATATGCTTCACTTACGTGTTCATCCTTTTACCCGCACCTGCGGGGGTGATCCTGTTTGAATTGTATGATAAATTATCTATGGTTCCTTTTACCCGCACCTGCGGGGGTGATCCCCTTGTTAAATATATTATTTTAGTTAATGAGGGCTTTTACCCGCACCTGCGGGGGTGATCCTCAATTATTTTTATATTTGCGATGAAAAATGTTCTTTTACCCGCACCTGCGGGGGTGATCCCGGCAGATGCGCATAATAACTTGCAGCCATTTGCTTTTACCCGCACCTGCGGGGGTGATCCTAAAATCATTATTTCACCTTTTTTCTTTTTTTCCTTTTACCCGCACCTGCGGGGGTGATCCTAGCAACCTTTTGTTTACCATTACCTGTTTTAGCTTTTACCCGCACCTGCGGGGGTGATCCTATTTACAGTCTAATCCGGCTATGTATGCGACACTTTTACCCGCACCTGCGGGGGTGATCCTAAAAAAGACAAACGATGGATTTACGGTACGGACTTTTACCCGCACCTGCGGGGGTGATCCCTGGATGGGCTAGAGCTATATCGGAAATACTAACTTTTACCCGCACCTGCGGGGGTGATCCTAACTATCATAAATTGGTCTTATAAAAGAACTGCTTTTACCCGCACCTGCGGGGGTGATCCCAGTGACGCATACAGATAGTAAAGGCAAAAGTTCTTTTACCCGCACCTGCGGGGGTGATCCTTACTTCCCCAAGTTTTGACAACGTCATCGCCACTTTTACCCGCACCTGCGGGGGTGATCCTAAATTGCCTTGCGGTAGTATATATTCAAAATCTCTTTTACCCGCACCTGCGGGGGTGATCCCTTACGAAGATAATGACGTTTCATTTACCTGCTCTTTTACCCGCACCTGCGGGGGTGATCCCCAAATGCTTTGGTGCTTACATTGATTGGCATACTTTTACCCGCACCTGCGGGGGTGATCCCCTACGTTGGCCAATATCTACGCCATTACCTTTCTTTTACCCGCACCTGCGGGGGTGATCCCACCACGTCATCAGTATGTACTAAGTTAAAATGCTTTTACCCGCACCTGCGGGGGTGATCCTGCCCAGTGAGTTAAACTCTTTTTCGTACTTATCTTTTACCCGCACCTGCGGGGGTGATCCCTTACGAAGATAATGACGTTTCATTTACCTGCTCTTTTACCCGCACCTGCGGGGGTGATCCTCTCTTCACGCATCATGGCACGCATCTGTTCCACTTTTACCCGCACCTGCGGGGGTGATCCCAGTTAGCATGATGTCGAACAACTTATAAGTAACTTTTACCCGCACCTGCGGGGGTGATCCTATCGTCATTCTTGCGTAAGGAGGAAAAAGATGCTTTTACCCGCACCTGCGGGGGTGATCCTGAAAAATGTAGAATCGCTTATATCAAGTCTTCCTTTTACCCGCACCTGCGGGGGTGATCCCAATCGGGTTGACAGTATCGTCAAATTATTAGACTTTTACCCGCACCTGCGGGGGTGATCCTATCTCGTCTTTTTAGCAGTTGCAGACGTTAAACTTTTACCCGCACCTGCGGGGGTGATCCTGGCGAGCTTTATCCATGTAAACCAGATATTTTCTTTTACCCGCACCTGCGGGGGTGATCCTAATGTCCCCTGCAATTCTTGAAGCAAATGGCACTTTTACCCGCACCTGCGGGGGTGATCCTAGTATTCCTGTTGCTGCGACCACTCCTATTGACTTTTACCCGCACCTGCGGGGGTGATCCTAATATTACCTAACATTTCTTTTTCTTCGGCAACTTTTACCCGCACCTGCGGGGGTGATCCCCATTTCGGTTACAAATTCATTATATAACCACTCTTTTACCCGCACCTGCGGGGATTGATTCTGTCAGCATCGTCATATATCGTTACTAAAAAGACTTTTACACTATAGCGTATAAGAGTGATTTTCGAGTCTTCTTGCTTCTGCGTACAAATACATAAGCGACTTGTTAGGAAAGCGCCTATTAGATATTTTTATTAAAATCACCATATTGAACATATTATAGTAGCTGATTTAAGATGAGTGATAGCCCCCACCAAGCCTATCAGTCCTTTTTTATTCCCCAAAATTCTGTTAAACTATAGAAAGTGATGAAAAAATAACGGAGAAAAAATAATTAATGAGTATTTTAACAGTACAAAAACTAAGTCATGGCTTCGGCGATCGTGCGATTTTTGATGATGTCAATTTCCGCTTGCTTAAAGGTGAACATATAGGCTTTGTGGGAGCAAATGGCGAAGGGAAATCGACCTTCATGAATATTATCACGGGTGCTTTACAGCCTGATGAAGGTAAAATCACTTGGTCGACCAAGCATCGTGTGGGCTATATGGATCAGCATGCTGCGCTAGGTAAAGGCAAGACAACTCGCCAATCGCTATCTGAAGCTTTCCAGTATCTACTAGATGCCGAAACTGAGATGAATGACATCTACGGGCGCATGGGCGAGATGCTGGATGATGAGATGACAGTCGCACTAGAACAAGCAGCCAGCCTACAAGATACACTGGATAATTCTGACTTTTACTTGATAGATGCTAAGGTAGATGAAATCGCGCGGGGTCTAGGTCTGGGTGACTTCCTGGAAAAAGATGTCGCCGATTTATCAGGTGGCCAACGCACTAAGATTTTACTGGGTAAATTGTTGTTAGAGAAACCAGATATTTTACTTTTGGATGAACCGACTAACTACTTAGATGAAGAACATATCAACTGGTTGAGAAGTTATCTACAAGCTTATGAGAATGCCTTTGTTTTGATTTCGCATGATGTTGACTTTATGAATGATGTCATCAACATTATCTATCATGTTAACCAACAGAAAATCGATCGTTATGTTGGGGATTACCATAACTTTGAGCGTTTATTTGAAGAAAAGAAAAAACAGCTAGCCTCACTTGCTGGAGCACAGCAGGCGGAAGCAGCTAAATTAAAAGACTTTATCGCTAAGAAAAAGGCAAATGTCGCGACATCTGGTCAAGCAAAAGCACGCCAGAAGAAGCTAGACAAGATGACGTTTGTCGAGACGATTCAAGAAAAAGCTAAGCCGAGTTTTGACTTCAAACTTGCTAGAACAGCTAGCAAGCTGATTTTTGAAGCGACTGATTTGGTGATTGGCTATGATGCTTCTGAACCGCTATCTAGTCCGATTAACTTGACTGTCGAACGCGGGCAAAAAGTTGCCTTTACGGGATCAAATGGTATCGGTAAATCAACCCTGCTTAAATCTTTACTAGGTGAATTGAAGCCTTTATCAGGAACTGTGCTTCAAGGTGAATTCCAAGAAATCGGTTATTTTGCACAAGAAGATAAAAATCCCAGTCAAAAAACGGTTTTAGAGGAATACTGGGATACGTTCTCTACGCTAAACCAAGCAGAGGTAAGAGCGGCATTAGCAAGATGTGGCTTAGGGACGAAACAGATCGAAAGTCGTGTCTATGTCCTATCTGGTGGTGAGCAATCTAAACTCCGTCTAGGTAAAATCATGAACCATGAATCAAATATTCTAGTCATGGATGAACCGACCAATCACCTCGATGTAGATGCTAAGGATGAATTGAAACGTGCGCTACAGGCCTATAAAGGGACGATCCTGATGGTGAGTCATGAACCTGAGTTCTATCAAGATATCGTGACTGAAACGATTGATTGCGAAAGTTGGACAACAAAAGTTGTATGAAAACATAAGCCGATGGGCTTATTTTTTTGTAAAAAAAAAGTCCCGATGACAGGACGTCCTCAAAAGAGGTGGATACGCACTGACCCTCAAACCCAAAGGTGAAGGTTCCGCTTATTTTAACTCGCTGTGTTGAATTGAATGCCTTCAACATCTTTATTATCTCAAAACAGATGAGAGTTGTCAACTGAAAAGGTAGGCTAGCGTCTAGGTATCAAGCTGTTATAGACGATTAAATATAGCGGATAATCTGATCTTATAGGTACAAAGAATCTTGCCAAAACTCACTGATTTATAGTGGAAATCAGGACGTGGTATTTCGTGTGCAAATTATGAGACAAACCTAAAACTTTAAGGTAGAATAGAGCTAGTAAAACAAATAGAGGTGGTTAATATGACTGTAGAAGTAACGGATGCAACTTTCCAAGAAGAAACAAAAGATGGCATCGTGCTTGTTGACTTTTGGGCAACATGGTGTGGCCCTTGTAGAATGCAAGGTCCTATTTTGGATCAACTTTCTGAAGAACTTGATGAAAGCGAACTTAAAATCGTCAAGATGGACGTAGATGAAAATCCTGCGACACCACAAACATTTGGTGTCATGAGCATCCCAACACTACTCTTCAAAAAAGATGGTGAAGTAGTGAAACAAGTTGCTGGAGTCCATACAAAAGATCAAATTAAAGGTATTTTAGCAGAATTAAATGCCTGATTATGACAAAGTCTAAGTGATGTAACCATCATCTAGACTTTTTTTGATCTAATCTCTAGTCTTGAAAAAAACGTTTTTTTCAGATATAATAGGTCTATGAGTAAGAAAAAAGAAACGGAAATTCAAATTTCTGATAGTCAAGATGGCGTGGTTTTAACAGTTGGTAAAAAAACAGTTGCTGAAATCAAAAATAATGCTGATGATGCCTATGATGTCTTTGTTAATGGTAAATTGACTAAGACACTAAAAGCGTATCCTGAGGCCTTGGAAGAAGCAATTAAAATGTATAATCTTGCCTTATAAAGCAGCTAGCTTGGTAAGTGCAAGAGGTTAAGTTTGGGGTTATCGATTGTTTGATATATCAGTGAAATTGGTAACAATATATCCGTATAGATAAAGCGACAGGGTTCGCTTTTATTTTAGAAAGTTTTAGCAAATGGTAAAAAGAGACTTATATCGCAACATTTTGATTGGCTTGATTGTCATCGGTATCCTGCTTATCATTCGGTTCTTTGTATTTGAACCAATCAGGATTCATAATAATAATATGTCGCCGATCTTACCTAACAAAACACAGGTTTTTGCCATGAAACGCACAAAACTTGAAAATTTGGATTTGGTGGCTTATCGACACCATGGTAAAAAATATGTGGGTCGGATTATTGGCACACCAGGACAAAGCGTCGTGGCTATGGATAATGTGGTTTATTTGAATCAAATCATCTTGACAGAGCCTTACATTAAGCAAAATCAAGCAACCTATCTCAAGACCCATGATGACGATTTTACCACAGATTTTCGGCAAGATAAGTTGGCTGCTAAAACCTACTGGATCCTAAATGATGCCAGGGATGTTAAAGCAGATAGCAGAACATTTGGTGCCATTAAACAAAAAGATATTTTAGGTGAACTGAAATTTAAGTATGCCCCGATTAGCGCTTTTGGCTTTGTTGAGAACGATGAAGCGAAGATAGAGAACGGGTTTGATACAGAATAATGAAGATGAGAGACACAAAGATTAGCCGATATTGTCCATGACATTATCTGATGATTTGTGTCTTTTTTTGTTATAATAGAGACAGAACAGTTTGGTAATCCGACGAGGAAAAATAGCAAGTCTTTAGCCTTACCAGCTGTGTTTCAAAAGTAGCTGGGACTAGGTGGCGTATCACTGCTTCTTGCTATTAAAGGCAATAAAAAATAACGTTTATTTCAAAATTAATACGCATCGTATTGGGGGAAAAACTAATGAGAATGGTAGATATCATTCAGAACAAACGTGATGGTAAAGTAGTATCTAAAGCGGAAACAACGTGGATGATAGATAACTATGCTAAGGGCGAGATTCCAGACTATCAGATGGCTGCTTGGGCCATGGCGGTTTACTTTCAAGGGATGGCTATGACAGAAATTGCTGATTTAACGATGGCAATGGTAGAAACAGGTCATCAGATTGATCTGTCGACGATTCCGGGTATTAAGGTTGATAAGCATTCGACAGGTGGCGTTGGTGATAAGGTTACCCTTATCTTAGCCCCCTTGGTGGCAAGTTTTGGTGTACCAGTAGCTAAGATGAGTGGTCGTGGCTTAGGGCATACTGGTGGCACAATCGATAAACTTGAAAGTATTCATGGCTACCAAGTAGAGCGGACCCAAGAGGCCTTCGTCCAACAAGTCAAGGACATCGGTATTTCTGTTATTGGCCAGTCAGATGATTTAGTAAAAGCAGATAAACTGCTCTATGCTTTACGAGATGTGACGGCAACAGTCGACATCATTCCCTTGATTGCAAGCTCGATTATGTCGAAAAAAATAGCTGCAGGTAGTGGGGCGATTTTACTAGATGTGACGGTTGGTAGTGGTGCATTCATGAAAAACTTAGATGATGCACGTATTCTGGCAAAAACGATGGTCGATTTAGGTAATGCAGTCGGCAGAAAAACAGTCGCTGTCGTAACAGATATGAGACAACCACTTGGGACGACCATTGGTAATCGTCTTGAGATTGCTGAAAGTATGACAGTCTTACAGGGCGGTGGTAGACCTGATCTGAGACACTTTATCGCTGAATTAGCACAGATCATGTTGTCATTGGGTGGTGTGACGAAATCTATCGATGAGATTCTAACGCATCTATCAAATGGTGCTGCCCTTGATAAGTTTAAGCAAATGATCGAAGCACAAAACGGTGATTTTGATGATTTACTTAACGCGCCAACATATGAGACAGTTTTTTCAAAAGTTGTTTTGAGTCCTAAATCAGGCTATATTACGGACTTTGACGCGCTGGTAGCTGGTCATCTCGCCATGAGATCTGGTGCTGGTCGTGCTGTCAAGTCAGACCGACTAGATATGGATGCTGGTCTTCGTATCTTTAAGAAGATTGGGGATCAGGTTGTTGCAGGTGACCCGCTTTTTGAAATCGTTTATAACAAATCCGACTTTGATGCTGAGCTGGAAAGTCAAGTGATGCTGGATGCGATTGTGATTGCGGATGAAAAAATTGAGATAAAAGAAATAGTGGAGATTATAAAATGAACTTAAATAAATATATTGATCATACAGTCTTAAAAGCTGATACAACTAAAGAAACTGTACAAAAAATTATCGATGAAGCCATTAAATATGACTTTATGAGTGTCTGTTTAAATCCAACATGGGTGGCTTATGCAGCTGAAAAATTGGCAGATACAGATGTTAAAGTTTGTACAGTAATTGGCTTTCCTTTGGGGGCCAATACCTCTGTTGTTAAGGCATTTGAAGCAAGTGAAGCGATCAAAAATGGTGCTGATGAAGTCGATATGGTGATTAACATCGGCGCTGCTAAAGCTGGCGACTGGGACTTGGTGACATCGGATATTGCAGCTGTTGTCGCAGTTTCAAAAGCTGTCACAACTAAAGTGATTATCGAGACAGCTTTGCTAACAGATGATGAAAAAGTAAATGCGTGTCAAGCAGCTGTTAAAGCGGGTGCTGATTTTGTCAAAACATCGACTGGTTTTTCTACAGCAGGTGCAACGGCTACTGATATTGCCTTAATGCGTCAAACTGTTGGCCCTGATATGGGTGTCAAAGCCTCTGGCGGTGTTCGCTCGATTGCTGATGCAGAAGTGATGATTGCAGCTGGTGCGACAAGATTAGGGACGTCAAATGGGGTAGACATTATGAAAGGAAACATAGCTGATGCCGGATCATACTGAGCTATTTAAGCAGGCAAGAGAGGCAGCAAGTGTTGCTTATGTGCCTTACTCAAACTTCCCAGTGGGTGCAGCACTAGTGGCTAAAAACGGCCTTGTTTTTCAAGGATGTAATATCGAAAATGCTAGTTTTGGTTTGACCAATTGTGCAGAACGTACAGCTATTTTTAAGGCTGTTTCGAGTGGTGTTTGCGATTTTGATATGATCGGTATTTATGGTGAAACAGATGAGCCAATATCACCTTGTGGTGCTTGTCGTCAAGTTTTGACCGAATTTTGCTCAGATGACATGCCTGTTTGGTTATTCTCAAAAAATGGTGATGTCAAGAAAACGACGGTTGGCGACCTCCTTCCCTATCATTTTAAAAACTTGTCATAATCAATATAAAAGCTGCAAGCAATTGCAGTTTTTTTTCGTATAAAATAGAGAGAGGGTAGGGCTTATGACTAATTTTGATATGTATCGTTTAAAAAAAGCAGGGATGAGTAATTTAGTGCTAAATCAGTTTTTAGACTTTATCAGCAGTGTCGCGTCAGATGATAGGCAGCATCCGATGCTTTTACTTTTACCAAAATTTATCCGACAAGCTACTATGAAACATAAAGGGTTATTTTGGGAAAGGTTCAAGCAGTTAGATATAAAAGCTTTACGACAAGAATTTTTAAGGTTCCCATCATTCTCTATCTTAGACAAGGTCTATCCTGAGTATCTTAGAGAGATACATAATCCACCAGTATTACTCTTCTATCAAGGAGAGATTAATTTATTGGTACATGAAAAACTTGGTTTTGTAGGTAGTCGTGACTGCAGTTCGCAAGGCATGACAAGTGTTCGAAAAGTCATTAGGGAATTGGGGAATCAGTTTGTTGTGATCAGTGGATTGGCACGGGGAATTGATACTGCCTGTCACCTTGCTGCTATCAAAAATGGGGGCAGGACGATTTCAGTGATTGGGACCGGTTTGGATGTCTCTTATCCTAGAGAAAATTGGCAGCTTCAGTCATTTATCGCCAAAAATCATCTGATTATCACAGAGTATGGGCCAGGTGAGAAAGCATTAAAATATCATTTTCCAGACAGAAATCGGATTATAGCAGGTCTCTCTAGGGGTGTTGTCGTGACCGAGGCTAAATGCCGCTCAGGCAGTTTGATTACCTGTGAGAGGGCTATGGAGTCAGGACGTGATGTTTTTGCCATACCTGGAAATATTTCTGATGGCTTGTCAGATGGATGTCATCGGTTAATTCAAGAAGGTGCTAAGTTGGTCTATCAAGGTAAGGATATTTTATCCGAATACACCTATTAAACTCAGTTACTTCACTGCTGTAGCATGTATCTAAACCCCTTATAGAAGATGAGCTAAAATTTATTTAATCTTGACTTTTCTGATCGATTTTGCAGTTATGATTGGCACACGTTAAGTTCTTGTCAGACATCTAAATCCGAACGTTATCCGTGTAAATCAAGTAATTTGTCTGTGATTATCTCATATTTTTTGGGAATAGTGATAGAATAAGACCAAATAGGGTAAAGGGGATAACAACATTGAAATTACTTGTAATAGGCTCGGGTGGACGTGAGCATGCGATTGCTAAGAAATTACTTGATAGTCCTGAGGTGACAACAGTATATGCGGCGCCAGGGAATGCTGGTATGAAGCGTGATGGGATTGACACCGTTTCAATCGCGATAAGTCAGCATGATGAGCTGATTCACTTTGCAAAATCAAATGCGATCACCTATACATTTGTTGGTCCAGATGATGCCTTGGCTGCAGGGATAGTTGATGCGTTTGAGCATGCTGGCTTGACTGTATTTGGACCGACTCAGGCTGCAGCAGAGTTGGAGTGGTCAAAAGACTATGCTAAATATATCATGAACAAGTATGATATCCCGACAGCTGACCACAAGACATTTAGCGATTTTGATGCTGCTGTCTCATATATCGAGTCAAAAGGTGCACCTATCGTTATCAAAGCTGATGGACTGGCCTTAGGTAAGGGTGTTGTTGTTGCTGAAACAGTTTCTGATGCGATTGACTTTACGCGTGATGTATTGACAAACGATAAATTTGGCAAGTCTCGTGTGATTGTTGAAGATTTTCTTGTTGGCGAAGAATTTTCACTGTTCGCTTTTGTAAAAGGTGATCGTTTCTATATGATGCCGACTGCCCAGGATCATAAACGTGCCTATGATAACGATAAAGGCCCGAATACAGGCGGTATGGGTGCTTATTCCCCTGTACCACATATTGCACAGTCAGTTGTTGATACGGCCATTGAGATGATTATCAGACCAGTAGTTTCAGGTATGGTCAAAGAAGATAGATCTTATACTGGTATTCTTTATGTTGGCTTAATCATCACAGCTGCTGGGCCTAAAGTCATCGAGTTTAATGCAAGATTTGGTGATCCAGAAGCGCAGGTCATTTTACCAAGATTGACATCTGACTTTGCTGTTAATATGCTGGATTTGTTATCTGATAAAGTCCCTAGCTTTTCTTGGCTGACTAGCGGCGTAACGCTGGGAGTTGTTGTTGCAGCTAAAGGCTATCCAGGAGACTATGAAAAAGGTGTGGCATTACCTGAAAAGACGACAGGCGAGATCACGACTTATTATGCTGGTGTAGCTGAAAATGATGCGTCGACCCTTGTGACAAATGGTGGTCGTGTCTATCTACTTGAGACGACAGCTGACACAGTTGCAAGTGCACAAGATATCATTTATCAGACATTAGCAGTGCAAGATACAACAGGACTATTTTACAGAACTGATATAGGAGACAAGGCACATGTTTAATCAACCTAAAGTAGCTATTATAATGGGCAGTAAATCCGACTGGGAAACGATGAAAAAGGCCGCAGATGTACTTGATTTATTTGGGATGCCTTATGAAAAAAAAGTCATTTCTGCACACAGAACACCTGACTTGATGTTTGACTTTTCTGAAAAAGCACGTGGTCGTGGCATTCAAGTGATCATTGCTGGTGCAGGCGGTGCCGCGCACTTGCCAGGTATGGTTGCAGCCAAAACGACACTTCCTGTCATTGGTGTGCCAGTTAAATCGCGTACTTTAAATGGTGTAGATTCACTTTTGTCGATTGTCCAGATGCCAGGTGGTGTACCAGTTGCAACCATGTCCATAGGTGACGCTGGTGCACAAAATGCTGGCTTATATGCGCTCCAAATCCTCACACTCGCAGATGATGATTTAGCTAACCGTATGGCCAAGTTCCGAGAAGATCAGATGCAGACTGTTATAGAAAGTAGTGACCAACTTGACTGAGACTAAGCCTGAAATCAAAACAATAGGGATTATTGGCGGTGGACAGTTGGGACAGATGATGGTCATATCAGCTATTTACATGGGCTATAAAGTGATCACCTTAGATCCCGATCCCACTTGTCCAGCATCTCAGGTGGCCCAACAGATTGTTGCGCCTTATGATGATGCCGCAGCGATTGCTGAACTAGCTGAGCGTTCGGATGTCTTAACCTATGAATTTGAAAATGTCTCAGCAGATGCATTAGCACCTTATGAAGCTAAACTGCCACAAGGATTAGACTTACTACGCATCTCACAAAACCGAATTTTAGAAAAGGCATTTCTAACACAGGTAGGGGTAAAAGTGGCGCCTTATACTGTCATTAATTCGCCAGCAGATTTAGCTAATCTTGATTTATCGTTTAAACATGTTGTCAAAACAGCAACAGGCGGTTATGATGGGCATGGACAAGTTGTTGTCGAGGGCGTTGAAGATTTGGCACGCGCAGAGGTACTTGCTAGCCATCAGCCTTGTGTATCTGAGGAGTTTGTAGACTATTTAAAGGAAATATCGGTCATTATTTCTGGTAATGGGACGTCATTTTCTGTCTTTCCAGTCTGTGAAAATGAGCATCGTCAAAATATCCTTGATAAGACGATCATGCCAGCTAGGATATCAGCCTATTTGGAAAAAGAAGCGCGACAAATCGCTTTGAAAATAGCCAAATCCTTAAAATTATCGGGTACCATGTGTGTAGAGATGTTTGTCACACAACATGATATTTTGGTGAATGAAATCGCACCCCGTCCTCATAACTCAGGTCATGCAACCATTGAAGCCTGTGATTTTTCTCAGTTCGACTTGCATATCAGAGGGGTTCTAGGACTAAAATTACCTCAAGTTGTCTTACAGTCACAAGCAGTCATGTTACAAGTATTAGGACAAGATATGTCAGCTGCAAGGGAATTTGCACAAGAAAATCCTAGCACACACTTGCATTTATATGGTAAAATTGAAGCAAAGGAAAATCGTAAGATGGGTCATATCACGGTATTGACTGATGATTATACGGTTCACTTGTAAGGGGAAATCAGCTTGTTTGGCTAGGTCATCTAATAGATGACAGTTGTCCTATCCTAAGATGAAACCTGAAAATGACTTATATGGGGTACACTTGCCTACTTTTTTAGTAGCTAAGTGTGCAAAAAAAAAGAAAAGGAACAATAAAACATGTTAGAACGTTATTCTCGCCCTGAAATGACTGCTATTTGGACTGAAGAAAACAAATATCAAGCCTGGTTAGAAGTAGAGATTTTAGCCGATGAAGCTTGGGCAGAACTTGGTGAAATTCCTAAAGCAGATGTTGCTAAAATTCGAGAAAATGCGACCTTTGATGTCGCACGTATTCTAGAAATTGAAAAAGAAACGCGTCATGATGTTGTGGCCTTTACCCGTTCTGTCTCTGAGAGTCTTGGAGAAGAACGTAAGTGGGTACACTATGGTTTAACCTCTACGGATGTCGTAGATACAGCTTACGGCTATCTATTTAAACAGGCTAATGATATTTTGCGTGCAGATTTAGATCGCTTTACAGCAATTATTGCGGATAAAGCACGTGAACATAAATTCACAATTATGATGGGACGTACACATGGTGTTCATGCTGAACCGACGACCTTTGGGTTAAAACTTGCGACTTGGTACTCAGAAATGAAACGTAATATTGAACGTTTTGAGCATGCTGCTAAAGGCGTTGAAGCTGGGAAAATTTCTGGTGCTGTTGGTAACTTTGCCAATATCCCACCATTTGTTGAGGCTTATGTTACTGAAAAACTTGGTATCACAGCACAAGAAATTTCGACGCAAGTCCTGCCTCGTGATTTACACGCTGAATACTTCTCTACTTTAGCGATTATTGCGACGTCTATCGAACGTATGGCGACAGAAATTCGTGGCTTACAAAAGTCAGAGCAACGGGAAGTTGAAGAATTTTTTGCCAAGGGGCAAAAAGGGAGTTCAGCTATGCCGCATAAACGTAATCCAATCGGTTCTGAAAATATGACTGGTCTGGCACGCGTGGTACGTGGACATGCTGTCACAGCATTTGAAAATATCGCCTTGTGGCATGAACGTGACATCTCACATAGTTCTGCTGAGCGCATTATCACACCAGATACAACGATTTTACTGAATTATATGTTAAACCGTTTTGGTAATATCGTCAAAAACTTGACGGTCTTCCCTGAAAATATGGTTCGCAATATGAACAGCACATTTGGCCTGATTTACAGCCAACGTGTTATGCTTAACCTAATTGAAAAAGGGATGACTAGAGAAGCAGCTTATGACTTGGTACAACCAAAAACAGCTTATTCTTGGGATAATCAAGTTGACTTTAAACCGCAACTATTATCAGATGAAAAAGTGATGTCAGTACTGACTGAGGCTGAAATCGATGAGTTGTTTGATCCGACCTACTATGCAAGTCGTGTTGATGAGGTATTCACACGCATTGGCTTATAAGCTAACTAAGAAAAGGATCTGAACGGATCCTTTTCTTGTATATCCCAAAATAAGATGAGACAATGGATGTGGAAACTAGTGGATATGGGTTTATTAACTGGGTAGATACTTAAAATACGGACAAGATAAGGAGCAGCTGATGACAGAAGAAGTGGTACTGACTTTACAGCGCATGCTCGCGATTACGGATACAGGACTTGTATTTGGGTCTGACGCATTTGATAAAGCGCGCTATGCTGAATTACGGGATTTATTAGCAGGATTGATTGAACAAACTGCCCTGCTAGATCGATCTGAAGTGACAGACTTGCTACGTCCTGTAGGGCATTATGCGACGCCCTTGATAGATACTCGTGCTTTAGTAGTCAATTCTGCTGATGAAATACTACTGGTTAAAGACCGCCATGATGCGACTTGGGCGCTACCAGGAGGCTTTGGCGAAGTTGGGATATCAGTAAAAGAAAATATCTTAAAAGAACTAAAAGAGGAGGCTGGTGTCGAGGCTAAAGTTGACCGGTTGCTTGCTGTTTTTGATAGTAATAAGCACCAATTACAAGCGACTCAATTCTTTAAGCTGTGCTTTTTATGTACAGCCCTAGCGACTGAATTTGAACCTAATACCGAAATCACAGAGGTTGCTTATTTTGCCATAGATCAGTTACCTGACTTGTCTACAAAACGGATTACACGACAACAACTAGAGATACTGATGAAGCGTTATAAAGCAGGTGGTCAAGTCTACTTGGATTAACACCGAAACGTCTTGAACAATTCTGTCTGCTTATCTGAATAAGTAAGAAGATAGCTAGTAGCCAGCGATGTTACCCATATCCAAAAGTCTTTTGTTTAAGAAAAGATGCGGATACAAAAAATCGCTTTTCCAAATAAGATTGGACAAGCGTTTTTTTTATGGTTTCAGCGTAACAGGTAACACATAGGTATCATCTGGTTGAAAGGTATCATCCTCAATTTTTTTAATCAAAATAGCAACAATCAAATCTGCTAAGGCTTCTATTGGTTGGACGATTGTTGGCAGACTAGGAAAATAATTTTGAATCATTTGTGTGCCATCATAGCCAATTACCTTAATTTCAGAAAGGTTAAGCTCAGCAGCAACATCTTTCACCATAATGGCTGTCAGATCATCGGTACAAAAAATACCATCGATTGTTGTAGACTTAAGCAACTGCACAATACTCTCTCTTTTATCTTCTAAGGCATTTTCTCTAATTAAATAGTGAATCAGCGGTGTCAGATTGAGTTCAAGCATTTTATTTTGATAGCCTAATAAACGATTTTGTGTTGGACTTTTGGTATCTGAAGAACCGGCGATTAATGCAATTTTACGGCAGCCTTGTTCGTGGAGATACGCAACGGCAAGTTTGCCACCAGTCAAATTATCAGAAGAAATGATTGGGATGCCGTCAGCTAGATAACGGTCAAATGCGACGATCGCCAGATGACTGTTCTCATATTCTTCAACTTGTTTGTTGTGCGAACTAGTGATGATGCCATCAACTTGGTTTGCCATGAGCATGGTCAAGTACTCACGCTCTTTGATGGGATTATTTTCACTGTCGCAGAGAATGACCTTATAGCCTAGAGAGAATAGCTTTGATTCGATGGCATGTGTAATCTCACCATAGAAAGGTGTCGCGATTGTTGGGAAAATAAGGCCAATCAATTGTGATTTTTTGCCTTGTAACGATCTAGCCATTGCATTGGGTTGGTAGTGTAGTTCCCGCATTGCACTATGAACGCGGTCTATCGTTTTTTGGGAAAGGGAGCCTCGCATGTTAATGACTCGGGAAACAGTTGTTGGTGTGACACCAGCAATCTTTGCAACATCTTTTAAATTTGCCATGAGTTAATTAATCGCGTCATCTTATGACACAATTTATCCTTATATTTTTAGTGTACGGTATGATTAGTGGCCTTTGTTAGCAACATAATTTACTGGTATGCCTATTCCATAACGCGTTAGTAAAGCGTCATCCTAATAATAAACTAGTCAGGAAAACTTGATGCGTTAAGTAAGTTGACACTTTTATACTTGTCCCTATTTTACCATTTTTACCAGTGATTAGACAGCACCAACTAATCAGGACTTATCCCAATTAGCTAAGTTATTTTAGTTATGGTAAGTATGTGGGAAATTTCCCTTAGTCAGAGACCTAGGTTCATTAAGGGGATAGGAGAACAAGATATCCAAAATCTATTGTAAGGGTTTGCAAATGTTAGTATAATCATCTGTGTAAAGGCTTACAAAATAATAAGAAAAGGTAAGAATAATGAAAAAATTTATGGTTGCAAGTCATGCAAGGCTTGCTACAGGTTATCAATCAACGATTGACTTATTTGCTGGTAGTGATCATCAGATCACCTATGTCAGTGCCTATGTCGATGAGGTTGATCTAGATCAAGAGGTCACTACCTTTATCTCTAGTATATCTGACGATGATCAAGCAGTGATTTTTACAGATTTGTTTGGTGGCTCGGTTAATCAAAAGTTTGTGATTGCAGCACAAAATAAGACAAATATTTTTGTCGTAGCTGGTATGAACTTGCCAGTGATTTTGGAAATTATACTCAGTCCGGATAACTTTAGCCGTGACGTGATTGATAACTTAATTGCTAATGGTCGAACGGCTATGCAACAAGTCTATTTGATCGATGAGGAAACTGGACAAGAAGCAAGACCAAAAGAAACTGTCCCAGCTGTTCAGCAAGGTCAAGCTAGCCAAGTGAATCAAAACACTGGTATCATTGATGCACTACGTGTAGATGAGCGTCTCATTCATGGGCAGATTGCCATGGTTTGGAGTCGTGCGCTAAACCTAGATGGTATCGTTGTTGCCAATGATGAGGCTGCAGAAAATGAGTTACAGCAAAAAGCCTTGAAGATGGCAGTGCCAAATGGCATCAAAGTAATCATTAAGACACTGGATGATGGGGTGAGCTTATTAAAAGACAAGCGAGCTAGCGATATGAAGTTGCTCGTACTTGTCAGAACGATTGGGGATGCCTTATTTCTAGCTAAGCAACTAGATAATATCGGCTACCTTAATATTGGTAATGTTGGAAAGTCAGTTCAAGGTGATAAACAGACACTTACTAAGTTTGTCATGCTGACGACAGATGAGCTGACAAATCTTAAGGAATTAGTCACAGTCTATCCTGAAACGGCGTTGCAAAACTTACCTAGTGATGTCAAAGAACTTGCCAGCAAGTATATATAAGAAAAGAGGCGTGTTATGTTTCAAGCAATTATTGTTGCGTTAGTTGTATTTTTAACTGTAGGTGGCCAGGAACTTTTAGGCTTTACCATGATAGGGAGACCGATTGTTATTGCCCCATTGATTGGGTTATTACTGGGAGATATAACGACGGGCTTACTCGTTGGTGCTGCACTAGAAACAGTCTTTATGGGTGTGGTTAACATCGGTGGTGCCTCAAGTGCTGAGCCTGGTCTTGCTGCAGCCCTTGCAACAGCCTTCGCCATTCAAATGGGTGGGCGCGTTGAGGTTGCCATCGCTTTGGCGGTACCGCTAGGAATTATTGGTCTCCAAATCAAGACGATTCTATATGTGCTAGTTGTTGGACCATTTGCTGCAAGATTTGATAGACTCGCAGCAGCAGGAGATGCTACTGGTATCAAAAAACTTCACTTTGGTCTTTGGGGCTTACAATGGTTCCTATACGCCTTGATTCCATTTTTTGCCTTATTAGTTGGCTCAAAGGCAACTCAAAAAGTATTAGAAATGATTCCTGATGTTATCTTACATGGTCTATCTATAGCCGGTGGTTTACTGCCAGCAGTTGGGATGGCGATGTTGATGAAAATTCTTTGGGATAACAATGTCTCTGTCTATTATTTCCTTGGTTTTCTGATTATCGCATATTTCAAGGTACCACTTATTGCAGTAGCAGTGATGGCTGTGATTATCGCAATCGTTGTAGCACAAGGGGATATCTCAAAAATGAAACTCGAAAAGGAAATTGCTAAAAAACTATCAGGTTCTGGTGCTGTAGATAGCTCAGGGATGACTGCTAGTGAACTTGAAAATGAAGCATTCTTTAGTTAAGAAAGGAAATCACATGGCAATCACATATAAATCACTGCCAAAAGCAGAAAAAAAATTAATCAAATCAATGTATTGGCGCTCATTTACGCTCTATAGCGCAGTGACGCCTGCCAAGCAAGGTGCATCTGGTGTATCCTATACGATGCAACCCTTCATTGATCGATTTTATAAAAACCGTGAAGCAGATAGAAAAGCTGCCATGGTACGTCACATGTCCTATTTTAATACCAATGTCGCTATGTTTCCGTTTATCATGGGGATCACGGCATCTATGGAAAAAGAAAATGCTGAAAAAGATGACTTTAACCCAGAATCAATTAATGCCATCAAGACATCTCTGATTGGCCCACTTGCAGGTATCGGTGACTCCGTATTTTGGGGAGTACTGCGCGTGATAGCAGCAGGAATTGGTGTATCACTGGCGCAAGCAAATAATTTTATGGCACCAATTATTTTTCTCCTTTTATTTAATTTACCAGTACAACTTGTTCGCTGGCAGGGTGCAAAATTAGGCTATACTTTGGGCGCAAGTTATATTTCAGATCTATATGAATCGGGTATGATCAATGTCTTGACCAAGGGTGCTACTATAGTCGGTCTGGCAATGGTTGGTGCCATGACATCAAATATGGTATCACTGCAACTTAAGTGGAACATGGTACTTGATGGGAAGACAATCATGAAATCCCAAGAGATGTTGAATCAAATTTTTGTTGGGTTAATTCCGCTATCAATCACCTTGATCTGTTTCTGGCTTCTAAAGAAAAAGAATATGTCAATCAATATTTTAATCTTCAGCATTATCGGACTAGGGATTCTTTTGTCGGTATTAGGGATTGCTTGACAGATGCAGGTGATTGACAAATAGGCAGTCGTGATAGCACTGCGCGTGACAGCAAGAAAAGGACAAAAAGAAAGCGAATAGTATGACTAAAAGGCAAGAAAAAATAGCCGAAAAATGGTGGAAAAATGCAGTTATTTATCAAATATATCCCAAGAGTTTTAATGACACAAATGGAGATGGGATTGGTGATATTGCGGGGATCATCGAAAAAATACCCTATCTAAAAACATTAGGTGTAGATGGGTTGTGGATCAGCCCCTTATACCTGAGTCCACAAGTGGATAATGGCTATGATATCACGGATTATCGGGTCATTGATCCCATGTTTGGGACAAATGAGGACATGTATGACTTGATTAAGTTAGCACATGCAGCAGGTATCAAAATCATTATGGATTTTGTCGCGAATCATACCTCAGACCAAGCTTTCTGGTTTCAAGAGTCACGCAAGAGTAAAAACAATTTTTTCTCGGATTTTTATATCTGGCAAGATGCCAAACCAGATGGGTCAGAACCCAATAATTGGGGCTCAAACTTTGGTGGATCTGCTTGGACATTTGATGAAATGAGACAGCAATACTACTTGCATTATTATGCGGCAGAACAACCAGATTTGAATTGGGAAAATGAGATTGTTCGTGAATACATCTACGACATGATGCGTTTTTGGAAGTCAAAGGGTGTAGATGGGTGGCGAATGGATGTCATCACCTCTATTTCAAAAGATCTATCCTTTCCTGATAACGTCAAAAATCTTACCACCTCAAATCAGCAGAATGGGCCACGGATGCATGAATTTATCCATGAAATGAATCGCCAAGTTCTAGCACCTTGTGAGATGATGTCTGTCGGAGAATCTCCTGCGGCTAAAGCCTCAGATGCACCAAGCTTAGTTAGTCCTAGTCGACAGGAACTGGATATGATTTTTACCTTTGAGCACATGCATATTGATCGGAAACCAGGCGATGTTAATGGGCGTTGGGCGCTTCAAAAAAGAGATTTAGTCTCACTTAAGCGCATCCTATCTGATTGGCAGCTGGCGCTTAGAGATAATGGCTGGAATGCCCTGTATTTTGAGAATCATGATCGGGCACGTGTGATTTCGAGGTGGGGAAATGATACCACTTATCGATATGCCTCAGCAACTGCCTTTGCAACGATCTTACATGGTCTGCAAGGGACACCTTATATTTACCAGGGTGAAGAAATCGGTATGGTGAATGCTGACTACGAGTTGTCGGAATATGATGATATAGAGCTTCACGGAAACTATGAGCAGTATGTGGTACAACAGCAGACGATTTCTCATGATGCCTTCATGCAAGCAGCCTATAAGGTCAGTCGTGATCATGCTAGGACACCGATGCAGTGGTCGGATGACAAACATGCTGGTTTTTCTGACGGACACCCTTGGCTGAAAGTTAATCTACGTTTCCCTGAGATAAATGTTGCCAAGGATCTAGCAAGTAAGCAGTCTATTTTTGCTTATTACCAAAAGCTCATTCAGCTCAGAAAATCAAGTGACTTATTGTTAGAGGGATCTTATGAGTTACTCCTACCTGATGATGATAATTTATTCATTTATAAAAGGAGTTGGCAGGGTGAGACCTGGTTAATTGTCGCTAATTTTTCTGAGGAAATGCACTCTTTTCCATTAGCTACTGCATGTTCAGAAATCATCTTGACCAACTCGGACAGACAAGATCTTTCAGGCCAATTGAAACCTTACGAAGCATTTATTGCTAAGCTTTAGGCAAGTCTTGCTGTCTTAAGTCGATATAGATCGTCATCATATCATAAAGGGATGTGTCACACTGACGCATCCCTTTAACTGCTTATATGACTTAGCGGTATGTGTTATACTAGAACTATGAATCTTGAAATCCTTATTACACAATCACAAAAAAACCTTAGCGACATGGATTTAGAGATTTTAGCCTATGTTGTTAAACATCAAAAACAAGTTCAAAATGCAAATATTATTGACCTATCAAAGGCTGTTCATGTCAGCAAATCTTCTGTTTTACGAATGACCAAGAAATTGGGTTTTTCAGGGTATACAGAGTTCAAGTATTTTTTAAAGCAATCGGATAATGATGACAAAGTTGCGCAGACCACAGACTTGATCGAGTTACAAGAAAAAGATATAGAAAGTACCTATCAATATCTTAAGGTAACTAATTTTACACCGATCTGTCAGAAAATAGGTGAAGCAGAGGCCATCTTCTTTTTTGGGACAGGTTATGCGCCACAACGGCAACTTCAGGAATTCTGCAAGTCCTTATCACTAGTTGGTAAACGTGTCGTCTTTGTACCGACCAAGGCAGAACTGGATTATGTGATGTTAACCATGACAAAAAAAGATTTATTTCTGATTGCATCCTTGAGTGGTGAGACAGAAAATTTACGAGAAAATTTTGCTTGGCTCAAGGCCCAAAAAGTGCCGATATGTGCCATAACAGCATTCAGTGCAAACTATATGTCGACAATGGCAGAATATGCTTATCATTACTACCTAACTCCGTTTTATGTGGCAACCCACCATTTTACACATAAGTCCTATGTCGCACTTGACTTATTACTTGACTGGATTTATCGAGACTACTTGATTTTTTTAAACTAGTAAGATAAGTTTGCCATAAACTGAACGGTCAAAAATAACCCCCTCATTTTTTCTAGAAAATGAGGGGGTTATTTTTAACTTACTAAGTAATTAGTGCATTTATTTTTTCAACTGCCAGAGAGTTGCTGTGATATCAGATTTAGCGGCTAGATAGGTATTTTCAGGTGCTGTGAAAATCCGACTAGACATGACTTTTTCACCATCATTTACAAAAATCTCAAGTGATGACGTATCAGCAAATAGATTCAGTTTGACAGTACCTGTCGTATTATCAAAAGTTGTTGAACGCGTATTACCGTAACTTTCAGCCCAATTAATTGGTAGGTGCTCTCTGTTTAGCGTGAGCGTGCCATTTAGCATATCAACTGTTAAGCTAACATAGCTTGTTTTATCAGCATTAGCAAAGAGGTAAAGTTCATTATCTGATGTTATCTCAAGCTCAAGCTCATAACTATTTGTCGGACTAGCTATTGGCATATCCAAAAGGGTAATCTGCTCTTGGTTTTGGCGTAACGAGAGGGTTTCAGCTACGGGGTACTGGTAGAGTTTGCCATTTTTCAAGGTCAGTTCCTTGACCAGACTTAGGATACCTTGCCAGCCATCTGCTAGTGACGGATCATCGAGATCAGGAAGGCCTAACCAAGAACTTGCTAAAACACGACCATCAGGTGCGTTGAAAGCCTGTGTGGCATAGACTTCAAAGCCATCATCTAGATTATGAAGCGCACTTGTGTTGGTCAAACTGCTTGCTTCTGGATCAAATCCATCAGCGATGACATACATATTTGGAAAGATATTATCATAGGCACAGACTGCTTGATCAAGTCCTTGTGGACAGAATAAAAGGACAGGTGTTTGCTCGATGAAGACAAGATTAGGGCATTCTATCATATAGCCCATATCCTGTTTAGTGAAGGCAAGTTGCTTACTATACTCCCAAGAAGTGAGGCTGGCATCATTAGCATGTGCTAAAACTACTGCACCTTGTAGCTCAGCAGTCTGTGCACCGATGATGGCATATTTGTCACCCTGATAATCAAAAATCATCGGATCTCTGAAATGATCAGTGTAGCCTTTTGGTGTGGTCAATAGTGGGCTAACAAATTTCTTAATCTCACCAGAGGCTGAATAAGTGGCACCATTTTGATAGGCTGCTCTAGATTTATCAGCGCCCCGCGTATTCCCTGTGTAGAAAAGAAATAATTGGTCATCAGAAAGTGGCAGTGCTGATCCAGAATAAGCCCCGTGTGAATCATAAACAGTATCAGGGAAGAGTTTTAGCCCCTCATCTTGCCAATGTATCAAGTCAGTCGAGGTCATAAGACCCCAAGATTTGAGGCCATGTACAGGACCATAGGGAAAGACTTGATAGAAGAGGTGGTATTTGCCATTAAAGAATGAGAAGCCATTTGGATCATTTAATAAACCAGTTTTAGGTTGAATATGGTAGGTCGTCTTATAAGTAGATGCAGCGACACTAGCCGTAATCTCATCCGTATAGGCTTTATCATAGCTAGCATACGAGCGATAGCGTTCAGGAGACGTCCAAGGTAGGGTGTAATCTGTTTTATTAGTCATATCCAAATTATAGGCTAAAAAGTTTTTTATGTCAAACGCTTGACATACTTTTGAAAACGGTTTATAATTAAAAATGTAAACGGTATCAAACGTTTGATAATTATTCATAAGACGCAATTATTTCAGCCTAGTCTCATGCTTGTACAACTAAACCTTTGTATAGATAGACAAGCGTGATCACTCACAGTTTAAAGGAGATCTCATGAAACATAAGGAAGTAGCAAAAAGAATCGCTGCAGCACTTGGTCCAGACAACCTGGTAGCAGCAGCACATTGTGCCACTCGTCTGCGTTTAGTATTAAAAGACACGTCTAAAATTAATCAAGCTGCACTGGATGATGATGATGATCTTAAAGGCACTTTTGAAGCCAATGGTCAATATCAAATCATTGTTGGTCCTGGAGATGTGAACACGGTCTACAAAGAACTTGTTGCCATTACTGGTGTTGGTGAAGTCTCAAAAGATGAGTTGAAAGAAGTTGCCAATACTGAAACAAATCCGGTCATGAAACTGATCAAAGTCTTATCAGATATTTTTGTTCCCTTGATTCCTGCCTTAGTAGCAGGTGGTCTATTAATGGCCTTGAATAATGTCTTGACTGGTGCTGGATTATTTGGTCCCCAATCAGTTGTTGAAATGTTTCCAGGTATCAAAGGCTTTGCTGAAATTGTCAATCTAATGGCCTCAGCACCATTTGCCTTCCTACCAATCTTGATTGGTTTCTCTGCGACAAAACGTTTTGGTGGTAACCCATATCTAGGGGCTGCAGCAGGTATGATGCTAGTGATGCCTAGTCTAGTAAACGGTTATGGTGTTGCAGAAGCATTGGCAACAAATAAAATGCCTTACTGGGATGTCTTTGGTTTCCAAATTGCACAAGCAGGTTATCAAGGTCAAGTGTTGCCAGTTATCGGTGTCGCTTATATCTTAGCAACACTTGAAAAATTCTTCCATAAACATTTGAAAAATGCGGTTGATTTTACTTTCACACCGATGTTAGCAGTTATCATCACTGGATTTGTGACATTCGCTATCGTTGGTCCAGCCCTAAGAGCTGTATCAAACGGTATGACAGATGGTTTAGTATGGTTAGTCAATTCACTTGGTGGGTTTGGTTATGGTATCTTTGGTGCAATCTATTCTGCCATTGTATTGACTGGTTTACACCAATCATTTCCAGCTATCGAGACGACTTTATTAGCAGATATAGCAAAAACGGGTGGTAGTTTCATCTTCCCAATTGCGTCTGCAGCAAATGTGGCACAAGGTGCAGCATGTTTTGCAATCTTCTTGATTACTAAAAACCAAAAACAAAAAGCATTAGCTTCTTCATCAGCTTTCTCTGCTATGCTAGGGATTACAGAACCAGCTATGTTTGGGGTTAACCTTAAATTGAAATTCCCATTCTTTATTGGACTCGCAGCATCTGGTGTTGGTGCCGCATTTATGGGCTTCATGGGCGTTCGGAGTGCATCCCTTGGACCTGCTGGTATCATTGGGTTCATCGCAATTAATCCTAAATCTATCCCTATGTTTATGATCGGTTTAGTGATCAGTATTGCGATCGCCTTTACAGCAACCTTCTTTTATGGCCGAAAACAACTGGAATTTGCTGCAGATGCACCTGTAACAAACACAACTGCGCAAGAAATAAATGAAACACCAACACCAGCTGGTGTTGCGAATGAAGAAATTTATTCACCAGTTCAAGGTCAATTAGTGAAACTTTCAGATACCAAAGATCCGGTATTCTCAAGTGGATTGATGGGTAAAGGGACTGCGATCGAACCAACAGTAGGTGAACTTTATGCACCAGTCACAGGGGTCTTAACCTTTACAAATGAGTCTAAGCATGCCTATGGCATTCAAACCGATGCCGGTGCCGAAGTGCTACTTCATATCGGTATTGATACTGTTCAAATGAATGGTGAAGGCTTCACAACTGCTGTTAAACAAGGACAGATTGTTAAAAAAGGTGAGTTACTCGGTACCTTTGATATTGACAAAATTAAGGCTGCAGGATACGCGACGACAGTTATGGTGATTATTACAAACACCTTAAGTTATGCTGAAGTAGAAGCAATTGATGAGCAGACTGTTACGGTTGGTCAAAAGATTATTGCCTTAACAGAGACGACTAAGTGATCATGAATCAATCTAAATTTTAGGATGTAGATCATGAAGAAAAGGGTTGTATGATAAAGTACAGTTACATATAAGTATTGCGTCAAAGTCATTGTGCCATAGGCATAACTGATGTTGAATGACTTATAAGGTAGCCTAGCTTTATGACAGCTTTTTTTGTCGTCTTGATAGATGCGTAAGTGACACAAGTTAACTCAAAAAAAAGACAAGTAAGTGCGGTTATTTTTTTCAAGATATGATAAAATAAAGGAAACCGTTTTCAAATAGAAAGGATGAGTTGTCCGACAACTCAATAGACAAAAAATGAGCAATTTATATGGTAGTATCGAAGCAGGAGGCACAAAGTTTGTCTGCGCAGTCGGAAATGACGCCTTGATGATTCTTGAGAGTGCAACTTTTCCCACAGATAAACCTGAGGAGACACTGCAAAAAGTAATTGATTTCTTCAAAAAATTTGAAGGGACGCTTGTGGCGATTTCTGTCGGTAGTTTTGGGCCGATTGATATCGATAAAAAGTCTAAGACTTACGGATTTGTGACGACGACACCCAAACCGAATTGGGGAAATTTTGACATGATTGGGTTCTTGCAAGCACAACTGGATTTACCGATGTTCTTTACGACCGACGTTAACTCATCGGCCTATGGGGAAAAGATACTAGATCAGTCTCTTAATAGCCTAGTTTACTTCACGATTGGGACTGGCATTGGTGCTGGTGCAATTCAAGGTGAGGATTTTATCGGCGGTATTTCTCATGCTGAGATGGGGCATATGTTTGTTAAACGTCATCCCGAAGATCTAGATTTTGCAGGTGTTTGTCCTTATCATGGTGACTGTTTAGAAGGGGTGGCAGCTGGTCCGTCTTTAGAAGCGAGAACTGGCGTGCGCGGTGAAGCCATTAGTCTAAATTCGACTGTATGGGATATTCAGGCTTACTATATCGCCCAAGCAGCTGTATCTGCGACCTTGACTTTACGACCTGAGAAGATCATCTTTGGTGGTGGTGTCATGGCCCAAGAGCATATGATGACGCGTGTTAGAACAGAATTTGCTGCGCTACTAAATGATTACGTCCCTGTTCCTGACTTAACTGAGTATCTGCAAGTTCCTGCTATTGCCAATAATGCGTCGGCAACTGTCGGTAATTTTGCACTTGCCAAGCGAGAATATGACAAGGCTAACTAAACGCAATAACCCCAGTCAGAAGATGCCTTCTGACTGGGGTTATTGCTATCGTATTATCCAAAAATAAAAAAATAGACACCATAGTTGAGGTCTATTTTAATTGCCGATAACGGTCGTACCAAATAGAAACGTATTCTTTAGAAAATGGTCCTTTGCCTTCATTTATCCAATCTACTAAAATCTTAACATTTTCTTTTAAGATAAAGTCAATATCGTCTGGATAATTCATCTGACGTTTATGTCGCTCATATTCCTCGACATCTAACAATTTTTTTTCACCATCAGCAAACACTTTGACATCAAGATCATAGTCGATATACTTAAGGGCTTCATTGTCAAGTGTGTAAGGACTAGCCAGGTTACAGTAGTAACTCACACCATTTTCGCGAATCATAGCGATAATATTAAACCAGAATTTCTTGTGAAAATAAACAATAGCAGGTTCGCGGGTTACCCAACGTCTCCCATCACTTTCTGTCACAAGCGTGTGGTCATTTACGCCAATAATCGAGTTTTCGTTAGTCTTCAGCACCATCGTATCGCGCCAAGTACGATGCAAGCTTCCGTCGTGTTTATAGCTTTGAATCGTAATAAAGTCGCCTTCTTTGGGGATTTTCATCATCCTACCAACTTTCTAACATTCAAAGATCTCATTAAAAATTATACCATTTTATTTGAGAAATGTCAGATTTAAAGATGGAAAATCGTGAATGAGGCGCGTAGTTCATCAGCGAAGTGTTCGCGTAGATAGCTATCAAATTCTGCCGTTTTTTTGGCTAAATTATAGCGCTTGTGCAGATTATAGCTATTCAGGTGTTTATATTGTGGAAAATCAGAAAAATAGTGATGCGTTAAGAGCCACTCACGTTTATAGCCCAATGGGTGGGATTGGTAATGGATACCATCAACTGTCCTGTCATAAGAGCGATGGTTGTGGCCGAAAACGACCTCCTTTATCCCATGCTTGAGAAATAAGTGGTGAAAGGACTGCGCCCCTAAAAAAGCATTAAATTTGACAAATTTGGGATGGGTCATGACAAAAGACTGTTCAGGGACAAAGTGCATGGCAACGATGAGATTGGCTTTTTGGCTGGGGGTCAACGTACCCAGCAGCTCATCAAGCCGTGATAGGTCACGCTTAGTAACTGTGATATCATCTGCCTCTCGCTTTATCTTGCGGTCAAACCAAAACGTATTTTTAGTACGCAAGTTTTGCTCGTAGCTGACATCAGGACAAAAAGAATAATCATACCAACCAGCAAAACTGAGTAAGTGTTTGTTGCCAATTTTCCGAATTTGAAAATCGTGACTATCTATTTCTGATTCAGACATCGCTAACATATCATGGTTACCCAGATTATAAGATACTGTGAATTCCTTGGCCAGACGTACTAAAAACGGCTTTGATATTGCATCAAAGTCGTTTGAAATATCACCAGCTAGGTGGATATCAGTGATGTTTTCAGATAGCAAAGTTTGCCTTAAAATGGCCTCATATTGCGCATCAAACTGATTGACATCAATATGTAAATCAGACAGTATGGCTAGTTTTTTCATGACATAAGTATAGCATAATTTATCGTTTAGCCTGATGCTAGAGGTTTTGTAAAAGTAGTATGAATTAGCTACTATCTATCCGTTGCTGGCTGTTTTTTTTGAGAAATCAAGCATGGCAATACCTAGTAAAATACCTAATAAGATGATTGACATGAGAAAGGGATTATCTTGATGGGATAAGCTGCTCATAAATGCAATCAAAAATGGCGAGACGAATTGGCCTAGAAAAATCATCGCTTGTCCGATACCTAAAGTAGAAGAAGATGGATGCGTTAGTGTGGAGATGAGTTGGTGGTTAAAGCAAGGAAGCCCCCAGCCCAATCCCCAGCCGCTAAACAGTAGGCCAAGAATAAATAAAGGTAAGGTTTGTGTCAAGCTGAGTAAACACATAGATATGAGAAAAAGCCCAATTAAAATAAGTTCTTGTATTTGACTATTTTTTCTGCCAGGAAAGTAAGAGAAAATCATACCCGAGATCACGCCGAATAATGACGTGATCGCCATCAAAATACCGATTATCAGAGTCCCTTGTTGTTGGAAGTGATCATGCATATAAAAAGCTAAATTAGTTGGAATGGTAAAATAAATGACGGTTAATAAGAACATTTTAAGCCAAATACGCACCACATTGTAAGACACCTTTTCTTTAGTCGTCTGTTTAGGTGAGTTGACTTCATGTTGGTCATTTGGTAAAAATAAATAGATTGTCACAAGACTAATGATTGCTAAGAGATAAATTAAGAAAACAAGTTTCCAGTCCTTATTTGAAACAAGTCCAGCATAAATAACGGCAACGACTGTACCAAAATTATTTAATGCACTGGCATAACCCAATAATTTTTTCTGTATTTTTCCTTCAAAGTTTGCTTGAATTAGGCCGATGGTGTGGGGGACAAGTAAACTCAAGCCGATACCTAAAAGAATTCTTGATAAAATAATGATAGGAAAGGTTGGCCAAATATAAGGCAAGGCCCCTAAAGCATATAAAAATAGGCCACCTAGTACTTGTGTTTTTGTTGTTACCTTTCGAGATAGTTTGGGCTGAACAAGTTGCCCTAAAACGACACAGATTGATGGTATTGTGATAAGAGATTTAAGCCATAGGTTTGATACGGTAGGAAAAGTCTGTGAGATCTCTGATAGTGAAGGGGAAAGTGCTGCCCCAGCTAGTAATGGGAAAAATGATAGCCATAAAATCGATATTTTTTTCATGTTAGTCCTCCACCTGCTTAATCGCAATATCTAACAAGTCAAGTAGTGTTTTGTATTGGGTTTCAGTATAGGCTTCAAATAGATCGTGATTTAACTCAGTGATGCGTTGTCTAATTTTTTGCGCGATCAGTTGACCTTGATCTGTTAGATAGAGTGAGTAGGCACTTTTATTGTGCTCATTTTCCTGTCTTACGATATATCCCATTTTGCTATATTTATTGATAATTCTAGTCAATAAGCTTCGCTCAACACGTCTTTTTTTTGCTAAAAAAAGTTGTGTACACCCAGGATTTTCCGCTATCGTTAAGAAAATATTGTAGTCTTTACTACTAATCCCAATCGTTTGTCCCCATTTATGTTGATCAGCAATCAACAAATCATTAAGATAGGTTATTTTTTTGCCTAAGTCTTTTTTCATATTTCTCTCCTTTGTTGCTATTTTATACCAAAGTGTTTACACTGTCAACACTTTTGTTTGCATGTACCTCTATTTTTAACGAGTAACTTAAACATATGATAAGTGCAAAACAAAAGAGCAAAATAAGGTATAATATAAACAGGAGACAAGTCGTCAAAATGATACTTGATTTTTGGGGATCGTATGAAGGACTTGGCAAAAAAGAATAGCACTAAACAATCATAAAGAGAACAGAATAAGATGACTGACTTAAAACAACAAATTATTGCGATAGCAAAAGAAATAGGGATCTCTAAAATTGGCTTCACGACAGCTGATAACTTTGATTACTTAAAAAAAACACTGACGCGTGCACAAGAAGCCGGGACAAACTCAGGCTTTGAACATAAGAATATTGCGGAGCGTGTTGATCCCAAGCTATTACTTGCTAATGCCAAAACGATTATCGCAATCGCGGTCGCCTACCCAAATAAATTACCTCAAATGCCAGAAAAATCGGCTTACAAGCGGGGGAAGTTTTCACCATCCAGTTGGGGAATAGATTATCATGACATCCTAGCAGGGAAAATGTCCCTACTTGCCGAACGTATTTCAGAATTAACAGATGAATTTGACCATAAAGCTATGGTTGATACAGGTGCTTTGGTAGATACGGCTGTCGCAAGGCGTGCAGGTATCGGCTTTATCGGTAAAAGTGGCTTAGTGATTTCTAAAGAATTTGGCTCCTATATGTTTTTAGGTGAGCTGATTACAAATCTTGATATCGAACCAGATAGTCCAGTTGACTATGGGTGTGGTGATTGCGAGCGGTGTGTCACGTTTTGTCCGACAGATGCCTTAAATGGCGATACGACCATGAATGCCAAACGTTGTCTAAGCTTTCAGACGCAAAAAACAGGGTATATCGATGAAGAATTTCGGATTAAAACCAAGTCTGTTCTTTATGGCTGTGATATCTGTCAGATTGTTTGCCCCTATAACAAAGGGATAAATAGTGAACCACAGACCCCTATCGACCCTGAGCTTTCTTATCCAGAATTACAGCCCTTTATCAAGCTGACAAATAAAGAATTTAAAGAAAAATTTGGTGAGATTGCAGGCTCATGGCGCGGTAAAAATGTCTTACAGCGCAATGCCATCTTTGTATTGGCTAATCTTAATGATAAGACAGCGATTCCCTTATTGGAAGAGATTGCAGCAAATCCCCAAAATGCAGTACATCAAGAGGCTGCCCAATGGGCACTTGACAAGCTCAAGCGGACAAGTAAACATAATCGCCCTTTGAAAAAAAACGTAGAACGTGGTAAAATTAAGTAATATGGAAATTAGTGAAATTCGCAATCAAATTGCGCAAAATACAGAAAAAATGGCATCATTTCGTGATAATCTGGATCTGGATCGCCTAGAAGAAGAAATTGCCCTGCTTGATAATGATATGTCTGCACCTAGTTTTTGGGATGATAATATCGCTGCCCAAAAAATAGTTGAGCAATCCAATCAACTAAAGGCCAAATATGAAACGTTCATGGACATGCAAGCTATGTTAGATGACCAAGAAGTCATGCTTGAAATGATCGAAGAAGAAGATGATCTTGACATGCGTGAGGAATTGAGTCAGGAACTTGGCAAACTAAGTGCTAAGATGCAAGCTTATGAACTTGAGATGCTCCTTAATCAGCCTTATGACCATTTTAATGCCCTTTTAGAGATTCATCCGGGTTCAGGTGGTACTGAGTCGCAAGACTGGGGTAGCATGCTAATGCGGATGTATGAGCGTTGGGGCAACGCCCATAACTTTAAAGTGGAAGTCGTGGATTACCAAGATGGTGATGTCGCTGGTCTTAAGTCTGCAACACTCAAATTTACGGGTAATAACGCCTATGGCTTTTTACGGTCTGAAAAAGGGGTGCATCGCCTAGTACGTGTCTCTCCTTTTGACTCTCAAAACCGCAGACATACCTCGTTTACATCAGTGGATGTGATGCCTGAACTAGATGATTCGATTGAAGTAGATGTCAAGGATGCTGACGTAAAAATGGACACCTTCCGCTCTGGCGGCGCTGGTGGACAGAATGTCAATAAGGTATCGACAGGTGTCAGATTAACGCATACACCGACAGGGATTGTTGTCTCATCTACTATGGATAGAACCCAATATGGTAATAAAGATTTAGCGATGAAGATGCTAAAATCAAAACTATATCAGTTAGAGGTTGATAAAAAACAAGCAGAAGTAAATGAGCTCAAAGGAGATCAAGCAGATATTTCCTGGGGGTCACAAATCCGCTCATATGTCTTTATGCCTTATCAATTAGTCAAGGATACACGCTCAAATTATGAGACTAGCCAAATCGATAATGTTATGGATGGTGACCTGGATGGGTTCATTGATGCTTATTTGAAATGGAAGATGTTGTAAGCCTGTAATAAAAAACGAGTTATTTTTTTGTTATAATGATATTAATAATAAAAAAAACAGAAAGAATATAAATATGAGTAGTATTATTAAACTAAGTAATGCAACAAAAAAATATAATAATGGCACGACTGCCCTACGTAATATATCTGTCGATATTGAAGCTGGGGAGTTTGCCTATGTTGTAGGACCGTCTGGCGCAGGTAAATCAACCTTTATCCGCTTGCTTTATCGAGAAGCAAAATTGGATAAAGGTGACGGTGTAGTTGCAGGTTATAACCTCGGTAAAATCAGAAAGCGCGATGTGCCCATGCTACGTCGGTCGATTGGCGTTGTTTTCCAAGATTATAAATTATTACAGCATAAGACAGTCTATGAAAATATTGCCTATGCCATGGAAGTAATTGGCAAACGCCCACGTGAAATTAAAAAGCGCGTGATGGAAGTATTAGACTTAGTCGGCTTAAAGCATAAAGTCAGATCTTTCCCAAATGAACTTTCTGGTGGTGAGCAACAGCGTGTTGCTATTGCTCGCTCGATAGCAAATTCGCCCAAAGTGCTGATTGCCGATGAACCAACAGGGAACTTGGATCCAGAAAATTCATGGGAAATCATGAATTTACTAGAAAAAATAAATATCCAGGGGACAACCATCTTAATGGCCACACATAACTCACAGATTGTGAATACATTACGCCATCGTGTCATTGCGATTGAAAATGGTCGTATTGTCCGAGATCAAATAGAAGGAGAATACGGCTACGATGATTAGAACATTCTTTAAACACCTGTGGCAATCAATAAAGAACCTCCGAAGAAATGGCTGGATGACCGTTGCTGCCGTTTCATCTGTTACCATTACCCTCGTATTAGTAGGGGTTTTCTTAGCAGTTATTTTAAATACAACAAAATTAGCATCTGACTTAGAAAACAATGTCCGTGTCTCAACCTTTTTGAAGCTCGGTGTACATGACGACAGCAAAGAAATTGTGGATGCAAACGATCAATCAAAAAAAGTAACAAATCCTGACTACCATAAGATAGAACAAGCTATTAAGGCAGTACCAAATGTGTCAAAAGTGACCTATTCTAGTAAAGAAAATGAACTAGAAAAATTAACTAAATCACTTGGTAAGACTTGGAATATGTTTAAAGGAGATAGTAATCCACTCCATGATGTGTATATCGTGGAAGCAAATAAACCTGAAAATGTGACAAAAGTTGCTGAAAATATTAGCAAAGTTGCGGGTGTTGACCGTGCAGATTACGGTGGAACTAATACTAAAAAGATTTTTGGCTTATCTAAAGTAATCAGAACTTGGGGTCTTGCTGCTGCTGCACTGTTACTATTTGTTGCCATCTTCTTGATTTCAAACACGATTCGGATGACTATTTTGTCTCGTCAACGAGAAATTCAAATCATGCGACTTGTTGGTGCTAAAAATGGTTATATTCGTTGGCCTTTCTTTCTTGAAGGCGCATGGGTAGGTATACTTGGTGCGATTTTGCCAAGTATACTTATCGGATTTGTTTATCGAATCGGTTATGTTGGCTTACAGAAATCACTTGCACAACAAGATTTATACTTGCTAAATCCTAATACCTTTGTGCCACAACTTATCATCCTAATGGTGCTGGTTGGTATGGTCATTGGTTCTATCGGATCGATTATTTCGATGCGACGTTTCCTAAAAGTATAAGCATAACACAAAGAAATCTTCATAACTTTAAAAATATACTCAAACTATTGATAATGATCAATACTTCGAGTTATTTTTTTATCACATCAGCTAGCTTGACCGGACTAGCTAGTCATAACAGAAAATAAAGGAGTATTTGTGACAGCAATAACAGTTAACCCAATTAAAACGAGTGAAGAAATTGATCACTTATATGAACTGATCAAAATCATCTGGCCAGAAGTATTTACGACACTACTTGGTGAAGCACATGTTGCCTATATGCTAGACAACTATCAGTCTCCTGAGAAAATAAAATCAGAGATAGATGCTGGAGTAGTCTATTATTTCGTTGAAGCTGAAGAAGAAATCGTCGGTTATTTAGCCTATGACCTAAAAGCAGATCATATGTATATCAGTAAACTCTATTTGCTAAATAGCGTGCGGGGAAAAGGCCTATCGCGAAGTATGTTGGCTTGGTTAGAAAATACAGCGCTTGCTAACCATAAAGATAAACTCATGCTGAATGTGAATCGATTTAATGCACGTGCAATCTCTGTTTATAAGCATATGGGATTTGAGAGTACAGCAGAAATTGATACCCCTTTTGGTGATTTCATGCTAACCGATTATCGGATGGAAAAACAGCTGTCGTCTAAGGTTTGAAAAAATAAAGCCACAATTCATCTGAATTGTGGCTTTTATCATTTAACGATGGTATGACTATCTAAGGTTCTGCCAGTACTGTCCTTTAAAACAAGCCATGAATTCGTACCCGCAAAAAACAAGAGATGACCAACTTCATTAACTGATTTGAGTTGAATATCAGCAGTCGTCTTAAAATCAGGTCCTATCGCATCTGCATGTTCTTGACGTAAGGTTAAGGCAAATTTTTGAGAAAATCCGACGGATCCATCTTTATTTAGTGGTGTTTCTTGCTTGAGAGATGCACCTTTTTTGATAACCAATTCCTGGCGTTTTACCCAATAAACCTCAGCTTTTGCCCCATCATAATCGACATAAAAGGGACTATCTACTAGTGTTTTTGAAAAGCGATGCTGTGCTTTGGCAGCTGCCTTTGGTTTACTCGGTTTTTGGGTGCTATCAGATAGACTGGTTAAGGTATAGCCTAATCTATCAAGAAAGGGGCTAATCTGATCAAGGTAAGCTTTGATAATTTTACCTTGATTAGCAGGTAAGGTTTCACCAAGCAGATATGCTGTGAAATAAGCTGGATCAATATCATCAGGTAAGATAAAAGATAAGCGTCGGTCAGCCTCACTTTTGGACCTTACCAAGCAAGCACCTTGACAGTAAAGGTGGGCAACTGTGCTGCTATCATCGGGGATATCAAGCAAGTCGCTAATGACTAGCCGGCCTAACTGATCAGGAAAAGTTAAAGTGAGTCTATTATATTCAAAAGGATTAGTCATTATTTGATCACACTGATACCACCGAGATAAGGGCGAAGCACTTCAGGAACTGTAACAGAGCCATCAGCATTTTGGTAGTTTTCAAGAATAGCAGCAACTGTACGGCCAACAGCTAGTCCAGACCCATTTAAAGTATGAAGCAGTTGTGTTTTACCTGATGCATCACGGTAACGGATTTGCGCACGACGTGCTTGGAAGTCTTCCGTATTTGAACAACTAGAAATTTCACGATAGGTGTTTTGAGCTGGAATCCAAACTTCCAAATCAAAGGTCTTAGCTGCTGAGAAGCCCATGTCACCAGTTGATAGCGCCAATACACGATAAGCTAAGCCTAGTTTTTCAAGAATATTACCAGCATCTGCCACCATCTTATCCAGTTCTTGGTATGAGTCTTCTGGTTTAGTAAATTTAACCATCTCTACCTTATGGAATTGATGAAGGCGGATGAGACCACGCGTATCACGCCCAGCAGAACCAGCTTCTGAACGGAAAGACGGACTCATGGCTGTGAAGTAAATGGGCAAGTCCTTGCCATCGATAATTTCATCACGGTAGTAGTTAGTCAGTGGCACTTCAGCTGTTGGAATCAAGACGAAATCACTATCAGCTAACTCAAAGGTATCTTCTTTGAATTTTGGATACTGACCAGTTCCGTACATAGACTCATGATTGACCATATAAGGGGTAATCATTTCAGTGTAGCCTTCTTTAGCATGTTCATCGAGCATAAAGTTATAGAGGGCACGTTCTAAGCGTGCGCCTAAGCCTTTATAGAACAAAAATCTTGAGCCAGTGACCTTAGCGCCACGCTCCCAATCTAAGATGCCTAGCTTTTCGCCTAAATCCCAGTGCGCTTGTGGCTCAAAATCAAAGGTTGGTACATCACCTACACGTTTGACTTCGACATTATCAGCTTCATCAGTACCTACAGGCACACCATCAGCGGGGATATTTGGTAACAGTTCAATGATGGCAGTGACTTTCTCATCAAAGACAGCAAGTTCAGAATCAAGCGCTTTAATTTGACTAGAAACTGCTTGCATGTTTGCAATAGCAGTCGTCGCATCTTCTTTTTGTCGCTTAGCTAACCCAATCGCCTCAGAAGCCTCGTTACGTTGTTTTTTAAGCGCTTCAGTCTCGATAATTAACTCGCGTCTTTTGGCATCAAAATCACGTAGCTCATACAGTTTTTCAGGGGCCACACCACGTGTCTTGAGCTTAGCTTCAATGGTGTCAAAGTGATTGCGAATTTGTTTGATATCTAACATATTTTTCCTCCAAAAAATACCGTCAAAGTAGTAGTAGGGCGCATGACGCACGGTTCCACCTACTTTACCTGACGGTATCTCATTTATTTTACGAATTTTAAACACGGTAGAATTTCGAACGACTCAAAGAATTGCTTGCAATACCCGCAATCTCTCTAAACAGTGAGTCGTTTTACTTATCCGATAGCTTAATTATAGCAAGCCTAGCAAGAATAATCAACCTTTTCTGCGGGTAAATTTATTAATGAGTGTCCTGATGATGGTTGGTGCCTTGACAACCTTATCGTTGCCAAGTTGTTCACGAACCAATTTCAGAATTTTACCAGATTCTTTGGAAGAGAAACGCAGATGATTTTGACGCTTACTATTACCTTGGCGGTTTAGAACGACGACAATCTGACGCCCGATTTTGTTGCTTCTCGAAACGACACCCTCCACATGATAGATGGTGTCCCACGGAATTTGAATCGCATCCTCAACATTTGCATCATTAAAAAACTCAAATGCTTTGTCACCGATCAGCAGTTTACCATAAACACTACCAAGCCCAACATAGGCAATGGCAGCAAAAGGTGTAGACGTTTTTGTATTAAGTGATTGTACCATGACTTTATTATACCAATTTTCCATTAAAAAAGCCTGTCAAAACGACAAGCTTTTCTAGAATAGCAAGGCTTACATAATGTGTAAGACGTGCATCACAACACCAAAGATAAATAATCCAAGGATGATAATGATTGGAGAAACTTTTTTCTTAAGTAACCACATGCAAAGGAAAGTTAAGAGCAAGCCAGAAAGACCTGGAATCAAACTATCTAAGTTGTTTTGTAGTGTTGTTACTTTTTCAGGTGTTTGAGAAAGGCCTGAACCTACTTGTGCAAAGGCTTCTTTGATACCTTTAGAACCACTAGCAAGTTTATCCCACTCGATGTAAGCACCTTGAGATAATTTTACTTTAGACACTTCAACGACAAACTTAATAGATACCCAACGTTCAACAAGAACGGCTAGGATAAACATACCAAGGATAGAAGCACCTTTAGTAATATCTTGTAGGACACCACCAGATAAGTCAGCTGTGATAGAAGAACCAGCTTTGTAACCAAATTCTTGTGTATACCAGATGAATGCCCAACGAATCACGTTCCAAAGAACAAAGAATAAGATTGGACCTACGATGTTACCAGTCAAGGCAAGTGAAGCCCCGATAGCACCAAGGATAGGACGAACTGTAAACCAGAATACTGGATCACCGATACCAGCAAGAGGTCCCATCATACCAACTTTAACGCCTTGAATTGCAACGTCATCGATAGCAGCACCATTAGCGCGTTCTTCTTCAAGAGCAAGTGTTACACCGATAATCGGGCTTGCTACGTAAGGATGGGTATTAAAGAATTCCATGTGACGTGTCAACGCAGCAGCACGGTCTTCTTTTGTAGTATAAAGTTTTTTAATTGCTGGGATTAACGAGAATGCCCAACCTAAGTTTTGCATACGTTCGTAGTTCCAAGAACCTTGAAGGAAAGTAGAACGCCAAGCAACGGCTAAACGGTCATTTTTTGAAAGTTTAATTTTTTCACTCATAATAATCTTGTCGTCCTTTCTAGTATTCGTTTAAGATGTCGCCGATAGGATCGGTACTGCCAGAATTTCCGCCAGATCCGTTTCCATTACCGCCCATTTTTGAAAGATTGAGGTAAATGAGGGCAAGGGCAAGTCCAACTGCACCAAGTGCGATAAGTGTCAAGTTAGTCACTGCAGCAAGTGCGAAACCAATAGCAAAGAAAGGCCAAACTTCACGTGATGCCATCATGTTGATAACGAGGGCATACCCTACGGCAACAACCATACCACCACCGATAGCCATACCATCTGTTAACCAGGCAGGCATTGCGTTAAGCGCATCTTGTACTGATTGTGTTGGTACTAAAATCAAAGCCAATGCAGGCACGACAATACGAATACCTTGTAGGAACAAGGCGATGAAGTGGAAGCGTTCAAGACCAGCGAAGTTACCTTTAGCAGCTTCAGCATCGGCACCATGAACGAGACCAACAGAGATTGTACGAACGATCATTGTAAGGAAGAGACCAGCAACTGAAAGTGGGATCGCTGTTGAAAATGCAACAGTAATGCCTTTTGTATCAAAGTTACCAGACTGAACCATAATAATAGCAGCAGCAACACCAGCAAGTGCAGCATCAGGCGCAACAGCAGCTCCGATGTTTGCCCAACCAAGTGCCATCATTTGAATTGTACCACCAAGAATAATACCAGCTGTCAAATGACCAGTCACAAGACCAATCAATGTACAAGAAATAATAGGTTGGTGAAATTGGAATTGGTCCAAGATGCCTTCAAGACCTGCAAAGAAAGCAATGATGAGAACCAAAATAATAGATATAATTGACATATATAGTTCCTTTCGATAGGATATTTAGCTAATCCGCTTACCTATAAAATAGAAAAGCGACTGCTATTTATTTAATGTTAGCTTTTTTGATCAAATCGAACAAATTAGCTTTTGAGTCATTTGGTACTTTACGGACGTCAAATTTAACGCCAAGATCACGAAGCTTTTCAAAAGTTTCGACATCTTTTTCATCCATAGATAAAACTTTATTAACCATTACTTTACCAGTAGAGTGCGCCATAGAACCAACGTTAACTGTGTCTAATGGGACACCAGCTTCAACAACGGCAAGCACGTCTTGTGGATTTTCAAATAATAAAAATGCATGGGTATTACCAAAACGTGGGTCTTTTGCAATTTCAATCATTTTAGCGATTGGAATAACGTTTGCTTTGACACCATTTGGTGCAGCTTGACCGATCAGTTGTTTACGCATCTCATCTTTAGCAACTGCATCAGATACAACGATGATGCGATCTGCTTTAGAGTCAGGTGTCCAAGCTGTTGCAACTTGACCATGAAGTAAGCGTGTATCGATGCGGACAAGATTAATTTTAAGTTTGCCGTCACCGATAACAGTGCCTTCAGGGATAGCAGCAACTGCAGCAGGTGCTGCTGATGCTACTGGTGCTAGTTCTTCTGGTTGAAGCGTTTCTGGCAAGATTCTAATGCCGTCTTTTGCTTCTTTCAGGATGTTTGCAACGACTTTTTCTAAGCCGGCTTCAGCATCCATCATCCGTTCTGTGTAGGCTTGAATTAACATAGGTAAATTCAAACCAGTGATAATGGCGATGTTTCTGTCAGGATTTTCTCCTAAAACAGCGCTTGCTTGGTTAAATGGAGAGCCACTCCATAAATCAGCAAGGACCAAAATCTCATCATCAGCGTCAAATGTAGCGATTGCAGCGTCGATTTTGGCGCGCAAATCATCTGGACCTTCGCTAGGCATGAAAGTGACCGTTTGGACTTTTTCTTGCTCACCGAAAATCATTGAGCCTGATTGATGGATTCCTTCGGCAAATTCGCCGTGGCTCGCAATTACGATTCCGATACTCAAATTGAGTTCCTCCTTATAAAATAGTAAGAATAATTATTACTTACTCATTCTACACCTTTATCCTTAATAAAACAACATAAGATGACATGAAACAAGTAAAAAAAGCGATTTCAGAAAACGGTTACGAAAGCGCATGAATACACTCCTCCTAGTAATTTTTCTAGTAATGTTATAGAATATAACTATAACAAATTACCATAATGGGCTTGATTCGGATAAGAAAGGTATAAGAAAATACTATGAGGATACAACAATTAAAATATATTATTAAAATCGTCGAAACTGGTTCAATGAATGAAGCATCTAAACACCTATTTGTGACCCAACCTTCCCTATCTAATGCAGTGCGAGAATTAGAAGAGGAGATGAATATTAAGATTTTTACCAGATCAACGCGTGGCATTACACTGACTTCAGATGGTGCAGAGTTTTTATCTTATGCAAGACAAATCGTAGAACAGACAGAGTTACTAGAAGAACGTTATAAATTTAATCGAGAGAAAAAAGAGTTGTTTGCGGTATCTGCCCAGCATTATGCTTTTGTGGTTGAAAGTTTTGCAAGTATCCTCCATGAGAGTGACATGAGGAATTATGAACTTATATTACGTGAAACCAGAACACATGAGGTGATAGGAGATGTTAGAGATTTCAGATCAGAGATTGGCGTTTTATATTTAAATGATTTTAATCGTGATGTGCTAACGAAACTATTTAGTGATAGTAACCTTGAATTTACGCCATTATTTCAAACAGCACCCCATATTTTCATTTCAAAACAGCATCCTTTGGCCGATAGAGCATCTGTTAAAATAGAAGAAATGTCTGCATTTCCTTATTTAAGCTATGAACAAGGGGAGCGCAACTCGTTTTATTTTTCTGAGGAAATTCTTTCAACTGCCAGACATGATAAGTCTATTGTGGTGTCAGATAGAGCAACCTTGTTTAACTTGCTTATTGGACTTGATGGCTATACCATCTCAACAGGCGTTTTAAATAGTGACTTAAATGGGGATGAAATTGTAAGTGTGTTATTAGATATAGATGAAACAATTGAGATTGGTTATATTACCCATAAGAAGGGCTTACTATCGGATCTTGGACAACGTTTTTTAGCTGAATTAAAAGGTAAGGTTACGACATAGAACTTGCTTATATTTAACGCATCGCTTTTGTAGATTATCCTAAAATATAAAGGTTAAATTGTAAATCAATTGATGGGAAAAAGATAAATCATCCGATTTTTTTATTGGGTTATTTATGTTTTATTTAGGAAAATATGATAAGATTAAGGTATAGTACGAGATAGAGACGAGGAATTAAGAAGCGTGATTAAAATATTTGGAAAATATAGGTATCATTGGCAACCAGAGCTATCTTTTACAATTATTTACTGGTGTCTCTCAGTAACACCTATTTTTATTAGCTTAGCACTATTATATGAGAATACCCAAATTTCTACCTCTTCTTTTGTCTTATTTATTATCTTTGTTGTGCTGGTTTGGCTTGGTTTTCAGCGTTACTTTGAAATCTCTGAAGATGAGGACTTGCTCCTTTCTCGTGGGTTAGTACCGGGTTACGCAGCTAAAACTGTGATATCAAGTATCACTAAAGTAGCAGTCAGTAAAAGAGCAATTATCATTTATGATGATCGGACAACTAAAGGTAGAATCTTTTATATGAGAAAATGGCCCAAAAAATATTTTATTGATACTTTAACTATCAACCCTAATTTTAAGGGTGAGTTAATTTTAATTGGTCAATTGGATCATTATTTTAATAGTTATCTAAAAGATAAAAAACAACATTAATCGCTAACTTATGATCAGTATTGTCACCAAAAAATAGGTTGACATAAAAAAAGAGTCTGCCCCTTAGTCAGGTCAACTCTGATTTTATTCTAATAGCATGAGTAGGACAGGTCTTAGCTGCTTGAGTAAGACTTGGATGGGATGGTATTTCAAGGACTGTCTCATCATTTTCAAAGCGAACTAAGCCATCGATATCGTAATCGAAAATTTTATTGTAGGTATGGCAAAGACCACAGGCGATACACTGTTCTGGTAGGATTTCTATTATCATAGTATTAGTATAACAAAGAAAGGGCATCATGGCCAAAAATAAAGAACCATGGAATAACGAAATATATGGCGCCATGCAAGAGTCACGAGAAGGTGCGCCGCCGAAACGTTCAAATAAAAAGAAGCAAGCATCAACAAATTTTCTGACGTTTCTAGTCGTTCTCTTAGTTGTCATCATTGGTGGTATTATCATGATTATTGTTTGGAACAATCGTCTAGTTGATAACACAAAAATCTCATCGAGCTTTTATACAAGTAAATCGAGTGTCTCAAAATCAGTGTCTTCAGAAGCATCAAGTAGTGCGCAAGCAGCATCTTCAGAAGCACCACCAGCAAGTTCGTCGTCAGCTGCACCTGCAGGTGATACAACAACAGTCCTAGCAGGAGAAGGCTTATATGCTATTGCGGCTAGAACGGGTGCATCTGCTGAAGCAATTGCAAAAGCTAACGGGATGACTGTGGCAAATTGGTACGCTAACCCAGGGGATGTAGTTAAATTAAAATGAATATAAAAAATATACGAATTGCGATTGACGGACCAGCTTCCAGTGGTAAATCAACAGTCGCTAAACTAATTGCTAAGGACTTTGACATCATTTACCTTGATACGGGTGCCATGTATCGTGTTGCAACCTACATTGCACTTTGTAATGGGTTAGATGACACAGATGGTCCAAGTATCATAGGGTTATTAAAAGAGAATCCAATTTCCTTTGGGAACTCACCGGAAGGTCAGCTTGTTTATACTGGTGAAGTCGATGTAACACATGCCATTCGACAAAACGATGTTACAAATGCTGTCTCCAAAATTTCAGCTGTAGCTGAAATTCGGGACTATTTGGTCGATGTTCAGCGCGAGATTGCAAGTCATGGTGGCATTGTCATGGATGGCCGAGATATTGGGACTGTCGTATTACCTGATGCCGAACTGAAAATTTTTCTAGTTGCATCTGTTGAAGAACGTGCGCAACGGCGGTACAAAGAAAATTTACAAAAAGGCATAGAAACGGATTACGATTTGTTGAAATTTGAGATTGCTGAGAGAGATCGTAAAGACACAACACGATTAGTTAGTCCTTTAAAACAAGCAAGTGATGCAATCCTCATCGATACAACCGGTATCAATATTTCAGAAGTTGTCTCAAAAATAGAAGATTATGCAAGAAAAGTCTGACTTTGTTCAGCTTTTTTTTTACATTCTGTAAGCATTCTGTTAAAATGGGAGAATGGATCAAAGAGTAAAATTAAGAATAGACTATTTACATGCAAATCTCAAGTATCTAAATGATGCAGAGCTAGCAGAATATAATCGATTGACTGGACAGCATTTTATACGGCAAAGTCAAGCGCCACAGCAAGATGAACGCTATGATAATGGTCAATTTAATCAGAACGCCCAATATGGTCATCAAGGCCAGGATCGTCCTGATATGCACCAGCAACAAGCTTATGATAGCTATGGTGGGCAACCTAATCCTAGTATGCATCACCCCAATCATAAAAAAAACAAGAAAAAGCGGAAAAAAGTAGGGTTTTTAAAAAAACTAAGACGTTTTATTTTGTTGGTCCTGATTTTAATGATCGGATTTTTCATATATGGGTATCAACGTGGTAAGAGTAAAGCGCCAGAAGGCTTGAAAACGGAAAAATTTTCTGGTAAGAAACCTGCTTCAGGCGCGATTAATATTTTAATCCTTGGGACAGACCAACGAGATTTTCAAAATACAGGTGATGCGCGAAGTGACTCTATTATGGTCATGCAGATTAATAGCAAAGATCACAAGATTAAACTGGTCAGTTTTATGCGAGATACACTCGTCTATCAGCCAGGTGTTAGCCAATATGGCGCAGATACTAAGATCAATGTCGCCTATAATATCGGCGAACAAGATCATAATCAAGGTGCTGAATATATGCGTGAGGTTTTGAATAAAAACTTTGGCATCGACATTACTTATTACGCTTTGGTTAACTTTAACAGTTTTGCAACAGTCATTGACTCTCTCTACCCGATGGGCCTTAAAATAGATGCCCAATTTTCAACAGTTGATCAGCAAAAAGTGACTTCAGTTAAAGTGCCAGATGACTTGAATTGGACACCTGCTCATCAAGATCCAGTGCAAGTGATTAAAACGGGACCACAGAAGATGGATGGTCGTACCTTACTTAACTATGCAAGATTCCGTAAAGATGATGAGGGCGACTTTGGTCGTACCAAACGCCAACAACAAGTGATGAAGGCCATCATGTCTGGTGTTAAAAATCCCTTAACTCTGTTTACAGGCAGTTCAGCCTTGGGAACGATAAAAGGTGTGACCTCGACTGACCTGACAAATTCGTTCATGTTGACCAAAGCCCCACGCTTGTTGTTTGATGCAAGTAAGGGGATTGAAAGCCATACTGTACCTGAAAATGGTGACTGGGTTGATGCAATGGATCAATACGGTGGCGCCGGTTTATTGATTGATTTTGATAAGTACCAAGCTAAATTAAAAGATCTTTTGGGATAAATAGTTAGAAAACTGATTTGATTGATAAATCAGTTTTTTATTTATATAATAGGCACAGATAGTCTAGTTTATGTCCGAAAAAAGACGGGATTATCACTAAAAAAATAGGATAAAAATGGCATCAATGAAAAAATAGCAGGTGTCAAACAAGTGATGTTTGATGTCATCTGAATAAAAAATCCCAATAGATGTAAACCGCTTTAGAAGGAGAACTTAACGATATGACATTTGAAAAAAAATGGTGGCAAACAGCTGTTGCCTACCAAATATATCCCCGTAGTTATCAAGATTCTGATGGTGATGGTATCGGAGACATCAAAGGCATCACAAGTCGACTTGACTATCTAAAAAAACTTGGCATCACTGCCATATGGTTGAGCCCTGTATATGCTAGTCCCATGGATGATAACGGTTATGATATTTCAGATTATGAAGGGATTGCCAGTATCTTTGGTGACATGGTTGCCATGGATGAACTGCTAGCAGAAGCTAATCAACGTGGGATTAAACTGATCATGGATTTGGTTGTTAATCATACATCAGATGAGCATGCTTGGTTTGTAGAAGCCAAGAAGTCCAAAGCTAATCCCTATCGAGATTATTATGTCTGGCGTGATCAACCCAATCATCTGACATCGGCATTTTCGGGATCAGCCTGGCAATTAGATGAAGCAAGTGGTCAATACTACCTCCATCTGTTTTCTAAAAAACAGCCAGATTTAAACTGGGAAAATGAAAAAGTCCGTAAGGCTATCTATGATATGATGAACTTTTGGATTGATAAGGGTGTCGGCGGCTTTCGGATGGATGTGATTGACTTGATTGGTAAAATACCAGATCAGGAAATCACAGGGAATGGACCGAAATTACATGACTATCTGCATGAAATGAATCAAGCGACTTTTGGAGATAAGGATTTGTTAACAGTTGGTGAAACCTGGGGAGCAACACCTGAGATTGCCAAGTTATACTCAGCACCAGAACGTCAAGAACTTGCTATGATCTTTCAGTTTGAGCACATTAGCCTGTCTCATGAGCCGGAAAATCCTAAATGGGATGTCATCGCGCTAGATAAAACCAAGTTTAAAGCGGTTATCTCTAAATGGCAAACGGATTTGGGAGTAGGAGAAGGCTGGAATTCTCTCTTTTGGAATAACCATGATTTACCGCGTGCCATCTCTATCTGGGGAAATGATCAGGACAATCGGATTAAGAGTGCCAAGGCGTTTGCTATGTTGTTCCATTTCATGCGCGGGACACCCTTTATTTACCAGGGTGAAGAAATTGGCATGACCAACTACAAGTTTGAGATGATCGATCAAGTCAAAGATATTGAATCACTGAATATGTATGCAGAGCGGCTTGCCCAAGGCTATGCGCCTGATGACATCATGGCGAGTATCCGCGCTGTTGGACGTGATAATGCCAGAACACCCATGCAATGGGACACGACGGCATCTGCTGGATTTACAGCGGGTACACCGTGGCTTGCAGTAAATCATAATTATACCGAAATCAATGTGGCAGCAGCATTAGAGGATCCAGACTCAATCTTTTATACCTATCAAAAATTAATTGCCTTGCGCAAGCAAAATGACTGGATTGTCTATGGAGACTATCAGTTATTACCGACATCAGAAAATATTTTTGCCTACTTGCGTCAGTACAAAGGCAAAAAATATCTGATAGTCGTTAATTTCTCTGATGAATATGAGCAGTTTAACACCCATTTAGTTAAGGTAGCAGATATTATGAGTAATGGGTCAACACCAGACAGCCTGCTTGATATGACATTAACACCATGGGATGCCTTTGTTGTCACTGTAGAATAGACCGAGTAATCGGTTTTTTTCATAGTAGTCCAATTTGTCAGTAACACCTAGTTGATTTATGGTTACCTTAAGTCTTTTCCTATAAAATAGTGTAAAATAAATAAAAAGAGCGGTTATCCCATTATGGGGTAAATTAGAAAAGGAAGACAGGCCGATGATTAAAATATTATTAGTGGAAGATGACATTTCTCTATCTAATTCAGTGTATGATTTCTTAGAAAACTTTGCGGATGTTGTTCAAGTATTTGATGGTGACGAGGGATTATACGAGGCAGAAATGAATATCTATGATATGATTTTATTAGACCTCATGTTACCTGAAAAAAATGGCTTTGAGGTGCTGTCAGAGTTACGACAAAAAGGCATTAAGACGCCTGTCTTGATCATGACAGCTAAAGAGAGTATCGATGATAAAATACACGGATTTGATATTGGTGCTGATGATTACCTAACCAAACCTTTTTACTTAGACGAATTAAAGGCAAGAATTCAAGTCTTACTCAAACGTTATGGTAAAATTGAAGATACGTCAACCATTAAATATGATGATGCATTGGTAGTTAATACGGCCAACAATCGTGTGACCATATCCGGAGAAACAGTTGAGATTTTAGGTAAAGAATTCGACCTCTTACTCTATTTCTTGCAAAATCGAAATGTTATCCTACCTAAAGAGCAAATATTTGATCGAATTTGGGGGTTTGACAGTGATACGACGGTTACGGTAGTTGAAGTTTACATGTCTAAGCTGCGTAAGAAATTAAAAGGGACGAAGTTCGCAGAAAACTTGTCCACTCTACGTAATGTCGGTTATATTTTAAGATAATAGGTCTGTTTAGGAGAGAAATGTGAGAAAGTTGTTAAAGCACCGCAAAAAGATGAGTCGGCTTATCTTTAAATTTGACCTCAAGACTTTTTTCCACTTTGTTGTTGTCTTTACGATTATCTTTGGTGCCTTGACATTAATCATCTTACAAACGCTAACAACTGGTATCTATAAGACAACGGATGAAACAATAGGTAGACTATCCAAAAATCCACTTGTCTTACTAAGCCTCGCTTCCCGTGATAATTCTGATAGTAGTTCGCTATACCAAGTGGATAATTTTGATGACCCCATCTTGTCAGATTCACCAAAAGTTGCGCCTAATCAAACAGTCGTCTTATATGATAAAAATGGTAGAGTTTTAAATGCAAAATCAGATATTACCTCAACTACCCTCTCTTCAAATCTAAAGTTTAGCAAGGCTAACCTGTCAAAAATCACAACAGTGACCATGAAGACGGCAACTGGAGAAACCCTTCTTTATCGAACACGACTGTTTAAGGTCTCTTTTGACAAGCGGATTACGACAAATATTACCTATATTCAACTATTCGTAAATGTCAATCAACTTTCTGAAAGTCTTGCACGTAGTCAGTTCATTATCATGACGACGATGATCAGTTTTTGGTTAATTTCACTATTTGCAAGCATCTATCTGGCGCATTGGTCACAAAAACCGGTCCTGATTGCCTATGAAAAACAAAAGAATTTTGTTGAAAATGCCAGTCATGAACTCAGAACACCTTTAGCCATTTTACAAAATCGGTTAGAATTATTATTTCAAAGACCAACAGCTACCATCATTGACCAAAGTGAAAATATCTCTCAGAGTTTGGCAGAAGTTCGGAATATGCGCATACTGACGTCTAATTTACTTAATCTTGCTAAAAGAGATGATGGATTAAAGGTTGAATTGAGTGATGTTGACCAGACCTATTTCGAAGCGATATTTGAGAATTATCAGTTGCTTGCTGAAAATTCGCAAAAACAATTTTCAAGTAACGTTGCCCTCAAAGGATCTGTTAAGCTGGATGAAGGTCTGATTAGACAGGTTTTAACGATTCTTTTTGATAATGCGGTGAAATATTCTGACCCAGGTAGTGACATTACGATGACGGTTGATAAGATTGGTCAAAATTTGACCATCACGACAGCTGATAATGGCTATGGGATTTCAGATGATGACAAAAAGAAAATATTTGATCGCTTTTATCGTGTTGATAAAGCTCGGACACGTCAAAAAGGTGGTTTTGGCTTAGGCTTATCTCTAGCCAAACAAATTATTGATGCCTGCGGGGGCAAGCTAGAGGTCCAGGATAACCAGCCAAAAGGAACAAAATTCATCATCAAATTAAAAGTCTAATTAGTTATCGAAATTAGTTATCGAGATTAGCTATTGATAGTAGCAAAAGAAGGGAGTCATCAGCATGCTTAAAAATATCGTGAATCGCATACTCATTGCACCAGTTAGACTCTATCAGGTCGCAATTTCACCTTTGTTACCAGGTGCTTGCCGTTACCATCCAACCTGTTCTAACTATATGATTACGGCTATCCATAAACATGGTATCCTGGGTGTCGTGATGGGAACTGCTCGTATTTTGAGGTGTAATCCATTTGTTAAAGGTGGGATTGATTATGTACCAGATCATTTCTCCTTAAAAAGAAACGCAGTGAATCCCTATTCACGGAGCGCTAAAGATATATAACAAAAAAAATAAAAAATAACCGTAATTCTGGTTATTTTTTGTTATAATTTGATTAGCTATTTTATAGCAAAGTGAATGAAGATAGATGGATATAAATTAGGAGGATGTAGTATGTTTTTAGCACTGAATGAAATTCGGCATTCAAAATTAAGATATGCACTAGTGATTGGTGTGACTTTTTTGATTGCCTATCTTGTTTTTTTCTTATCAGGATTAGCTTATGGATTAGCCCAACAGTATCAGCTTGCCGTAAATAAATGGGAAGCAACGAATATTTTGCTGTCGGATAAGGCAAATGATAATCTAGCCATGTCGATGATTGACCCAGATGCTGTTAATCAAGTAAAAGCGACAGACAAGGCAGTACTTGCACAAATGCCCGGTATTATTTTTAACATCAAAGACTCAGATGATAAGCAAAATGTCAGTTTCTTTGGGATTAAGCCAAATGAATTTTTAAAGCCAAATGTGATTGAGGGCAAGATGTTCTCAGCAGCAGGAGAAGTTGTTGCGGATAACAGCTTAAAAACACGGTATAAGTATCAACTAGGCGATAAGGTTAAATTAGCAACGAATAATGAATCATTAACCATCGTAGGCTTTACCGATAATGCTAAATTTAGCGTAGCGCCAGTCCTTTATACCTCGCTTGATACCTTTAAAACGATTCGCTATGGTGCAGCAAATGTAGGGCAACAAAAGGATTTGATTAATGCCATCGTGACAAAGGGTGAGCTGACTGATAAACCTGATGGTCTTGAAAAACTGACGATTGCCAAATTTATCAATGTTCAGCCTGGCTACAATGCACAAGTCTTAACCTTTAGCTTTATGATTGGCTTCCTAGTGGTGATTGCAGCGGTTGTTATCGGTATATTCATCTATGTCTTAACCATGCAAAAAGTTGCAATTTTCGGCGTCATGAAAGCACAAGGTATCTCGAGTGGCTATATTGCTAGATCTGTGATTGCACAAACAGTGATTCTGTCTGCAGGTGGTGTATTATGTGGCTTAGTTGCAACTTTAGCATCTGCTTTAGTCTTACCTGATGCTGTGCCTTTCCAAACTAATCCTGTATTTTTAGCTGGGATTGGGATTCTTATCGTGCTTGTGGCAATTTTAGGCGCTTTATTCTCAGTACGTTCAATTGTTAAAATTGATCCCTTGAAAGCAATCGGGTAGGAGGTAGAAATAATGAATGCAATTGAATTAAAAAATGTCACTAAATGTTTTAAAGATGGTGATGATAAAATAGAAGCCTTAAAAGCAACCAATTTTTCTGTAAAAAAAGGGGAATTTGTCGCCATCATCGGACCCTCAGGATCAGGAAAGAGTACACTTTTAACGATAGCAGGTGGTTTGCAAGCCCCTTCTGAAGGTGAAGTGCTAGTAAATGGGAACAGCTTTAGTGGAAAAAAAGAAAAAGCGCGTGCTAAACTGCGCTTTGAAGAGATTGGTTTTATTTTACAAGCCTCAAATCTAGTGCCATTCTTAACAGTCAAAAAACAACTACAGCTTGTTGATAAAGTGACTAAAAATAAAGCAAAGAAAACAGGCACTGATTTACTAGCGCAGTTAGGTGTTGACAGTCTTGTTAATAAATACCCCGATGAGTTATCAGGCGGTGAAAGACAGCGTGTTGCCATTGTACGTGCGCTCTATAATGATCCGACGATCATCTTAGCAGATGAACCAACTGCAAGTCTGGATACGGATAAAGCATTTGAAGTCGTTAAGATTCTTGCTAAAGAAACAAAAGAAAAAAACAAAGCAACGATCATGGTTACCCACGATTTACGTTTAGTTGACTATTGTGATAAAGTATATTACATGGAAGATGGTATATTAAGCGAAAAGACAGCTAATTAATTCATTTTTATGATTAGATGAATCATAGCTAGTAAGTCCCCTTGTAGGTTTACCCTATAAGGGGTTTTTGCTACCGTAAAAAAGGGTATAAAAAAGGCACCTACTCATTTAGTTAAGTAGATGCTGCTATAAAGGTGGATAGTTTTCCATGATTATCTTTCTTTATTTAAATTATTGATTTTAAATTGAATACCGCTTCCTCAAGTGTAATACCTGATGCGTAAATGCTATTATCTTCAGTAAGATACGCTTGAAATCTGTTTGATACAGTGTCAAGAGATACTCTATATTTAAAGTCTTCGCTTGTGTATGTGAATGTCATTTTGCATTCCCCTTTCTTAAATCTCGACGAAAGGTTACTATAACGAAGATAACGAAATTCTTATATCAGATTACCACATAGAAGGTGAGATGTCAACTGTTTTTAAAAACTATTTTTTTCTACATGTTAAACCCTTTCAGTAAGGGGTTAAGGTCAAGGTAAAATTAGTCCCTGACTAAGGCATAAAATTTGAGGAAGATCGCGTGCAGACAGATCAAGCTTTTGATATAATAAAAGGATGACAAGGACAATAGAACTATTAAAATCAGTATATGGCTATGACAAATTTCGGGAAGGCCAGGAAGCAATTATCGACAGTGTGCTGTCAGGTAATAGGACCTTAGGTATCATGCCAACAGGAGGCGGGAAATCTCTAACCTATCAAATTCCTGCTATGCTATTACCCGGCTGCACCATGGTGATATCGCCTCTCATTTCCTTGATGAAAAATCAGGTGGATGAGTTAGTTGCGGCAGGTGTATCGGCAACGATGATTAATAGCTCGCTTGATTTTGAGGAGATTAAGGAAAGAACCTACGATATCCGACGAGGGGTCTATAAGATATTTTTTGTGGCACCAGAACGCCTAGAAGATGCCTATTTTTACCAATTTATTCAAAGTCTAGACCTGAGCTTAGTTGTCATCGACGAAGTACATGTTTTATCTCAGTGGGGACATGATTTTAGACCCTCTTATTTAAAGGCAGTTGACTTGATAGCAGGGCTAACTAATCGGCCAAATGTCATGGCGCTGACAGCAACCGCAACAGAAAAAGTACAGGCAGATTTAGCACAGATATTGGCGATTGATAAAACTGTTAAAACAGGTTTTGCTAGGGGCAATCTTGCCATAAAAATCGAAAAAGGCTTATCAAGTGGTGATAAATTAAAATTTGTCGTTGCTTATGTTAACAATCATCCGGATGATGTTGGCATTATCTATGCAGGTACACGTAAAAAAGTAGATGAATTGGCTGCATTGCTTGCGACGTCTGGCATTGTTTCTGGTCGCTATCATGCTGGCATGTCTGATGTAGAACGTGAAGCTGCTCAAAATGGTTTTTTATATGATGAATTTCAGGTCATCATCGCGACCAATGCCTTTGGTATGGGGATTAATAAAACAAATGTTCGGTATGTGATTCATTTAGGTATGCCTGGATCGATTGAAGCTTACTACCAAGAAATTGGGAGAGCAGGTCGAGACGGTTTGCCAAGTGAGACGATTTTGCTATATTCTGCACGTGATATCCAACTCCAACGTTTTTTCATTGACAATGCAGAAAATCAAGATCCTACTTATAGGCACCGTGAACTAGCTAAGTTACAAGAAATGACGGCCTTTTCAGCTACAGAAGCTTGTCTCCAACGCTATATCATCCAGTATTTTGGTGAAGAGATGGTACCGTGTGGCACTTGTTCTACTTGTACAGATACGCGTGAATTAACAGATATGACAGTCGCCGCACAAAAAGTGCTATCCAATATCGTCAGAATGGGTCAGATGCGTGAAGGTCATTATTCGAGGACACAGGTTGTCAGTGTCCTAAGAGGGAAGTTAGCTGAAAAAATGCGTTGGACTGGTTTTGATACGCTCTCAACTTATGGGTTAATGTCAGAGTGGTCAGTAAAAAAATTAAATCATTTTGTCGATTACCTGGTTGCGGATGGCTATCTTTTAGTTGCTGGAGAATATAACGGACTCAGTATCTCAGAAAAAGGCGTTCAGGTATTAAAATCTGAACAACAAGTGATGATGCGTGAAATCAAAGTTGCTGAAGCCATCCAGAAATCTGTTGCAAGTAAACGAGAAGTTGGTGGCAAGTTATTCGAGTTACTCCGAAAAGAACGATCAAGCTTTGCCAAAACACTTGCGCTACCACCATTTATGATTTTTTCAGATCAAGTATTGATGAATTTGGCTGAGGCAGAACCGACAAGTCTATCACAAATGCTAACCGTGTCTGGTATAGGTGAAAAAAAAGCTGCTCAATTTGGTCAAGCTTTCTTAACAGTTATAAAAGAATTCAGTGAGACAACTTGATAAGTTAGGTTTACATTTGTCAATGAAAGCGTTATAATTATAATGTACTATGTGAAAAAAAATACGAATTTATTATATTAGGAGACCCGATGTCTAAGAAAAGAATTGCGGTGATAGGTGCTGGTATAGCTGGTGTTAAAGCAGCTAAGACCTTATCTAAAAAGCTTAAAAATGAGGCAGAAATCATACTGATTGATAAGCATAGCTATCATACGATGATGACACAACTACATGAGATCGCTGCTGGTCGTGTGCCATTTACCAATGCGCAATATGACTTACAAAAATTATTTGCCCACCAAAAAAATGTACAGTTATTAACTGATGAAGTGGTCGGGTTAGATAAAGTAGCCAAAAAAATTACGACCAAACATAGTGGTGTCATTGACTATGATTACGTAATCGTAGCAATCGGCGGCGAACCAAATGATTTTGGTGTGCCTGGTGTCAAAAAAAATGCCTTTACCTTATGGTCGATGGAAGATGCGCTTAAAATCAAGCGCCATCTTGAGAAAGTTGTTGAGCAAGCATCTCTAGAACATGATGATGAAAAACGCAAAGCCTTGCTTAATTTTGTCGTTGCCGGATCAGGCTTTACCGGGATAGAAATGATTGGCGAACTAATTGACTGGCGTAGCGTTGTTGCGCGTGAGTACAAATTAGATGAGTCAGAGTTCACATTAAGTGTTGTCGAAATGATGCCGACGATTCTAAATACTTTAGATCGTAAAGACGCTGACAAAGTTGTCAAGTATCTAGCTAAGAAACATGTTAACTTACTCTTAAATCATGCGATCACAGAAGTTGCACCAGATCATATCAAGATTAAAGATGGTGCTGATGTACCGACACATACCTTGATTTGGACTACTGGTGTGCAAGGTAACACACAAGCAACACAGTATGGTCTAGCACAAAGTGAACGTGGTCAACGTCTAACAGCTAATGCCTATATGGAAGCAGTTGGCTTCGAGGACCTAGGCATTTATGTTGCTGGTGATGTATCAGGTTATATCGAAAAAGAAACTGGCCGTCCAACACCACAAATTGTTGAGGCAGCTGAACAAACAGCGCATACAGCATCTCAAAATATCATTGCAGACATTAAAGGTGGCGAGAAGCATCAGTTTGTTGGGAAATATCAGGGTACGATGGTATCTGTAGGCTCTAAATGGGGTGTCGCATCACTCATGGGCAAACTCCATCTATCAGGCTTCTTTGCCATGGCTGTTAAGCATCTGATTTTTATCATGTACACACTACAGATTGGTAGTCTATGGTACATGTTTACCTATCTTAAAAATGAAATTTTTCATACCAGTAACGAACGTAACCTTTTCCGTGGTCACACGTCTCGTCTTGGTAATGTGCTTTGGTCAGTGCCACTCCGTGTCTTCTATGGCTTAGTCTGGTTAGTTGAAGCGTCATCAAAATGGATTGGTGATGGTAAGCTTTGGGACCCAACAACCTGGTTTGGTAAAGGGTCTTGGTTTAATAACGACCTCCATTTCCCATTTGCCTGGCTTAAAGAAGCAGCTAGTGGTGCAGCAGACGCAGCAGCGGGTGCATCTACAGGTGGTGCAGAAACGGCTACAAAAGCAGCAGATGCAGCAGCAGGTGCAAGTACCGCAGTTGCTTCTGGCGCAGGTGAAGCAACTAAATCAGCTGCCCAATTTGGCTTATCATATTCATACGGTCATGAACCAATGGCTGTGCTAGACAAGTTACCAAACTGGATGGAACCTATTTTCAAATTTATGATTCCAAACAAAGAAGTTGCCTTGTTCATGCAAAAATTCATGTCAGTTGTTGAGGTTGCCTTGGCACTTGCCTTGATTGTAGGTGCATTTACTTGGCTTGCAGCAGCAGCAACGGCGGCATTGACAGTGATGTTCTCATTATCAGGTATGTTCTACTGGGTTAACATCTGGTTCATTTTTGTCGCAATTGCTTTGATGAATGGGTCAGGTCGTTCATTTGGACTAGATAAATGGATCCAACCTTGGTTACAAAAACACTTCTTTAAGTGGTGGTATGGTAAATCTAAATCAATGTATAAATAAGCAAAATAAAAACGTCCTAGGGCGTTTTTTGTTAATCAAAACAAGATCAAATGGCTTTCATTGCTCATAATCTGTCGAGATAATTTGCTGATAATTTTGCTCAAAAGCAGTTTTTAAGGCATTTAATTTTTCAGTAGCTTTCAAGTAAGCATCGGAACCCATCAGAAAATGTAGGGGGGTATCACTAGACTGCTGTAGATTATAAATCAGTTTGGCAGCTTTTTTTGGATCCCCAGGTTGATTGCCAGATAGCGCTTTTAAGTTTTGGATGTTTTTACCAGCTGTGTCAGTATATGCCGGATGGACACTTTTATTCTCTTTAGCTGATCGATTGGCGAAATCTGTCTTGAAATCACCTGGTTCTAATAAGGTGACATGAATACCAAGTGGCTTAACCTCTAAAGCCAAACTCTCAGATAGCCCTTCGAGTGCAAATTTTGTCGCATGGTAATAACCAAATCCAGCAAAAGCTCTTAAACCTCCTAAAGAGGAGACGTTCATGATGTCTCCTTTTTTATTTTGACGCATGATTGGTAAAATCTCATCTAACATATTTTTAACACCCCAGAGATTCACGTCAAATAGCTGCTTAATCTCGTCAGTATTAGCAAATTCAATAGATGAAAAATAGGCATACCCTGCATTATTCACAAGGACATCGATTGTTCCCCACTTCTCTATTACAGTTTGTACTGCCAGATGAATTTGCATTTGATTGGTGACATCCACTTCTAAAATCAGCAGATTATCTAGGTGTTGCCAGTTCGGAATATAGGTTTTAATCGCCTGTATCTGCCGTGCTGTAGCAACAACTAAACAGTCTTGTGAGAGTAAGTAGCTAACTAAAGCTTTGCCCAGACCTGTGGCGCTTCCTGTTATCATCCATACGTTCTTATGCATTGCAAAATCTCCTTTAAATGTGTAATATAGCTATTATATTGCATGAGAGTTACTATCAGTCAAGGAGAAAAGATGTATACAGTCAAAGATGTTTCAAAAGAGTTTAACATATCGCCCCATACCTTAAGATTTTATGCGAATAAGGACTTGTTTCCAAACATTACCAGAAATAAACAAAATATACGCCTATTTTCTGATAAAGATCTGGAGTATGTTGAAATGGTCTTAGCATTACGTCATACTGGTATGTCTTTACCGAGTATAAAAGCCTATATAGACCTTTGCGCTATCGGAGATGACAGTGTGATAGAGCGTTCAGAGATTATAGCAAATGAATTAAGACAGGCTGAAAATAAACTAATAGAAAGTATCCAACAAAGAGATATTTTAAGAAATAAACTAGCCTACTATCAAGAAGCCATCGAAAAAGGTGAGAAGTCTGTGATATGGGGAGTGAACAAACAGTTGTGAGTACTCTCTACTTGTTAAACGATATAAGAAAGATAAATAAACTCATTTGATAAGTGTAAAAAACTCATCTAAATGATATCGCACATGTGGATAGCCTGGCTTTAGTGCTTTACCAACAGGTAACAGCAACATAGCTTGGTAGTTAGCAGGGATATCAAGGTAGGTTTTTATTTTATCAAAATCTACCCCTATCATCGGTACTGAGTCATAGCCGAAAGCACGAACAACATGCATCAGATTCATTGAGAATAAGCCACTATCGAATTTCAATCCTTCAATACCGATATCTTCTGGATGTAAGTTTAGATAGGTTGAGACACGTGTCATTTTATAGCTTCTGTCTGCTTCAGTTAGCGTACCACGTTCAATATTAAAGTCCATAAGTTTATCTGCATCATATAATGTCTTATCGCCAAAGATTATGAAAACAACAGAGGCATCTTTAACTTGTTTTTGACCATAGGCAAATGTTCTGAGGACGTCTTGTTTTTCTTTATGTTTTACTGCAATAATTTTCCAAGGTTGGAAGTTATTACTTGATGGTGCATTTGCTGCACTTTGTATCATCTCTTGTATCTCTTTGTCTGAGATCTCATAGTTGGGATCAAACGTTCTTACAGAAGCACGATCATTTAAAAAGGTTAAGTAAGTCATGAGGTAATATCTCTTTTCTATGTGATATATGCTATTATAAGCTTTATAATCAAAAATATAAGTACGCACTTTTTTGTTACTGTAATCAAGCGGAGGAAGATGAATGATTGACAATGAATGTGGCATTTCGAAAATAATGGCTATCTTAGGTGGTAAGTGGCAGCTCAATATTTTATGGCAGATGTCTAAACAGACAGATATCCGGTTTAATCAGTTAAAAAGAGAAGTAAAGGGGATAACAAATGTCATGTTGACAAGATGTCTTACAACACTCGTTGCATATGACCTGGTCCAAAGAACTGATTTCAATACTATCCCACCTCACGTTGTATACAGGTTAACTGATAAGGGAAGAGAGCTTGTCCCTTTTCTAAATGAATTGAATAATTGGGGAAAACAAAATTTTTAGTTATATTTTAACAGGTTGGGATTAACTTATTGAGATGTAACGAAGTGATGACAAGGAGAATGCATATGAAATTAGACATGGTTGGTATCATTACCAAGGATATGGCAAAGGCAATTCAGTTTTATGAGACATTAGGATTTGCTGTCTCAAGTGAGGCATCAGATGATTATGTTGAATTAAAACATGAGGGGATTCGTTTGTCTCTGAATTCAGCAAACATGCTATCGAGTATATACGGTTATGAACCGAAAACAGTAGGTGACAAGATAGAGTTGGCCTTTCTATGCGACACGGTTAAGGAAGTCGATACGCTTTATGATAAGATGACCACTGCGGGCTATGTAGGATTTAAAGCCCCTTGGGATGCTTTTTGGGGACAACGTTATGCCATCATTAAAGATATAGATGGTCATTTACTCAGTTTATTCGCTAATATAAGTGCATGATTGAAACCTGTTTACTTTGTCAAGTTAGCTGGCAGATTATCTAGGGTGTCAGAGTGGTATAGCAGCTATATCAGTGGTATAATAAAGGGTATGAAAATAGTCGTCCTAGCAGGAGGTCCTGCAGCTTCATTTGAAACTTACCTCGCACAAAGCGGTGATATTGCACATACCTATTTTGTTGGCGTAGACAGAGGTGCCTACCGCCTGATGCGTGCCGGTTTTCCTGTTAATTTAGCTATCGGTGATTTCGATAGTCTTAATTCTGAAGAATTTGAAGCTGTATCAGCCTACGCAGATGAGCTTCACCAGTCACCAGCTGAGAAAGATGATACGGATTTAGAGCTTGCCATGCTAACAGTAGCGGCACATTTTAAAAAGATTGACGAGATACTTATTTTAGGGGGTATCGGTGGTAGATTTGATCATGGTATTCAAATTTTTTATTTAGTTTTGCAAAAAAGATTTGCTGAGCTAGTAGAAAAAATCAGGTTGATTGACGGTCAAAATGTGATTCAATTTGTAGGCCCTGGGCGACATCAGATCGTGAAAAATCCATCGATGACCTATTTAGCATTCGCCAGTCTAACGCCCGTGAGCAATTTTCTGATTAAGGACGCTAAATATGAACTAGATAGAACGGATTTTGAACGCAATTTTTCTTTGTCATCTAATGAATTCATCGATGAGCAACCGGTTACGATTTCCTTCACAGCAGGTATCGTTTCGATTATACAATCCAAAGACTTATAATGAATAAGTCTTTGGACTTGACTTATATAGTTTACAGTTGTAAACTATAGATAGAGGTAAGGAGATAAAGATGAATATTTCAGATTCAGAAATGGTCATCATGCGTGCCATATGGACATTAGAGAGCGCATCTGTTGATCAGATATCATGTAAGATAGCGGCATCAAATGACTGGTCCGTTGCAACGATAAAAACATTATTAGGTCGTTTGGTAAAAAAAGAAGTTTTGACAACAACAAAGTCGGGTCGAAAATTTATTTATACACCGACCTTGTCTGAGTGTCAGGCAGTTAACTTAATGGGACAAGACTTATTAGATAAGGTTTGTGCCAAAAAATATGCGAATGTGATTTCAAATTTGATAGATGCTGCTGATTTGACACAGGAAAGCTTACAAGACATCTCGGATGCTTTAGCCAAAAAAATACCGGCATGTCATGTCAGTTGTGACTGTTTAGATAAGTCATCTGAATGCACATGTGATCATACAAGTGCGACAGAAAAAGTAATGGAGACGATATGATGGAAAAACTAACTTTAACGATTAAAGGCATGACCTGTAAAAATTGCGTTGCACATGTAACAGAGGCTTTATCATCTGTCGCAGACGTCAAAACTGTAAAAGTTAATTTGAAAAAGGGCGAGGCGACTGTCAAAGGTGATGCACCAAATATGGCTAGTCTAAAAGCGGCTGTTTCAGATGCTGGTTATCAAGTCGTCTAATTTAACAAAGTGATGGTGGCAATTTGGCATCGTCGCTTTTTTTAAACAATAGAAAGGAAGAACTTACTTAAGGGAGAACCAGTTGCAAGTAAGTTCAATACTGACATATGAAAACACAATCTTTTGTGATTACGGGAATGACTTGTGCTAACTGCGTGCATCAAGTCAATAAAGCTCTGGATGCATCTGATAGCGTCTTAGAAGCGACAGTGAATTTGGCTACTGAAAAAGCCAAGGTTGTCATGACAGATGATAGCGAGTTTAGCGAGATAATTCAGGCAGTTCGTCATGCAGGGTATGGGGCCATTGTTGATGATAAGGCAAATCGTGACAAGATTCGGCTGGCCAAACTGAAAGCAGAGAAACAACTTTTTTGGTCATTTGTTTTCTCGGCTTTACTGTCTCTTCCGATGCTGATTGGGATGATGGCTGCAATCTTCCAAGTCCATCCTTTGATGGTCTTTCATAATCCTTTAGTTCAGCTAATACTTGCAACACCTGTTCAGTTTATTTTTGGTGCTAGATTCTACAAAGGTGCTTATATGGCACTTAAAAATAAGTCGGCCAATATGGATGTGCTGGTCGCGCTTGGGACCACCGTCGCCTATGTATCCAGTTTAGTCTTTGGCCTGTTCTTAGGGCATATGTCAGCGGTCAATTTTGAATCCTCAGCGGTGATTATCACCCTCGTTTTATTAGGGAAAAATCTCGAAAATCGAGCGAAAAAGAATACATCTGCGGCCATCTATAGCTTACAAAAAAATCGAGCCCAGACTGTGCATCTCGTTCAAGATAATCAAGAAGTAGATATGCCTGTTGAAGCCGTTAGTGTGAATCAGGTCTTACATGTTAAGGCTGGAGAGAGTGTCCCACTAGACATAGAGATTATATCTGGTAGGGCAAGTTTTGACGCCTCTTCCTTAACAGGTGAAGCCGTTCCTGTTACGAAACGGACAGGGGATTTTATAGCCGAAGGTGCTGTGAATTTGGATGGGTTGATTAAAGGACGTGTTATCCATACATTAGATGACTCGACTATCTCACAGATGATGGAAGCCATAGAAGAGGCACAGGCAACTAAACCCAAGATTCAAAAAGTAGCGGATCAAATTTCTAGTATTTTTGTACCAGCGGTCTTAGTCATTGCCTTGATTACCTTTATTTTGACACTGCTGTTTACAAAAGATATCAGTATAGCGCTGTTACATACGACGAGCGTGCTGGTTATCTCGTGTCCTTGTGCCCTAGGCCTTGCGACACCGACTGCGATCATGGTAGCGACAGGTTTGGGTGCTAAGCATGGTATTCTCATAAAGGATGCCAATGCGCTTGAAGATGCCAAACGTGTCGAAACGGTTATCTTTGATAAAACAGGTACAATTACGACGGGTAAGTTTAAGCTGGCTAATTGGTCGGGTTCTGATGCCGACTTTAATAAGTTAGCCAGTATCGAAAGTTATTCGAATCACCCACTGGCTCAGTCTTTGATCACAGATCAACTGCTAGCAGTGACAGACTTCAAGGAGATAGCTGGTCGTGGTCTAACTGCTCAAATCGATGGTCAAGTCTATTTTGCAGGCAATGCCGATTTGATGCAGGATCAGGGGATTACCGTTGAGACAACAGCAAATACCAGTATCTTTTTTGGCACAGGTAATCAGTTACTGGGCGTTGCGACCTTTTCATCTGAGGTTAAACCAGATGCTGCAGCGACGATTGCTAATCTGCATAAATTAGGCATCCAGACGATGATGCTAACTGGAGATAATGCCGAATCTGCTGCGGTGATTAATGAGCAGGTTAAGGTTGGGACAGTGATTGCCCATGCGACACCTGCTAAAAAAGCACAAGTCGTAACAGACACTAAGCAGGCCATGATGGTAGGGGATGGGATTAATGATTCAGTTGCCCTCTCTAGTGCCTTAGTTGGTGTTGCCATGGGATCAGGCAGTGACATTGCCATGCAATCAGGTGATGTTGTGGTGGTATCAGAACATGCACTAGAAAAAATTACCTCACTTATCAAATTATCTAAAAAAACAGTCAGTAAAATACATCAAAACTATTTTTGGGCATTTATATATAATGTTGTCGGCATTCCATTAGCAGCATTCGGCTTACTTAATCCGATTTTTGCTGGACTTGCCATGAGCTTATCCAGTGTCAGTGTGATTGTCAGCTCACTCTTATTAGGCAGAGAAAAAATTTGAATGTCGCGTCATAGTGGTTGAAAAGCTATCCTAAATTGGGTAGCTTTTTTTGAGTCGATTAACAAACTAATATTTAGTTTACTTTTTTGTTGACAAACTAAATAAAAAACAGTATTATTTAGTTAGGTAATAAGAAAGGAAACTAAACAAATGTTAACAGATGATATTTTAAATAATTTAAGCAAGATTTCCAGGCACCCATTCTTTATGTTTAAAAGAAAACTAGATGAACGTGGAGATAATGGCACACAGATGTTAGACCTATTGGCTAGTGAAAAAGATGTAACTGCAGGCAGAATTGCAGAGGTACTTGATATTAAACCAAGTTCTGTCACACAGATGATTAAGAAATTGGAAATGGCTGGGATAGTTGAGAGAATGAAATCAGAAAAGGATGCGCGTGTCACCTATGTCAACTTAACTTCAGTGGGACAAGAGATGTATGCTGAGCGTGAAAAAATGTCAGGTGGCTTAAACTCAGAATTATTTAAAGCGTTCAGCCAAGAAGAGCTTCTTGCTTTTAGCGAGAGTGTCGAAAAGTTAGCTAATCAATTAGCGAGTGCAGCATTTCAGGATAAACTGAATCAAGAATTTGGTAATGATGAACGCTGGAAAATTTTCGAGAAAATTAATTCACGTATGGGGCAAGCGAGAGGGCGTATGATGCGTGAGTTTGATCAGCATCAAACAGAATTTGGCTTTCAACAGCCATTTTGGGATGAAGATGATAGGCGTCGACAAACAGATAGACGTCGTGGAGACAGGCTTAATCATAATCGTCAAGGTAGAAGAGATACAAGATTTTAAGTTTGTCTAAAAACAAAAAATAAGGTTACTAGTAAAAAGGTATTATCAAGAAGAAAAAGGAGAAAAAGATGACACAAGATATAGCAGTTAGTTTGGTACTCGGTGCAACACCGTTTATGATCGCAATAAAAGAAACAATCAAATCAATTTTTGATGAATTAAAGGAAAGGGTGTTGCCTATATGAATCCTAATAATGTACGTGCGGACGGGACGAAATTTAGTTTTAAAAGCTTTCTTGGTCTGATAAATCAAGCAAAACCTAAATATGTTTACTTAATCATCGGTATCCTATTCGCTAGCATTTCTAGTGCGATTACAGTCTATGTCCCAAAACTCGCACAAAGTTTGATTAACCAGTTTAGTGAAGGGATTGATTATACGTTACTAGTAAAAGTCGTGATTTTATTCCTTTTGTCTGCGATTATTTCGGCTCTTGGCGGGACAATACTAGGGATTTTTGGAGAACAAGTGATTGCTAGCCTCCGAAAAAAATTATGGGCAAGATTGACAACACTAAGCGTGACTTATTATGATACTGCTAAATCTGGTGAGGTCGCTAGTCGTTTAGTCAACGATACCAGTCAAGTAAAACAGCTTCTTGCCAACGTCTTTCCACAGACATTTGCTGCCATCATTACACTTGTAGGCTCAGTCTATATGATGTTTAGGATGGAATGGCACATGACACTTGCCATGGTCATCGTCGTGCCGCTTGCCATGCTTCTCATGATACCCGTTTTTAAGTTTGGCTCTGTCATTGGTCATCAAAGGCAAGATGCTCTATCTGAATTTAGTGGGATTGCAACAGAAACACTGTCAGAAATACGGTTAGTTAAAACATCTAATGCGGAACAACAAGTACAGAAACGTGCGAATACAGAAGTTCAAAAACTCTTTAAAGTTGGTAAAAAAGAAGCCCTATTTGATGCCACCATGCAACCCTTTATGATGATGGTCATGATGTCTATGATTTTTGGGCTACTTGCTTACGGTATGCATCGTATTGCTACAGGTGCGATGCAAATCGGCACGCTGATGAGTTTTCTAATGTACCTATTTAATATGATTGGTGCGTTACCAATGCTGGCACAACTATTTACTGAAATGGCAAAAGCAGCTGGCTCGACCAAACGTGTATCAGAATTACTTGAACAAATACCCGAAGATTTTACGAGTGGGGAAAAAGTTGATTTGTCGGGTAAAGCTTTAGTTGCATCTCATGTTGATTTTGCATATGATGCGGACAATCAAATTTTACGAGATGTCTCATTTGAAGCGAAATCGGGGCAAGTGATTGCCTTTGCAGGTCCTTCAGGGGGCGGTAAATCAACTGTTTTCAGTTTGTTGGAGCGGTTCTATGCGCCGACAAATGGTCAGATTAAGATCGATGGGCAAGAGATTTCTGACTTCAATTTGACAGATTATCGAAAACAGATTGGGTTTGTATCTCAAGATTCTGCGATTATGGCGGGAACCATTCGAGATAATTTGACCTATGGATTAGATATGGTGTTCACAGATGATGCGCTATGGCATGTCCTCAGCTTAGCTTATGCTAAAGACTTTGTAGCAGAAATGCCGGATCAATTAATGACAGACGTTGGGGAACGTGGTGTTAAGATATCAGGTGGACAACGACAACGCCTCGCAATCGCAAGAGCCTTTCTTCGAGATCCTAAGATTTTAATGCTAGATGAGGCAACAGCAAGTCTTGATTCTGAATCTGAAATGATGGTACAAGCAGCGTTAGCAAATCTGATGCGCGGTCGAACGACACTCGTGATTGCGCACAGACTGGCTACGATTGTTGATTCAGATAAAATTTACTTTATTGAAAAGGGAGAAGTGACCGGAGCAGGGTCACATGATGAGCTTGTGAACAGCCACCCTAAATATGCTGAATATGTGAAGGAACAAATTCTAAATTAAAAAATAGCATCAGCTTGATGCTATTTCAGACTGGAGACAAAAGGCATATTTCG
>NZ_JXJW01000020.1 GCF_002441695.1 Pseudolactococcus piscium
CAGACTTTTTGAGGAAGCAAAGGAAACCTGTCTTGTGGCAGGTACTTTTCCTGAAGCACTGAATGACGTTTGGACAAGGCAGATCATAAAAAAATCAGATTCCCCTTCTGAAAATAAAGTCAAATCGTTATTTAGTCAAACTAAGCCTAAAGATGAACATGCAGTTGAACGATCAAACTTGACTCAAAAAATGCAACAAATCGACAATGAGTTAGACGACCTCGCGTGTTTGAGTCGAAATTTTGAAGAAAATAATTTAGAATTTATCAGATCGACGCAATCACTTTTACATGTTTCGGACGAGTTAACAAACCGGACTGCTCATCATGATCAAAAAGAAGCTTATCAAGAACAAGCCACTTTTTATGAACTGCAACAAACACTTGCTTATTATGTGAATCGGCAAAATGATACGCTCAACGAAAAGGTGCGGATAGCCAAAATAAATAAAGAGGATTGTTTAGAAAAACTCTATCAAGAAAGGAATAAGTTAGCATGGTAATTTACGATAGTGGCGATTCAGATTTATTAATTCAGTCACTTACTGAAAATTTAGAAAGTGCCAAAGCGGTACTTGATAGCATCAATCAAGGGACACAACATCTTAATTCGGTTATCAATTCAGGTGCATTATCAGGTGCTGCTTACCGGGCAGGCCAGAGTCTTTTTCAAACCTATATATTGCCAATGATTCAAAAATTAGCGTCAGCCATTGCAGATATTCAAGGTGATTTAGAAAGTTATAAAACAGCGGAACAAGAAGTTCGGTATTTAAGCTCATATCTGAATGAAGCACAACTGAATGAAAAACTAGCAAATACAAATCGGCTCATTCAGTTGGTTGAACAAAAAATAGCAGCAGATAGACAAATCATACAAAAATTTATGACTGGTGGCTTTGAAGGTGTGGTAAGTGGACTTGCAGAATTGCCAGGACTTGACAGACAGCTAGATAATTTAAAGCAACTCAAGCATGACTACGAAAAAAAATTGCTGGCACTCCAAACGTTTTCAAGTACAACAAGTTCCCTTTTTACAGATAGCCTCCAAGCCTTTAAATACGCTTTACAAGGTGTTGACTTGATTAATCAGTCAACATCAAGCAGTGATGGCACGATTATGTTTCCACGTGACACTAATATGGAGTGGCTAAAAAAGCTTGAGGGCGAGAAATTTAGCTCTAAATTAAATGAAGAAGATAAGGTTAGTTTACCAAAAGAGAATAAAGTTAAGGATAGTGATGACATTGTTATTGAGACGTCTAGCTTTACTACAGAAGGTATAACAGTATCTTTTTCTGAAGTTAGGAATATCACGACGGGTGAAACATTAAAAATTCTGGGATCTTCTTCTGTTTTTTATCAATTTATGGAAAAATTCAATGGTAACAAAGAGATTCAGGAGGTACCATTTGGGGAGCCGGTTAAACCTGGAATAGATAAAATATCTGTAGGGCAGAGTTTTTTTAATGCTTTAGCCCAATGTTCTGAAATTCAAGAAACTAAAAAGTTAGAAACTGAAAAGATGAAAGGTTCGGAATACAAAGAGCAAGAATTAAAGGATAAAAAAATAGCGGAAGATGCAAGGAAGAAATCGGAAATTCAAAGACATATTGAAGCACAACAACGCATGTCGTCTTATAATGGGCGTGGGGGTTGATAATGGCAATGACAGATAGACAAGTAGAATTTATTTTTAGAGTAAAAGAATTACTAAGTCTAAGTAGTTCCGCCTCTGTTAAAGAACGTGAAATCCTAAATCGTGCCATGATATCTTTTAATGGGATAGAGAGTTTTAAAAAAGCAATCAATGCCCTTTCGTTGGATTTAAGAGATTTAGAGAAATATCATCGAAATGATGTAACACCAAATGTAGACAAATTATTTAAGGATATACAGGAAGCATACGGAGAACCTGTTGATTACCGAGGTGCACGAAATTGGCAATATGACGATCCTGATTTTGAATGGGTAGGAAATGGAAGATACGGTGGGAAATGGCGACGAAAAGATTCGGAACCAGAGAGTCGCTATAATGTATGGTCACTACTTATTTCGGTAATGGTATTCATTGGAGTTTCAATAATTGCTATGTGGCTGTTGTTTCTTTTAACTAGCTTATTATAGATTACAAATATGTTAATACTAAATTGTCTTAGGATTTAAATGGACAAGTTAAAAAAATCAAAGAGGAAAAGAGTTTATTTTAAGCAACAATCCTGATGAATCAATGAGCCTTTATAAGAATAATTTTTAAAAAGGGGCGTAACCTCCTTCATATTCTATTGAAATGAAACTATTGAAGGATTCAGGCTATACTTGCGAAAATTTAGGTAAGGGATTTTGGAAGGTGGTAAAAAAATGAATTAAGCATATCTACCAGTAAAACAATCAGTAGGTTATATTAATGTTAAACAAGCATTTGAACATGTGTTTGGATATTTTCCTACAGAAATAAATAAATTTGATTTTGAAGATTTTGGATTTATTGCAGAAATAAAAAATGAAAAAATTTCAATATCTATTGGAATAACTAAAAAAAATCAGCAATTTAATTCTGGTGAAGGTGGATAAATGACAGTTCATCTTTTAGATGAATTAGATGATAGTGAATTATTTTTGTCTTTATGGGATGTTATGAGTGATAAAGAGAGAGAAAAAACTCACTATTTGAGAACAGTTGGGGTTTGTGGTTCTAACAAAAATTTGATTATTTTAGTATTTCAAATTTTAAAGGAATATTTAGGTAAGAAATTATTCATTAATCAGTGATTAATGAATAATACAATTATTTTTAGTGATACAACTTTAAACTATTTGGTATCTAATAAAGAAGATGCATCTTTTCTTAAATTGATTTCAGGAGAAAGTGCTTTTGAAGTAGAAAGAGCACTCCAAATCTTAAAAGAATATTTAGATAAATAGTAAATATTCAGTATCTTTAAATTCAGTCATAGTAATCTACTTTGCTAAAAAGTAGATATATTCTTGGTTTGAAAGACTTGATTTTACTATAGGTGATAAGAGATGAAGTGAAAACATAGAAACTAAAGGCTAGTGTTTTGCTAATCTCAAATTTAAGATGAAGTCCCGTGACTTTGTCTTTTTATGATTAGTAAACTATTACAAAATGCCAGGACTTGACAGATACAACAAGTTCTCTTTATCATAGCTGGATTTTGCTATCAAAAACTACTCTTGTTTAGTGAAGCAGAGGGAAAATATTGTATCCATGCCTTGAATGCTGTCTATTTATGGTCACAAAATAGATGGATTAGATTAGATGCACGTGGCAATAAGCCTGGTATTCATGCAGCTTGCAGCTTCACAACTGAAAAGTTAGCTTTTTATCCGGATAGGGCCCTTGGAGAAAGGGATTATGATATGATAGATGTAAGGCCTAATCCACTGACAATGGCCGCACTAGAGACGAGTTCAAACATCTTAACCTTATATGTTACTGATCTTCCAGATAATCTATAGTTATCTTAGGTTGCTTATCATCAGATATGACCTACTAATTCATAATAGGGTTTTTTTAGGTAGGTTAAGCCTATAGACTGATGTATCAAGACAGGTTTTATAGTAGTATGTAAATATGGACATTTATATTAAAGGAAATCGAAATGAATAAGCGTAGTAGTTATGGGCTCACCTCTGATGAGGTGAAAATTAGACAACAACAGCAGCAAACGAATAAAGTAAAGAAAACGACAAGTCGGTCTTATTATCAAATTTTCTTTTTTAATATCTTTACCTTTTTTAATCTCATTAACTGTATTTTATTTTATCTTGTTTCATTAACGAAATCATATTACAATGGTCTGTTTGTACTGGTTGTTTTTAGTAATGTGATCATTAATCTATTTCAAGAAATACGATCAAAACGTACACTAGATAAACTGGCCCTGTTAAAGGTCTCTAAAGCTAAGGTCTACAGAGATAAGGTATTGGTCACGATCCCAATAGATCAGATTGTACTAGATGACTTCTTATTGCTTGAAAACGGCGATCAGGTGCCCTCAGATGCACGTGTCGTTGAAGGTAGTTTAGAGATTAACGAATCTCTATTAACTGGAGAGGTAGATAGTATCTATAAATTACCTGAGAGTGAGCTATACTCTGGTAGTTTTGTAACCTCAGGTCAAGCGGTATGCCAAGTGACGCATGTTGGTGAAGATAATTATATTCAAAAAATTACTAAAGAAGCTAAGGCAATCAAAAAGCAAACTTACATGATTAAGGATAGCCTTGGCAAAATTATCAAATGGATTAGCATCATTTTAGTCCCTTTGTGTTCTCTTTTGTTTGTCAAACAGTTTTTCTTTTCCGGTGTTGCCTTTAATAAGGCGATTTTATATACCGTAGCAGCAGCAGTTGGGATGTTCCCAGAAGGACTGTATCTATTAACCAGTGTTGCTTTAACGTTCAGTGCTGTTTATCTCGCACATAAGAGAGTGCTTGTGCAGGAGCTAAACTGTATCGATGCATTAGCCAGGGTTGATATCCTTTGTTTAGACAAAACAGGGACCATTACGGAAGGCAAGATGGTTGTTGAAAAAACAATTCCATTGGCCCCATCAGTTGATGTAGCGACGATCATGGGAAGCATGCTGGCTGCGCTTCCTGATAAAAATCCGACCGCGATGGCACTAAGACTGGCCTTTCCTGAGAATCATGCCCTAATTCCTAGTGACATCACACCCTTTTCTTCTGATCGTAAATATAGTTGTGTTACCTTTGCCGACAAAGGGATGTATTTTCTAGGCGCTACCTCTTTTTTGTTATCTGAAAATGAAGTAGAAGCCCTAAAACTCGATAAAAAATATGCGCATGCAGGCTACAGGGTCCTAACTTTAGGTCATAGTAATGAGCATGCTGACCATAAAACGGTTAATAACATAACCCCTATCGCCATGTTTCTCATATCTGATACCGTAAGAGAAAATGTGATAGAAACCTTACAATTTTTCAAAGGACAGGGTGTCACCTGTAAGATTATCTCTGGAGATGATCCAGCGACTGTTTCTCAGATTGCTAAAAAGGTACAACTACCAGGTGCTGAAAAATATATCGATGTGTCTAAGCTTAATGAGACAGAATTAAAAGACGCTGTTATCAACTATCAAATATTTGGTCGCGTTACACCACAGCGTAAGAAGGAAATGGTTGTGGCTTTAAAATCGTTAGGCCATACTGTTGCCATGACTGGTGATGGTGTAAATGATGTGTTAGCATTAAAAGAAGCAAACTGTTCGATTGCTATGGCATCGGGTGTCGATGCTGCTCGGCAGACATCAGATATCGTCCTCTTAGATAATCAATTCAACGCGATTCCTGATATTATGAATGAGGGTAGAAGAGTCATCAATAATATGACGAGAGCAGGGGCATTAGTCTTAGTTCAAGTGATTTACTCTATCTTACTGACAACCGGAACCTTGATTGCAGGCTTCAGCTATCCATTTGAACCCATTCAGCTGACGATCATTAATGCTTGCTTCGTTGGTATACCAAGTTTTCTACTTAACTTTGAACTGGATTTTAAACGTGTCAAAGGCGAATTTCTACCGACTATTTTCAAGAAAGCCTTTCCCCCTGGTTTAACAATTGCCATCGGTACCTTACTAATTATTAATGTCGGTCACTTTTTCGGCAGTAGTACAAAGGCTTTGTCCATCATGGCGATTTTATTTACCGCCTGGAATTATCTGCTTGTGCAAAGAAACATCTATCCACCGAATACCAAATATCGACTATTTATTTTCTTAACGACACAAACGCTGTATTTTATTACCTTGATTATCGGGCAAGACTTTTTAAATCTGGGTAATGTGACCTATATTAACTTGATTTTGTTAGTTGCGCTACTCGGTTATTCTATATTCTTTCAAAAAATATTTGCTTCATTATTTGCTAAACTTTACAACAGATTCAAAATGAAGTTAGCGCTAAGACAAGATACAAATCAATAAGTGCTTTAAAAATAGCCACCTGCCAATCGAACGTGATTGACAGGTGGCTATTTTTATATTGGTTACCTTTATAGCTTATCTAAGGCATTTTTATGTTCATCGTTTACGATATGGGTATAAAGATCGGTTACCTGAGTAGAGGCATGACCAAGTTGATGGCTGACCAAAACTTGCGAGTTTGTCTCCGCATAGAGACGTGTTGCTAGCGTATGCCTCAGTTTATGCGGTGTTACACGAACTTTAAAAACCTTAGAATATTTGCCAACTATTTTCTCAATACTTGAGTTATCAATTCGATTGGCTTTAGCCTTATAAATAGTCAAAAATAATGCCTTTTCTTGCTGTATAGGGCAATAGCGACTATCTCGAATAGCCAAATAATTCACTAAATACGGTTTTGCAAATCGAGCAATATTCACTGAGTCTTGTTTGCCGCCTTTGCGCATCACCTCAACAACAAAGGTATTCATATTTAAATCATCGAGGTCAATATTGACCGTCTCAGACAAGCGAATACCTGAGGCTAAAATAAGAGCAATAATGGCTAAATCTCGGTCTTTATTTTTAAAAAATGATGATTTTGCTCTGTTAGATAAGGTTTTTTCGTATTCTGTTTCGATAAAATCTAGAAAGCCTTGCGTTTCATTCCCTAAAAATAATTTATTTTTGATATGTTCAGCTCTTGATGCTAACGTTTCTTTTTTCTTTTGTGTGCTAACTTTTTTCATGACATTCCGATAGAAGTAGGGCTCACCATTTTCATCTTCAACCTCTTCTGTTAAATATTTATAGAGACTTGAGAGGGCGGATAAGGTACGATTAATCGTACTTTGTGACACACCATACTTTGTCGTCGCAGCATTTAGCCTTGGTCGCTCACGTAAGTATAAGATATAGCTTTCTAAATCTGATTTAGTCAAGTTTTCTAATGTTTTAAGTGAGATAGCTTGCATATGGCTTACTTGCGTGATATCTGCAGCCATCATCCAAGTAAAAAAACGATGATACTCTTTAAGATACTCATATAAGGTTGTCAGAGCATAGGGGACAGCAGACTTAGATCTATAGTATTCTAAAACAAAGCTTGGCATCATAGCTTTCAAGTCTTCAATATTATCAATTAAACGTTCTCTCTTCATAGTAATAGTATACGCTATATGTTTATTTTTGTCAAGAAAATTATAGTTTTTCGGAAAGATAAGAGATGTAATTAATAAGGTATCAAGATACACTCATATCACGTGTTTTCTGCCTTGCTTAACTAAGTGATTAGACAGTTTAGTTACAGATGCTAAAGACTACTTTCAGGAAAACTTTTTTTATTCTATCATTTTTTATCTTTGATTTTACGCAACATACGCACATTGATCATAAGAAAAAAAACTAATCGCCTTTATTTATGCAGACGGTTAGTTTTTTTCTTATTGTTATGATTTTAATGCTGCTGAGGGTTTGACTTTATTGGCCATGAATTCCCAAATGAGGCCAATGATAAAGCCAATTAAAGCTGGCACTAACCAGCCCATTCCGATAGAGAATAATGGGATAAAGGCTTTAGCAAAATCAACCATAGAAATGATGATATTCTGCGCATGTTCAGGGAATGGTATGGCATTCAACCCGTCAAATAAGGCTGCAATAGCCGTAAATACAGTCGTAACGCGATAAACCCGACTTGCATGCTTAAATAATGGACTAAATAGAGATAACAAGATTAATGTGATCGCTAAAGGATAGATAAACATTAAGACTGGTACGGAAAGACTGATTAAGTTTGTTAGACCAACATTTGCAAATAAACAAGGTAGGACACTGACTATGATAGCAAAAAAACCATAAGAGCGTTTAGGAAATAATTCAACGAAGGTTTCTGAGAAAGCTGTTATCAGCCCTACTGCTGTTTTCAAACAAGCAATCACGATGATTAAGGCAAGAATGATCATACCAAACGTCCCTAGATAGTATTGGGCAATTTGCGCTAAGGCAATACCACCATTTTCACTAACTTTGAATTTGGCAACACTCATGGCACCGAGATAAGATAGACAGGTATAGATGATCCCCATTAACAAGACGCTGATCACGCCTGACTTGATCGTATCAATGGCAATCGTTTTAGGGTTGGTTACACCACGTTGTTTAATTGTTGTTACAATAATAATGCCGAATGCTAATGCTGCAAGTGCATCTAAGGTATTATAGCCCTGTGTAAATCCTGTAACAAATGGTGAAGCTTGAAAAGCTTGTCCAACTGCTGCATCTGTACTAGATCCCATTGGTCGAATAAAGGCAATAACTAATAAAAAGCCAAGTAGGATTAAGAATATTGGATTTAAAAATTTTCCGATATAGTCTAGTATTTTTGAAGGTTTTCTGGCAAACCACCAGGCACTAAAGAAAAATAGCACGCAGAATACTGCCAAGGCGGGTTTCTGTACATCTGATGATAGCACTGATGAAAAACCAATTTCAAAAGAAGTTGTTGCCAGACGAGGCAAAGCAAACAATGGGCCGATGACTAAATATAATAAGATAGTGAAGACATAGGCATAAACGCGATGAATTCGGGATGCCATCTCAAAGACACCCGATGTTCTAGATAGACCAACTGCAATGATTCCTAAGAAAGGTAAGCCAATACCAGTAATTAAGAAGCCAATATTGGCTTGAAAAATGGCCGAACCCGCTTCTTGCCCCATATGAAGTGGAAAAATCAAATTTCCAGCACCAAAAAACAGCCCAAATAACATCGATGCAATCAGTAAATAATCACTAATCTTTAGCTTTTTTTCCATAAATCCTCTTCTGTATTTAATTATGACGACCTTTATAGGATCAACAATAGCTTTTACTCAGAAAGCGTCATAATCTTTTCTATAAAAAAACAAGGCACGAAGTTTGCTCGTACCCTGTCTTTAAGATGCTTATTAATATAATCGAAAGATTATTTAAGACCAGCAGAACCACCAGCAGCGCCGATAGCTTCAACGATAGCTTCAGCATCAGCTTTTGAAAGACCTTCTTTGATAACAACTGGAGCGCTGTCAACAAGATCTTTAGCTTCTTTAAGTCCAAGACCAGTAGCTTCGCGAACTGCTTTGATAGTTGCAACTTTTTTGTCGCCAGCTGCAGTCAACTCAACGTCAAATTCAGTTTGCTCTTCAGCTGCTGCTGCAGGGCCTGCTGCTGCTACTGGAGCTGCTGCAGATACGTCAAATTTTTCTTCGATTGCTTTTACAAGCTCAGAAAGTTCAAGAATAGTTGCTGTTTCAAGTTCAGCAACGATGTTTTCAATGTTCAATGCCATTGTTGGAATCTCCTTAGAATTTTTAATTTAGTGTGCAAGTGTTAAGCGACTTGCTCGCCTTTGGTATAGAAATAGCCAGGTAAACCTTAAGCTGCTTCTTCTGCTTTGTCGGCAACTGCTTTGACAGCGTATGCGACATTGCGAACTGGTGCTTGAAGTACTGAAAGGAGCATAGAAAGCAATCCTTCGCGGCTTGGAAGTGATGCGATAGCAGCAATTTCTTCTTTAGAAGATACTTTGCCTTCGATAACGCCAGCCTTAACTTCGAGTTTGTCAGCAGTTTTAGCAAAATCTGATAAGATTTTTGCTGGTGCAATTGCATCTTCATTTGAAAAGGCGATTGCAGATGGTCCTACGAATTGATCCGTAAGGTCTGCATAACCAGCTTTTTCAGCAGCACGACGCAAGATTGAGTTTTTGATGACTTTGAATTCAACACCTGCTTCACGTAATTGTTTACGTAATTCAGTGTCTTGTCCAACTGTAAGTCCACGAGAATCTGCAACGACGATACCAGAAGCATCTGCAAATTTTTGGGCAACAACGTCAACTAACTCAGCTTTTTTAGCGATTGTAGCTTCACTCATTGTTTGTTTTTCCTCCTCTATTATTTGATGGCGTAAAAAAACTCCACGCCAACCATAGACATAGAGAGTACAAAAATTCATTATTAACTAATAAATAAATGTCCTCGGTTGGAATTATGACTTGCGTCACCAACTGTCTTCGGTCACGTTGTTTTACAACAACTATTTAATTATAGCAGAGTTTTTTTAGTATAGCAAGAGGTTTAAGTCATTTTTATTTTTTTTTGGTTAATCTGTCTAAAATCGATTTGAGTGCCACAAAGATAATGGCAAAGCTGATCGCAAATATCACACCTTGAATCAAGTTAAAGGGCAAGACAATCGCGAGCAGATAATGCCAAGTGCCAAATATTTGATTAATATCAAAATGGGCAAATTTAGCATATAAGGGAACAGCGTAGACAAAATTTACTAACATCATCGCGACTGTCATCGTAACTGTTGCAAGAATACTGCCAGCAACATAGGTCTTAGTAGATGCGTTTCTTTTGAAAAAAAGTGCAAAAACCATAACAAACGAACCGACAGCCACTATATTAAGTGGCAAGCCAACCCATGTATTAACGCCCTCGTTATTCAGTAATAACTTTAAAAGAGAACGGATGACAAGAATCGTCAATGCAGCAGGTAAATCAAATAGATATAAACCTACTAGAATGGGTAAAATTGAGAATTCAATCTTTAAAAAATCAGCCCCCGGTAATAATGGAAATTGTGGGAAGATCATCAAGATGAATGAAATAGCCGCGAGCATAGCAATCAATACTAGCTTACGTGTGCGAAGTGAGTTTGTCATTTGGGCACCTCCTAAATTTTATTTAGAAGACTTGAAAATGTATAGGTATTGCTAAAAAAGAATTTGGCTATCTGATTTACTTAGTTTAACCTGTTGAAATAGCCTATCTATACCCGTAAAGACAGGTTTGTTAGGCTAAACAAGTCACGACTAAAAAATGAACCCAAGCTTAAAACTCGTGGTTTTACCCTACCTATATGATGGTGCCTGATTTTCTTGTCTCCTCTTTATCCTGACTTTAACAGTTGGTATCGGAATTTCACCGATTCGGGCTCGAGATCTAACCTCAAGCTTCATGGACTTTACCACCAGTGGGGACACGATCCCCGCCCTGAAGACTTCTTAACTATATCAAAAGACTTGCATTTTTGCAAGTCTTTTGACGGCTTAAATTCAAGAAGTTAATTTGGTGCTGTTTACATCATATAAAGTATGTAAACTTATTACGATTTCGCACTATTGACAAGCTGGCTGACTTCTTTTTTAGATAGTCTACGGAATTCACCAGGTTGTAGGCCAGTCAAATCTAAGGTACCATACTGAACACGAGAAAGTTTTAGCACAGGTAAGCCAACAGCTTCAAACATTTTCTTAACCTGATGATTCCGGCCTTCATGGATCGTCAGTTGTACAACTGATTTTTTAGTTGAGACATCTTGCTTAATAATATGGTAGATCGCAGGTTTTGTTTTTCTACCATCTATTTTGACACCTTGCGTTAATGGACGAAGATTTTCTTTGTTGGCTTGTCCTTCAACTTTGGCTATATAGACTTTTTCGATTTGGTGACTTGGGTGTGTCATCAAATTTGAAAAGTCACCATCATTTGTTAGGAGTAATAGGCCACTTGTATCCCAATCTAGTCGACCGACTGGATAAATTCTCTCAGGAATATGACGGAAAAAATCTAAAACAGTTTTACGATCTTTTTCATCAGAAACTGACGAAATAACCCCACGTGGTTTATTAAGGATATAATAAACAGGTTCTTCTTTATAGATCTGTGTTTGTTTAACTTCAACTGCGTCACCTGACTTAACTTGGTAAGCCAAGTCAGTCATGATCTTACCATTAACTGTTACATCACCAGCTTTGATTAAGTCTTCTGCTTTTCGACGACTTGCAACGCCCGCTTGGGCTAAATATTTATTAATTCTCATCTGTCTTTAATTCCTTTTCGTTAAAGATATCAACATCGTCAATATCTATGAGTGATGCTTCGTTTACTTCCGGTAGTGCTTCAAGACTGTTTATACCGATATAATCTAAGAAATGGTGAGTTGTTGCATAAAGATTAGGATTCCCTATGACTTCCTTTTTACCAACCACTTCGATTAGATCAAAAGCTTGAAGTGTTGCCATGGTGCCTGAGGAATTAACACCTCGAATTTTATCGACTTCCAATCGTGTTAAAGGCTGTTTATAAGCAATAATTGCGAGAACCTCTAAAGCTGCTTTTGACAAAGACTGGTTCATGGGTGTTTTGGCGTAGTGCTGTAATAACGGCTTAAATACAGCCTTAGTTGCCAGTCGATACTTTCCAGCGGTTTCGATAATCGTCAGAGCAGACGTGTTATCCAGCGTGTACTTTTTAGTCAGTTTCTCAATCTGTTGGGTTACTGCACTAGGGGTAATGTTTAAGAGGCCTGATAGATCTCTTAATGTCACGCCTTCTTCACCTGTAACAAATAGTAATACTTCAAGTTCAGCAGTTTTATTCACTTATCATCTCCACTTCTGTTCTTGACAACATAATATCACCAAATGAATCGGTCTGCTCAAAAGTCAGTGTCTGATTTTTGATTAACTCCAACATGGCCAAAAATACAGTGACCACTTCATCTAAAGAATGTGTAAGGTTAAAAAAATCTGAAAAGACATGGTGCCTACCTATTTCAAAAATTGCTAGAATGTCCTTAATCTTGTCCTCAACTGAAAACTCATCCGAGTTTATCGTATTATGGTGATCTTGAAATTCAGCCTTTTTGCGTTGCATAAGTGCTGAAAAAGCAAAATATAAATCTAAGGCATTCTTATCAGCCAGTAAGGCAACATCATCAGCTAAAATCTCTGTTTTAGCTTTTGAATAAAATAGACTGCGATCACTATGTTTTGCCTCAAGACTTAGGCTCAAGGCTTTATACTTACGATATTCATCAATTTGGCTTAAGATTTCTTGTTCTAGATCAAGCGTTTCTTCTTCAAATGCTTCTGAAACAGTTGGCAGTAAGCGTCTTGACTTGATTAAGACTAATTGACTAGCAATCACTAAATATTCTGAAGCAAGGTCTAATGCTCTGTCCTTCATCATATCTAGATAGCTGAGGTATTGTGTAATCACCTCAACTAAGGGGACTTCATAAATATCCACCTTGTATTGATTCACTAGATGTAGTAGCAAATCTAGTGGGCCTTCAAAGTCTTGAATCTTTATGTTGATTTCTTTTTTTACATAACTCATTTTATGTAAACTCTCTTATCTGTAATATTTATCAAGGGTTTGAATTGACTTTAATCCTAAACTCTCAGCCAACTTGTAAATGGACATTTTTTCTGCAACGCGCTGTAAGATATACTGCTCTCTCAATGAAGCAGATGATAGAGAGGTTGTCTTTTTTAATTCATAATGCAAAAATTGGCGAGATTTTGTAAATAATTCATCCCCATTTTTTATAGGTCGTGCCAATCTTGAGAACCGCTCTCTAATAGGCAATATCCGCTTGATACCGTTACCAGCTACTGTTAAAATTTTAAAGTCCCAGTTGAAATCTACCCATTTAAGCGTTTGAATTTCAGATGGTTTCAGACCAAATTCTAATATGAGTAAGACTAGTAAATCACCTGGTTTTTGAATCTGTTGATAATATGGCGTGACATCAATCAGTCTGCCTCTATGTTCAGTCTGGCTTGTTTGCCTATGTGCTAGAGGTGAAATTGATTCTAGCTCATAATATTGCGTGATATCACCACTTTGATAAAGGTACTTCAAAAATAAATTGATCGTCGATACTTTACGATGCTGTGACGCAGGAGCTAGTGCTCTGAGTTCTAGCTGAAACAGGTTTAAAATAGTTTGTGTTAGCGGTTTGCCATCAACAAACTTGATAAAAGCACGTAAATCATAAAAGTATGCAAGCTTAGTGTTTTCAGATAATTGTTGTCGCGTGTTGATGAAGGCTTTAATCTTTTTTTCGTTCAATAATATCATAATCCTTAGTAAAAGTATGCGCAAAAGCATTAAAGGCCTTTAATATCTCCTGGCGAGGGATAATACCATAAAATGCTTGACCATTTAAAACGGGTAGAAAAGGTTCTCTGACTAATAAATGTAAGATATCTTCTAGTTCATAATGTTTTTGTACGGTACAGACATCCTTATCAACAATTTCTGAAATAGGCGTTCTATCAGATTTTTCGTAGAAAAAATCATGCTGTATTTCAAAATTAATAATATCTGTCCAGCCTAAGATACCGACAAATTCATGGTCTTGGTTAATCACTGGTACTTTAGAATACTTGTATTGACTTAACAAAATTTTAGCATGTGAAATATTATGTTCACTTAATAAAACAGCTACTTCACTTGCTGGCTTTAAAAAAGTATCACTTTGTTGCATCAGGAAAGATTCAATATGCTTATCAATCATTGACTAGACCTCGCTAGTCTAAATTGTAAATTAGCAATCGGCTGATGTGCTAGATCCATATAGCTAATCACATAGGCATCCGCTGTGATGTCAATCTTGGCGTACATCTTAGTCTTATATTGGCCTCGTGGTTGGGCAACACTACCGGGATTTAAGCACAAGATATCTTGCTCAATCGTAGCGATTGGTGTATGCAGATGACCAAACAATGCAAGTTTACAGCCCGCTTTTTTCGCAGCATCAGTCAACTGTGATAGGCCAAAATTAACACCATATAAATGACCATGCGTGACAAATACTTGTGCTTGATCCGCAGATAAGACAAGGCTTTCAGGAAATAGCGTATCAAAGTCACAATTTCCCCTAACAACGCGAATGCCTTCCCAAATAGGATCCGTCGCATCAAGCTCTGAATCGCCACAGTGGATGATTGCACTTGCCTCATCTTGATAGGTAGCTTTTATATCTTGAATTACTTTAGATTCACCATGTGAATCACTCATAACAATTATCATAAATCCCTCACGATTTCTGCCAATCTGGCCATTTTGTAAGTAATTTCTCTAGCGCAAGCGCACGATGGGATACCTTGTTTTTCTGCGCTAATGTCAGTTGTGCTGCAGTTCTGCCAGTTGCCTCATCAACGAATAAGGGATCATAGCCAAACCCGTCATCCCCTTTTGGAATGGTTGCTATGGCACCTAACCACTCTCCTTCAACAACAAGAGATGGCTTGTCCGGTGCTGCAACAACCAAGGTCGTATGGAATTTTGCAGTCCGTTTTTCTGGTGTTACAGCTGTACTTGCTAGCTCATGTAGGAGTTTTGCATTATTGGCTGCATCTGTCGCATGAGGGCCAGCAAACCTTGCAGACCAAACACCTGGAAGGCCACCTAGTACATCCACCATCAACCCACTATCATCTGCAAGCACCACCTCACCTGTTAGTTCAGAAATCGTTTCGGCTTTTAAACGGGCATTTTCTTCAAATGTCATCCCTGTTTCAGCAACTTCTGGTAAATCAGGAAAATCATTCAGGTTTTTTACAGTATAGCCTAATTTGCTAAAAAAGGCCTTAAACTCTCGTGTTTTACCTTCATTACGCGTTGCAATTAAGAGTGATTTATCTTGTGTTGTTGCTAAAGTGACCGTTTCAGAATGTATTTGATTGCCAGCTAAGCTAACTGTTAAGGTATCGCTTAACTGATATTGATACTCTTCAGCTGTTACGTCTCTTAAGACTTGGAAAAACAAGTCAATAATATCAGAAGGCCTTTCATCAACGGCGATTATTTTCAGACCTTGCAGTTTGGGGAAGTACTTAAAAAAGAGACTGTATAGTGGTATCTCAAGTTCATCTCCAAAGATACTTTCGATGGTTAACGTTCGCTCATCGGCAAGTACATAGGCAAATATCTGTTTGCTTTCGTGCTTATATAGTGTTCTCATAATCTAAGTGTCCTCGATTTTACTGGTATAGCAAGCCAATTTTCGGCTATGTCGTCAAATGATTGTGCACTCGCTGTTGTATAAAAATGATGTACTTTTTTAAGTGATGTCCGCTCACGGTTTATCTCAAAATAGTTAAGCAATACTGAGATATCTCTGACACATTCAGCGCCACTATCAATCAGTTTGACTGAATTTCCCATGACATTTTGAATGATTGGTCTTAGTAAAGGATAATGTGTACACCCTAGTACTAATGTATCTACACGGTTAACCAATGGCTTTAATGTTTCATAGACGATTTTTTTAGCGACACTAGATGTGGTCTCATTTGATTCCACTATAGGTGCAAATTTAGGGCAAGCTAATGAATGGATGACCAATTCTGGAGATAATAGATGAATCTTTTTCTGGTAGATATCAGATGCAATCGTCATTTCAGTACCGATAATACCAATTCTACCAGTAGTCGTGGCTTTTATGGCAGCACTAGCTCCTGGTAAAATGACCCCTAAAACTGGGATATCAAGTTGCTGTTTCACTTCTTCCCAAGCAACAGCAGTCGCTGTATTACAAGCAAAGACAATCATCTTAACATCTTTTGATAAGAGGAAGTTAACTAATTCCCAAGTAAACTGCCGTATTTGACTAGCAGGCCTTGGCCCGTATGGTGCACGTCTTGAATCACCTACATAGATGACTTCTTCATCTGGTAATTGGCGTATTAATTCTTTTACGACTGTCAGTCCGCCGACACCTGAGTCTAAAAACCCTATCGGGCGATTATCCATCTAGATTACCTCACAAAAACAAAAGCTGAGACACGCTCAGCTTTTTTAGATATCTCTCTATAATTAAAGCTATACGACCTTTTGGGACTGGATCAAAATCAGTATCAGACATTAACCAATATGACTGATACTGCCTAGACATCCCAAACCATCGTTTGTAGAGATACCTTATCTTAAACCTTATTTTTTAGTGTCAGCTTGTTTTGCAGCTGCACGAATTTGACGTAGTACTTGTTGTACTTGTGTTTCGCTAGGCTTACGGCCCATAGAACTCATCATCGTTCTAACAGCATCTTCGTTTAATGGTGGGTTTTCCATCAACATTTGCTTAACTTGACGACGGCTAAGGAACAAGCCGCCAGCAAAGCCACCTAGGGCAGCAATAACAATTAATAAAATAGCTAGTACGATTGACATTTTTTATCTCTCTTCTTTTTGATTAGTCACTTAATTATATCAAATTTTACATAATCTGTCTATTTCCATTTAAAAATCAAAGCCATCTAAAGTCGCAAAGTAATCTGCTGCTTTTTCTGCTCGACGAATGAGGCGTGTTGTGCCGTCTGTTTGAAGCAGTAATTCAGCAGAGCGTAGTTTAGCATTATACTGATAGCCCATCGAAAAGCCATGGGCACCTGTATCGTGGATGACTAAGGTATCACCTACAGTAACTTTGGGTAGTGCTCTTTGTTTGGCAAATTTATCGTTGTTTTCACATAATGAGCCGACCACATCATAAACTTGCGTTTCTGGAGCAGTTTCCTTGCCAGAAACACTAATATGATGATATGACCCATACATGGCAGGACGTAAGAGATTAACTGCACTCGCATCAACACCAACATAATCACGATAGGTTTTTTTCATATGTAAGACAGTCGTAATCAAATGACCGTGTGGTGCTAACATAAACCGGCCAAGCTCTGTAAAAATCTTAACTTGTCCAAGTCCATTAGGGGTAAGAACAGCTTCATAGGCCTGTCTGACACCCTCACCAATGATCGCGATATCGTTTGCCACCTGATCAGGTAGGTAATTGACACCAATACCGCCCGATAGATTAATAAAGTCAAGTTCAACATCTGTTGCTGCAACGACTTCAACTGCTAACTCAAATAATTCTTTTGCTAGAGCAGGATAGTACGCGTTTGTTACGGTGTTAGATGCAAGAAAAGCGTGGATACCAAATTTTTTAACGCCCAAGGCTTTCAAGTCTTTAAACGCCTGAATTAACTGGGATTTGGTCATACCAAATTTAGATTCCTCAGGATTGTCCATGATATCAGTTCCAAGTGAGAAAACGCCCCCAGGATTGTACCGACAAGAGATTGTCTCAGGAATGCTCGTCACCTCATTTAAAAACGCAACATGTTCATAAGCATCTAGATTAATGGTCGCACCAATTTCTCTGGCATACTGAAATTCTTGGACTGGTGTATTATTTGACGAAAACATAATATCTTGACCTTTAAAGCCAAGTTTATGTGACATTAACAATTCAATTTCAGAGGCACAATCGACACCGCAATTTTCTTCTTGCAAGATTTTTAAAATAGCTGGTGTTGGTGTTGCTTTAACAGCAAAAAATTCTTTAAACCCTGGATTCCAACTAAAAGCCTTGTTAAGTGCACGTGCTTTTTCACGAATACCTGTCTCATCGTATAGATGAAAAGGGGTTGGATATGTTGCGACTATCTCTTCAAGTTGTGACTGATTTACAAAAGGTACTTTCATAGGGTCTCCTTATTTATCTGGGTTAAACTGAATTAGACAACACGTACTTTACATAATTATTTTTATGTAATTAATTGTAAAGTGATTAGACTTCTAGATAGGGTTTCAATGCTGTAAGTGCACGCTCTGCAACTGCAGTATAACGTTCTTTTTTATCCCGAATACGCTCCCCTTCAAGTTCTTTGATAATACCAAAGTTAACATTCATCGGTTGGAAGTTTTTGCTATTAGCATGTGTGACATAATAAGGTAGTGAGCCAATAGCTGTTGTTTCTGGGAAGATCACTGACGCTTCTTCTTTAAATAATTTCGCTGCATTGATGCCTGCGACTAAGCCAGATGCTGCTGATTCTACATAGCCCTCTACACCAGTCATTTGACCCGCGAAAAAGAGATTCTCTTGTTTTTTAGATCTAAGTGTTTGCGTTAATAGATTCGGTGAATCCATGTAAGAGTTACGATGCATGACGCCATATCTGACAAATTCAGCATTTTCTAGTCCTGGAATCATTCGGAAAATACGTTTTTGTTCTCCCCACTTAAGGTGAGTTTGGAAGCCAACGATATTGTAAAGACTGGCAGCAGCATCATCTTGACGAAGCTGAACAACAGCATAAGGCACATTTGTTTCATACGTCGTACCATCGCGTTTTGTCACGGTATAGATTTCATTTGGATTTTCAAGACCAACTGGTTTCATCGGTCCAAATAACATCGTTTTGAAACCACGCGCTGCCATCACTTCAATCGGCATGCAAGCTTCAAAGTATTTTTCCTTTTCAAAGGCGTTTAACTCAGCAACCTCAGCTGATACCAAGGCTTCTTGAAAGGCGGTAAACTCCTCTTTTGACATCGGGGCATTGAGATAAGCAGCCTCACCTTTGTCATAACGGGATTTCAGGTAGACTTTACTCATATCGATGGTACTGACATCTACGATAGGGGCTGCTGCATCATAGAAATAAAAGCCACTACCATCATTTAACGCATGTATTTTATTTGCTAAGGTATCAGATGTTAAGGGTCCTGAGGCAATGACAGTAATTTCATCATTTGGGATCTCAGTCATTTCAGCTCGGATAACTTCGATTAGGGGATGGTTAGAAATTTGTGCTGTTACATGTGCTGCAAAGCCTTCACGGTCTACGGCTAAGGCACCACCAGCAGGGACACGTGTGTCATCTGCTGACTTGATAATGATACTATCCAGTTGGCGCATCTCTTCTTTCAAAAGGCCAACAGCGTTAGTTATTGCATCACCACGCAAAGAATTTGAACAAACGAGCTCTGCAAAATCCGTTGTTTTATGTTGGGGTGTTGGCTTGACACCACGCATTTCGTAAAGCTTGACAGAGATGCCACGCTTGGCAATTTGGTAGGCAGCTTCAGAACCAGCAAGACCGGCACCGATAACATTAATATGGTTTGACATAAATAGTTTCCTTTATAATTACTTTATTACTTCTCATTATTATAGCATATCTCTTAATCTGATACTATCGTTTGGTCTGATATGATAGCTAAGTTTGACATAAAAAAGAGATGACCCTATCGTTTTGATCATCTCTCTATTACTAGCCATTATGCAAGTATTGCTAGCTTACTTTAACTCAAATGAAGCAATTACTTTCCCATTATGCTTGTCATCATTTTCAGTCAGCTGAATCTTATAGGTAGCGTTTGACTTATCCAAGGCGCTTAAGTCAAACCAAGTGTTATACCCATCTTCTCCAAATCCAAGTGCATTCGGTACTAACTTCACATCATTTCGATAGATAACAACATCTGGCGACGTACCTGGTGTTAAACTTGGTCCCTTAAACTTGATTGATGTTTGTAGTGCATCACTTACTGCGCTAACCTCACTAACATTGACCGTTTTACTTATTTTGGGTTTTCTTGTCGTTAATATAGGCTGATAGTTAATCTTAAACTGCCAGTCCCCTTCATATTTTACATCTGATGGCCCTAAAGTAAAACCAGTACTCCCTTCTGCTTCTGCTTTTTCTATGATTGGTCTTGCTCTCTCGCGATCTATCCAATCTAAACTATAGATATGCAGGGTTAATTTCGCATGCTTAGGGATTGTTTGTGACACAAAAGTTGCATCTACTGACCCATAATAAATCCCATCCTTTATGTAGTATGTATCCCTACTGAAAACACCGCCAAACAAATTTTTAGGATTACCATCTACAAATAAGCCTAGCATCACTGAACCTGGTCTTGCTTTATTTTCCCCTGTTTTTTCTAGTATTGTTTTTAGCGTCGGATCATCAATCTTAAACTGATAATCAAAGGCCATTTTTTTCTTTGTTGAAACAAATTTTGTGACGGTTATCTCCCGACCATTTTGGACACTACTTAAGTTCAGTTTAGTTGGGATACCCTGCTCCTCAACTACTTTAACTGCTGCATCTTGATTGATCCCAAGTGCTGTCTCTATAACGGCAATAACAGGTGTCTGGGTTAATAAAATACTTAAGCCTAATATCGCGGCTAATCCGATAATGATACCCATTTTTTTGCTAATGCTACGATTTGAATGAGGGGCTGCTTCTTGTGCTATTCCCGCAAACTGGCTGCGGTTTAGGGTCAATTCTGTCAAGACTTCTTCAGGTATAGATACTTGAGAGCTGAATAACCCTTCTATTTTTTTATCCATATTTTTTATCCTCCAGTAGTTCTTTCAACATTTTTCTCCCGCGTGCCAGTCTCGTTTTTACGGTATTAATTGGTTTTCTTTCCTGTTCAGAAATCTGCTTGATGCTAAAGCCAGCATAATAATATAAAACCAATATTATCCTGTAAACATCTGGTAATTTAGCTAACATATCTTGCATCGTATCACTCGCTGTCATATCTTGCTGTTGGCTGACTAGATGATAGTCCTTTAACTCAACATAGGTCTGTTTTTTGATCAACATACTTTTAGCAATATTAGTCATAATTCTAAATAGCCAAGAATTAAATGCGGCTTCATTCTTTAAACTACGTATATTTTGCCAAGCTTTTAATTCTGCTTCTTGGAGACAATCACTTACATCTGCATGATTTAACAGTAGTTTATAGGCCGCATTATAGATGACTTGCTGATAGTCCTCACAAAGTGTAATAAAGGCTTGGTCATCTCCTTTCTTAGCTTTTTTGACCAGTTGAATCTGTCTGCTTTTTTCCATATCATCCCTTTTCTTTTTTTGTTCACTTATTAGACACACTCATTGCTCAAAAGGTTTCATTAGTTGTCATTTTTTTACTTTATTTTCAACTTCTTACACGGACGGCTAGTAACTACAGAACCTAGAGACAATAAAAAAAGGATAATTTTTATCCTCATCCTTACAGGGTCGTTGTATGTTCATAAAACGGGTATATGTTTACTAACGTGTACAATCGTCCCCTTTTCAATCTGACTGCTAATGTGAATATCAAAGGAAAGTTTTTTCAAGATATCCTGAGTCAAATACAAGCCTAGTCCTGTTGATTTCTGATGTTTTCTACCATTAAAGCCTGTAAAGCCATGTTCGAAAATTCTAGGTAGATCTTCTGCTAGGATGCCGATTCCTGTATCAGAAATATCGATCGAGTGGTCTAGTGTAATCGCAACACTACCTGTTTTAGTATACTTTACAGCGTTATTAATCAGCTGTTCTAAGGCAACAGATAGCCATTTCTTATCACTCGTTATCTGCCAAGAACCGATGACAGAGACGGATAAATCTTTCAAAATAAATTGATTGGCATATTTTTTGATGATGACATGCACCAAATCTGCTACATCAAACGCCTCAAAACGAAAATCAGTCGCTGTATGCTGCAGGCGTAAATAACTTAATAAAATCGTGATATAATTATCCAACTCAACTACTTGGTTTTCCACGTCGAGATTGGTTAGCCTATCTGTTTGCACCATTAAATCAAGCGCAGAAAGGGGAACCTTCATTTGATGTGTCCATAATTTTGTCAAATCAAGTAAGTCTTTATCAAAGTCGGCTAATACTTGATATTTTTTTTGACTGCTATCATTTAGCTCAAAAATTAGTGCCTGATAGTCCTCTCCAATCCTACTTGAATCTGGAAAGTCAGGTAAGGTTGTCACATCAACTGCTGTCAAAAACTGATGCAAGCGCATAAATTTGATATAAGCTAGCACTTGAAAAACTAGAAAGATCAGAAAAGGGGTAGAGAAGGCAACCCAAAATAAGGCTAGATTGATCCCCTCTAGAACCAAAATTAAGGCAATCAATCCTTCTGTTACAAAAAATGTCGTTAATTCACCTGTTTTTTCCTGGATAAACCTGCCTAAAAGATGACCATGTGCTTTCATTTCACAACATACCCCACACCTCTAACCGTATGGATCGCTTGAAAATTTAGCCCTAATAATTTTTTTCGAAGTCGACTCATATTGACATTTAAGGTATTGGCATCGATGTAAGCATCACTTTCCCAGAGTTGCTTTAAAATAGTTTGTTTATCAACGACGATACCCACTTTTTCAAATAGACTTTTCAGAATGACTGTCTCAGTTCTTGTCAAGGTGATTATCGTTTGACCATCTGAAAAATGTCCTGTTAAGTCAAGTGTATAACGACCAAATACCAAATTACTCACTTGCACTTTAGTTCTCCTCAAAAGGGCATTCATTTTAGCAATGAGTACATCGACTGAAAAAGGCTTACTGACAAAATCATCAGCCCCCATATTCATAGCCATGACCGCGTTCATTTCATCTGTTGCGCTTGATATAAAGATAATCGGTACTTGGCTTACTTTTCGAATTTCTGTCGTCCAATAAAACCCGTTAAAATAGGGTAGCGTAATATCCATCAAAACCAAATCTGGTTGATGGTCATTAATTTCAGATATAACGGCACGAAAATTATCTGTCGTCTGCACTCTGAATTCTGTTGCTAACCGATCATGCAACAACTTGACGATCGTGGTGTCATCTTCTACGATAAAAATTTTATCTTTCATAGCTCTATTTTAGCAAAAAATTAGCCCAAAACGGTGAATAAACAGTAAAGACAAGGGGTTAAGATGATTGCCAACAAAAAACACCTTGTCGGTGTTTTAGGTAAGCCGTTATCTTTCCACAATATGATAATAAATTTTAGACGTTTTTCGATAGATCAGGTAATAAATGACTGATATGATTGCGATCGTGATCAGACTAACAGTCGCAATACTTGATGTATTAGATACACCAAAGAGTTTGATTAACTTTTCAATCATCAAAAAGGCGGCTGAAAAGTGAATGATACTCACAACAATTGGCATGAAGAAGACAATCAGCACCTGTGAATCGATCGCTCTTTTTACCTCTTTTTTAGTCAAGCCAATTTCTTGTAAGATACGGTAACTTCTTTTATCCTCTGCACCTTCGGATAGTTGCTTATAATAGATAATTAAAGCTGCACCTAAGATAAATGTTATCCCAAGCATAAAACCAATAAATAGAAAACCACCCGTCAAGCTATTCATCATTTGCCTAATTTCGGTTTCAGTTGAGATTCTTATCGTCTCACTATCTTTGGCTTGTATGGCCACCTGGTTTTTCTCGGATAGATCAAACAGGGTATCTGTATTAATCGTAATGGTCTGACTTGTCGTGCTACCATCCTTAGACTTGATCACGTTACTTTTATTGAATAAATCAGTTAGTTTAAGCAGTTCTTGATCATCTTTTACGACCATGATATAAGCGTTGGCTACAGTATAGGGATTAGTCACATGCTTTAACTTACCGGATACTTTGATGACAGAAAGCTGTTGTCCGTACCAATCCATTGTTTTAATATCCCGACTACCTTGGACGTTATACATCAATACTTGATCATTGTTAACCTCTGGTAAGCTGTTACCCAGTGCGATCATATCCTTGCGTGTAACGAATAATAAGGCGGCATAATCTTTAGTGACTGAGTTCTCTGTTGTAATTTTAACGTGCTTGGCCTGATCAGGTTTAAAGTCAGTAGATGTGGTAAAACTGGAATAAGTCGATCTTGTTTTCTTGTCAAGCTGGTTATCATTAATAAATCTATCCAATTTACTTTTATTTTCAGTGATATCATTACCAAATACTTTCACAACAGTATTCTTAGGAAAGAGATCCGTAATAACATCTTGTACACCGACATAAAGCGCGACAGATGTCGCAATGGTAACAAAGGTCATCGTGACTAAAATCGTAATATTGGCAAGGCCGACAGCATTTGTTTTCATGCGATACAACATGCTACTGGTTGTAATAAAATGCTCAGGTTTATAGTAATAGGCTTTATTAGCCTTTTGTCGTTTCAGTACAAAGATTGTCACCCCCATATAAAGGCAATAAGTGCCGATGATCACAAGAAAGGCTGCAATAAAAAATGACATCAAGGCGACTAAAGGATTCTTGATCGTAATCGCCATATAATAGGCAGTGCCTAGACATACGATACTGAGAATTGAGACAATCATGCGGCCACGTGGTTCTCGTTCACTTCGACTATTATCTTTTAAGAGACTGATTGCTGAATGTTTTCTGATTGTAGTAAATGCAAACATCATAAGCAAGCAGAAAATGATAAAGAAAGTCAGCATGGAAAGTCCAATTGCGACTACAGAAATGCCTAAGTTAAAATAGCTTGCACCAATAATTTTGGTGAAGATTAAAAATAAAAATTGGGATAAAATTAAACCAACAATCGTCCCAGTGATGACTGTTAAAAAGAAGGCAATGACAAGTTCCCAAAAGGAAATGGTTGAAATCTGTCTTTTATTTAAGCCTAAAATATTATATAAGCCAAACTCTCTTGTCCGTTGTTTCAGTAAAAATCGATAACTATAGCTAACGATGATAATCGAAAAGAAAACAACGATGACGAGCCCAGCTATCATCATGAACTTAGCATATTCAGCACCAGTCAGTTTATCTAGTCCAGGAGAAAAGGCGATATTTGCGATGATAAAGGTCATGGCAAACATGACGGTTGTCGCTAGTAAGAAGGGGGCAAAATTTGCTAATGACTTTTTGAAGTTACGAGCAGCAAGTTTGATATAAAACATCATTCTCCTCCTAATATAGCCGTCATGGTGGACATGATATCAAGATTAAAGTCTCTGGGTGTTTTTGAACCACGATATAACTGATGGAAGATTTTACCGTCTTTTATAAATAAGACGCGACTGGCATGGCTGGCAGCTAAACTAGAATGCGTTACCATGAGCACAGTTTGACCATCAGCATTTATCTGCTCAAACAAGTCTAATAGGACATCTGAGTTTTTTGAGTCTAGCGCCGCTGTTGGTTCATCAGCTAAAATGAGCTTAGGATTGGTGATTAAAGCGCGTGCAATCGCAACCCGTTGTTTTTGCCCACCAGAGAGTTCAAATGGTTGCTTATCTAGTAGATCTAGAATACTAAGTTTCGGTGCCAAGACTGCAAGACGCGCAGCCATTTCTTTATAGGGGTGCCTTGCTAGCACCAAAGGTAGAAAAATATTATCACGTACACTGAGTGTATCCAGCAGGTTGAAGTCCTGGAAGACAAAGCCTAGATGATCTCGTCTAAATTCTGCCAGTCCTGCTTCTTTAATCGTACTGATCTGCCTTCCTTCAAGCACGACATCCCCATTACTCGGTTTTTCTAGGGTGGCTAAAATATTAAGTAAGGTCGTTTTACCACTTCCACTCTCTCCCATAATGGCGATGAACTCTCCCTGCTCAGCTGTAAAACTAACATCTGATAAGGCATGTGTCTTTTCTTTTGAAAAACGTGTTTGAAATACTTTTTCTAAATGATTAACTTGTAAAAACATGATGACTCTCCTTTTAATTTGACAATGATAGCTAGTAGACCTATTTAATTAACAGCGGGTGTCTAGGCCACTTATACTTTATTATTATCTCACAGCCAATACGCTTTATGCTTACAATCAACCAGTATTTGCTTACAGCATTGTAAGGTCTATGACTTAACCCGATATGTCATAAATGAATTGTGTTATAATCAATTTATGAAGCTTAACTTACAAATACCGGATGAGTTATATGACAAAATAGACAAAACAAGCCAATTTGAGGCTGTTTTTGAATCAAATAGTTTAGTCATTAAACCACCAAATGCAACCAATCTGTCTCAAAATATCTCCCTAAGATGGACCTTGGTACCAGCACTTATCAGTGCCATCATTGCCTTTATTATTTTTCAAACAAATCAGGTTCGGCTTGTGTCACTCGTATCAGATGGCTTTTCAGTTAGTGAAGTTGCGGCCTTTTTAGGTGTCATATCCGGTCTGATCAGTTTTATGATTTCAATGCTTGTCAGACCACATATAACAGAATTGTCCACGGGACGTATGACGAGGATTAGGAATTTCTTTACCTTAACCATCGCGCACACGATCCTACTATACGCCTTTTATTCACTCTTTTTTTATGTCATTGATTTCGCCTTTATTGGTGCAAAATTTGATCCATTTACAGCAAGTTGGTTGATTTTAATTTTTGTGGCCATCGGTAATTTCAGTATGATCTATGCTGCATTGACTATCACCTTTGCTCGGATCACGACGATTTTTTCCCTAACAACTATCGGTGGGCTCTTTTTATCCATGATCACCAATGCCAATCCTAACTGGTGGCAGATCAATTTTAGTTTTCTTGGGACCCAAAATGCTGGTAACAAGTGGCAGTTTAATCTCACGCTTGTTTTCTCATCTCTATTAATGTTAACATTAACCGATTATATTTTTGGTGACATCATTGATAAAAATAAGCTGGCTCGTGACCGCTATATCAAATTAACGATTTTGCGTGTGCTATTTAGTCTTATCTGCACGTCTTTAGCCTTAATTGGGACATTTGAAAACGTGGCTGGTTCATGGCTTCATACAGCTCATAATTTCGCAGCAAAATCGATGGTTGCACTCATGCTTGTTATCATTCTCTTACAAAAATGGTTAGTGCCTAAAATCTCAAAAGAGTTTCTGATCCTATCCTATGCCTTCGCAGGATTTATGATTGCCCTTATCGTTTTATTTATGGGTGTACATTATATCTCACTCACTGCCTTTGAGATTCTGGGCTATGGTTTTGGCTTTACGTGGCTTGTTCTCTGTTTACAAAATCTAAAAATCGCTTTTTCAACCACGCCAACCTATCAACTGAACTTAACACCTGATAATAAATTAATCGTATCTGAAAAAAAACTAACGGAATAGACAACATCCGTTAGTTTTTTTGCGTCATTACATCTTGTAAACCTTGTATTTACCAAGCTGTTTGACCGTAATACCAAGTTTTTCAAGGGCGTTAATCAAGTATATATAGTCACCAGAATAGACCGCATCAACTAAGAAAAAATATTCACCTAAGAAGGTTTTAAGCGGACGAGATTCTATCTTTGATAAGTTAATCCCAAAATCTGAAAATACTTTTAAGGCCTTATATAGGGCACCTGGTTGATTATCTGTTAAGGTTAGTGCTAGGGTAATTTTTTGGTCAGAAACGGGCAACTTAATTTGTGGTCTTGTCTTACCTAATATCCAGAATCGCGTATAATTCTCATCAATTTCTTGTATATCATGCGCAATGATGGTTAAGTCGTATTCAAGGCTACTGGCCACAGGTGCGATAGCAGCAAAGGGTTTATCAGGATGTCCAGCGACAAACTGTGCGGCATAGGCCGTACTATCTGTACTCTCGATTTTAGCTTCTGGAAAATGCGTTTGTAGGTATTTAAGCGATTGGGCAATGGCTTGTGGATGAGAAAATATTTTATCGATCCGCTTGGTGCTATCTGTCGCCATCAACTGTTGTTTGATGGGTTGTACAATCTCGGCCTGTGCCCTGATATTATCAGCTTGTAAGTAGAGATAATCAACCGTTTGGTGGACACTACCTTCGATCGAATTTTCAACTGGGACAATGGCAAAATCAACTAAACCAGTCTCATAATTTTTGATAACCTCAGTAATGGTCTCAAAGGGGATCAAGGTATGATGGCTTTCAGGAAATGCTGCATAGGCTGCTGCATAGGTAAAAGATGCTTTCGGACCGAGATAACCAATCTTCATAATTGAATTTCCTTTACAATAGCTTCTGGGCACTTATCAGTCACAAGCACAGTCTTTGTCGCAACCATTTCATATAATGCTTCTCGACTCTCGTAGATGACCTCTAGGGCTTCTTTTGTATGCTCTAAAAATAAGGGTCTGACGTTTTCTTTATCTGCCATAATGCGTGCATATAGATCAGAAAAATTTGACTTAAGGTAGATGACCTGACTTGTTGACTCACTCAGGATTCGCCTATTTTCTTTAGCAGAAACAATTCCGCCTCCAGTCGAGACAACCTTACCAGACAATGCCAATGTTTTTAAGAGCTTTGATTCAACCTGACGAAAGGCAGGCTCACCATACTTCTCAAAATACGCTGAAATAGGCATCCCTATGTTAGCAACGATGACTGCATCCATATCAATAAAGTCAGTTGCCAATAAGTTCGCAACTGTTGACTTGCCCGATCCCATAAACCCGATTAAAAAAATTGTCATTCGTCTAGTTATATCCTGTCTAAGGCATCGAACGCGCTACTACTCATCTTAAGCGCAACACATTTAGTCCTTATTTTTTCTTTTTCTTACCTTTTTTGAGTTTTTTCTGAGCACGTTTCATGGCAGCATTCATGGCCATCTTACCAACTTTACCTTTAAGACCACCACCAAACATGGCACTCATGTCAGGCATACCAGCGCCACCCATATCGCCAAGTGCGCTCATATCAGGCATACCAGCTGGCATATTTGGCATTTTACCGCCGCCCATACCACCTAGCATGGCACTCATATCACCATTCATGATACCACTCATCATTTTCTTAGATTCATTAAACTGTTTGATCAGTTTATTGACTTCAATAAAGGTATTGCCTGATCCTGCTGCAATCCGTCTGCGCCGAGACGGTGATAATATCTCAGGATTTTCCCGTTCTGCTGGTGTCATTGATAAGACCATGGCACGTTTTCGTGCGATGTCTTTTTCATCAACTTTAATGTTTGCAGCACCTGGAATCTCAGACATCCCCGGAATCATCTTCATGATTTCATCCAAAGGCCCCATCGATTGGACTTGATCTAATTGCTCAATAAAGTCATTAAAATCAAAGCTATTTTCACGCATTTTTTCAGCCATTTTAGCTGATTGTGCTTCATCAAACTGCCCTTGTGCTTTTTCGATCAAGGTCAGCATGTCACCCATGCCAAGAATACGTGAACTCATACGATCCGGATAGAAGACTTCCAAATCAGTTAGCTTCTCACCAGTCCCGACAAACTTAATCGGCTTACCAGTAATCTCACGAATAGAAAGTGCAGCCCCACCACGTGTATCCCCATCAAGTTTGGTAATGATGACACCTGAGATATCAAGCGTTTCATTGAACTTTTTAGCAACATCAGCGGCGACTTGACCAGTCATGGCATCCACAACTAATAGAATTTCAGTTGGTTGAGCTACTGCTTTGATTTGAATCAACTCATCCATGAGTTTTTCATCAATTTCAAGACGACCTGCCGTATCGATCAAGACATAATCATGACGTTTCTCAGCAGCTAAGGCTAAGCCATGACGGACGATCTCAACAGGGTTAACATCTGTTCCTTCATCATAGACAGGGACATCTACTTGTTTTCCGACTGTTTTTAACTGCTCGATAGCTGCTGGTCGATAAACATCGGCCGCAATCATCAAAGGCCGTGCATTTTCAGTGTCTTTGAGGCGTTTAGCTAGTTTTCCAGCAAAGGTTGTTTTACCAGCCCCTTGAAGACCTGCCATCATGATGATGGTCGGGATTTTAGGAGATTTACCTAATGTAACTTCCCCACCACCTAAAATCGCTGTCAATTCTTCATCGACGATTTTAATCACTTGTTGGGCAGGTTGTAAGGCTTCGGATACTTCAACACCGATGGCACGCTCACGGATGTTTCTGATGAATTTTTTGACAACAGGTAAAGCAACATCGGCTTCTAATAAAGCGACGCGGATTTCTTTAGTGATTTCTAAAACATCATTTTCGGTAATTTTTTTCTTGCCACGGAAATTCTTAAAGACACCTTGCAAGCGTTGGGTTAAATTTTCAAATGCCATAATTGTCGTATGAGCAAGTAACCTAAATGACTCGTTACTTAAAACTCATATCCTCCTTTTAATATTTCTATTCGTTTTCTAAGCTTTGTAGTAGGTCAATTTGTTGCGTCAGATAGGTATCTGCTTCATATTTCGTCAAGAGTTCTGAAAAAATCTGATCTCGAACAATATAATCAGAATACATGTGCAGCTTTATTTCATACGTTTCTAGTACTTTTTCTGTCCGCTTAATATTATCATAAACAGCTTGTCGTGTGACGTTATATTCTTCTGCTATCTCTGCAAGAGAAAAGTCATCAGCGTAGTAGAGTTCGATATAATTCATCTGCTTTTCTGTCAGCAAAGTCGCATAAAACTCAAATAGGGCATTCATGCGATTTGTTTTTTCAATTTCCATTCTTATATTATATCATACAACCCCGGTCTATGCTCTCCTTATCTACGCTATCGACTTCTTTTATAAGGGCTCAACCAAACATCATCGGTTGAGAAAAATGACTGTTTTGTGCATATAAAAAAAGGATAGATCGTAACAGCTACGACCTATCCGTTTTTATGTTAATGACAATGTGCTTTATTTATCTATACTTAGTCATCCACACTGCCACTTACTGCTTTGGCTACCACAGTTGCGACACCATCTTGGAAGGCATCTGGAATGATATTCGTCGTGCTGAGCTCACTCTCTGGAATTAAACTTGCGATTCCTTTAGCCGCAGCAATCTGCATCTCGATGGTAATTTTTCTAGCTCTAGCATCGAGTGCCCCTCTAAAGATACCTGGAAAGGCTAAGACATTATTAATTTGATTAGGGAAGTCACTTCTACCTGTCCCAACAATATATGCGCCACCTTCAAGTGCTTCATCAGGCATGATTTCTGGAATTGGATTGGCCATGGCAAAAATAACGGGTTTGTCTGCCATTGCTTTAATCCATTCTTTTTTGAGGGCACCTGGTGCAGAAACACCAACAAACACATCTGCACCTACAAGCGCTGTTTCAAGCGTGCCTGACAGATGCTCACGATTTGTTACTTTGGCAATATCAAGGTGATGTGGCGCCAATTCTGCCCCATCCTCCTCATTAATGATACCAAAGCGATCGACAACTGTGATATGTTTAGCACCTGCTGCTAAGAATTTACGTGTGATAGACAGCCCTGCTGATCCACCCCCATTGACAACGATTTTAACGTCAGCCAAGGTTTTGTTGATTAATTTTAAGCTGTTAAATAAGGCAGACAAGACGACAATCGCTGTCCCATGTTGGTCATCATGAAAGACTGGGATATCACATGCTTCAATCAACCGTTGTTCAATTTCAAAGCAACGTGGCGCACTGATGTCTTCTAGATTAATCCCACCAAAAGTTGGGGCAATGGCTTTAACGATGGCAATGATTTCTTCTGTATCTTGTGTATCTAAAACGATTGGGACAGCATCAACATCAGCGAAGCGTTTGAATAAGGCAGCTTTTCCTTCCATAACTGGCATCGCTGCTTCTGGTCCAATATTCCCCAGACCTAACACAGCTGAGCCATCACTGACAACCGCTACCGTATTTTTTTTCGTCGTTAATTGATAAGCCAAGGCCTTATCTTCTGCAACTGCTAAAGAAACAGCTGCTACACCTGGTGTATAGGCGATACTTAAATCTCTTTTGTTGTCAATTGTTACTTTAGAAATAACTGATAGTTTACCACCGTTATCTCTTGCTTGTTGCAAGGCTAATTCTTTTACATCTTCTGACATGTTCATGTCCTCCTCTATCCTTTAAAAATAAGTCTAAAAATACCTGTCATCACAATGACCGTAATTGCACCACCTAAGCGTGTTGCGACTTGTGCAAACGGCATTAAATTCATACGATTTGCAGTACTTAAAATGGCAACATCTCCTGTACCTCCCATACCACTTTGACAGGCTGAAATAATGGCAGCTTCGATTGGATACATGTTCATAAATCTTGATACCACGAAGCCTGTCGCAATAACTGTAAACACAACACTGATGACGACTAAGAAATATTGAATGCTTAAGGTCCCAACAACATCTTTTAAAGGAATGTAGAGTAAGCCTAAGCCTGCCATGACTGGGAACGTAAAGTTACCAGAGATAAACAGGTAGAGTTGTTTAGAGCCTTGTTGTGTTTCTAGTGGCACAACATTCAAGTATTTCAGTATTGCTGCTAACACGATCATTAATACTGGACCTGGAAAGCCTGTAAAGTGCTGTAATAACCCACCAGCTATGAATAAGGTACAGGCAGTCAGGACACCAGCGCCCATTTTTTTCAAGTCTAGTTCTCCAGAGCCTTCTTTTAAGGCATCTTTCATATCATCAGTCTGACCGACTTTCACTAATTGGCCATTACCTGATAGATCTGGTCGTTTTTCTCCCCAACTTGATAGTAAAGCGGTACACATGATGGCAAAGAAGTTACCGATGATTGTTGCTGGAATTAATTGGGCAACTAATTGCTCACTTCCGAGTCCTGTAATTGCACTGTAACCTAAGGATAGTGGTAAAATACCTTCACCGATACCACCAGCCAAGACAGGTGTCACGATATAGAAGAGTGTATGTTGCCACTCTAATCCTAATAGAACGCCGACAAGAGTACCGACGCCCATGGCGAAGGTCATCCCCAATAACATTGGAATAATCATGCGAAACAAGCCCTGAACCAAAATTTTACGATTCATCCCAAGGATACTACCACATACCAAGCAGGCGATGTAGAAATACAGAAAGTTTGCATCCTTCATTAAGATATGTGCTGAACCCATAATATTTTTGTTAATCAGATTAAAAAATACTAGAATTGATGGGACCAGTAAAGATAAAATTGCAGGACCACCAAAGTTTTTTAAAAATGGAATGTTGGCACCAATCGTGCCAAGTAACCATCCCATCACCAAAATGACGGCAAATCCACCTAGCATATTCACTGGTAACTGTTGTAGTAAACCAGTAATCACGATTACAGTGGATAGGGCGATATAGACAGGCAATGGCACTGACCCAACTTTGATCGTCATCCAGTGGTTGGCCATATCTTTTAATGGCGGCCCCTTTTCCAATTTTGTTTTTCCCTCTTGTTGCATCTCTTTTTTCCTCCTTGTTTGTTTCTATCCTCAGTATAAAGTAAGCGTTTTCTTTTTCCTAGTTTATTTAAGTTTTTTAAGTAATTCAACTTATTTAAAAGAAATCGGTTCTTGCAAATGTGCTATAATGAAAGAAAAGTTAGAATAAGTGAGGAAGAGAATATGAAAAAAGGGTTACGTCTTTGGAGTTTATTAACCATCGCCTTTATTTCAACTCTTTTTCTGATTACCTCCCTTTTTTATGGCCTAATGGTTTATCAAACAGCTCAGTCTGTTAGAAAAACTGAGTCGAAACTCTTACTCTCAATTGGTAAACAACTGTCAATAGATCCATTGGTTAAACAGGTCCTAACCACGCATACTAATGAAAAGGCATTGGAAGCTTATGCCACAGATATCTACCATATCTATGACTTAGATTTTGTCGTCATCATGGATATGCAGGCAAAACGTCTGACACATCCCGATGCTAGCCTAATCGGTAAACCCTTTCAAGGTAACGATGAAAAAGAAGCCTTAAAAGGACAGACCTATGTCTCATTTAGTAAAGGAAGTCTAGGTCAATCCTTAAGAGGATTTGTCCCTATCTATGGTGATAATAAACAACAGATTGGTGTCGTCGCTCTAGGTGTCAAAGTACAAACTTTAGGCATGCTAATTAATAAATTTAGACAAGGCTATACCATCGTTCTCTTTACTAGTATTGCGATTGGCTTTATTGCCGCTTTGGGCATCGCCTACTACCTCAAACGGCAGCTGCTCAACTTAGAGCCTAAAGAAATTTCTCAACTGCTTGAAGAAAGAAATGCCATGCTGAGCCATACCAATGATGCCATCATTGTCGTGAATTCAGATAAAGTCATTCAGTTAAGTAATATCGCAGCAAATGAGCTATATGAGAAAACAAGTGGACCAGGTCATACGCTTACTGGACTGCAACTTGAAGCCCTGATTGTTGAACTTGATGCTGTGTCACTAGATAGCAAGCGAGAACAGCTCTATCGGCAAAACGGCCAAGAATATTTGTTTTCAAGTGCACCGATTATCATCCAGCAAAAGCCGATTGGTTGGATTATCTTTTTACGTAATGCCACTGAATCTTTGTTTGTGATGGACCAGTTAGCCAATACAACAGCCTATGCGAGTGCCTTACAAGCACAATCTCATGAGTTTATGAACAAGTTACACGTGATTTACGGCTTAGTTGATTTAAAAGCCTATGATGAGCTGAGCATCTATTTACATGATATTTTATCACCTGAAAAGGAATTTTCTCACCGCCTTTCCTTCCTCGTTCGCAATCCTCAGATTGCAGGGTTTCTAATCGGAGAGCGGCAAAAATTTTCTGAACGAAAAGTTACCCTACTATTTGATATATCACCAGAAATACCGGAGACGAGTGACGATGATGAAACACTTGCTATCATGAATTGCTACCGCTATATTCACCATCTACTACTCAAAATAGCCTTACCAGAAGAGCTACAAATCCTAATTCAATATGCCAATGATACCTTAACTACGACCTATACGTTAGGGTTAGACACACAACAGCAGGCCATTTTAAAAACTGGCTGTGAGCATCCATTTTTTCAACAATTACGAAAAGAAGCTAAGGCAACTTTTACTATCGACAGCAACAATCAGACTGTGGTGCTCCAACTAGGTGCACCTTATCATGAGGTAAGCTAATGCATGTATTAATCGTGGAAGACGATCCAATGGTGGAATTCATCCATCGTAACTATTTAGAGAAAAGTAACAAATTTTCTGTCATTTATTCTGCAAATTCACTTCAGGCAGCACAAGAAATTCTAGACAGTAAATCTGTTGACTTGCTGCTATTAGATATTCATTTAAAAGATGGCAATGGCCTAGACCTACTCAGCCATATTCGCAAACTGACACAGTCTCTTGAAGTCATCGTCATTACTGCTGCAAGCGAGGCAAAAACGGTTGAAAAAGGCCTACATTTTGGTGTAGTTGATTATTTGATTAAACCCTTTACAAATGAACGCTTTCAAGAGAGTCTGTCCCTCTTCTTTCAGCGCAAACAAACCTTAGCCCAAACAAGTCTGATGCAAGCAGCTATTGACCAACTCGTCAAGGGGGACAGTAAAAGCTCAAAAATGCAACCAGCTAAAACAGAAAGCCTTGATAAAGGCCTAGTGATAGATACTTTAAGCAGGATAAAAGAGACAATCAATCGTCTACCTCAACCCTTTACCATTCAAGAGCTAGCTGAAAAAAGTGGGTTTTCACATGTGTCAGTTAGAAAGTACATCGTCTACTTAGAGGAACAGCATGCCTTAACCAGTCAGGTCATTTACACAAAGATTGGGCGTCCCTATAAAATCTACACGGCCTTAATTCAGCCAGGCGAGCACAGGACATAAGTCACGTGTTCTAAATACTTTATCCTGATAGCATCTCAAGACTATTTAGCAAGTATCAGCCTTATTAGTCAAGAGATGAAAGATAAATTATAAGCAAAAATTAGAAAGTTAATAAATAGCTAAAAAAACCGTAGGGAATTGAGAAATTCAGCGGTTTTTTTTGTTATAATTTAGGTATGAAAACAATTATGATTGCTGATGATGACAGTGCCATATTAGCACTGCTATCTTATACATTCGAGTCTGATGGGTTTAAAGTCTCACTCGTTGAAGATGGGGTGCAGGCACTAGCACTTGCCTCAAAACAGACATTTGACATTATTTTACTAGATATGATGATGCCTGGTTTGTCTGGTCTTGCTGTGACGGAGTCTTTAAGACAACACGCAAATTATACACCGATTATTATCTTGACTGCACGTGAAGATGATGACCTCAAGATAACAGGCATTAACTCGGGTGTTGATGATTATCTGGATAAAACAACGCCACAAAGAGAAATTATTGCACGAGCTAATGCCTTAATTCGGCGCAATCAAATCTATCAAAAAACAGGTAGAGCAGAAAAACAGATTGAGTCTTACCAGTTTAAAACATTGACGATCGACTTGAAAACGAAAACAGCTAGCTTGTTTAACGAAAAAATCGCCTTGTCTAAACGAGAATTTAATCTACTTGTCTTTCTTGTTCAGCATCAAGATATTATCGTCAGTCGAGAAGCCATCTTGACTGAATTTTGGGGTGAAACACAAGAGTACGAAACGCGTGTAGTTGATGTCACGATTAGTAACCTGAGAAAAAAACTTGACAACAGATTTATCAAAACAAAAAGAGGATTTGGGTATCAGTTCATTGAAGACGAAACAACTTAAACGTAAATTTAAGATATCAAAACTCCTGATTTTTTCAGGTGTCTATATCTTAACAACTGCCGTGGTCATTATTTTTCTTAACCAACACACCACTGCGATCGATACAGATAATTTGATGGTGCGTGCCTATGCCGTCTCAGATATTCTAAAGAAAAACCCTGATACAAAATTTGATGAGTCAGTCATTGTGCTACCAACCAATACTGATTCAAAAGCAGTTGACAATATCAAGAATGGCGCAAAATTTACGCGGACATTAACCAAAACAAACCTAACAATTACGGTGCCTAATTATCAAGAAGCCGTCCTCAAAAATTATGTGCAAATCACGCGGCAACGGTCTTCTGATAATGCGGTGAATACCATCATCATTATTTTTGCGGCATCGATCTATCTCATCTGGATTTTCCAGCTCTATACAAGTGCTAAGAAACTACATCAGTTTGAAACAGATACCATTGCCAAAATTAAAAATATTCGTCGTAGTCCGCTCACACAAAGTTACTTGATATCTGAAAACGATGATAAAGTAACGACCGCATTGAATCACCTAGGTGAGACCATCCAGCATCAGGCCGAGAGCTCTACACCTGCTAAAAAAAACCTATATGAATTTATTGAGCTCTTTGAGTTTCCTATTTTTATTTATGACATAAAAGGCACCATTCGAAGGAGTAATGCTAGTTTTAAAAATGAATTTGCAGACACCAAAAACTTAGATATTTTTAGTCCCTATAGTGATGTCCTACAATTTCTAGTGAATAAAATGCTAAAACCTGGGCAACAGGAACGCACCTTCTATTTTGAGCATATCAATGCCTACTATACGGTTAACGTCCGACCAATCCAAGCACTTGATCATCGCCTCATGGTCACCATGATTGATGTGACGACTTATAAAGCGACAACACTTGCGCATAACGACTTTATTGCTAATGTTTCTCATGATCTGAAAACGCCTTTAGCTGCTATTGCTGGCTTTGCTGATATTTTAGCCAATGACCAAGAAAAATTAGCACCAGATGCTGCTAAAAAATTCGCCAAGCACATCGTTAAAGAGACAAGACGCCTATCTAAATTAGTTGCTGATACACTTGAGATGACACGTCAGCCCAAACATCTTAAAAAAATCAAGCTTGATTTAGCTGGTCAAATCGATGATGTGCTGACTAACTTTGAGTTGCCAATTAGCGAAAAAAGACTGCTGGTCACGCGACAATATGAGCCTAAGCTCTATTTTAAATCTAATGAAAAGCACCTCTATGCGATCTTAAAAAATCTGATAGAGAATGCCATCAATTATACACCTGATGGTGGTAAAATATTTATTTCTGCCAGTAAACAGTCGGATATGTTACTCTTCTCTATCTCAGATAATGGTCCTGGGTTAACTGCAATCGAGGAATCCAGAATTTTCGAGCGGTTTTATCGTGCGGACCATACCCGAGACTCTGAAGGGACGGGCTTAGGCCTCGCGATTGTTAAGAAGAACTTAGCTGAACTTGGTGGTCATATTGATGTTGTCAGTGTCCTCGGTAAGGGAACGACTTTCACGGTCACTTTTTAATCGCAACAAGAAAAGCACCTAGACGCTCTAGATGCTTTTTTCTTATCGATACGATGACTATTTTTTGATAAATGTGAATAAACCAACTGCTAAGAGCCCACCAACAATAGGTGCAACAACTGGTACCCAGCTATAAGCCCAGTCAGAATCCCCTTTATTTTTCATTGGAAGGATAAAGTGTGCGATCCTAGGACCTAAATCTCGTGCAGGATTGATTGCATAGCCTGTTGCCCCACCAAGTGATAGACCAATCGCTAAAATTAAGCCACCAACTGCGAAAACGTTTGTCCCATCAGCAAATTTATTAGCACCAAAAGCGAGTAAACCTACGACAAGGACCATCGTCCCAATAACTTCTGAGATGAAATTTGCTGGATAGTTACGAATGGCAGGTCCGGTAGAAAAGGTACCAAGAATTGCCCCTTTGTCAGTTGTTTCATTCCAATGGGGTAGATATGCTAACCAAACAAGGACTGCACCAACAATACCACCTAATACTTGTGCAACGATGAAAGGTAAGACTAAACTCGCTTTGAGGCTACCATTTACAGCCATGGCGATCGTTACTGCTGGATTGAGATGGGCAGGGCCATTAATCCCTGCGACATAAACGGCAATCGTTACAGCGAGTGCCCAACCAAAGGCAATCACGATCCACCCTGAGTTTTGTGCTTTACTTTTATTTAGATTGACTGCGGCACAGACCCCATCCCCTAATAAAATAAGGATGGCTGTACCAATGAATTCACTAAAAATTTGTGTCATATCTGCTGACATTAGTTTGCCCCCGCTTTCAATTCTTTCAAGTCTGACGTATTAATCACACGATTCAACTCAACTAGGTACTCAGCTTTTTCATCTTCTGTCCAGGCGTAATAGTCAGCCATTGCAGCTAATACAGGATGCTTAATCGCATCCAAACGATCACGTTGGAAGAGAATATGATTGGTCCGTCTCATGAGGTAATCACTTGGTGTGAGTGTCATTTCAGCAACCATAGCATAACGCAACATAGCTGATTCAGCGACGCTTAACTGATCATACGCTGGAAACTCTTTAGCAAATGAAAAGATTGTCAGTGCATTCGTTCCATAGAAATCTGCTATATAGTGTGCATCTTCACTGGATAAACCAGCTGCAATACCGACTGCTGCGTTTTCAGCAACAGTTTCTTCCACTTTGCTAGGATCAAAATCACCACCAGATACAGCATACTCTTTTGAGTTGATATCCGTATAGGTTTGGCTAAAGTCATCAGACAGAATTTTCTTGATTAGCTCAATTGCGCCCTCAGCCATTTTACGATAATCTGTAATTTTGCCACCTGACAAACTGATCAAATCATCTGCTTCACGTTCTAATGAACTGCCACGAGAAATTTGTGAAGGAGACAGCTCTTTTTCGCCACGTGAATTTTCTAAATGATTTAAAACATCTTCTACATCAGTCCGACTGGCTTGATTTTGTTTAAAGGCACCAATAATATTCAGAACCTTATCAAAGCTATGGTCTGACAAACTACCATTGTCTCCACCATTGTAGTCAGAGCCAGCATTGCCCATTAATAATGGGCGCAAGCCAGCCCATGAACTTTCAATGTCATGGATTGTCAGATTGGCATCGGGATAGCGTTTATTAATGACATCCAGTAGATAGTCAACATCATCCTGGGTAACCTTAGGATCTGTATAATTCCCATCATAATCAGTATCTGTTGTCCCAAAGTAGGTTTTGTTTTCCCTTGGAATGGCAAAGACCATCCGGCCATCATGTTTTTGTGTATCAAAATAAGTGGGTTGTGGTACTGGTAATTTTTTAGCATCTACTACCAAATGAACCCCTTTAGTTGGTCTCATTTGAGGAATCACAGCACGGGTAAAGTTCAAATTACGAATTTTATCTACCCAAGGTCCGCTGGTATTGATAACCACTTTCGCATAGATTTCAAGCGTTTTACCAGTGAGTAAGTCACGTGCTTTCACACCGACAATTTTATTATCTTTGTATAAGAAGCCAGTCGCCTTGACTTTACTTGCCAAATAAGCGCCATCTGCTGCTGCTTGCTTAATATTCTCAATGACCAAACGTGCATCATTATTTCGGAAGTCGAGATAAACACCCGCGCCTTGCAGGCCTTCTTTTTTGATGTAAGGTTCGCGCTCTAGTACTTCTTTGGCATTCAGCGTATAATTTTCATATTTTGTGCCCTTAACACCTGCTAATTGATCATAGAGGTCCATGGCAATTTTAACTGAAAACATATCGAAGGTTGTAGGGCCCTCATCATCATAAATTGGTAGCAACATCGGATCAGGCTTTGGAATATGTGGTGCGATTTGTTGGACGATTGCTCGTTCTTTTACTGTATCTGACACGACTTCTACGTCAAATGTTTTCAAATAGCGAATCCCACCATGAACTAACTTAGTTGAGCGTGAAGATGTCCCTTCTGAAAAGTCTTGCATCTCTATCAAACCCGTTTTAATACCTGATGCTGCTGCTTGTAAGGCAACACCTGCCCCAGTAATACCGCCACCGATAATCAGTAAATCGAGGGTGTCTTTCGCCATCTTGTCTAGATTATCTTGACGTGTTGATTTTGAAAATTCTATCATCTTAGCTCTCTTTCCTTATCTAAAAGTTCTTGTTGCAGTAACGGCTTTTTTCCATCCAGCATATAATTTTTCACGGCGTTCCTCTGCCATATTTGCTTCAAAGACTTTACCTGCTTCATAAAACTCACGAATTTCGTCCGTATCTTGCCAGAAACCAACAGCTAACCCTGCTAAGAATGCTGCCCCAAGTGCTGTTGTTTCAGCATTCTTAGAACGTTGAATCGGAATATCTAGTAGGTCTGATTGGAACTGCATCAAATAGTTATTCGCAGTACCACCACCGTCAACTTTAAGGACTGGAATAGCGATTCCAGTGTCGTCTTGCATGGTATCCACAATATCACGTACTTGATAAGCAATAGACTGTAAGGTTGCTTTGATCACGTCATTTTTAGTTGTCCCACGTGTCAAACCAAACATGGCACCACGTGCATCCTGATCCCAATAAGGTGCTCCCAAACCAACAAAGGCTGGAACAAGATAGACTTCATCATCATTAGTTGAGGCTTGTGCTGCATCTTCAGAATCACTTGCTTTTTCGATTAATTGTAAGCCATCACGAATCCACTGGATTGCTGATCCTGCAACGAAGATACTACCTTCAAGTGCATAGTTGACTTTACCATTGATACTATAGCCTACAGTAGTCAGTAAGTTATTCTTAGAAAAACTTGGTGTTTCTCCTGTATTCATCACGATAAATGAGCCTGTCCCATAGGTATTTTTAACCATACCCGCTTCAAAGGCCATTTGACCAAATAAAGCAGCTTGTTGGTCACCCGCCATACCTGAGATAGGCACTTCACTGCCGTAGAAATGAAAGCTCTGAGTCATGCCATATATTTCTGAATTTGAAACAAGTTTTGGTAACATGATACGTGGGATGTTTAGCAAATCTAAAATTTCTTGATCCCATTCAAGCGTTGTCAAGTTGAAGAGCATGGTCCGACTTGCATTTGATAAGTCAGTCACATGAGATTGACCATCTGTTAATTTCCAAACCAACCAGGTATCGATTGTGCCAAATAGTAACTCGCCTTTTTCAGCACGTTCTTGTGCACCCTCTACGTGGTCAAGAATCCATCTGATTTTAGTTGCTGAGAAATAGGCATCGATGACCAAACCGGTTTTCTTATGGAACCATTCACTTTTACCATCTTCATTCAACTTGTCAGCAATCCCTGAACTTTGTCGAGATTGCCAGACGATGGCATGATAGATAGGTCTACCTGTGTCTTTTTCCCAGATAACGGTTGTTTCACGTTGATTTGTAATCCCGATACCAGCAATTTGTGTTGGCTTGATACCTGATTCAATGAATGAGCCTGCGACTACTGATTGAACTGAATTCCAAATTTCATTGGCATCATGCTCAACCCAGCCTTCTTGAGGGAAATATTGAGTGAATTCTTTTTGCGAACTCCCTATTTTCATCCCCATTTTGTCAAAGATAATTGCGCGTGAACTTGTCGTTCCTTGGTCAATCGCCATAATATACTGTTCTTCTGCCAAAATCGTCCTCCATTAATCTAAATCAATAAATCAAACACCTGTTTAATTTATCTTGCCAGTGTAACATCTCCTGAGAAGCGTAAGCCATAGTCTAGTGGTCACCCACTCCTGCTAGCTTTATGCCGGTCACAAAATGTCAAGTTTTATAACGCATTTGATGTAAGCGTTTTCTATATTCTTATCTTACCATGCCAATTTAAAAATAGACTATCAAGAATAGGCTATTTTTTGTTTATTTTTGATAGTTATTTTTTTGAAGCTTGATTTGCGTGATGTTTTCCTTGATTTTCTCAATATCATAAGGTGAAATAAACTCTGACAGGTAATAATAATTAGGATTGACAGATATAGGATGTTCTGTTGTTGTCAATATCAAATCATAATAGTGATGTTCCTGATAGTTTTCAAATCGTACTTGTGGTATGCTAGATAATTCAGTCAGTAAAAAATAATATAAGGATTCCCCAACACTCGTATCATTAGCTAAGTCGATCCCAACAGATAAATTTTTGTACAAGGATAAATTCAGTGCAACAAGGATATTAGCATAGTTTAACCAGAGGAAATCACGCTCAGAATCCCCTAAACCTAATCTTTCTTGTGCTGTTTCAATCAAATTAGTGATTAATGTTACCAGTTCAGGCGTCATATGTTGCTGATAATAGGCATGCATTCTATGCCTATCATAGCGATTAAGTTGCCCATGAAAACAGAGAACTTTAGCATGGATCTGTGATAATTTATAGGTCAGTCGTTTCTCATCTGAAATACTTAAGCGTTGATAGCCATAATAGGAGACAATCATCTCTCTACTATAGGTATCCAACATAGCTGTTGAGATTTTTTTACGTCTTGTTAAATCATAATGGGCAAAGTTATCCTCCCCCAGGATATCAAAGCTGATCAGAAAACAATAAAACATCGCCCCTTCATTTTTGCCAACATAAGGCGTCGTCTCTTTGAAGTATGCCCCCATAATTTGGGAGAGTTTTTGATAGAGGGCATCACTGATAAACTTATCTTGGATGTCAGTAAGTCGGTGATTGAGATGATTGGCAACCATCAAGCGGTGTCTCGTGACAAATAGCCAGCAACTGAGGCGTTTTAAGGCTGTCTTTGAAAAAGTGTTCCGAAATTCTGGTTGCATTTTTGCCATCAGCTCTTTTACTGCCAAATCGTCACTTGAAAAATCACGATCAATCAAGAAAAATAAAGTGTAATAAAAATAGCGAATCTGAAGTTCGTCACCAACTAATTGACCATTTTTTATCTCGATACTAAAAGGGACTAAGGCCTTGTTAAGCTCCCTTAACTTCCTAAAAATAGTTGCTTCACTACTGTTAAATTCTTGACTTAATTGGAAAATAGATACCTTTTTATGCTCAAAAACAAACTTCAAAATCTGATAGGTCAGACTCTGATTGAGATAGTAGAGCACAATCTTATCAAAATTAATGTCTGATGAAAAATCAAGTTGTAGCGCTTTTTCTTCAGCTGTAATGACAAAATAATCCCCTAAGGTTTGACAATCCAAAAGGATATCTGATAGATACTCTTTTAAGACATTTTGTGTCAAGTTCATCTTTTTAGCTAGTGTTTGTTTGGTCAACTTATCATTCTGAAATAATAGTTGCCTGATGATATCAACCTGTAAAGCTTCTTTTTTGTCTAATAATAATTCGATGTTCATAGCATTCAGTCGTTACTTTCTGTTTTAAATGGCCTAAATGGGATTTCCCATCGCATAATTTGTCCGCTTTAGCACCTTCATTCTAATTTAAATATAACACATTGTCCAATCATTAGGCTCTAAGACATGAAAAAAATCGTAAGCCATTACGATTTTTCAACTGTTTCTTCTTCATCTTTATAAAGACTAGAAATTTTACGATACCACTTATAGAAGTAAACGACGATCACTTTGACTGAAGCATAGGCTGGGATCCCGACAAAGACGCCCCATACACCAAAGACCTTGCCAGAAGTTAAGAGGACAAATAGGATGGTAATGGGATGAATGTTTAGCTTACTACCCAAAACAAGTGGGCTAATAAATCGCCCTTCTATGGTCTGCTCGATCACAAAAACAATGGCAACCTTTACGATCATGACCGGGCCAACTACTAGTGCAATGATGAAAGCAGGGATCATGGCTAAAAATGAGCCTAAATAAGGGATCAAATTTAAGAAACCAGCTACAATACCGATCACAACAGCATATTTAAGCCCAATAATCGAGAACATGATAGAAAACATGATGGCAACTGTTCCTGCAACAATCAACTGACCACGAACATAACTTGATAACTGCAAATTGACTTGCGTCAAAACGGTTGAGGTATCGTTGCGTAAGGCATTAGGGAGCATATTTGTGACATATTTATTCAGTTTTTTACCATCACGTAGTAGGTAAAATAAGATAAATGGGAAGATCATTAGCGAGATGATGACGCTTGTTGCGACTGATAAAAAGTTGCTTGTCCCATTAACAAGACTTGACGATATATTTTTGGAAATATCGATTAAGTTATTAGATAGACTTGTCAATGCTTTTTCGATTTGCGGTTGGACTTGCTTAAATCGGTCATCATCGACTAGACTATTGATATGCGTTTTACCAGACTCTACATAAGCTGGAAAATTAGCAATAAATTTTTCAGTTTGTGCGCCAATACTTGGAATTGCAACAGCTAGACCCCAGATAACCAGGGCTAAGATAAAGGCAAATAAGACACCGATTGTAACTACACGCTTGACTTTTTTGACCTCAAAATAGTCAACGATAGGATTCAATAGATAATAAAAAACTGCTGCTAAGATGATTGGTAACATGATAACACCTAAAAAGTCACCAATCGGTTGGAACATAAAACTCAGTTTTGTCAAAAGTAACAAGTTGACTAAAAACATTAGGATAATGGCAAGCGCGGTCGCAACTTTATTATCTAAGAACCATTTAAAAAACCAAGAGGATTTAAAATTATTTTTCTCGTTCATATATTCCACCTATTCAAGATATATTGATAACAAAAAAGCAATTAATTATAGAAAAAAAAAGAAATACTAAACCCCATATTATTTTAATTAACTTTCTATTTTATTATATCATACCTCATGCTATTCATAGCCCAATTAATATAGAATTAGTGATAAATAAAGTTAAGATGATTAGCTTAGTAAGGGGAACACGATTTGTTTGCTACTAGCCCATCTACCTTATTTAAAAAGTTATGGTATAATGTCAATATAGAATTGAAAGGGATTACATTTATGACAGAAACACTTTATTTTGGGACTTACACGAAGAAAACATCTGAGGGAATTTACGCCGCAGACCTTGATACAGCAACTGGTTTACTTAGTAATCTTCAGTTAAAAATAAAAGAAGCTAACCCAACCTATCTCGCATTTGACAAGTCTGGACATATTTACAGTGTCGGATCTGAAAATGGTGAAGGTGGTATTGCTGCTTTTACTGCAGATGGTGACTTATTAAATCATGTTGTTGCACCTGGTGCGCCACTTTGTTATGTCGCAGTTGATGAAGCACGTCAACTCGTTTATGGCGCTAACTACCATAAAGGTGAAGTCAGTGTTTATCAACGTGCTAGTGATGGGTCTCTCACACTTACAGATACAGACGTCCATGTTGGCTCTGGTCCACATGAGAATCAAGCAAGCCCACACGTTCATTACTCAGACTTAACACCTGATCACTTTCTAGTTACGTGTGATTTAGGCACTGACGAGGTCGTGACTTATGATGTGTCTGTTAGTGGTAAATTAAGCAAACTTGCAACTTATCAAGCAACACCAGGCGCAGGACCTAGACATATCGTCTTCCATCCTTCTCAAAAAATCGCTTATCTCATCTGTGAATTAAACAGTACGATTGAAGTCCTCATTTATGATGGTGTTGGTCGATTCAGTTTACTTCAAGTCATCTCTACCCTACCTGAAAATTGGGATACATTTAACGGCACTGCGGCCATTCGCATCTCCTCTGATGGCAAATTCCTTTACGCTTCAAATCGTGGACATGATTCTATCGCTGTCTATGAGGTACTTGCTGATGGGACACTCGGACGCATCCAATTAATCACAACAAATGGTAAAATTCCTCGTGATTTCATTTTATCGACTAACGAAAAAATTCTTGTTGTGCCACATCAAGATTCTGATAATGTGACCACTTTCTTACGTGATCAAGAAACGGGACACTTGAGTGAAGTGCAACATGACTTTACTGTACCAGAGGCTGTTTGTGTCGTTGTAAAATAAATAAAAGTCCTGACGTATCATGATGATATGTCAGGATTTTTACTTGTCTCTATTGCTTCTTATGTGCTTCAAAGTATTGAATTTGTAGTCGTTTACGGCCTTTGATAAGGACAAACCCTGCCGTTTCGAGCAAGTCAGATAACTCATCAACGGCATAGACTTTGACATCACCTTCTTTTGAAAAGATATCTATGTACCAATTATAGAGACCGTGAAAGACAGGGATACGTATTTCAGCAATGACAAGCTTACCACCTGGTTTTAAGATGCCTTGTACTGCTTGCAAAAATAAGACGGGATCTGGAAAGTGATGAAAAGAGGCTGAACAGATGACGACATCAAATGATGCATCTGAAAAAGGGAGGACCATGGCAGAACCAGTGACAAACTGAAACTCTGGATAGGTTTGCCTGGCTAGTCGTGTCATCTCAGACGAGATATCGAGGCCAGTTCCTTCGAACTTATGATCGGTTGATAACATCTTTAACAACTTGCCTGTTGCTGCACCAACATCTAAAACTGTCATATCATCCTTTATCTCGAGCTGTTTGACAATATACCGTTTAAAAAAACCTGATAAAAACCCATCAAATGAGTGATCAAATTTTTTGGCATGCTTATCATAATAGCTTTCTGACAATTTTTCATAGTTTTTCATATGGTGACACTCCCGCTTGTCTATTTTACTTAGTTTATTATAGCACGTCTCAAATCTAAGCACAAAAAAAGCCAACAGCTAGTACCGTTGGCCTCATCTCCGTTTAATAGATTGCTTATATTTTAATGGGCAATCATCTCTTGTGCAATAGCTGTCGCGCTCATATCTGATGGATAATAAGTTGGCCAGTTTGTAAGCTCTTCTGTTAGCATTTTTTGGCTATCATTACCATAGTAGATGTGAAAATGGTCCGCTTTTGCAGGGGAAATACCATGGTCACTAAATTGAATATATTTGTAGGCGCCATTTGTTTCTCCAACAGCTTCAAATAGATAGCGAACGCCTCTATTCCCTTTTTTATAGGTCAGTGTTTCCTTGCCAGCATACTTGTACGTTGCTTGATTTACTTTCCCGTTGATCGTAAACCTCACTTTGTCATTTTTGATGTCAATTTTCTCAACATCTGACTTGTAACCTGTCATATAGTAGGCTTTATAGGCTGCTTCGGTCATATCTTTGTTCATCAGAGATTTATAGCGCATGACTTGATCTAGCTCACCTTTTTGAAGTAAAGGATAGACTGACTGCCAATTACCTGTCCAGTCGGACAGCTTACGATCCTTAACCTGGTTATCTTTAAAATAACCTTGGGCAGTTGTTTTTTCAGCAGGTTTTTCAGGTTCTATTGCCGTTACCTTGGACTCAGCATTTGTTGTTTTCTGCAAATTTTTCAAGTTTTCAGTCATGACAGAAATATAATCTTCGCCAGCTTTTTCTTGATCCTGGGTCAAGGATTCTAAAGGATTAAGGGCTAAAGTTTTAACGCCAGCCTCATCTGCTAATGTTTTTGCGACTTTGTCAGAGGCGTTACCTTCAAAGTAGATATATTGAATATCATTTTTTTCTACATAAGCTTTCAAATCCTTAAGTCGACTAGCAGAGGGTTCCGTTTCAGGATTAATACCGGAAACAGAAATTTGATTTAACCCATATTCAAGTGATAAGTAGGCAAATGCAGCGTGTTGTGTCACAAAATTCTTTTGTTTAGCGTTTGCTAGCCCATCTTTATAAGCCTGATCTAATCCTTTTAGTTTGGTCAAATAAGCTGCCGCATTTTTAGTGAAAATCGTTTTCTTATTTGGGAACTTTTTAATCAGCTGATCCCGAATCGTTTCCACTTCCTTAATGGCAAGACTAGGTGCTAACCAGACATGCGGGTCGAGTACGTGCGTGTGGCCATCGCTATGATCATGCCCAGATTCTTCTTCACTCACACCTGGTAGCAGTAAGATCCCTTCAGATGCCTTAATCACATCGACTTTTTTCATATCTTTAGTCGTCTTCTTAACCCAGGTCTCCATGTTTTCGTTATTATAAACGAAAGCATCCGAATCTTGAATGGCAGCCACATCTTTAGCTGACGGTTCAAAATCATGTGGCTCAATACCAGGTTTGACCAATACTGATACGTTTGCTTGGTCACCAACGATTTGGTCTGTAAATTCTTTCATCGGATAAAAAGTGGTGACGATCTGTAATTTACCATCTTTTTTAGCCGTTTGACCACTCGTTCCACATGCACCTAGTGCCATAATAGCTGTCGTCGCCAATAAGCCTAAAAGTATTTTTTTCTTCATTTTTCCGCTTCCTTTATTTAGTTTACCAGTTAATTATATCACAAAAAAAAATAATGTAAACCAGTAAACATTATTTTTTTTCATTTATTTTTTTAGGCCTAAGTTTTTAAACAGTAAGTCGTCGTATTGGTAAGTCATGTTTGGTTATTTGATCAGCTGATGTTTTTCTAGATAGGCTTTTGCCACACTTGCTGCTGATTTGCCTTCGATCCCCACTTCATAGTTCATCTTACTCATCTCTTCCTCAGATATTTTCCCGCTTAACTGTGTTAATATTTGCTTTATCTCTGGATGTTTTTTTAGCAATGCTGCCTTCATAAGTGGTGCACCTTGGTAAGGTGGGAAGAGATGCTTGTCATCTTTGAGGACAACTAAATCATACTTGGTTATTTCTGGATCAGTCGCATAGGCATCTACCACTTGTACGCTACCTGATTTAATGGCTTGATAGCGCAGTGCTGGTTCCATCGTCGCGGTAGCTAAGTTTAACCCGTAAACTGATTTTAGCCCCTTATTGCCATCTTCTCGGTCATTAAACTCGATTGTAAAGCCTGCCTTAATTTTATCCTGGACTTGCTTTAAATCAGATATGGTCGTGAGATGATAAGTGCTTGCAAGTTGTTTTGGTACAGCAACTGCATAGGTATTTTGATAGGCCATCGGTGGTAATAAAACTAGCTTATCTTGTTTTAAAATCCCGTCACGTGCTGCCTGATAGACTTGCACCGCATCATTTGATAATCCTGAAAGGGTTGGCTTGAGTAGACTAGATGTGATTGTCCCAGTGAATTCCGGATAGATGTCGATATCACCTGACTTCAAGGCATCGTATAAAAAGCTTGTTTTACCGAAATTTGGTTTGACCGTCACAGTTAGCTTTGAATCAGACTCGATCAATAGCTTATACATGTTGATTAGGATTTCAGGTTCTGGTCCCATTTTTCCAGCAATGACGATCGTTTTTTGCTCAGTATGTTGTGCCATAATTGCTGGTGTAAAAGACCCAACTACTGCGATAACTAATACAATAAAAGATATGCCAATCGTCTTAAGCTTAGCCTTTTCGAAAAATTTTAATAACAGATTGAAAAAGATAGCCAAAATCGCTGAGGATATGGCACCGATCAAAATCAAACTACTATTATTTCGGTCAATCCCTAATAAAATAAATGAGCCTAATCCTCCTGCACCAATCAAGGCTGCCAGAGTTGCTGTCCCTATGGTGATAACAGCAGAGGTTCGAATACCCGACATAATAACCGGCATGGCTAAGGCAATTTCAAACTTTTTTAGGCGCTCTAACTTGGTCATCCCAAAGGCTTCACCTGCTTCAATAAGACTAGGGTCGATACCTGATAAACCAGTTAAGGTACTTTGAAAGATAGGAAAAATCGCATAGATAACTAATGCGCTCAAGGCTGGTAGGGTACCAATCCCCATAAAAGGAATAAACAGACCTAGGAGTGCTAAAGAAGGAATCGTTTGTAAAATACCAGTCAGTTGGAGCATGAGCGCTGCCCCTTTTTTATGCTGACTCAATAAAATAGCTGCCGGTATGGAGATAATAATCGCGACTAAGAGGGTTACAAGTGATAGTTGGATATGTTGACCGAGTGCGACGACCCATTCCTGGAAGCGATCGACAAAGGTATCGACTAATTTAGTCATGTTTTGTTCCTCCAAAAAGTGTTGCAACAAATGGACTAGCCGGATTTTTCATGATCTCATCTGGACTAGCTAATTGGACAAGTTCCCCGTCATGTAAGACGGCAATCCGATCAGCTAAGGCGATGGCTTCATCCGTATCATGTGTCACAAAAACAGTCGTCATCTCAAACTCACGCTGTAAGCTCAGAATCAATTCTTGGAGTTGCTTTCGTGAGATAGGATCAAGTGCGCTAAATGGCTCATCCATCAATAACACTTTAGGTTTACCGATAATGGCACGTAGAATACCAACACGCTACTGCTCCCCACCTGATAGCTCTCTAGGGTATCTCGTCGCATATTCAGAAGCCGCTAGCCCAACCTTATCTAGCAATTCAGTTACCAAGACTAGTCGATCTGCTTTGGGCATCTTTTTCATTTCTGGAATCAATTCGATATTTTCAGAAACCGTCATGTTGGGAAATAAGGCAATCTGCTGTAGGACATATCCCATATCTAATCTTAGCGATCGCTTATCAATCAACTTGATGGGCTGATTATTAATGAAAATTTCCCCATCAGACGGCTCAATCAAGCGATTAATCATTTTCAGTATGGTTGTTTTACCTGACCCACTAGGCCCGACTAGCACTAAAAACTCTCCAGATAGGATATCTAGGTCAATCCGTTTTAAAATCAATTTTTCCTGATAGCGTTTTTTAACTGCCTTGAATCTAATCATGATGCTCTACCTTTCATTTTCTAAAAAAAAATAGCACAAAAACTTGTGCCCACTAAATCATACAGCATAGCAACAGCCTGCTTATTTAGTTATTTTTTTATTGTCATTTAAATAACTTCTGACCTGACTCATAAAATATAGAGAGCCCGTAATCAGATACAAGTCTCCTGATTGATGAGGGCCATCAACAAAGTCTTGCCAAATGTCCAACCAGGCAACATCTGAAATATCGGCAACATCACTAGCTACGATGGTATTGGGATAGTCAAAAGTGGTCAAGGTGATGCTTACATTTGGGATCGTTTTTAATAGGCCAATCATCTCATGAAAATCCTTGCGTTGCAGGGCCGAGAATAAAATATTGACGTTTTGCTTGCCAGAAAATTCAGCTACTAAGCGCTTAATGGCAGGGATGTTATGGGCGCCATCTAAAATAAAGCCACCTAGATCTTCCATTCTTGCTGGCCAGAAGGCTTGTTTTAAACCTGTGGCGATCTTATCAGCACTTGGTGTTAGCCCGATTTTCGAAGCGAGTACATCAAACAGTTTAACTGCTAGTGCCGCATTTTCTTGTTGATACTTACCATGCAGTGTCAGATCAAACTGAGTGTCTAAATCAGGCCGATAAAGTGGTGCATCCTGACTTTTTGCAACGGCAGAGATAACCTCAAAAGCAGTCTCAGGAATCCCAACGCTAGCACCTACAACAACTGGAACAGCAGGTTTGATAATCCCTGCTTTTTCTTTGGCAATCTTAGCCACTGTATCCCCTAAAATCTCTTGATGATCTAAGCCAATCGTTGTAATAGCTGATACTAACGGCGTGATGACATTGGTTGAGTCGTATAAGCCGCCTAAGCCAACCTCTATCAGGGCGATGTCAACAGCCTGTATATGAAAATAGTAGAAACCGATTGCGGTCAAAATCTCAAACTCAGTGATATTAACGAGTGCCGCATCCTCATCCATTTTCAGGACGATGGGTTTGATACGTGCGACAACATCATCTAGTTCTTGATCTGAAATAAAACGTCCATTGATGGCAATCCGTTCATTGAAGATCTCGATATACGGTGAGGTGAAGGTTCCGACTTTAAGACCATATTGTTGTAAGATATTAGCTAAAAAAGTGACCGTAGAGCCCTTGCCATTTGTTCCAGCAATATGCACTGTCTTTAGCTTATTCTGAGGATTATCTAGTTGATCAAGCAGGTATATGATGCGTGATAAACCAGGTTTAATGCCAAATTTTAGGCGCGAATGAATCCAATCTATACTTGCATTATTCACTTTTCTTAATATCCTCTTTTAATTCATCTAGGTTTAATTTAGCAAATAGGTATTTCCGGTCTTGTACGGGGAAGCGTTGGTCTAGTTGATCAACAGCACCCACTTCAACCACACCTTCTGTAATCACATAGTCAAGAACGTGCCCACCAAAGGTATGATCATCTGTAATAAAATGCAGATGGTAACCCGCGACACTCACACCATGAAACATCTCAGGTGTCCAGATACCTACGATGGTACCTGTGACATTTTCTTCTGTATATTCAGGTTGGTTATTGGCGATATCAGCAAATCTTGCCCCTGCTTTGGCTTTAGGAATCATTCGGACATGCATTTTAGCAAAGGTACCATGAATCTTGATCGACCGAAAAAGGTTGGCACCATCATAATAAGTTTCTATCCGTGTATGCAGTTCATCTTTAGACGCTTTAAAGCGTTGTTTAAAGATGACTTCAGCCTGATGAAAAACAACAGCTGCATAAGGTACTTTAACATCAAGTCCTACTTCTGTAATCGTCTTATCACCACGCGCCTGATAGGCTTTGCCATCAAGCACAATCAATTCCCCATCGATCGCATCTAGTGTCCCAATCCCTAAGTCACCTTGTTCGAGTAACTCACCAATCGTCATACTGCCTTCAAAAAGACCGCTCATGAGTGCTGATAGGGTATTATATTGAAATAATTTTATTGGTTCAGACATTTTTTAAACTTCCTTATTTTCGTATTTTAGTTGGCTAGGATATGACCTCAAGGCAAAAGATAAATCAAGTTGACCCATGTCCTAACTCTTAGATTATTAAGCCAGCCTATCCTTTAGTCATCTATTCATGAAAAAGGTGTGAAAAGCATATGACTTTTCATAACTTTTAATCATATTCTAACACATTCAGCCACAAAATTCATAGCGGAAGTTTCCTATTTTGGGCATTTAACCCGACATTCAGTTTTTCTGGTGACATCGCTTAAAGATGGTCATGAATCGTGATAATCTATTTATGTAGGTATAAAAAAAGATCGATAAACTTAATCATCGATCTTTTTATCTTATGTTTGATTCAAGATAGCATCGTAACCTGTTATAGCAGGTTTTTAATGGCTTCAGTCATCTCTTTTGGATCAGTCGTAGGTGCAAACCGATCGATTACCTGGCCATCGCGGTCAATCAAGAATTTGGTGAAATTCCATTTGATACCACTGCCCATCGTCCCTTTGGCTTCATGCTTAAGAAACTTAAAGAGAGGATGGGTATCACCACCATTTACTTTAATCTTTTGAAACATGGTAAAGGTAACCCCATAGTTTAACTGGCAAAATGATTCAATCGACTCATTTTCCTCAGCATCACCATGGCCAAATTGATTGGTTGGAAAACCTAATATTTCAAGGCCTTGCTCTTTGTAGGTTGTATATAGTGCTTCCAGTCCTGCAAACTGAGGGGTCAATCCACATTTACTGGCAGTATTGACGACAATGACAACCTTGCCTTTGTAGTCCTGCATATCAACTTCTTGACCACTCATTTTTACAGCAGTAAAGTCATAAAAGCTCATCCGTGCCTCCTTCGTGATACCTGATCTTTTTAGCTTAGACAGCCTTAATGACAACATCTATATTGCCAGCAGTTGCCTTAGAATATGGGCAAACGGTATGCGCAATATCAAGGAGTTCTTGTGTTTCCTCAAGCGATAGGCCTTCAATATGCCCCTCTAGTACAACACCGATTACATAGCTTGTCGGTGTTTCTGCGTAAAGAGAAACTTGCGCACTAATCGTTGAAGCAGCTTTAACGCCTTTGCCTTCTTTTACCAGATCAAGCGCACTGTTGAAACAAGCACTGTAGCCTGCTGCAAAGAGTTGTTCAGGATTCGTTGTGTCTGCAACATGTGAGCCTGGTGCAGCAATTTTAAGTTCAAAGCTATTATCTGGGCTATGCACTTCTCCTGAGCGACCACCTGTGTTGATCATTTTTGTTGTATATATTTTTTGCATGGTTATATCTCCTTATATTTTGTTTTGTACAACTAAATCATACTCACTTCAGAAGGTAAATACAACTAATATGACTCGCAATTTTGGACGTTTATGTCACGGATGTCCAGAAATTTTGCTGACTAGGTAAACATTGCCTTTTATATTTTATAGCGTTAATAGGGTGTATGTCTGATTTACTGCATTCTCTTATTAGTCGTGGTACACTTAACCTATTAACATATATAAAAAGAGGACAAATAAATGATACAACAAGTGGAAAATCATTTGGCATTATTTCAAGTATATACGAATAGTTGGGTAAGTCAGGATATTGATGCTTTTCTATTCAGTTTAGATGAGAAAGTGACAATCATTGAATGCTTTGGCGCCAGTTATTATGGAAAAAATGAAGCTAAACAATGGTTTTCGCATTGGCACCAAAACAAAAATAATCAGGTATTTGATTGGTGTATCAATCAGCATTATTTTGATGCACACTCAATGACGTCTATTTTTGAGTGGGATTTTACTTACCGATATAAAAGGGAACATCGCTCTTTTTCTGGTACAACAGTGCTTAGGGTAAAACACAACAAAATTGTCTATATGAGAGAATATGAAGCAAAGAAAGATACCTATCGGCCTTTTAAGTAGTTCGATCTACTATTTATTTTTAGCTAAGTGCGCCTCATGCGGTAGATTGTCAATAAAAATGTACACTTTTTTATTTTTTTAAGAAGTTCGCTTTTCATATCTATTAGTATGTTGGGGATGATATAATAAAACTCTTAACATTTCCTAGTATAAAGACACTTAACCACTTGATATGCACCCACAATATATCCTCTCCAGTCTTTTATAATGATAAAATATTCATTTAATATAAAACTAAATACCGTATTATATTATGAAAAATGCTTTGGTAGCTATCAATTAATAGCTGATAAATACCATTTTAAGATAGCATGTCGTTATCAAACTAACAAAAAATCAAGCAGTAAATGCTTGATTTCAAAAGTTTATATTTTGGGGGTCACATCACAATACTTGATTTCAAAAGTTTATATTTTGGCGTGCGCATCAACTTCTGGATAGAGTTATTAATTATTTCATTGGTTATTACTTATTGTTATCAATTTTCTCTCTGGTAATTATGCCCATGACAACTATTCCTATAAGTCCGAGAATACCTTTAATAATATTACCATTTTTCTCGCTGTGTTTCTTTTTATGATGATGACAGTACTCTTCTCCAGCTTGGATTTCTCTCTCGCATTGTTTTATTTTACAGATGTTATTCGACATTTTCTTTTTGCTCCTTTTTTTGAATTTTTAGTTCGCTTGGTAAAAAATGTAACTCCAACAAATCTTCATTGTCATCAATAAATTCTATAATTGATGTAGTAGCATCGATTACATTTCCAGATAGATATTTAAAAGGATTTTTATATTTAGGTGGCAAATGACCATCCAGAAATAATGCATCGTCACCTGAAAAATCTTCTGAAACAACTTCGTTAAACTTTTGCAAAGCATAATTTAATGCATCGTACTCCCTAAGTTCGGCTAACGTTGCAATCTGAAAACTGAATGCGTCTTTCAAATACTCCAAATTATCCAATGCTGTTTCAGCCAGTTTTGCCTGCTCATCAGCTTTTGACTTAAATAAGTTAGATAAAACATTTTCATTATTATTTGAATTCCTTAAATTCATTTTTGTCTCATAAAGTTGGTTTAAAAGAAGATTATAAGCATATGTCCCCTGTGATAATGATTCTATCAAAAGTGTTTTTTTTACTTCTAGGTCTTTACTTAGTAATGCCAGTTTATACTTATCTTGAGCAGATTGAACTTCAGCATATCGATTCAAATCAAAATTTCGATTAACTCGATTAATCTTATCTCCTAACTCCTCAAGTTTATGAGAAATTTCTTGTAATTGCATACTTAATCCTGCTGTTGCTATTGATGAACCAAGCTCAAGAGGCAATTCTTTAATCGGTAGTTGAGCAAACATTTTCTTCGAAGTTGCATCCCGTAAGATGCCAACTGCCTCGCCTGTATTCCCCTTTCGAATGAATTCTAATTCTCCGTTCGCTATTTTAGTGGCAAATTCTTTAGATACATTTAAAGCTATTTCTTTCCCTTTAGATAATTGTTCAATTAACTGAGGTAGATTTGCAATTTGAAAAGTTAGATCCCTAATCAGTCTTATTTGTTTTTTCTCCTCATATCTATTGAAAGTCCTTTTTGATAAAACAGAACCATCTTGATTACTAATACCTATTTCTTTTTGCACAGATTTATTATTTGAGTGATTTTTCATAAGATTACCTTTTCTTATTTCTTACTAACCCTATTATACCACTGGATATCCTTTATTAATAGAAATTTATTATGAACTACGCGGTCACTATAATTTCTACCAGGAATCATCAAATTTCAGTATTATTACGATCACCTTAAGGTAATTTTATTTCTATTTTTATCTTACAATCTCTCGTTACTTTTTGTATAAGAGAATGGTTAAGAGCATAATATAGTAAGGCTGATTTTGAGATGTCAATCGTAGTGATATTTTCTCATAAATTCATCTCGCTGCTTTTTGTTCATTGATTTGATAAAATCTACAATTCGCTGTTGTCTTAGCAATAAATCTGCTCCCACACCTTCAACAGGTATTCCTATTGCTCTTTCGTGTTGTGACAATACCGTTGGTGTCAAGACTGGGACTCTGTAAAGTTGAACTTTTTGAAGCTTATCTATTCCAGTCAAAAACTTATTCAAATTAAATCCTTCTGTAATCTTATAAGTACTGTTTTCCAGATCAATTAACGTTAGTCCGATTCCTTCATACTGAATTTCAGAATATCTAATCCTTAACCCATTACTCAAATTATGTTGAACAAAGGGACGAATATAATTATGAGTAGTATCATTATCGACCATATCATTTGCGATGTGAATTTCTTTAATTAAGTGTGTACTTATTGGGAAGTAATAATTCATTATTACTCAGACTGGAGACAAAAGGCATATTTCGA